>JAYNVD010000008.1:0-33029 GCA_038100275.1 Ilumatobacteraceae bacterium
ACTCGGCTCAATAGCAGTTCGCGTGAGAACACCTTGCCGGGATTTTGGGCAAGGAACTTGAGGAGTTCGTATTCCATATATGTCAGGTCAAGTGGTTGATCTGACACCGAGGCTTGGTAGGTCTCAAGGTTGAGTGCGAGGTTTTCGTACATGACGACCTCTGACCGAGTTGCGACCGGCCCGACCGACGCGAGGAGGTGTTCGAGACGTGCCTCAAGTTCTGTGGGGTGGAACGGGGTAAGACAGAAATCATCGAAGAGGTCATCGCGATGACTGAGCTCTGATAACTGCCCACCACCAACTAAGACGAGAGTGCGAACAGGGTCTCGGTCTGATCGGCGAAGGCTTCGAGCGATTGACCAGCCTGACTCAGGGTCAGATGAGAGGTCGATGATCGCGCCAACCCAACTGTCGTCAGGCTCAATCAAGCTTGGATCATCGGACGAGCAGATGCCATGCCATTTCCGACCAGCGAGGTCGAGCGTGCGCGCGAGTTCTGCAGAGATCGGATCGCCGACGACGAGCAGGGTTCCGCTCTCGAGGTTGGTCACAGAGTCCCCAGATATCGATCGATTTCGAATTGGCTGACGTGAGTCTTGTAATCCATCCACTCGCGGCGCTTGTTACGCAGGAACCATTCGAAAATGTGTTCTCCAAGAGCCTCCCGGACGAGCTCTGATTTCTCCATTGCGTGCAGAGCTTCTGCAAGTGATTGAGGTAATTGGCCAATTCCGAGTTTGTTGAGCGCCTGGTCGTCCAACTCAAATAAGTTGGCATCAGCTTCAACCGGAAGTTCGTACCCCTCGCGGACCCCCTTGAGACCTGCAGCAAGCATGAGGCTGAAGGCGAGATACGGGTTGCAGCTCGGGTCAGGTGATCGGTACTCCAAACGGGTGGCAAGAGGGTTGCCTCGTTTCGGAATTGGCACTCGGATCAATCCTGAGCGATTGTTGCGCGCCCAACTGAGATGAACGGGCGCCTCAAATCCAGGTACCAATCGCTTATACGAATTGATTGTCGGATTGGTGATTGCGGTGATCTCCGCTGCGTGGCGTAGCAACCCGGCCATAAATGACTTTGCGACTGGCGAGAGGTTGTATTCATCGTTCTCGTCGTAAAACGCGTTGTCGTCGCCGGTGAAGAGCGAGAGATGTGTGTGCATACCAGAACCCTGAACGCCTTCAAGAGGCTTTGGCATGAATGTTGCATAGACGCCGTGGGCCGCTGCGACCTCTCTGACGATGAGGCGGAACGTCATGACTGAGTCGGCAATGGTGAGTGCGTCGTCATGGCGAAGATCGATTTCTTGCTGGCTTGGGGAATCTTCGTGGAACGAGTACTCGACAGGAATGCCAATCTGTTCGAGTGTGCGAATGGTCTGTTTCCGAAGGTCTCCGGTGACATCTCGTGTCGTCAGGTCGAAGTACCCGCCGTTGTCGAGGGGTGTGGGTCGTTCACCGGGTTGTGGAGTGTTGAAGTAGAAGAACTCGATATCGGGAGCGATATAGAACGTGAGGCCCTCAGCACGTGCTTCTTCGACGTGCCGACGAAGCACTTGGCGTGGGTCGCCGGTGAAGGGAGTTCCATCGAGGTTGTGAATATCGCAAAACACTCGAGCCTCGGCTGCCCCTTTGTCGCCGAGCGGCAAGATCTGAAAGGTGTCGGGGTCGGGAATAGCGAGGACATCCGATTCTTGAATTCGTGAGAAGCCGTCAATCGATGACCCATCAAAGGTCATTCCGTCATTGAGTGCATTCTCAAGTTCGTTCTGGCTGATTGCGAAACTTTTCAGGTTGCCGAGCACATCGGTAAACCACAGCCGCACCATGCGAACACCGCGTTCCGACGCAGTTCTCAGCACATAATCACGTTGCTGTTCACGCATGATTCCTCCTCATTCATCCTCATTCTGGCAGTGAAAAACGACGAAGGGGACCTCGTGCGCACGAGGCCCCCTTCGCAGCGATGTCACCAAGTGACGCTGAAGAGATCAGCGCTTCTTGGAACCCTTCGCAGCAGCGGAGCACACCGTGTCGGTGATGAGCTGTGCGACTGTGTACGGATCGCAGTTTGCGTTCGGGCGGCGGTCTTCTGCATAGCCCTTACCGTCCTTCTCAACCTGCCATGGAATACGAATCGACGCACCACGGTCAGAAACGCCGTAGGAGAACTTGTTCCACGGTGCGGTTTCGTGCTGGCCAGTGAGTCGATCTGCAATGCCGTCGCCGTAGTTCTCGACGAGCATCATGTAGTTCTTACCGATGGCTTCGCATGCTGCCGTGATGGCTTTGTAGTTCTCGCGCATTGCAACGGTGGAGAAGTTGGTGTGACAGCCAGCGCCGTTCCAGTCACCCTTCATTGGCTTCGCATCGAAGCTGATGACTACGTCGTAATCCTCGGCAATGCGGTGAAGGAGCCAGCGAGCGACGTACATCTGGTCGCCAACTGCGGTTGGGCCGAGAGGTCCAATCTGGAATTCCCACTGGCCGGGCATCACTTCGGCGTTCGTGCCCGAAATAGAGAGCCCAGCATCGATACATGCCTGGGTGTGCTCTTCGACGATCTCACGACCGACGACACGACCGGTTCCGACGCCGCAGTAGTACGGGCCCTGTGGAGCGGGCTGTCCGCCACCGGCTGGGAAGCCGAGCGGTGAGCCGTCTGGACGCATCATGGTGTATTCCTGCTCAAGGCCGAAAATCATCTCGTCGTCCTTGAACTTCTTCTCAACGCGGGCGCAAGCGGCACGAGTGTTCGTTGGGTGCGCGCGCATGTTTGATGCGAGCAACACTTCGCACATCACGAGGATGTTGCGGCCACCGCGAATCGGGTCGGGACAGACAAAGGTTGGACGAAGGACGCAGTCCGACTTGTCGCCTGTTGCCTGCTGGGTTGAAGAACCGTCGAAACCCCAGATGGGGGGATCGGTTACTTCATCGGCAAGAACCTTGGTCTTTGAACGGAGGAGCGGAGTTGGCTCATGGCCATCGATCCAGATGTATTCAGCTTGGTACGCCACGGGATTCCTTTCGGCGATTATTGCGTTTTGTAGGGGTAGCCACACTGTGCCAGCACGCGATTTCTCGCCCGTATCTCAATTGTTAACGGAGTGTGAACTACGCCGACGTCACTGGCGGCGCATAGGCAGTGTACGGCGTCGTTCGCCATCCAAGTCATACAGCGCTCCAGCAATTGCTGGAGCCGTTGGCACGAGGCCAATTTCGCCGACGCCTTTAATGCCGTACGGTGAGCGAGGCTGAGGCACTTCGACCACTTTGACATCGATTGTCGGGATGTCTTTGGCCCTCGGAATACCGAGCTGACGTAGCGTCGTAGCAGTCGGCATTCCGTGCTCGTCACTTGGGAACTCTTCGCTAATTGCGTAACCAAGTCCCATATGAACCGAACCTTGTATCTGGCCTTCAACAAGAGTTGGATTAACAGCCTTCCCGACGTCATGTACCGCGACGACACGATCGATTGCGCCAGAATCGGGGTCGATCTCGACAAGTTGCGCTGCGTACGAGAAGCAGGAGTGAATCGTGGGGTTTGGATGCTCCGGGTCACCGAGATGCTGCGTCCAATCGACGACATATTCGCCGTGATGATCGACATCAACTTCGCAGTCAGCGGCAAGAGCCGTTGCGCATGCCGCAGCCACGGAACCTGCTGTCATTAACGTGCCGCGGCTTCCCGTGGTCTGTCCGAACCCAAGCTCTCGAGTCGTATCCACGATGACTTCAATGCGCTCGGCGTCAATGTTGAGCTCCTGTGCAGCGACCTGTAGCGCAACCGTGTGAACGCCTTGCCCCATCTCTGTCCAACCGTGACGTACTTCGACACGGCCGTCGCTACGGAACCTAACTACTGCCCCGCAAACCTCGCGGAAACCATTACCGAGCCCCGAGTTCTTCATGCCGATGGCGAGACCGACGGCGCGGCCTGAAGCGAGTGCATTTTCGTAATCGATTTTGATCGCGTTAAGGCACTCGCGTGCTCCTCCAGCACCATCATCCATGATCTGCCCAGGACCCCAGACATCGCCCGGCAAGATGACATTTCTGCTTCGGAACTCCCATCGATCAATTCCGGCGAGCTCGGCGAGACGATCAATGACGCCCTCAGTTGCGAATTGTGCTTGGTTGGCGCCAAACCCTCGGAAGGCTCCACATACGGGATTATTCGTGCGAACTGCAGTCGCTTCGATATCGAGTGACTGCCAGCGGTATGGGCCAGCAACATGACCTGCGGCTCGTTCAAGTACTTTCATGCCGACGCTGGCATAGGCGCCAGAATCGCCAATTGCTCGAACATGTAGACCGGTCAATATTCCCTCGGAGTCACAGCCTGCTTTCACCTCAAGGGTGATTGGATGGCGTTTTGCGTGCATCCGGAAACTCTCGCCACGACTCAGCGTGCACTTCACTGGCTTGTTCAACAACCATGCAGCAAGAGCTGCATGGCCTTGATTGCTCATATCTTCTTTGCCGCCAAATGCGCCACCGTTTGACACAAGTTCAACGGTGACTCGTTCTCTGTCGATATCAAGGATCGCAGCGATGTCGTTGCGGTCATCCCATACACCTTGGCCACCTGAGTAGACGTGCAAGGTTTGGTCATCACCTTCACCAGATGGAACAGCGAGCGTCGACTCTGGCTCTAGAAAGGCATGTTCAATTCGTTGCGTGCTGAACGTCTCGGACACGACGTGAGCGCTCGCCGAAAGCGCCTCGTCGACAGATAGACCTTCATTGCGCTCATATGCGCTAACCGACAGCACATTTGAGTCAGTTCCCCAGACCGCAATCGGCGAGTCTGGTTGCAGCGCAGCGATCGGGTCGACAACTGGCGGCTGGACGTCGTAGTCAACTTCAACGAGTTCCGCCGCGCTTCTCGCTTGCTCTCGGGTCTCGGCGACAACAATTGCAAGAACATCGCCGCCGTATGAGGTCATTCCCCCAACGGGAATCATCAACGGCCAGTCCTTATGGATGAGGCCTGATCTCAATTCACCTGGGATATCGGCCGCAGTGAACACCGTGATGACACCCGGTGCTGATTCGGCAGGTGCAACATTGATGTGTTTGATCTGAGCGCGGGTGTGTTCAGTGAGATGAAGCGCAGCATGAAGCATTCCAGCAACTCTGATGTCATCGACGTAATCACGATCGCCGAGTGTGAGTGGTTGAGCCTCATATTTCATTCCACGGGCACCAACACCGCCTTGAACCTTGGGTGGCTCAACGGGCGTGTTGTGGGCAACCGCTTCAATTGCATCAAGGATCTTGACGTAACCGGTGCATCGACACAGGTGCGCCCCAAGATGAGGCGCCATCGATTCGCGGGTGAGGTCAGCGCCCTTCTTCGCGATCTGATGATGGGCGCGCATGACAATACCGGGAATACAAAAGCCACATTGCAACCCGCCACATGCCGCAAACGCATTAGCGAATTGTTGACGTTCTGTTTCAGGCAGTCCTTCGAGAGTGGTGATCTCTTTGTCTTGGCAGGACTCGACTGATTGCTGGCACGCAACAATTGCCCGCCCGTCGACAAGAACCGTGCAGCATCCACACTGCCCTGAGGGAGAGCATCCGTCCTTTGGGGAAGTGATGTCGAGTTCGTCTCGAAGCGCAGAGAGCAGATGGGGGTGCTCGCCGGTGATTTCCACCGGTGAGCCGTTCACTGAGAACTGTGTTGCTCCGGACATGACTCCACTTTACTGTTTGTAAAGCGTTTGCTGAGAAGCAAGACCACGTGAAGATTGGTCAAGTGCGCGACGATGCACTCATGTCAGTCGTAAAGATCAATGCAATTGAGGTTCCTGAAGGCGCAGGCCCAGAACTTGAGGCGCGCTTCGCTGCTCGTGCCGGCATGGTTGACAACCAGCCGGGCTTTGAGGAGTTCATGCTGCTCAGGCCGACCGCCGGTGACGATCGCTACTTCGTGGTGACAAGGTGGGAGAGCGAAGAAGCATTCCAGGCTTGGCGAAGCGGCCAAGCATTTGCCCATCAACACCGAGACACTCACACCGATGGTGGTTCGGGTGAAGCGAAACCTCAGCATCCGGTGGCGACCGGAGCCTCACTCCTTGAATTTGATGTTGTCTCACTTACGGTCGCCGACCGTTCCTGACGCCCGTAGGCTTTCGGACTTGTGACACTCATCGTCCAAAAGTATGGCGGCACTTCAGTTGCTGATCCCGACCGCATGCGAGCGGTCGCAGATCATGTTGCCTACACCCGTCAGCATGGGGCTGACGTGGTTGTTGTCGTGTCGGCGATGGGAAAATCAACTGACAATCTCTTAAAGCTTGCGAATGACGTGTCAACCGTGCATCCGGGTCGCGAGATGGACATGCTGTTGACAACAGGTGAGCGTGTGTCGATGTCATTGCTCTGCATGGCTCTTGCCGAACGCGGAATTAACGCAATGAGTTTCACCGGGAGCCAGGTCGGCATCATCACCGACACCGCTCATGGCAAGGCAAAAATTCTTGAGGTCAAGGGCGACCGTCTTCGTGAAGCGTTGAGCGATGGCTATGTGTGTGTTGTCGCCGGGTTCCAAGGAGTGTCAACCGATCGCGAAATCACAACCCTTGGCCGCGGTGGATCCGATACCACGGCGGTTGCATTAGCTGCAGCGCTCGATGCCGATGCTTGTGAGATCTACACCGACGTGACCGGGGTGTTCTCCGCTGACCCTCGGATCGTCCCCCAAGCACACAAACTTTCGCGCATCAACTTTGATGAGATGCTTGAAATGGCCGGGGCGGGTTCCAAGGTGCTTGCATTGCGCTCTGTTGAATTCGCCCGAAACCACAATGTCCCTCTTCACGTACGGTCTAGTTTCACCTGGGAGCACGGTACGTGGGTGACCTCTGAGGAGCCTTCAATGGAAGATCCAATTATTTCTGGTGTTGTCACCGATGCAAGTGAGTCGAAGCTCACTGTGCTCGGAGTCCCCGATAGGCCCGGCATCTCGGCCACGTTGTTCGAACCACTTGCCGACGCAAATGTCAATGTTGACATGATCGTCCAGAACACTTCGACTGAAGGAACAACCGATATTTCGTTCACCGTTCCGTCTGCAGATCTCAAAGTTGCTGAAGAGATCGTGTCGAGAATTGCGACCGAAATGTCAGCGGCTGGTGTCACACGGGACGGCGAAATTGCGAAGGTTTCGCTGGTTGGTGCAGGTATGAAAACCTCTCCCGGCATCGCTGCTCGAATGTTCAGGTGCTTGGCTGAAGCAAATGTCAATATCCAAATGATCTCAACATCGACGATTCGCATTTCGGTCGTGATCACCGCAAGTGACCTGGAGACTGCGGCCCGCGCTCTGCATACCGAATTTGGTTTGGATTCAGGCGAGTCGTATTCGGCTCCATTGCCTGAACGCAAGTGACAGTGACTGCACCGTTGTCGGTGACACTGATGTGCGAGAATCACTCGTGATGCGTCCCCGTTCTCAACTCATTGCATGGAAGGTTGCCGGTCGAGTGTCCGACCGGCACATGAGCGCTGATGAGGTTGTCCGAGAGACAGGTTGGGTGTTCAACAACGCCACCGGGGATCACCTCACACTGGCAGATTTTGTAGCAACTGGTGACGAGGAAGTGCCGGCGTACCTTGAAGCCTTTGGGCTTCGTAATCCAGAGAATCATCAGCTAACGATGATTGAAATTGGTTCTGGTATCGGCCGAATGACAGCTGCATTTACTCGAGAATTCAGTGATGTCATCGCCGCCGATCTTGACATCGGGTTTCTTGAGCGGTGCCATGAAACCGTTTCTCGGTACGGACGTGCTGATCACCTCCGCACACTTGAGGTTGCTGACGGCCGATCACTTGCGCTCGGAGATGATTGCGTTGATTTTGCATTCAGTTATCTCACGTTGCAGCACTGCGCACAGGGAGATGCATTGAATTTGGCTCGAGAAGCGGTTCGGGTGACACGATCAGGCGGGCGTATTGCTCTCAACTTCCGTGGCCCGTCACGTCTTGATCCGTTATTACTTCCACTTGGAATTGTGGTTCGCAATTCATTCCGTCTTCCCCGCGTTGGTGAGTGGCTGAGCCAGCGTCGTTCGATTGCGCGTTTGGCGTGGCAGGTGAGTCGAATTTCGCCAAGTCAAGTGCTTGCAACGCTGGGCGGTTCGGTCGACGGAGTGACGATCTGGTCTGGTGGTCCGGTCGATGATTTACAGGGCGCATTCCGCCGTGGCCGTTTCGACGGGATTAACCAGAATCACTGGTGGATCACAGCCACGGTTTCCTGAACGCGGCAACGACCGACTGCTCGACGGTGTGCGCCGTTAGCCTGCCGTCATGCGCATTGGTGTAGTAGGTGCAACCGGTCAAGTTGGTGGCGTTATGCGACGCCTTTTGGTGGAGCGAGGGTTTCCTGCTGAGGAAGTTCGTTTTTTCGCGTCCTCGCGTTCTGCGGGAAGCACACTTGAATGGAATGGCGCTGACGTCATCGTCGAAGATGCAGCTACCGCTGACCCGACTGGCCTTGATGTCGCCTTGTTCTCCGCTGGTGCTACGTCGTCGCGCGAGCTTGCACCCCGTTTTGCGGCTGCTGGCGTAACCGTGATCGATAACTCGTCGGCATGGCGTATGGACCCTGAAGTACCACTCGTGGTGAGTGAAGTGAATCCTGAGCAAGTGCGAAATATCCCGAAAGGAATTATTGCGAATCCCAACTGCACCACGATGGCGGCGATGCCAGTTCTGAAACCACTTCATGATGAAGCAGGTCTTGTACGAATGATCGCGTCTACCTATCAGGCAGTGTCTGGTGGTGGTCTGGCGGGAGTCGAGGATCTTGACGAGCAGGCAAGAGCTGTCGCGCAAGATGCAGCCGAGCTCACTCATGATGGTCGAGCCGTCGAGTTCCCTCCGGCGAAAAAGTTTGCTGACACAATTGCGTTCAATGTGCTCGCACTTGCTGGATCGATGGTGTCAGATGGCTCGCTCGAAACCGACGAAGAGCAGAAGCTCCGCAATGAGAGTCGCAAGATTCTCGGCATTCCTGAATTGCGTGTTTCGGGAACCTGCGTGCGGGTCCCGGTGTTCACTGGCCACTCGTTGTCGATGAACGTTGAATTTGCTGAGGCGATTTCTGTTGATCGTGCAGTTGAGGTGCTGTCATCGGCTCCAGGCGTCGAGTTGCGAGACGTTCCTACTCCGCTCGAAGCTGCGGGTCGCGACCCGAGTTATGTGGGTCGTGTGCGGCGCGACCCCTCAGTCGATGGTGATCGAGGCCTTGCGTTATTCATTGCGAATGACAATTTGCGCAAGGGAGCTGCGTTGAACGCCATCCAGATTGCCGAACTGCTTCTCTGAAGTGCCAATGTTCAGCAGGCGCAGGGCATTGCTGAACATTTTGGGCAACCATTTCGGTACCGGTCCACGACCTCTGTGAGATCGACGCCTACTTGGTTGGCCAATGTTGCGATCCAGGCCAGAACATCACTGAACTCGTGGGCCACTTCATCTGGGGTTCCTTTGCGTACTGCTTGGGCGAGTTCACCAAGTTCTTCGCATAACCAGGCGACCGTTGGTGAGACGCCGCGTTCGCGGTCGCGCTCACCATATGTTGCATCGATGACGTCTTGGAGTTCGCGGAGATTCACACCAAGACCGTAGTGCGAACATCCAATGCAATATTCGACGGCATAGCGAGCTCAGCTTTTCATACTCTTCGAATGTGCGACATGGGCACGAAGAGGTTGCATTAGTTCACGGTAGACGACAGTGGTCGGTGCCGCTCTCGGTCGCGCTTGGAGCAGTGACCTTGATCGGCTTATGGCCGGCGCAGTACCGGGTCCCAGGTGTTACAGCGACTGACCAGTCGTCGACGACGATGGTGGGCACGGTGGTGGCTGAGGGATATTTGAATGTTCAGCGAGAACCTGATTTGGCCATCGAGGTCTCAATGAGTGAAAGCCCCCAATCGCGTCTTTCGCAAGAAGATGCGATCGTTCCGTTAGATCTCGAATTGTTGATGCTGGAGAAAACGATGTCATCAAGCGTGGGGACTGAACCGTCCGATGAAATCGCGACTCCCACCACTGACCCACTGAGGGAACCACCCGATGAGCAGCATGTTCCTTTGGAAGACAGCGCTGAGCCGAGCCCGGTGGAGGTGCCAGAAGAGGAGACAGACGAACCCACTGGCTCTGACGTTCTGCAGGTGGTTCGGTGGGTTGGAGGAGCTATTGCATTGAGTACTCCTGCGGAGCCAGAGGTTGCAAGTGAAGTTTCCCAGGTGGCGAGATTGGCCTGGCAGGCTCAACGGCAAGCGGTTTCAGAAGGAACTCAGTCCGCAACCTGGTATTCCGCTCTTGCGTATCGAACCGGGTTCGCCCGAGTATTGGCTGAGAATCTCATGGCATCACTTAACTCGCCCGACGAAACTGTTGTTCTTGATTCGGCCTTCACCGTGACTGACGTGCGCCTCGATGCTGCCGGACGAGCGATCGCTTCGTTCTGCGTGGTCGAAGATTCTGGTTTTGGATCTTTTTCCGATACCCAGGGGAACTGGGGCTCGGTCGCTTCGATGACAGGGTTGATCGGCCTCGTCCGAGGTACCGGGGGGTGGACGGTCGATGATGTTGCACGGGTTTCTGGTGGGGCTCAGTGTTAGCCGTTAGTGGGCGTTCCGAGCGCAACTCGTCCACTGACGAACGGGCGCGTATCGTTGGGCTATGACTCAGCAGATTCCTGATCGGACTGTGTACGACCAAGTGGTTCCACCTGAGCAGATGGACGACGTGTTGCGCAGTTTGTTCGATGCCGCCCTCGATGTGCAGCAACGAGCACACGCTCCCTACTCGAATTATCACGTTGGCTGCTCGGTGCTTACGACATCTGGTCAGATCTACGTTGGGGCAAACATTGAGAATTCGGCCTACCCACAGGGGCTTTGTGCTGAAGCGACGGCGCTTGCGGTGATGGCCTCAGAAGGTGAACGCGAGGCCAAAGTGGTGCTCACGGTCTGCGATTCAGAGGGGTTGGCGACCTCTTGTGGTGGCTGTCGGCAGAAGATTCGCGAATTCGCAACTCGTGACACGGTTATCCATGCTTGCAGCAAAAACGGCCTTTGGGCGACGTACACAATGGATGGGTTACTTCCTGATTCCTTTGGCCCAGAACACCTTATATAGCCTATATTTTCAGAGTTTTAGAAAAGTTTAGTCGTATCGACTCAACTTTTCTGTTGCTGAGGTTGGCGCGATTCCATCGGGGTCATACACTGTGGATAAACCCCCCACACATCGATGTGTGACCAACATAAGGAGCACAACCAAATGCCAAAGGCAGTCGGTATTGACCTCGGAACCACGAACTCCGTCGTCGCAGTTCTTGAAGCGGGCGAGCCCGTTGTTATCCCAAACTCCGAAGGTGCTCGAACCACCCCATCGGTCGTTGCCTTCTCGAAAGCAGGCGAGGTCCTCGTTGGAGAGGTCGCGAAGCGTCAGGCGATCACCAACCCAGATCGCACGTTTCGATCAGTAAAGCGCCACATGGGCGAAAGCTGGAAGAGCGACGACATCGACGGCAAGCAGTACACGCCACAGGAAATTTCTGCCCGCACCCTCATGAAGCTCAAGCGCGATGCCGAGGCATTTCTTGGTGACACCGTCACTCAGGCGGTCATCACCGTTCCCGCATATTTCGACGACGCACAGCGCACGGCAACAAAAGAAGCTGGCACGATCGCCGGCCTTGAGGTGCTCCGAATCATCAACGAGCCCACTGCTGCCGCACTCGCATACGGGCTCGACAAGGGATCCGAAGATGAGACAGTTCTCGTCTTCGACCTTGGTGGTGGAACCTTCGACGTCTCCGTTCTCGAAATCGGTGATGGCGTATTCGAAGTGAAGTCAACCCACGGTGACACCGCACTTGGTGGCGACGACTGGGACCAGCGAGTCATCGACTGGCTCGTCACGCAGTTCAAGAACGCTCAAGGCGTGGATCTCTCGAGCGACCGGATGGCGATGCAGCGCCTGAAGGAAGCAGCAGAGAAAGCGAAGATCGAACTCAGTCAGGTGCAGTCCACCCAGATCAACCTGCCGTTCATCACTGCAAATGCAGATGGTCCGTTGCACCTAGACGAGACGCTCTCGCGTTCGAAGTTCCAAGAGATGACGGCCGACCTCATCGAGCGCTGTCGGGTGCCGTTTGAGCAGGCCTTGAAGGACGCCGGTATCTCGAAGGGCGACCTTCACCACGTCATCCTCGTGGGTGGTTCGACTCGCATGCCGGCAGTGACTGAACTTGTTCAGTCGATGACCGGCAAAGAGCCCAACAAGACGGTGAACCCTGATGAAGTCGTTGCCGTTGGAGCGTCGGTTCAAGCTGGTGTGCTCCGTGGCGATGTGAAGGACGTGCTGCTTCTCGACGTCACCCCACTCAGCCTTGGTATTGAAACCAAGGGAGGCGTTATGACCCGTCTCATCGAGCGCAATACGACAATCCCGACGAAGCGGACTGAAGTATTCACGACTGCTGAAGACATGCAGCCCTCAGTTGAGATTCATGTCCTTCAGGGCGAGCGCGAGATGGCCTCGTACAACAAGACGCTCGGCAAGTTCCAGCTCGTCGACCTCCCGCCAGCACCTCGCGGTGTGCCGCAGATCGAAGTCACGTTCGACATCGATGCAAACGGCATTGTTCACGTTGCGGCAAAAGATCGTGCGACGAACAAAGAGCAGTCGATGACGATTACAGGGCAGTCGACGCTTGATAAGAATGACATCGATCAGATGGTGAAAGATGCCGAAGCACACGCCGAAGAAGACAAGGCCCGGCGTGAAGAGGCAGAGGTACGTAACAATGCCGACTCGCTCGTGTACCAGACCGAAAAGGTGCTTCGTGAGCAAGGTGAGAACGTTTCCGAAGAAGAGAAAGCAGCGGTCGAAGGCCCACTCGCCGAACTGAAATCAGCTCTCGAAGGTACCGACACCGGCGCAATCAAAGAGGCCACTGAAAAACTCATGGCATCAAGTCAGGAGTTCAGCCAGAAGTTGTACGAGGCGGCTGCACGTGACAATGCTGCGGGCACCTCAGCTTCAGGATCTGCAGAAGGCTCAGCGGATGACGACATTGTCGACGCCGAGATTGTCGACGAGCAATGAGCGACATGTCATCACATGATGACGACATCCTTGATCCGCAGGATGAGCGTGGCTCGGAGGTGGAAGATTTCACCTCCGAGACCGTGCGCCCAACTCAGGAGCGGGTAGCTACCCCATCAGACTTTGGGGCCGGCGATTCAATCGATCTCGAAGGCCTCGACGACCTGACCGAAGGCGAGGGCGCACCTGACGAACAGAGCAATGATGAAGTGGCCGCTGAAGTAGAGCGGTTCCGCGAACTTGCAATGCGAACCCAGGCTGATTTTGAGAATTATCGCAAGCGTGTCGCGAACCAGATCAACGACGAAGTCGACAGAGCGACGAGCAGAGTGGCGGAAGCGTTGTTGCCGGTTCTAGATGCAACCGAAGCGGCGTATCTACGACACCCCGATGAGGTGGGGCCGTTACTCAACGTGCTGTTGGTCGAGTTGAAGAAGACTGGTTTGGAAGCGATGGATATCGCAGACAAGCCGTTTGACCCAGAAACTGCAGAGGCAGTCGCCCACGAGGCTGGTGAAGGCGGTGAAATCGTCGTCGCTGAGGTCCTCCGCAGTGGCTACACATGGAAGGGCCGCACGTTGCGTCCCGCAATGGTTCGAACGAAAGACTGAGGCGCAACATGGCTGCACAGAGAGAGTGGTTCGATACGGACTACTACTCAGTGCTGGGTGTTGGTCCAGAAGCATCAGCAAAAGACATCACTCGGGCATATCGAAAACTTGCTCGCGAACTTCACCCTGACAAGAACCCAGGTGATGCGGCCGCGGAAGAGCAGTTCAAGGCGGTAAGTGCTGCCTACGACGTGCTCGGCGATGAATCTCGTCGCGCCGAGTATGACGAAGTTCGACGGCTCGGACCGATGGCAGGCGGCGGTGGACCCGGTGGCTTTAGTTTTGACGTCGGTGACATGGGCGGGTTCGGCGACCTGTTCGGACAAATGTTCAACAATGGGCGCCAACGAAGTAATGCGGGACCACGCCGAGGTGCCGATCAGGCGGCTCGTCTCACGCTGTCGTTTTACGATGCTGCGAAAGGTGTGACCACAAGCCTCAATGTCACAAGTGAAGGTCGCTGCGATACTTGCGCAGGGTCGGGCGCTCGACCCGGATCAGAGCCCCGCATCTGTGGAGTGTGTGGCGGTCGAGGAGCAGTTGCCGAAAATCAGGGCCCGTTCTCGTTCTCTTCGCCCTGTCGAAGCTGTAGCGGCCACGGTCGAATCATTGACAATCCGTGTGGCAGTTGTGGCGGAACTGGTGCAACGGTTGGCCATCGGTCTGTGCAGGTTCGTATCCCGTCAGGAGTAAGCGATGGCCAAACCATTCGCTTGAAGGGTCGCGGCGGTCCGGGGCGAAACGGCGGACCATCTGGTGACCTGCTCGTCGAACTTTCAGTTCAACCACACGAAGCGTTCACCAGAGACGGGGCAAATCTTGAGGTGACATTGCCGGTGAGATTTACCGAACTCGCCCTCGGTGCAGAGGTTGATGTACCGACTCTTGAAGGTGATGTCGTTCGTCTCCGACTTCAGCCCGGAACACAGAGTGGTTCGCGCCATCGAGTGAGCGGTCGTGGCATCGAAGTCACGAAACGCGGCGCAACAACGAAAGGAGATCTCATCGTTCGTGTCGCTGTTCAGGTTCCAACATCGCTCAATGACGAGCAGCGCGAAGCGGTGGAGCACCTTGCAGAAGTTCTGACGGACAACCCCCGCGCTCGCGCGGTCTACGATGAGAGTGCGTCATGAATATGAGAACTTCACAGCAAGCGGTGTACGTGATTTCAGTTGCAGCTGAACTTGCAGGTATGCATCCGCAGACTCTGCGAATTTATGAGCGTAGGGGTCTCGTGCAGCCGGCACGTACGAATGGTGGCAACCGTCGCTATAGCGACGACGATATTGAACTTCTTCGACGCATCTCAGAACTCGTCGAATCGGGTATGAACCTCGAAGGTATTCGAAGGGTCATGGAACTCGAAGCCGAGGTTGAACAGCTTCGCCGAGAACTAGAGCACGCTCGGCAACAAGTTGCTGAGGCCGTTGACGAGGTCGAACGTCGGCACCGTCGTGACCTCGTTCCTCTTCGACAGAGCGTTGCGATTTTTGGAGAACGCCTCAGGTTTCCTGACGTCTGATCCGAACAGGGTGGTCGTCGCTGGTTCGGCAGCGACCAGTGGCGGTATCAAACCTCCATCCGTGCAAGGTGCAGACGAGATCCTCTCCGTCGATTTCTCCGAACACCGAGAAATCAGCATTCCGATGTGGACAGCGACGCTGCACGATGAAATCGCCGACTTCGACATCGTCCTCGACCACTTGTGATGTTGATATCTCAATCTTCAACCGGGCTTCAGCTTCGGTACGTGTCATACGTTCAACGGAAAGTGACTTCAGAAAGTTATAGACGTACTCGTTGTAGGGCCCTTTGCGCCAGGCGGTGAATCGGCACGAGAGCAGGAGTGAATTCGACCAATCGACGGCACCGTTGTCGACCGTGAGTTCGAGAAGGTTGCGAGGCAGGGTGAATCGAAAGCCGGCTTTGTCGGATGCATTGTCGATCGTGTTCCCATCAAGCACTTTCTTTGAGCGGACATCCACGAAGATTTCGACAGATGAACCGTCATCATTCATCGCTCGAATGAGGATGGGGTCGCCAATGAGTTCACAAACGGTTGGAGCTTTTGCCATGAGAGGTTCCCACCAGGCAGCGATTCGCGAAACAAGATCAGTGGGCTCTCGCTTCCACGTCCGGTGGAGGTCATCAAGCCATGGTTGCCAATCGTCTCGGTAGTGCTGCAAGTACGACTGTTTGTCATCAAAGATTGCCCTAACGTCACTCTCTGGTAACGGGTGGGTGACTGAGATGTCATTGGCTGTGACAGAGATTGTCGTCCCTGGAATTGCAAGCACGCCGTTCTTGCCGGCATCAGACAACTGTTGAAGGAACCATCGCTGGTCAGGGAAGATGCTCGCCTCGTCACCGGAGATCATGTTGAGATGGAACAGATCATCGTCGAGAAATGCTGGTGGCCCGGCGCTGGGGACAACGCATCGGGCATCCAAAGCTTCGACGTATTTCAGTGCCCTAGCGCCCTGGCTTTCAACTTTGGCAGCACACAACTGCACCATTTCTGCAGCACCAAGTTCGTACACCATCGGGTACCAAATGGCACCTGAATATTGGAGCCAGTGCAGATCGACGGGGCCATGTGATCGAAGCGCAGCAAGGTCATGAGTTCGGCAATCGTTCTGATTGACAATGCGATGAGTCCCATCACTCACCACAATCGCAGAATCACCTCCGGGACCGTCGGTGATGGACGTTTCAACATGGATCGCGATCGAGAGCCCGTCGCGTAACCCCTGTTCAACGCCGTCTTTGGTGTGGATGAAGTTTGTAAAACCGAGCTGTTCGAGCTCGCGTTTCTGCTCTGATGTTGGATAGTCGGGCAGAAGAACTGGGATATTTCTTCTCAGGTGATTGTTCAGCCAGTGCGCGTCGTGATGGTCGCCGTGTAGGTGGGAGACGTAGAGATAGTCAGCGTTCTCTATGCGATCAAGCAGGTCGTTATCGAGTTGATCGTTGCGTGGGAACACAAACCACGACCCAAGAAACGCGGGTTCGAACCAGGGGTCGCAGAGAATTGAACCTGCCTCGCACTCGATGAGGATTCCGGCGTGACCGAGAGACGTTGCGAGCACGGGTTAGGCAACAGGTGGGTCAGTTGACTGCTGTCCGGCTCGTGACACGTGCTCGGTCCACTTATCGCCGTTCCAGTAACGGAGTTCAAATCTGCCTGAAGGATCGGCATACCACCCAGCGGGAGCGGAGGCTGCTGAGGATGCGGTTGACGACGAACTCGAAGCCGTACCTGACGCTACTGAAGATGATGCGGCATCAGCGGAAGAGGTTGAGACGTCAGATTGCATTCCCCAGCCAACCCCGCCAGCTTCAGCGGGTTCTGCGGCAGATGCAGAGGTGTCGTCAGATACTGCAGTGAGTGGCCGGGAGAGATAGGCAACAATGTCAGATCCTGCATTCACGATGGAGACCACCGACCATCCGTCAGCTGAGCATTGTTGGAGTTCGGCAGAGAGGTTCGACGCCTCGTATGAAGAAACACTGATCGATGTGAACTCGAGCATGAACCAAATTCTACTCGCTACGAACTACGCGTGCCCGACGAAACCGGCAGACTATAGACATGTCAGTCCTAGCGATTACGAAGTACGAAGTCACCGACATGGTTGAGACCTTGTCGGCGACGCTCGCAGTTATTGTTGCGATTGCAGCTGTGGTCATTGCGGTGAGCTGGGCTACAGGGCAAGAAAAGGTGTTGGGCGCCGTACGAGAATTTCGAGCGACCATCACGTTGTGCATTGCTGGAGGGGCGATGCTCGGATCGCTGTACTTCTCAGAGATCGCGAACTACATCCCTTGCCGGTTCTGCTGGTTTCAGCGAATTGCGATGTACCCGATTGCGATGATCGGACTTGTCTCGTTTATTCGACGTGATGCCGGAGCACGCATGTATGTGTTGCCAATCGCGGCAATCGGAGCATGTATTTCGGCATGGCATTACCTCATTGAGTGGCGACCCGCCCTCGACACGGGTTCGTGTGCAGCAACTGGACCATCGTGCACCGACATCTGGTTCCGGTCCTTTGGCTTTCTCACCCTTGCAGGAATGGCTCTGATCGGTTTCCTGGCTCTCATCATCGTGAATGCAATCCCGGAGCGAATTGAGGAGTGAAATTCATCCCCGCAATTGTTGCCGCCGGACTCCTTGCAGCCGCCTGTTCATCTGATGTGGTGGTCAAACTAGAAACAGGTGCTTCAACGACGCTGGATAGCAGTGCTTCAGCAACAACCGACGAATCGGTTTCTGATGAAGCAACAACAACTTCGACTGTCGATGGTCTCCAAGACAGTCAAGATGGCACAACACCTGATGAGCAGACCATCAACCCAGGAGAGGTTGCTGAGGTCACTGAATTTCCAGATGAATTTGAGGGTCAAGTCCGGCCGGTCGCAGTAGACGGGAACGCTCTGCCGTTTCTTCTTGACTCCCACTCTGATGAAGCAGTCGGGGAGCCCATCCCGTCGATCATCGGAGAGGACTTTGACGGCAACCAGGTTGCTGTTCGGTCAACCGACGGGACTGCAACCCTTGTCGTATTTCTCGCACATTGGTGCCCGCATTGCAATAACGAAATTCCTGAAATCAATCGGATTCGTGATGCAGATGCATGGCCGGTAGGACTCCGGGTCGTTGGTGTCAGCACGGCAGTGTCCCCTCAGCGACCAAATTTTCCACCCGAACGCTGGCTCGACGAGAAGGATTGGACCTACGAGATCATTGCTGACGCATTTGATAGCAACAACTCTTCGTTCATCGCGGCAGAGGCCTTCGGCGTGACGGGGTTCCCGTTCATGGTGCTCATCGATGAAAGCGGACTTGTTCGAGGACGCTGGAGCGGTGAACTTGGCGCGCTTGCGCTTGCCGAACTCGTGACGTCGTTAATTAATCCACCAGCAGATGTTTGAGCGCCGGGTCTAGCGACCACTGGCTTGTCATCTCAAGGGCGCGCCGCCGGGCTTCATCATCGACAGCTCCGGTCTTCGTTGAACGAATCATGATGTTCTTCGCGGTGTGCTGATTATCGACGAATTCGATGACGTCGGTGCGCCACCCGAGGGCAGCGAGAACATCTGCCCGGAACGTATCGGTCAGTAGGTCGCCAAGACGTTCGCGGACGATGCCGTGGCGCACGAGTGACTCGAAACCAGACGGCACCTGAGCTCGATCGATTTGTCGTTGAAGGTCGTGCTGGCAACATGGTGCGACGAGCAAGTATTCACTCTTCCATCGAACTGCCTGAGAGATGGCATCGTCAGTGGCGGTATCGCAGGCGTGCAGAGCGATTACAACGTTTGGGGTCCGGTTTGGTTCAGACTGCCAATCAGCAATTGCACCAGCAACAAATGTGATGTTGCTCCATCCAAGTTTGACGACGATGTCATTGAGTTGTGCCATGAGTTCGCTCTTGAGATCGACCCCGGTGGTGTGGACATCAAAGCCTTCCTCGACGAGGTGATAATGCGCTGCCAAGGTGAGCACCCCAGAGCCACATCCAAGGTCGACAATCCGTAGTGGTGCCGAGCGGTCGTGCTCACGTACGAGGTGGTCAACAATTTCGACAAACTGTTGAACTTGTCGGTACTTGTCCCTAGCGGTCGGTCGAACGACTCCCGCCTCAGTCGAAATACCCACATGGCGAAGAAACGGTGCCGACTCAGCAACGAGATGTTGTTTCTGGCGGTCATGTTGAGTATCAACTTGCTCACCAGAGGCGGCGTGGCGAACCTGTTGAACCTTGCCTTTACGTGAGATCGTCACCTGCAGGTCGTGTTCATTCATCCGGATATAGGCAGTCTTCATGCCTATTCGAAAGAGCTCGACGAAGTGACTCATTGCGGCGTCGCTTTGGAGATTCGTGACGTTGGTCTTCGTGCCGTCGAATTCTTCGAATTGGAAGACGATGTCATCCGCAATCGCAACCGGACGAATTCGAACACGCTCAAGGCCAGTCTCGACACCTGAACGGTTACCACGAATGGTTGCTTCAATGAGGTCGGCGGTCAACGCGATATTCGCAACAGCATTTATGTTGTCGGTATCTAGGGCGAGTTCGTTCGTCATGGCAGAAGATCCCGCGTCGCTGATGAGACGAGCGCGTTCCATACGTCATCGTCCTCATACCCCAATGCCCATAATGCCACGCCTTGTATTCCAGCACGTCGGGCCATCTCTACTCGGAGTGCAACTCCGTCAGCATCAATCCAGTGCAGTTGCCGCGTCTGGATGCACTGGGTGACGCCATCGTCGACCGTGAGCTCATAGGTCGCCGCCCATTCACCGGTAATGACATCAGCAACTGGCTCGATATCGCGGCGCGAGATGAGGTCATCCAACGTCCCAGGGTTAATGCCCGTTCGTCCTGGTGCATCCGCTGGACATTCGCCACTCTCGGTGGTTGGCCAGTTGTAGCCATATGAACCAATGCCGAGTACGACGCGATCATGAAACTCCGATGGCACGGCAAGCAGTACGCCGTCAATGACTTGTTCGATCCATTCGAGAGGCGCGATTGGCCCAGGTTCGGCAACTGAGTAGTCGTAGGCCATGATTCGCAATCCATCAACGTGTTCCGCGATTGCACCGTGGTCGTATACCCAATACCCAGGGTCGCCAGTGACGCTTTCGTCGTAGACGGCCGGGATGCTCACCGACAGGGTGCGACCATCGCTGTGCAGAGCCTCTGAGAGTTCAGCGATGAACGCAACCCAATTCGGCCGAGTTGTCGACCAGGTTGACGGGTCATCAGCAAACGCAAACTGCTCGTAATCGATGTCGATGCCGTTCACGTCGAGTTGTTCAGCGAATGCTCGGATCACTTCGACATGGGCCGAGCGGACCACTGGGTCAGACAAGATGGTGGCCATCTGGCCTGCATCCATCCGGTCGAGCAGCGACGGCACAATCGCAACTCCAGCCTCTCGGAGTTGAGCGAAGTAGGTCGCTGCAAGATCCTCTGGCGTGAACGCGTCAGATTCGATCGCATCAAAGCCGTTCACTGAAAACCAGAACGGTGAGACTTCGCGAAGATTCTCAAACCGAGAGATGCCGGCATCGGGCTGTTCCAATATTCGCTCGAGCACCCAGTATGGCGTCCAACCGTCGATCGTTGCGGGCTTGGGTGGGAGCGGCTCGGAAGTGGCTGACGGAATTGTTGTCGTCGAGTCTGTCGGCCAAAAGGCCACACCGAGAGCAATCATGCAGATCACCACGAGCACGCCAAGAAGCAGTCGCGCCCTCGCTGCAGAGGTGGGTGCTGGCGGTGGCGCCTCTATGTCGCCCATAAAGACTTTGCGTTGATGTCAGTGAGCGATGAAATGATACGAACGCCATCGACAGCATTGAGTGGCTTCATATTTGGCACCCCGATGACATGGCACCCAGCAGCATGAGCCGAAGCTACGCCAGTCGGTGAATCTTCAATTGCTACGCATTGTGAGGGGTCAACACCGAGCAGCGTGGCAGCTGCGATGTATGGCTCGGGATGGGGCTTTCCGTGGGTGACTTCGTCTCCGAAAACGGTGGCGGCGAAGGTGTCCTGCGGGAGTTCGGCGAGTACCGCCTCGGCGAACCGACGCCACGACATTGTGACGAGCGCGCAAGGAATCGCTAACGAGTGAAGTTCGTCGAGAAGCTCCCGGGCTCCCGGTCGCCATGGCAGTTGCTCTTTACACGACTGAATCACAGCATCAAGCAGGTAATCGACAACGGCCTTCGGGTCGAGGTCAACACCACCGTGCTCGATGATGTAGGCCGCAGTATCAAAGAGGTCGAATCCGACGACTGCGTGAGCGTGTTCGTCGGACCATGTGTTCCCGAATGATTCGACTAATCGGTATTCGGCCGCGAACCAGTAGGGCTCTGTATCAACGAGTGTGCCGTCCATATCCCACAGCACAGCTGCGGGAGCATTTGACATCGTTCTCAGTTATTCCTGGACGAGCTCGATCAGGGTTCCGAAGCTTCCCTTGGGATGCATGAAAGCGACGGTTGTTCCGCGACTGCCAGGTCGAGGTGCGGTATCGATCGGTATTGCGCCTGCGGCCACCATTGCCTCCAGGGCTGCAGCGCAGTCATTCACTCGGTAGCCGATGTGGTGAAGACCTTCACCACGCTTCTCAATTGCTTTCGCTACTGGTGAATCATCGCGAGTTGGTGTCAATAGTTGAACGTAACTCTCTGCAACCTTGAGAAGTGCCTCCTCGACGCCATCTGACTCGACGACCTCGCGGTGGTCAACGGTCGCGCCAAAGGCCCGTTGGTAATAGTCGATAGCCGCTTCGAGATCTCGAACTGCGATAGCGACGTGGTCAATTTCGGTAAGCAACATCTGAACAGTCTGCCTGAGATCTCAGCCTGCGTGGCGCCGGAACGTCGTGATTTTGTGCTCACCAATGCGGTCACGCTTCTCGGCGTCATCAATGCCAAGCCCTTCCGAGGGCGCAAGGCACAGAACACCGGCCTTGCCTTCGATCTCGTTGCGGTGAACTGCTCGTGCCGCCTCTCCTGTCTCATCAAGGGTGTAGACCTTGCTGAGCAATGGCTGAATTCGGCCTTGATCGATGAGTCTGTTTGCTGCCCACGACTCTGCATAGTTCGCAAAATGGGATGACACAAGGCGCTTCAACTTCATCCAGAAGTGGCGGTTGTCGAATTCGACCATGTAGCCAGACGTGGCAGCACATGTGACGACTGTGCCGCCGCGTCGAACAGCGAAGATTGAGGCGCCCATCGTGGAGCGACCTGGATGTTCGAACACGATGTCGGGGTCTTCACCAACGAGTTCTCGAATGCGGCCACCGAAACGACGCCATTCAGATTCGTCCTGGGTGTGCTCGTCTTTCCAGAACGAGTATCCCTCGGCGCGACGATCGATGACTGCCTCACAGCCGAGGTCGTTGAGCAGCGCTGCACGTTCAGGGGAAGAGACCACGCCAATTGGTGTGCCACCGCCATTGAGCACGTACTGCACTCCGTAACCGCCGATGCCGCCTGTTGCTCCCCAAATGAGCACAGAGTCGCCCTGTTTCATCCGCGCACCGTTCTCGCTGACGAGCATTCGGTAGCTCGTCGAGTTGCAGAGCGCATTGACCGCTGACTCTTCCCATGTGAGATGGCTTGGCTTCGGCATGAGTTGGTTTGCCTTCACCACAGAGATGTCAGCGAGCCCACCAAAGTTGGTTTCGAATCCCCAGATGCGTTGGTTGTTAGCAAGCATTGAGTCGTCATGGGCACTTGGGTCTTGGTCATCGACATGGTTGCAATGAACTGTGACCCTGTCACCCGGTTTCCAATTTCGAACCGCTGACCCAACTCTCAACACAACTCCAGATGCGTCGGAACCAATGATGTGTTCATCGCGCTTGTGGCGTGCTGCCCACTCAGATTCGCGAGCAAGCCGATCGAGAAACCCGAACGTGGGAAGCGGCTCAAAAATTGATGTCCATACAGTGTTGAAGTTGATGGACGAAGCCATCACGGCCACGTACACCTCATCGGGAGCGATCTCAGGGAGCGCAACTTCACCGATGTGCAGCGACTTACGTGGGTCTTTGTCGACGGATTCAACTCCCTCGAACATTGCAACTTCATCACGTTTTACAAAAGCCGCCCGATATGACTCGGGAAGTGGCAGTGCTGCCAGTTCGTCACCGGAGGCACCTTGAACGATGGCTTGCTGAATCGCAAGTGTCTCAGAATTGGGGGATGACATAGATGAAACCTACCGGCCGGTAACTCCAACGACCAAGACGAACCACACACGAGGTACGGTTTCGCCATGACTTCTTCAAAGATCATTGCTGGAGCACGTACGCCAATCGGAAAGATGAGCGGCGCGTTCACGACGATGTCTGCCGCTCAACTCGGTTCAGTTGCGATCAAAGGTGCTCTTGAGCGTGCTGGAGTTGCACCTGCCGATGTCGACCACGTGATCATGGGTCAGGTTCTCATGGCAGGTCAGGGCCAAGTGCCGGCTCGTCAGGCGGCAGCGGGGGCAGGAATACCGATGGGCGTCCCTTCGGTCAACGTCAACAAGGTATGTCTCTCAGGGCTAAATGCGATTTATCTCGCTCACCAGATGATCATGAGCGGCGATGCCGACATCGTTGTCGCCGGTGGCATGGAGTCGATGACAAATGCCCCACACCTTCTTGCGGGTGCTCGTGGCGGATACCGCTACGGAAACACCGAACTCGAGGATGCGATTGTGAAAGACGGCTTGTGGTGCGCCTTTGATGCCTGCTTGATGGGAACCGGCACTGAGCAGTATGCCGATGGCTCGATCAGTCGTGAAGAGCAAGACCGCATTGCTGCTGCATCGCACGAACGTGCTGCAGATGCAACGAAGAACGGACGTCTTGCCGAGGAGATCATTCCGGTTGAGGTTCCCCAGCGACGCGGTGACGCAATCACCGTTACTGAAGATGAGGGCATCAGAGCCGATACCACTGAACAGAGTCTCGGCGGTTTACGCGGGGCATTCGGTGGGCATGGCACAATCACGGCAGGAAATGCATCCCAGATCTCTGATGGCGCTTCGGCGATGGTGATGATGTCGCAGCGTGCGGCTGCCGACCGCGGCCTCGAACCACTCGCAGAGTACGTCTCGTACGGAATGGTTGCTGGCCCAGATAACCCGTCGCTGCTTCTGCAGCCTGCGAATGCCATCAGGGCAGCACTTGCGAAAACTGATCTCTCGGTGGGTGACATTTCGCTGTTTGAGTTGAACGAGGCGTTTGCAGCGGTGGGAATTGCATCAATGAATGATCTTGGTATCAGCGATGAGATCGTGAATGTCAATGGTGGAGCCATCGCGGTCGGCCACCCGATTGGCATGAGTGGTAACCGCCTCGCACTAACGCTTGCACACGAGCTTCGTCGCCGAGGTGGTGGCTACGGCGCGGCTGCCCTGTGCGGCGGCGGCGGCCAAGGTGACGCTCTCATCATCAAGGTCTGAGGTTGGGCCCTCGGTAAGGGCGCGTCAACAGTTTGAGAGATTCTTAGCGACTATGTCGCTTCGTTGATTCGCGTACGACCCTCGAACGCGCGTCCCAATGTCAGTTCGTCTGCATATTCAAGATCACCACCGACTGGCAGACCGCTTGCGAGGCGTGAAACGGTGATACCAAGCGGCGACAACATTCGAGCGAGGTACATTGCAGTGACTTCACCTTCGGTGTTTGGGTTTGTGCAGATCACCACCTCAGTGACCTGTTCGGGACCAAGGCGGGCAAGAAGTTCGCGGATTTTTAGTTGGTCAGGACCGATGCCCTCAAGTGGATTCATTGCCCCAAGAAGTACGTGGTAGCGACCTCTGAATTCTCCGGTTCGTTCAATCGCGATGATGTCACGAGACTCTTCGACGACACACAGCGTCGTGCTCTCTCGACGCTCATCAGCACAGATTGGGCAAAGTGCGCTTTCCGCGACGTTGAAACAGCGTTCGCAAAATTGGACTCGAGCTTTCGCCTCACGGATCGCATCAGAGAGTCGGTTGGCATCGACATCTGGAATTTTGAGTAGGTGAAAGGCAATGCGTTGCGCCGACTTCGGCCCAATGCCAGGAAGTCGACCGAGTTCATCAATGAGGGTTTGAACTGGAGGAGTGTGGACGGCAGCCATATTTAGTCGTCAGTTGTCGTGATAAGTCGGGTGCCAGGGAAGATGTCAGCGATCTCTTCTTCAGGGCTTCGCTGTGGGGTTGCTGGCGCATCGATGATGTCGTTTGGGTCAACCGGCTCTTCGACGATTTCAGTTAGCCGTGTTGACTCAGCCGATTGTGTTGATCGTTCAACGCTCAAGCTGAGCTCAACGACGGTTCCGAGCGACTGTGCAAGTTGCTGTTGGACCGCATCTCGATGAGCGCTGCACTTTTGCGCGTGAACTTCGCTCGGAAGAAGAAGCTCTACCGAGAGTCCTGACTCAGTTGTCTCAACTGCACCGATTGATGCAGGAGCGAAGAGTGCTCTCGCCATTCCTGAGAGCGATGTCCGAGTGCTGTCTGCCCAGACTGAACTCACCGACTGCGAATCGTGGTGTGTGGGCTTTGTGGCAGGTTGTGGGACAGGCTCGGATTGGACAGGGGCAGCTTGCTGTTCTGGGGCAGGATCTGGCGCAGATTGAGGTTGTGTCGCTTCGGGTTGCGGCCGCGTTATCGCGCCACTCGAATCTGGCCGTCGAGCACGCCCACCAACAACCGCTTTTCCAGTTGAACTGCGAGGGGTCTCTCGCTGTGGTTTTGTTACCCCCTCGGCCACGCTTCGTTCAAGGCGTTCGATTCGGGCGAGTAGCGCAGATTGATCGTCAGCTCCCTCATCCCGGGTGAGTTGGACGAGAGCGATCTCGAGCATGATGCGAGGGTCTGGTGCGAAACGCATTTCAACGAGAGCGGCTCCGAGTCGCTCCATCGCTCGAACAATTGATGCGGTGCCGACGTCTCGTGCGGTGGCGGCAAGTTCGTCGAGATGATCATGGCGAACCGAGACAAGTTCAGGTGACATCACCGACAGGAATAAATCTCTCAGATGTCGTAATAGTTCTTCGCAGAGTGTTCGGGGATCATGGCCGTTTGATACTGCGTGAGCGGTTGCACTCAGCGCAATGCCGGTATCGGCATCAACGAGTGCTCGGATGAATTCTGAAAGGTCAATCGAGTCATCGACATCACTTCCGCCTGCAGCAAGAAGCTCGAGCGCAGACAGCGTGTCACGAGCTGAGCCACCGCCTTTTGAGAGAGCGGCATCGATGATGTGCTCGTTGAGTTCGATACCAGCGTCGTTCGCAACCCATTTGATGTGCTCTGCGAGCGTGTCGCTCGGAAGAAGGTGAAACTGAAGATGTTGGGTACGCGACCGAATGGTGTCTTTCAGTTTCTGAGGGTCGGTAGTGGCAAGCACAAACACCACATGCTCTGGCGGTTCTTCGAGAACTTTCAGCAAGGCTGCAGAAGCGCCAGCACTCAGCATGTGAACCTCGTCGAGGATGTAGACCTTGTGGCGACCGGGGGTGCCGAGCGAAACCTTGTCGATGAGGCTGCGGATGTCTTCGACAGAGTTGTTTGATGCTGCGTCAAGCTCGAATACGTCGTAGCTATTTCCGCGCTCGACCGCCGTGCATGAGTCGCATTCGCAGCAGGGCTCGCCATCTGCAGGGTTAGTGCAGTTGAGAACCTTTGCGAGGATTCGTGCGGTTGTCGTCTTGCCGGTTCCACGAGGACCTGAGAAGAGATAAGCCTGGCCTTCACGACCCGCTTTCACCGCTTCGCGCAACGCATGCACGATGTGTTCTTGGCCGCGCAACTCATCGAAGCGGCGCGGTCGGTAACGACGGTAGAGCGACTGTGTAGCCATGTGAGGCCACACTACCCGCGGGGGATGACAGCGGTAAGAGAGGTGCGATGACTACCGTTGCGTTGTGGACTTCACTCGTCAACCTTGTGCTGATATTCGCGCCTTCCTCAGACGGATGTTTGCGCTAATCGGCGTGGCTTTCGCTGTTGTTGCAGCACTGCCAATGGCTGCTCACGCCCAATCGAGTGATAATTCGCTTGCTGGCTCGAGTCCGGCCGATGGCGCAACGCTTGGAACCTCTCCAGCGATCATGACGTTCACGTTTCAGCAACCGGTGGCGACAGATGAGGCTTTCACTGTCGCCGTTGGGTGTGGCACGCCAGCGCAGCCGCAGAGCACCGGAATTCCATTGCTCGGCGACGATGATGTGACGTTCACCGTCGAGGTGTTGAGCCCATTTCCGAAAGGGGCCTGCACGATCACCTGGTTGCTGCGAGACGATCTCGACCAAGCGATAGCGACTGACCTCATTGCATTCTCCGTTTCCGCCGACACGCCAACGGCATCAGGAACGTCAACTGATTCAACTGTGCCGACTGCTGCATCTGCGGCGACAACAACTGCATCGATTGGTGATGATGTCGAGGCGGTCGGGTCAACTGGCGGGTCGGTGTGGTTGGGCGGAGTGATCTCAACCTACGGAATCATGATTTTGTTTGGTGCGGTCGCGCTGATCGCGTTTGGCTGGCCAGAGGGCCCGTTGTACGAGATCACACAGCGGTTCACCTTCAAGGTGTGGATGGTTGCAGTCGCCGGGACCTACCTTCACACTGCGGCGCTGACTTCTTCGCTTACCGGCAAGTCATTCACAGGTTCGCTGAACCCATTTAGTCTTGCTCAAACGTTCACCGAGGGGTGGACTGGGATCGCAGCGATTGTTCGACTTGCGGCCGTCATTGCGTCGGGTTGGGTGGCCTACCGACCCGAAATCGTCCTCGACGACGTGTCGCGACCGCTTGCAATTTCGGCTCCGGCCGTTGCCGTCGTCACGCTTGCGTTTAGTCGAGTGAGCGGCAGTCTCGCCCTGATTGGTTTGATCGTCATGATCCTGCATGTCGTTGCGGTGGCAATCTGGCTGGGTGGTGTCGTTGTCGTCGGTCGAGCCGTTCTCGCTGGGCCCGGCGATCAAGACCTCGTGCATGCTGTTCGCTCGTATTCTCGGGTTTCCGGACCCACAATTCTCGTGGTGATCATCACCGGTGTTGCTGAGACCATGCGCCTCGATGGCGATGCATTGTTTACGAGTTCGCATGGACGGGTTCTCATTCTCAAGCTCATGGCAGTTGGCGTCATGCTGTTTGTCGCAGCTAAAGCGAGAGGCTTGGTTCGCCATCGACTGGGGCGCGTCGATCATCTCACCCGCCGTACCGCGATGCGTCTGCGTCGAGTATTCGCGACCGAGGCCACCGTCGGAGTCATCGTGTTGATGTTCAGCGGCTGGCTCTTGGCGATTAACCCGCCAAAAATCTCCTTGATACCAGAGCGCGAATACGCCTTGGTCATGCCTCTCGCCGACGAGGCCGCCGGGTTCAGCGCCGAAGTTTCGCTTGACCCTGGTGCACTTGGTCTCAATGCTCTTGAAGTCGAAGTGTTGTCGACTCCGGCAAACATCGTGAGCCTCCGGTTGGAGTTCGATCCAGAGATCGGCAGTTACGGACGTGGGACGATCCAAGACATTCCACTAACTGGAACAGGCATTGCCCGTCTTGGTGCATCAGACGGACTCCCATTCGATGTCACCGGTAATTGGACGGTCACTCTCACAGCAGTCTTTGAATCGGGTCTCTCGAGCGTGGTCATGAGCCCTCTTGCCATCGTTGGCGAGGACGGAACGGTCCCCACAACGACGACAACTCTTGCGTTATCGACAACGATTGTTCCTTCAGAAACAACTGTTGTTGAGACAACAACGACAGATGTCACGCAGGCGACCACAGCATCTGTGGTCACTGTCGATTAGCGTCTTCGCTGTGTCAACAATGAAAGAACGCCTCGACGACCTCCTTAACCGTAAGGAGGCTGCTCGTCATGCGGGATCCGAGCGATCGGTAGAGCGCCAGCATGCCAAGGGCAAGATGCTCGCGCGTGAGCGAATTGATTACCTCCTCGACCCGGGCAGCTTTCATGAACTCGACATGCTTGCTCGACATCGGGCACATGAGTCAGGTCTTGAAGAGCAGCCATATACCGATGGAGTGATCACTGGGTGGGGCACAGTTGATGGCCGGAAGGTGTTTGTTTTCAGCCAAGACTTCACTGTGTTTGGTGGTGCTCTAGGTGAAGTGTTCGCCGAGAAAATCCACAAGGTGATGGACCTTGCCTTGTCGACAGGTGCCCCGATGATTGGTCTCAACGACGGTGCGGGTGCGCGAATTCAAGAGGGAGTGGTCAGCCTTGCGTCATATGGTGGAATTTTCCGCCGCAACGTGATGTCATCAGGTGTTGTCCCACAGATCTCCGTCATCCTCGGACCATGTGCAGGTGGCGCCGTCTATTCACCGGCAATGACCGACTTCATTTTCATGGTTCGGGAGTCATCGCACATGTTCATCACCGGGCCAGATGTGGTCAAAACGGTCACCGGCGAGGACGTAACCCTTGAGGCGCTCGGTGGAGCCATGGCCCACGCGTCAAAGTCAGGTGTCGCAACATTTGTCACTGATGATGAGAAGTCCTGTCTTGACGAAGTTCGTTACCTACTGTCGCTTCTTCCGCAGAACAACCTCGAAAATCCACCGGCCATCGAGCCAACAGATGACCCGGAGCGGCTCTGTCCTGAACTCGACACGATTCTCCCTGACAGCCCAAGCATGCCGTACGACATGTCGCAGGTCATCGCATCGGTTGTCGACGACGGTGAGTTCATGGAGTACTTCCCGCACTGGGCAAAGTCGATGATTTGTGGATTTGCTCGGGTCGATGGAAAGACAGTTGGCATCGTCGGTAACCAGCCAATGGTGTTCGCCGGGGTGCTCGACATCGAGTCATCCGAAAAAGCGGCCCGATTTGTTCGCACCTGTGATGCGTTCAACATTCCTCTGCTCGTGTTCGTCGATGTCCCGGGCTTTCTCCCGGGAGTCGATCAGGAACACGAGGGCATCATCCGTCACGGTGCAAAGTTGCTCTACGCGTTCTGTGAAGCGACCGTACCGAGGATCCAGATCATCACCCGTAAGGCCTATGGCGGTGCGTATGTGGTGATGAACTCAAAGTCGGTCGGTGCAGATCTCGCCTTTGCATGGCCGTCAGCAGAGTTGGCCGTGATGGGCCCGCAGGGCGCTGTTGAAATCATCTACCGCCGTGAACTCCAGCAGGCGCAAGATCCTGTTGCTCGTCGGGCAGAACTCGTCGAGCAGTACACCGAGCGCTATGCGAATCCGTACGCAGCTGCCGAGCGTGGCTTTGTCGACGACGTCATTGCTCCATCTGAGACCCGTCAGAAAGTGGTTGCGGCTCTTCGAGTGCTCGAATCAAAGCGAGAGGATCTGCCGCAGCGTAAGCATGGGAATGTGCCGTTGTGAGCGAGCTCAAGATGCACTCGATCAGTCCGGCACCAACCGACGAAGAGGCTGCAGCGATTGTTGCGGCGGTTCAAGCGCTCTGGCCTCGGCCGTTGGCGCCAAGCCAGACCCCTGATCCGGTAACAGCATGGCGTTTCGGAAGTCGTCCATGGCTTCGTAGCCCACTGTCATCTCGACAACACATCAGTCGTCCCTGGTACTGATGCCCGACACTGATCTCAACCCGACGTTTACGGTTGGCGAACTCACCCACGCGATTAATGCTCAACTGAAGAGCGGTTTCGGTGGCGGGGTGTGGGTTACCGGGGAGATCAGTGGTTACCGAGACCAAGGACTTCACACCTACTTTTCGCTGGTTGAGGACATCGACGGCAAGAAGGCGACGTTAAATGTTGCGCTATTCGCCAATGTGAAACGGGCTCTTCGCCCCATGCTGGAGTCGAATCGGCTCGAACTGCAAGATGGAACCAAAGTGAGGGTCTTTGGGACGCTTGATGTGTATGCGCCAACCGGGCGGCTGAGTCTAAAAATCTCTGATCTAGACCCGCGGTTCACTCTTGGTGATATCACCGCTTCGCGAGATCGTGTGCGTGCGACATTGACGGTTGAGGGCTTGTTGCGCAAGAACGCGGCGACAACTGTTCCTCTAGTTCCGCTGCGTGTCGCGGTTGTGACGAGCGTCGGCTCTGCTGCCTGGCACGATTTCACCGATGAACTTGGATCGAGCGGTTTTGATTTTCACCTGCTCGCATTTGATGCCCGCGTTCAAGGCGATCAGGCCGAAGAGATGGTTGTTGCGGGAATCTCTGCAGCGGTGCAACACGGGGCAGATGTGGTGGCGGTGATTCGTGGCGGAGGAGCGCGGAACGACCTTGCGGCCTTCGATACGGAAGGGGTTGCACGAGCGATTGCAACTTGCCCGTTACCGGTGGTGACCGGGCTCGGTCATGAGATCGATACCACGATTGCCGATGAAGTTGCCCATACTGCGCTGAAGACCCCAACGGCGTGTGCTGGTTGGTTGATTGATCGTGTGCAGCGTTTTGTTGATGAAACGGAAACGCGGTGGGCATCAATTGTTGAACGTGCGACGTTTGAGCTCGCCGGGCAGGTCGACCGTCTCGAGTCACGAGCAAGTCGTGTGGTCACTCGTACAAACTCGGCGGTTGAGCGGAGTTCTGAGCGGCTGAGATCTCGACAAGATCGACTCGTTCGGGCAGCGTTAACGATTGAACGCATTGAGTCCTCGATGAACGAGAGGGAGCGGCGCCTCGCTCTGCTCGACCCTGCTCGTCTGCTTGAACGAGGTTGGACGATGACCACCACCGCTGATGGGAAGATCATTACCTCGGCGAAAGATCTCTCTGCGGGTGATGAGTTGGTTACCCGACTGGTCGATGGCACTGTGAGAAGTACTGTGAACGGAACAACTCCGGAGGAGGAGTGACATGGCAGATGAAGTGAGTTATGCAGATGCTCTCAGCGAACTCGACGAGATCTTGAACGAATTGGAAGCGGTTGATGTTGACGTTGATCGTCTGGCTGATCGTGTGAGCCGGGCTGGTGAACTCATTGCGATCTGTCGAGATCGGATTGGTGCCGCCCGGGTTCGAGTTGACGAAATCGTCGCAGGTTTGCCTGCAGTCGATACCGAGTGATGGTGTCAACCCCGGATCATCTCGCGGCAATTGGTGCTCGAGTCGACGATCGTCTTGCTCGAGAAATCGCAGATGAGATTCAGCGCTGGGGCGATCTCGATGATCTTTTAGTAGACCCCATCGCTGAGATACGGCGGCTCGTCACCTCAGGCGGAAAGCGGCTCCGACCAGCGTTCTGTTACTGGGGCTTTATTGCAGCAGGAGGTGACCCATCGATCGCCGACGACATCGATGGAATCGTGACTGGGGCTGGAGCAGCGATCGAACTCACGCACGCCTCGGCTCTCTTTCATGACGACGTTCTTGACGACGCTGATGCTCGTCGAGGCGCAGAAACAACGCATCGTCGGTTTGCTCGGTCACATGCCGACCAACGGTGGGATGGCGAGTCGCGGCGATTTGGTGAGGGGATCGCAATACTTGTCGGAGATATCGCAGCGGTGCTCGCTGATCGTCTTTTGATCGATGCTCAACGGCCTGCAATCGAATTGTGGAACGAACTTCGAATTGAACTCAATATTGGGCAGCTGCTCGATATCACTGGGTCTGTCCGAAGTGACCGCAGGATCGAACTCGCTGACCGTATCTGTCGTTACAAGAGTGGAAAGTACACGGTTGAACGACCGCTGCATCTCGGCGCGGCACTTGCGGCCGGTGATGACGTTGGCGGGGTGATCGATTCTCTGAGTGCTTATGGTCTCCCTCTTGGTGA
>JAYNVD010000008.1:33129-58483 GCA_038100275.1 Ilumatobacteraceae bacterium
GCGACTCCGGGAGCAGCCGCGACTGCTTCCAACCATGCCGGTCGGTATGTGGCCGACACATTGATGGGCTCGGGAAGTTCTGAGTGGGCTGTGCTGAACTGCACGAAATCGAGGGCGTAGTCGGCAGCTCTCACGTCTCGACTGAGTTCGTGCAGTGCGTACGGGTCGGGGATTTCACCTTGATTCATTAGTCGAACGATTTGCGGCACAGACGATTCGTATGTGCCTCCCGTGAGGCCTGGCCCATCGGTAATGATTGCGCCGTGAACGGCATCGGCTCTTGCTCCAGCTGTAAGCAGAGCGATATATCCGCCGAGGCCTCGACCAATCAGCGTGACAGTGCCCAGATGGTTAATCGCAGCGTCAACGTCGCCGAGCAGCACTTCGGCTGAGTATCCACCGCCTACCGGAATTGTTGATTGGCCGTGTCCGGTGAAGTCGAGCCCCCAAATGGCCCCAGACCAACTTTTAACGTCAGCTGGCACGGTTACAGGAGTCCTCTCGCCAAGTCCATGAAGAAGGAGCAGCGGGTGACCGTCACCGTTAGCCGGTCGCAGTTCGTGGAGGGCAAGTTCAATTCGATTATGGCGAAGCGTGATGGTGCTCATGACGGATTTCCAAGAAAGTCGAGGGCCATCTCGGCAACCATCTCGGGTTGCTCAATATGGATGAAGTGTCCGATGTCTTCAAAGAATTCGAGCCTTCCGTGGCGCGGAATCCACTTCTCGACCTGATGCGGCTTTGTGCCCCAACCCATTGGTTCATCAGCACCGACGAGAACACCTAGGAACGGAACACCAAGCCCAGCAAGTCGAAACAAGCCGAATTCGGGTCGCCACGGTCCGAATCCACCCATCCTCATCGACGGGTCTAATTTCCAACGCCAACCGTCTGCATCCTCTCGGGCACCAACGGTGACGAGATATTCCAACCATTCCTTTGACAGGCGAGGGTTCATCTGCGCTCTTCGGCGTGCGAGCTCTTCGATAGTGCCAGGTTTCCGTGACCCGGTTGCTGTACGACGCCGGTGTTCAAGCCAGGCCGTAATTTCGGTGTTCATAGCATCGGCACGTTGGTATTCGGGCAGGTCAGGACCTGGTCGCCGATAAGGAATTCCGTCGAGGTTGACGAATGAGCGGAACCTAAATGGCTGTGCTTCGGCGAGCGACGTCATGATGGCGCCACCCTTTGAATGTCCGACCACTGCGATGGGTCGCTGAGGAGCGACGGTGTCAAGAACTCGAACAGCATCACGAAGGTCGGCCTCAAATGAGTAGAGATGTGCGTGATCGCTATCACCATGTCCGCGGTGGTCCCATGCAACGACTCGCCACCCGGCTGCTGCGAGCAGCGGAGCAAACACATCAAATGTTCGGGAGAAATCTGCTCCTCCGTGAACGAGAGCGAGCACGGGGTCGTTCTCATTACCCCATTCATTTACTGCGATACCTACTCCGTCGGCATCGACCCGATAGTGGCGGTGCGGCGTAACAGCGCCTGGAAATAATCTGGGGGATTCCACCTGCGTGAGGCTAGGGCGCAGGCGACGTAGAGTTCTCAGTGGAGGACATCTGGCACACATGCAGAAATCATCGAATACAGCATTTTCGAGCCGAGCGAGGGCACTTGGGTTGGCGACCGTCCTCGCTGCGATGACAGCAAGTTGTGATGGTAACGATCTTTCGCTCGACCCATTGCCTCCGATTCAGACAACGACGACGACCTCGACCACGACGACGTTGCCTGACACCAATCGGTACTTCTACGAGGTTCGTTCCGGAGACACCCTGTCTGCAATTGCTGCGGGCTTCGGAGTTCCGATGAAACAGATCGTTGAGTTGAATGATCTCGAAAATGCAAGTGATATCCAAGTTGGGGAAATCATCGAAATTCCGCAGGGCTTCGTGATCGTCACCTTGCCACCTGACTCAACTGTGGCGAGCACGGGTTAAGCCGAGGGTATCGGTGGGTGCACCTCAGCGCTCTGCGTGACTCCATACACTCAGTGCATGACCTTTTGGCCGAATAGTGAACATTGGAGTGTCAAGATTCCACTCCAAACGGATCACTTCAGAATGAGCGCTCTCGATAGCGATGGTCTTGTTGAACTGTCGACGATGCCGGTGGATGTTCCGGCCGAAGAGTGGGAACGACTCGAGTACATGGATTGGAAGAGCGGCGGTGATACAAACTTCGCTCCGCTCGCGTCGGCCGATGGTGAACTTGATTGTCGGGGGTTTTGGGACAAAGGCAAAACTGACAAGGATGCGCTGTGGACATCGAATGCCGAAATTGCTCCAACCTTGCGTTCATATGTTGATGGTGTCGGCGCCAATTTTGGTCGCGTTCGAGTGATCAAACTAGAGCCTCAAGATCGCGAGACTGCGATCAGGTCAATCCACCGGGATGACAACAATCGCTTCAATCCCGATGGTGAGGGATGGGTCGTGCGTACTTGGGTTGAACTCACTGATTACCCAGACAGTTACATGCTGTTGATGGACAATGATGCGGATGGCCTGCCCGACCCGGCGACTGAACGGCGAGTTCCCTTGCACAAAGGTTCGCGTTTTATCGTTGATACCCAGCGACTGTGGCACGTCGTGGTGCACCCTGGTGACGCGCCGAGATATGCACTGATTACCAGTTTTGAATCATCGCCGCTGCTCGAGCAGTGGGTTGAAAGCGAGCGCTTGGTCAGTTCTGATTGAGACGATGCTGTGAAGCAAGTTCACAGATATCGGTCATGATGCCCGCGAGTTCGTAATCCTTCGGGGTGTACACCGCTGCCACACCACCGCTCAACAACTGAGGTTGATCTTCATCGGGAATAATTCCGCCGACGACAATCGGAGCGTCAACACCGAGCGCCCGCACACGCTGCACGACGTCGGGAACGAGTTCGAGGTGGGAGCCGGAGAGTATGGATAGCCCAATGACGTCAGGGTCTTCGTCGCGAGCGGTTGACGCGATTTGGTCGATCGTGGAGCGGATCCCGGCGTAGACCACTTCCATGCCAGAATCACGAGCGGCGACAGCGATCTGTTCGGCGCCATTTGAGTGACCGTCGAGGCCCGGCTTGGCGACTAGGAGCCGCGGAGGGCCGCCAGCCATTTCGCGAACCTTTGCTGCAACCGCAGACAGTGAGTGATCTGAACGCGTGGTTGCGCCGATACCGGTAGGGGCCCGGTATTCGCCGAAGATCTCTCGTAGCGTTGAGCCCCATTCACCCGTTGTGCCTCCTGCAGTCGCGAGAGCGATTGAGGCTTCCATAATGTTGGACCCGTTCACTGCGGCGTCTCGCAGACCTGCAAGAGCTTGGTCGACTGCGGCCTGATCACGTCCATTGCGCCACTCGGCAACGTCGGCGATTGTTTCTGCCTCAACTGCGGGATCAACCCGAAGAATTGCTTCTGAGCCGCCAAGGGGTGATGGCTCAGACTCTGTGTATGAGTTCACTCCGACAACGGTCTGCTCACCCGATGAAATTCTGCGAGTGCGTTCGGCCATCGATCCAACGAGGCGGGACTTGAGTGTGTCAATTGCAGCGAAGGCGCCGCCAAGTTCAAGTACATCGTTGAGTTCCGCTGTTGCTTCGTCGCGTAGTTCAGTTGTGCGTTGCTCAATGACGTGTGACCCGTCGAAGATGTCCTCGTAGTTAAGGAGGTCGGTTTCAAATGCGAGGACCTGCTGCATACGGAGTGACCATTGCTGATCCCAAGGGGTCGGAAGCCCAAGCGCCTCATTCCATGCCGGCAGCTGAACCGACCGGGCACGTGCATGCTTTGAGAGGGTGACGGCGAGCATCTCTAAGACAATTCGTTGCACATTGTTCTCGGGTTGAGATTCGGTGAGTCCAAGTGAATTGACCTGAACCCCGTAACGGAAGCGGAGTGCTTTCTCATCGGTAACCCCATATCGGGTCCGCCCGATGTCGGCCCACATGTCGGTCATGGCCCGCAATTTGCAGATCTCTTCGATGAATTTGATTCCGGCATTAACGAAGAATGAGATCGAACCGAACACCCCGGTGAATTCATCATCTGAGATCTGGCCAGAGGCTTTGACAGCATCGAGCACGTCGATGGCGGTTGCCATTGCATAAGCGATTTCTTGGACAGGCGTCGCTCCTGCTTCTTGCAGGTGGTACGAGCAGACATTCATCGGGTTCCATGAAGGTGCGTGCTGGCGACACCAGACGATCATGTCAACGATGAGTCGTCGCGAGGCCTCAGGCGGGAAGATGTATGTGCCGCGTGAGAGGTACTCCTTGACGATGTCGTTCTGTGTTGTGCCTCGAAGGTCTGTTGAGGGCACACCCTGTTCAGCGGCGTTAGCGACGTAGAGCGAGAGCAACCATGCAGCCGATGCGTTAATCGTCATCGAGGTGTTCATCTGGCCAGGGGGAATGTTGTCGAGCAGGGTTCTCATGTGGCCGATGTGCGCAACCGGCACCCCGACCTTGCCGACTTCGCCGCGCGCCTGTTCAGCGTCTGGATCGAATCCGGTCTGGGTCGGAAGATCGAATGCAATAGAGAGACCGGTCTGACCTTTCGCAAGATTGGTTCGATATAGCTCGTTTGACGCGCGAGCAGTTGAGTGACCTGAATAGGTGCGCATCATCCACGGCTTGTCTGGCATGTCGGAACTCCTCATTGCGATGGTGGTGGGTCATTCTTGCGGCTATTCGGGCTAACTGCATCTTTCAGCATCTGTAGATATTCCACTCGGGCGATATCAATGGCTCCAAGGCTGGAAAGGTGATCGGTGGTCCATTGCACGTCGAGTAATCGTCCACCTGAATCGCGAAACCAATCGACGAGGTGTACCAGAGCGACCTTTGATGCATCAGTGGCGTGATGGAACATTGATTCTCCGGCAAAGAAACCGTTAATACGCACGCCGTAGAGGCCCCCGACAAGGCGATCTTCATCCCAGACTTCTACTGAGTGTGCCCAGCCCATTCGATGGAGAGTCTCGTAAGCATCAATGATCGAGCGGTTGATCCAGCCGCTCGGGCGCCTTGGATCAGCGCAGTTCACCATCACCTCGGTGAACGCTTGATTGCGGGTCACATCAAAGCGTCGCAGGCTTCTACGGAGCGACTTCGACACAATGAGTTCATCGAGTGGGATGATGCCTCGAGGATCAGGAGAGAACCAGCCAATCCGACGGCGCGGAACTGGCATCGGGAATAAACCGATCCTGTATGCGGCGAGCAGCGTGCCGGGTTCAAGATCGCCACCGATCGCAACCAGGGCAGAGTCGTCAGTCGGCCCATCACTTGGGAGCACCCAGCGGGATGGGTCAGGTTCGACTGGAGTGATGTCTCCAGGCCAAGGGGTCCCTTTGCCTTCACCCATCATTCACGAATACTGCTTGAATCCCCGTCGAGACTTTCGGCCAAGGTGGCCATTAGCAACTAGTCGTTTCAATCCGGGGAGGGCTGCCACTTCAACAACGCCGGGCGCCATGAAACCGGTACCGACCGCGCCGCCCCGTTTGATTGTTTGTGGAGACATTCATTCACGATACGGAAGGTGAAGAGTTGAACCAATATCAGAGCCGTGTCGATGTCAGACACCCGTGTGGCTTGGCCACCTACGATGATGTGATGGCTGGTAATCGAGTGGGAACAGTGGCTCTTTTTGGAGGTGGTCCATTCGTCGGGAATGACGAGATTGATCGGGTACTGATTCGTGGGCGAACTGGCCCCGTTGGGATACTCCCCACGGCAGATGCATTTGAGCAACCGCAACTTCTCGTCGCTGCGGCTCAGCAGTGGGGGACACGGCTAGATGTTGAAGTTGTACCAATCATGGCGATGACGAGGGCACAATCATCTGACTCTTCATTTGTATCGGTCGTTGATTCTCTCGAGATGATCTGGCTTGTCGGTGACTCTCCAATTCACTTGAGGACAGCGCTGAAGGACACGCCGCTATGGGAGTCAATACTTGGGCTTCTCGATCGTGGGGGACTCGTTGCAGCAGTTGGAGCTAGTGCGGCGGCAATGTGTGACCCGATGACTGATCCACGGGGTGGAGCATTCACATTCGGCCTTGGGCTTGTTGAAGGTCTGACGATTCTTACCGAATCCGAGAAGTGGGCAACTGAACAATTGCAGCGTGCTCAGCATCTAGCGGTGGAGGCGCCACTTATTGAACTACCAACCGGCGCCGCGATTGTGCTCGATCGGTCACGAGGTGAGTGGGAACGTTATGGCGATGTCACCGTTCACGGTGACTGGTGACCGGCTACTTCCAAGCAAAAACGGGTTGTTCCATCTCGTCGACCCGAGCGTCGTCGGCCGCCCGGCCTTCGATTCCGACCCATCGGAATTGAACGAGAACAGCTCCAGTCGGAGCATGGATGAGGTCACCACCGAGTGGTACCTGCACCACAGGTCGGTCACTCTCGGGAATGTCGGCATAACGCGGCGAGTCTTCGCGGCAAAGTGCGTGAAGTCCGATTCGGTAGACGGCCCTCACTTCATCAGGTGATGGGATGAGTTCAGGGTCTGCACCGCCCCAAAGCACGACCGGGGTGATGACGTAGCCTGAGCGCGTTGGGTAGTCATCGAGTAGGCCGAGAACACTGTCGGCACCAAGCTCAAGGCCAAGTTCTTCATGGAGCTCTCGAAGCGCAGCCTCCACCACAGTTTCACCTTCATCGATACGACCGCCAGGTAGCGCCCATTGAGCGGAATGACTATTCAGGCGAGATGCACGGCGACAGAGAAGAAATGCCGCTCCGCCAGCCACGCCGACCATTCGGCCATCGAGTCCTTCAACGTTTCCGGGCACCATCGACATATCACTGAATTCGGGTTCGAGCGGATGTTCGCCGTCGTGTAGCACTGGGTCAGAGTCGACAAGAGTGATGGCCACTGCAGCGTGCCGGCGGCCTTCAAGCGGGTACGTCCGGCGGTCATGATTGGCAAGGTGGCCAACGATCTGTTCACGGAGCGCTTCATCGAAGGTAATCATCAGTCACCACCTTGTCAGTCGTTGGAGGAATTTCTGCTATCGAGAATCCCCTCGATAACGCGCTGCACTCCAAGAGCTTCTGCGAACGTTGGAAGGTTGTTTGGCTCACCATCGAGCAGTGCGGCGAGCCCGTCTAGCTGAGCGCGGTAGGCAGCCCATGGAGCCGACGGCGTGGCGTCGATCGCAACGGAAGTCCAATTGCCATCGGCGTCAGTTGCTTCAACGTTGTACCAGTCGATGATTCTCATCGACTGTTGGGAGCCTCGAACGGTGAACATCAGCGAGTCGACTCCGGCTGAGCCGCTCTCGCAATGAATGGTGACTGGTGTGGGTTTTGTTGCGAGTCGGGCGGTTACTAAATTCTCAGCGAGATGTGGCTCAGGGCGCCGAACAATGCAGTGCTCAAGAGTGACATCCCCAAAGAGACGCTGTGCGAGGAAGACATAGTGCGACCCGACTTCGCGAATCCAGCCACCTTCGGCGGCTTCTGCAAGCCATGTGGCGGCTGCTTGCCATGCACGTGGCCATTCGGTGAGGTGCATCATGAATTCTGCAGACACGATGTCACCTAGTTCGCCATTCGATACTCGTCGTCCAAGTTCGACAGCCGACGGAGCGGATCCGAAGACGTAGTTGATTGCACTCGGTAAACCTGACGACTCGACGAGCCCAAGAATGTGCTCACTTTCAGGGATGTCAACGCCAAGTGGCTTCTCACAGAAAATTGCACAGCCGGCTGCGACTGCTTGCTCGACATATGTCGCGTGAGCGGCCGGTGGCACTGCGATATAGACGACATCACAGTTTGCGATGACATCCTCGGCGGTTTCGACCACGTTCTCGGTGGCACCGAATCGATCTCGAGCATCACTCGATGCATCCCAACATGCTGAGAGCTCAAACCGGTCGTGAAGATTGAACTGCTCAACGAATCGGGCACCAACTGTGCCGAGACCGATAATGCCAACGCGATGTGTCTTCATCGTCCCAGTGTGGCTGACATACTGATCTACATGCGTGTTCAGTTGGCAATGAATGTTCGCGACCTCAACGAATCAATCGCGTTCTACAGCAAGCTATTCGGTGAACAACCCGCGAAAATTAAAGACGGGTATGCAAATTGGGCGCTTGAGAACCCTCCTCTGAAATTCGTGATATTCGAAAGACAAGATGTTGCGGCCGGAACGATTAACCATCTCGGTATCGAGGTTGAATCCGCGGAAGAGGTTGTTTCAGAAGAGTTGAGGCTGCGCAATGAGGGTCTCGATACCAGCGGTATTGACGACACAATCTGCTGTTTTGCTGAGAAGGTGGAGACTTGGGTTGATGACCCAAATGGACCTCGGTGGGAGTACTACGTCAAGACCGCTGACCACGAAACGCAATTTGTGAACCTCGTGTTGGGTTCCAGTGCGGCGAGCAATGGCGATGGCTCAGCGGGCGACGCGTGTTGTGGGTGAATGGCAGGTGGTGATTTCTCAACGCGACGAGATGATCCGGGGAATGAATCCGGAGGTTGCGCAAGGGAAATTTGTGTTTGCAACCATCGCAAACAATGAGTCATTGCCTGACGGTGTCAACGTGTATTCAACTGTTCGCGAGACCGAGGGGCTGTCGGTAGTGATCGCCCGTGAAGATGCTGGCTGTCTGAACCTCGTCGATCCGGTAGAGCTTGGTTGGATCACCCTGACAGTCAATTCATCGCTCGAAGGAGTTGGTTTAACCGCAGCGGTAAGTGCGGTATTGGCTGAGCACGAGATTGCGTGCAACGTAATTGCTGGTCACCATCACGATCATCTTCTCGTGCCGGTTGAGCGGGTCGACGAGGCAGTGAGGCTGCTTACTGAGCTCGCAGCTCAGCGGTAGCCGTTAGTGATCGGCATGCGGCGGTCTTTGCCGAATGCCTTCTGCGTAACGCGAACGCCTGGAGGCGATTGCCGGCGTTTGTATTCGGCGATGTCAACGAGTCGGGTGATGCGAGACACCATCTCGGGGTCGTGACCCGCATCGATGATGTCTTGTGCGGTGCGGTCATGTTCGACGTAGAGCGACAGGATCGGGTCAAGTACTTCATAGGGGGGAAGGCTTTGGTCATCTCGTTGATCAGGTCGCAATTCGGCTGAGGGTGGTTTGACGATGACATTGTTCGGAATGACTTCTTTGCCGGCGCGTTCGTTCACAAGTCGGCAAAGGTCGTAAACCTTCAGTTTCAATAGGTCTTTGATGACGGCGTAACCACCGACTGAATCTCCGTAGATGGTGAAGTAACCGACTGCGGCCTCGCTCTTGTTCCCAGTGGTGAGAACCATCCAACCGAATTCGTTTGAGAGCGCCATCAGGATCTGTCCTCGGCAGCGTGATTGCACGTTCTCCCAGGTGAGTCCCGGTTGGCGACCTGCGAAAGACGGATCAAGCATTTCCATATATGCGGCAAACGCTGGCTCGATTGAGATGGTTCGCATGTCGACGCCCAGATTGTGGGCAAGGGCCTCGGCGTCGGTGAGTGAATGATCTGATGAGTAGCGAGAAGGCATTGCAACACCGTGAACGTGGTCTGCTCCCAATGCATCGACTGCCACGCACGCAACAAGCGTTGAGTCGATACCGCCGGACAAACCAATAACGACATCGGAGAAGCCATTCTTCCTGCAGTAATCGCGCGTCCCGAGGACGAGTGCCTCGTACAGTTCGTCGTCCCCCGACATTGATTCGGCAATCGGGAATGCTGGAGTTTCAGTGCCTTCTGGCGCTGTGCCGCCGCTAAGCGCGATTGACGGCTCAACACGAGATTCACGATGTTGAATCTCGATATCTGTAACGAGGAGCGACTCGGTGAAGAGCGGGGCTCGAGCGATGAGTTCACCAGAGTTGTCAACGACAAATGAACCACCATCGAAGACGAGTTCGTCCTGCCCGCCAACTTGGTTGACATAACAGATCGGAATTCCGAGTTGTGATGCTCGGTCGGCGATGAGCGCTTCGCGTTCTGCGTCTTTGTCGAGGTGGTATGGCGAACCGTTAATGCTCACGAGAATTTCCGCCCCCGAAGCAACGAGGTCGACATGAGGGCCGTCATCCACCCAGATGTCCTCGCAGATTGAAATTCCGACCGGAATTCCGTTCACACCAATGAGTTGTAGAGGTTCGGTTCCCGGAGTGAAATACCTTTTTTCGTCGAACACGCTGTAATTCGGGAGGATGCGTTTGCGGTAGATGTGCTGTACTCGGCCGTCGGCGCACACAGCAGCCGCATTGAAGAGGCGTTCTCCGTCAGAGTCGACAACTCCGACTACGGCAACACACGAAGTTGTTGAAGCCGCAAATTCGAGTAAGGCGCCGCGCTGATCAGCGATGAATCGCGGTTTGAGAAGAAGGTCCTCTGGCGGGTAACCAGTGATGCTGAGTTCTCCGAACGCAACGATTGAGCACTGCGCTTGCTCTGCGCTTTTGTAGGCGTCTTTGAGTTGCTGAAGATTCGCACTGAGTGCCCCGACAGTCGGGTTGAGTTGAGCGAGCGCGAGCCGGAGGTTCACAGTGCCAAGGCTAACGATCAGCCTGAAGAAGTGGCATAGACGAGCGCCAGCAGCACGTTCAGGTCAACCCCGCAGCACGAAGGGCTTCTCCGACATCACTCACTCGGATGAGTTCGATGGCGTCGGCGGGATCAGGTGATCGTAACGGCGCGATAACACGCTTGAACCCCAGTCGATGCGCTTCAGCAAATCGACGATCGGGTTGAGCCACCTGCCGAACTTCACTTCCGAGGCCAACCTCGCCAAAGACAGCGAGGTCTGGTGGTATTGGCCGATCAACGATGGACGATGCGATGGCCAAACTCAACGCAAGGTCGATGCCGGGTTCGGCAATTCTGACCCCGCCCACTGCAGACGCGTATACATCGGTTGACGACGTTGGCACCCCACAATGTCGCGCGAGTACGGCAAGCAGCATTGCAAGGCGAGACTGGTCGATACCTTGCGCAGTTCGTCGAGCGGGCACACCGGGAGGGGCGACCGAGGTGAGTGCTTGAATCTCAACGATAAGTGGTCGTCGGCCCTCGAGTGTCGGGACAACTGCGGACCCAGGAATCTGGTCTTTGCGGTCGGCGAGCAACAACTGGCTGGGATCAGCAACGCCGGTGAGGCCGTCACCGGTCATTTCGAACACACTGAGTTCGTTGGTTGACCCAAAGCGATGTTTGACCGCCCGGACGAGGCGTAACGAATGGTGACGGTCGCCTTCAAAGCTCAACACCGTGTCAACAAGGTGCTCTAGTACGCGTGGGCCAGCTAGGTCACCGTCTTTTGTGACATGCCCGACGAGGACGAGTGGAATCGAACGTCGCTTCGCAAGATTGACGAGAAATTGGGCCGTTGCTCGAACCTGGGCGACGGACCCTGGAGCCGAGGTCACGACAGGATCTGAAATCATCTGGATGCTGTCAACAACGATGAGCGAAGGTTGTGTGCTGTCGATTGCGTCAGCAATCTCACCAAGCCCATGTTCGGCGAGTAGCCATATGTCAGGACGTATTGCGCCGAGGCGCTCAGCACGCTGACGCACCTGTTGAGCACTTTCTTCTGCGCAGACATAGAGAACCGGGCCGTCCCACTTGTGCGCGACTTGTAGCAACAACGTGCTTTTACCGATGCCGGGTTCACCACCAAGCAATGTGACTGAACCGTCGACGAGGCCGCCACTGAGTACGTGGTCAAGTTCAGCGATACCTGTTGAACTGGCCGAACCTGTCTCGGTGGACGTGTCGTTGAGCGCAACCGGTGGGCGGGCGTCTGATGACGCCGGCCGTGGCGCGTTTGGTGAGGAAGTTTCGGCCGCGAGCCCGGTCGAGATGACTTCTTCTGTCAGCGTGTTCCACTCGCCGCAACCGGTGCATTGTCCTGTCCATTTTGGGTGGTGGGTGCCACATTCGGAACAGACATGAGAGGTCTTTACTTTGCTCACTCCTACAGTCTGGCCGACGGGTGTCACGACGCCGATAAGGTCTGGCCATATGGCGACTCCTTTTCCACTCTTTGACGGCTCCGCACCTCGGCAACAGCAGTTCCCTGAGGCCCCTGAGATGGGCATCGACCCGGCGAAGCGCTACACCGCAACGATGTCGGTTTCGATTGCTGGCGAAGCTGCCGGAGAGATTGTCATCGCTCTTGACGCGGTGAACGCTCCTGTCACCGTTAACAACTTTGTGTTCCTCGCTCTTCACCACTATTTCGACGGAATTATTTTCCACCGCATCATCAACGGGTTCGTCTGCCAAGGTGGCGACCCAACCGGCACCGGTCGTGGTGGCCCCGGCTATCGATTTGACGATGAATTGCCGAAGCCAGGTCAGTATCAAATCGGCTCACTCGCGATGGCGAACGCTGGCCCGAACACGAACGGCAGCCAGTTCTTCCTCATTAGTGGTCCTAGCGGCGTTCAGCTCCCACCGCTGTACAGCCTCTTTGGGCAGACGGTGAAGGGACTCGAACTTGTCGAGCGCATGCAGAATGTCCCAACTGCAGCGGGTGATCGTCCGACAGATGATGTCGTCATCGAGTCGGTGACGATCAGCGTCGCAGACTGAATGAGCCAAGCTGCGTGACGGCTCCTCGCCGGTTATCTGTTGCGCAGGTGCGCCGGGCCGCCCTCGCGGCTCAAGGCTTTCATCGTGATCGCCCCTCAGGAAGGATCGATCGTCGTCATCTGCGTCGAGCCTTCGACGACATGGGCATTATCCAGATCGATTCGGTGAACGTTGTAGTTCGGAGCCAAGAACTTCCGGTGTTTGCCCGGCTCGGGCCCCATGATCGTTCGCTGATTCCGGCAGCAACGGCTGCGGGAGACATTTTCGAATATTGGGTGCATGAAGCAAGCCATGTACCGGTTTCTCAACATCAATTCCTTCGGTGGAGGATGCGCCAGCCTCACGGGTGGAAAGGGGTTAACCAGATTGTTGAAGCGAATCCAGGGTTGGTGAAGCGTGTGCTCGACGCGATCGGTGATCGTGGTCCGATGACAGCCGGCGAGCTCTCTCCCCGAACCGCACCAAAAAGTGATTGGTGGGACTGGGATGCTGCGAAAGCCGCATTGGAGTTTTTGTTCTGGAAGGGTGAGGTTGCAGCAACCCGTCGCTCAAGTGATTTTGCTCGGCTCTATGACCTTCCCGAACGGGTACTTCCAGCTTCTGCGTTAGAGGCGGTCACACCTGACGAATCCGATGCTCGCCGTGAACTCATTCGTCAGGCAGTCTGTCACTTGGGTGTTGGCACCCTCAAGGACATTGCCGACTATCACCGGCAGCGCGCCACCGATGTGAAACCGATCGTCGATGATCTTGTGCGCCAACGCAATCTTGTCGAAGTGACGGTCGATGGATGGTCTCAGACTGCGTACGCCGGCCCCGAACTACATATTCCTCGTGCCGTTACCGCTCGTGCATTGCTCAGTCCATTTGACCCGGTGGTGTGGTTCCGCGAACGCGACGAGCGGCTTTTTGACTTTCACTACCGAATTGAGATTTACACCCCAGCAGCGAAGCGCCGGTACGGCTATTACGTGCTGCCGTTTCTGCTTGGAGATCGCATAGTTGGTCGCTTCGACCTGAAGGCCGACCGGGCAAACGGAGTGTTGAGGGTTCAGTCGTCGTGGGTGGAGGAGAGTGACGACACCCCGACACGTCGTCTTGAAATTGCATCCGAGGCCACCGAAGAACTTGAAGCGATGAGTTCGTGGTTAGGTCTGACCAGTATCGACGTTGTTCAGCGCGGTTCGCTCGCCAAAGAATTGCGGCGCGTATCAGCCTGAGGGCTGGGACGGCTGCAGTGCCCACCTGATCGTTTTCGTGATGAGGTCGCCGGCGGGCCTAATTGCGAGGCGCTCCGAAACTGGGAGCCACGGGATTCGGAGTTCCTTGCGCGCCCAGAGAGGCAACAACGACGCTCCAGCAGCTGCAATAACGCCATACGCAGGCTTTGACGAGGCAGGCAAGGGAGGATCGATGAGAAGGTATCTCGCTGCTTCTCGTGCTTCAGGTGTTGCTCGAAGTTCTGATCGGAAGTCGTTCAGCAGGTCTGCCACACCTTGTTCGGTGACTGGAACCGGGTCTGCTCCAAGTCGAGCCGCAATCGAACCCGATTCGGCGACATAGCGATCTCTGTCGCTGCCCTCCAAACGAGACTCGCCGTAGCGGTCATGTGCCCGAAGAAATGAGTCGACTTCGGCGACGTGTACCCAAGCGAGAAGGTGTGGATCATTTGCCCGGTATTCGAGCCCATCTGCTGTGGTGCCGCTTACCCGATCGTGGATTGCCGTCACCGCAGCGATCGCTTGTTCGGCCGCGATCTTCGGACCGAATGTTGTGGTTGCGAGAAAGTCAGCGGTTCGCTGCAGGCGTCCCCATGGGTCGTTTTTGTAATCAGAATGCTGAGCCACCCCTGTCATTGCGAGTGGGTGCAGGCTTTGTAGTAACAGTGCACGGATACCGCCGATGAACATTGATGCATCAAGGTGCACTCTTCGAATGGGTGCATCCTCATCGAACCACCGCTCACCGGGTGCGTTAAAGAGTTCGTTTGTGCGATCTTCGGCGTTAGGTCCCACAACGCGGCCGCGAATTTGGTCCGCCAGCCAGGTTCGAACCTGCTCAGCTGGTTCTTGTTGTGGATCCGTCATCGACACATGCTCTCACGGGGGCTCACTAAGATCCTGACTGTGCCAGATGATGCATCTGAACTTGTTGAAGGGGACAACTCCGGTGGTGGGTGGCTTCCACCAAGGTGGATACTCGTTGCGGTCGTGCTCTTCTGGGTGGGCTCGGTCGTTACCGACGTTGTGGTTCTTACTTGGGGCCGTGTCAACGACCTTGTCTTGCTACTTGTGCTGTCACTGTTTTTCAGCCTCGCAATCGAACCTGGGACGAACTGGTTAGTGCGGCGAGGGTGGCGCCGCGGCCGAGCGACGTTGATCATCATTTTCGGGGTCCTCCTTGCAATCGGCGCATTCCTTGGGGCAATGGGTACCCTCATCGGCACCCAGATCGCTGACCTTCTCTCGAATCTTGAGGTCTATATTTCTGACACGGTCGAACGGCTGAACAACTGGTTTGGCACATCCATCGACGCAGCTCAGGTCATCGAGCAGTTCAACGATCCGAATGGTGCTGTGCAGAACTTCATCTCTGCTCAACGCGGTGATGCACTGCGGTTGACCGGTCGGGCGCTCAACGGATTATTCGCAACGTTCTCGATTGTGCTGTTCACCTTCTACTTCGTTGCTGATGGTCCACGTATGCGTCGATCAATTTGCTCACGGTTGCGCCCGTCTTCACAATTGCGAGTGTTAAGGGTGTGGGAGCTTGCAATTGATAAGACCGGTGGCTACCTCTATTCACGTTTGCTTCTCAGTGCGGTGTCGGCGGTGTTTCACGGAATCGTGTTTGCATCTGCGGGAGTTCGATCACCGATCGCACTTGCGTTGTGGGTTGGTCTGATCAGCCAGTTCTTGCCAGTCATTGGAACCTATTTCGCAGCAGTGCTCCCAGTGGTTATCACGTTCTTAGACTCACCGATTCGAGCACTCATTGTGTTCGGAATCATCATCGTGTATCAGCAGTTTGAGAACTACCTCATCTCACCAAAGGTGACTGCTCGCACAATGGAATTGCATCCGGCGGTTGCGTTTGGAGCCGCGCTTGCTGGGCTTTCGATCCTCGGTCCGAGTGGTGCCCTCCTCGCGCTTCCTGTGGCGGCGATGGCGCAGGCGATTGCAAGCGAAACAGGTCGACGTCATGCAATGGTTGATAGCGATTTGCTTGATGACGATCCCCCTGATGACGATGTCGAAGCAAAGTAGCGGCCAAACAGGATGTCCCTGCAATGGTGAACTACGTTCATATCTGTGAGTTCACCCACCTTTCTTCCGCTCGATGACGTTGTGTATGGCGAGGCCGTTCAGGTTGCTCCTGATGTTCGTCGGGTAATTGCCGAGAATCCATCGAAGTTCACCTATCGAGGAACCGGCACGTACATCATCGGAAGTGGTGACGTCGTGGTCATCGATCCGGGTCCACGGCTCGACAGCCACCGTGACGCGTTAGCGGCAGCGCTGAAGGGCGAACGTGTTCGTGCGATCCTCATCACGCATTGTCATGCTGACCATTCACCACTCTCGGAATGGCTGAAGGCGGAGACGGGAGCGCCAACCTTTGCTGTCGGCCCACACGAGACAGTTGACGAACCAGAGGGCATGTTCGAAGGCGAAGAAGAACTCGCGGTTCCACCGGATCCGTCCGAAGAGAAAGAGGACGATGAGGTGAAGATGGAGGAATCAACCGATGTTGATTTCGTCCCAGATGAGCGAGTGGCTGACGGCGAAATTGTGGTCGACGGTAAGGGACTCACGATGAAAGCCGTTACCACCCCAGGCCATACGGCAAACCATTGCTGCTTCTCGCTCGAGCAATCGTCAAGCCTGTTCACTGGTGACCACATCATGGGGTGGAGCACGACGGTTGTCTCCCCTCCAGATGGCTCAATGACGGCGTATATCGATTCGCTTCACAAGGTTGCCGAACGTGCTGATGCAACCTTGTGGCCAACACACGGGCCGCCTCGAACTGATGGAGCAGACTATTCAAGGGCACTGGTAGAGCACCGTCTTCAGCGTGAACGCCAAGTGCTTGCGTTCATCGACGAGCATGGCCCATCAACCGTCCCAGAGATTGTTCGCGTTCTGTATGCCGAGGTCAATCCACATCTCCATCGGCCAGCAGCCCGTTCGGTGCTGTCGCATCTCATCAAACTTGTCGACGAGGGACATGTGCATGTCGCAGATGGCGGGGCGATCCGCATTGCTGCCGCATTCGCCCGCTAACTGATTCTGCTACTGGTGCACCATTGACGCGAGACGAATAACTGCTCGAGCGACATCTCCGAACCGCGTGGTGAGTGCAGAGCACCCAAGACGAACAAGATCAGGGTCTCGATAGTCGGCAATCACTGAATGTTCACGCTCAAGCCGTTCGGTGAGCTCTTTTGCGTTTGGGTGCCGGACCGCGATATGCGACCCCCGAATTGATGCGTCTCGTGGTGAAACCGATTCGAGTTGCATCTCGTCGCAGCACTTATGAGCAAAATCGGTTAGTGCTCGACCTTTCGCTGCGATGGCGGGCATCCCGGCCTCACTTGATAGTTCAATTCCGCACCGTGCTGCTTCAAGAGCAAGGATCGACGGGGTCCCGATCATGAGGCGACCGATGCCTGGTTTTGGTGACCACGCTCCGTCCATCGCGAACTGATTGTCCTGCCCGAACCAGCCCCGGATGGGTTGGTCGATCTCCGCGATGAGGCTTGCCCGTACATACGAGAATGCGGGTGCACCCGGGCCGCCATTGAGGTATTTGTAGGTACAACCGATTGCCATGTCGACATCTGCGGCATGTACATCGAGTTCGATCGCACCAACTGCATGGGAGAGGTCCCAAATGACGAGAGCACCTGCCTGATGGGCTTGTTGGGTGAAGCCGTCGAGGTCGACGATCTCAGCGGTTCGGTAGTCGATCAGCGACCGGACAACAACTGCACAGTCGCTGAAATCGAGGTCGTCGAGGCGCTCGCCAGACTGCGGTGAGATAACCGTCAGCCCGTGTTCGCCTGCAACTGCCTCAACGGCGTAACGGTCGGTGGGAAATTCGTGAGCATCAACGGCGATGCATCGACGGTCCGGACGGAGACGAACTGCAGCATGGAGCAACTGATGGAGATTCACGCTCGTCGAGTCGTGAACCACGACCTCGCCATCGTCTGCACCGAGTAGCGGGGCGAGTTCGTTCCCAACGATGAGCGGCAACTCAAGCCATTTTCTCCACGACCTGATGAGGCCTGAGCCCCATTCCTCATTCATGACCTCATGAATTCGATGGACAGTTGTTCGGGGCAACATGCCGAGTGAGTTTCCGTCGAGGTACGACAGATCTGGGTCGTCGATGACGAATCGGTCCCGCCAGTGCGCGAGCGAATCGGTTGAATCGAGCTCATAAGCCCGGCTGAGCAGGTCGTCTGGATTCATCGACTAGCGGCGAGGCACATGTGAGGACAAGATTCCGTTCTCCTCGAGTTGTGCAAGTGTTGCATCATCGAGGCCGAGGAGTTCGTTGAGAACTGCATGGTTGTCCTCGCCCCGGTAACGCGGTGTGCCGTGGATACCGACGTCGGGACCATCGCTGAACTTCCATGGTGCCTGAGGAATCTTGACCACTCCATCGCCACGATCTGAGACTTCAACGATGGCACCTGTTTCCGCAGACCATTCAGATTCTGCAAACTCACGAACGGTACGTAGCTGGCCAACAGCAAGATTGTGCTGCGAAAGGATCTCCTCGTATGCAACTGCGTCTGGGATCGTCTTTGCATGGTCGGCAAGCATCTGATTTATCGCCGCAAGGTTTTCGCGGCGACTCGCAATGTCAGCAAAACGTGGGTCGTCGATGGCGTCCTCTCGACCAATTGCTCGCATGAAGAACTCGAAGGTGCCAGCCTCTGCTGGGTGGCCGCTGACAATGATTGATGAGCCGTCGCCTAGTTCCAACACTTGGTAGTCACCAGGTTGGAACGAGCGAATGACTCCTTCAGGTACTGGCTCATCCCACAACGCGTCGTGCGTATGTTCGTTTACGTAGAGCATTGTTTGCGCCATTGTTACTTCAACCTGTTGACCGCGGCCGGTTGTGTGTCGATGGTTGAGGCCAGCGAGCACTGCAATGGTGAGTTCGAGTGCGGTGTACACATCGGCATGCGAGTGCCGGTCGTTGAAGTAGCGGCCGTCTCTGGCATCACCTTGAGATTTGATGAGCCCGGTCTCGGCACCGATCACTGGCGCATAGGCACGACGCTTCTCCCAACTTGTGCCCGTTCCGTATCCGTTCGATGATGCGTAGACGAGTTCTGGCCGGATGGCAGACAGACGCTCGTAATCGAGGCCGAGCCGTTTCATTACACCGGGGCGAAAGTTCTCGATGACGACATCAGCATGCTCGACAAGTCCGAGAATGATGTCGGTCGCCTCTGGCTTTGTGAGGTCGAGCGAGATGTTGTCTTTGCCGGTGTTCTGTTGAGCGAAGTAACTCGAAATTGAGTTTCGACGCGGATAGCAAAATCGCGTCAAATCACCCGCTGGCGGTTCAATTTTGATGACGCGAGCGCCGAGGTCGGCGAGGGCGCGACCGCAATGCGGTCCTGCGAGAACACGTGAGAAGTCGAGAACGACGATGCCATCAAGCGGTGCTGTCATAGTGACATCCTGCCCGATGAGCAGGTCGCAAATGGAAGCGGATCAGCCGGCTGGCCAAATCGCATCGGTGATGGTGATTCCACCGCCGTTGCTGAATGCCCACGCGAGGCCGAGGAGGCCACCGATCATCGAGACATTTTTCATGAACATCAGGCGATCGGTACCTTTTGCGGCCGCATCTTCCAACGTCCAGAAGTTATGCATGGTGATCGTGATGATGAGCAGCAGCAGTGCGGTGAGCAACGCTGCGAGGTCGCCCCAGATGCCAAGAATGATTCCGGCCGATCCTGCGAGATACAGCACGCCTGAGAGTCGCACCGCGAGTCGAGCATTCGGAATCTTTTTGAATTCGGCGTATCCGACGATGGCCTCTTTTGTGAGGTGGTTGTACCCGGATTGCACGAAGATGGCCATCATAATCACGCGGGCGAGAAGAAAGATGAAGTTGTTCACGGCCAGAACTTTATGTCGCTCAGCGCTCTTCGTCGGTGATATCCGTCAGATGCCATCAGCGGCTTCGTCTACCGCTGCGTCATTCGCCGGGGCGGCACGTTGAGCGGCGACTGTCGCAAACGCTGCCGGAGGCTCCCGCCATGGGTCTTTCGGGCTCTGGATCGCGGACCAGACACGCTCTGGCGTGCATGGCATATCGATGTGGCGAACCCCAAGGTGGCTGAGCGCGTCAATGACTGCGTTTTGGATCGCCGGGGTACTGCCAATTGTTGACGCCTCGCCAATACCTTTTGCGCCGAGTGGGTTGAGCGGCGATGGAGTCTCAGTTGAGTGAACATCAAATGAGGGCATCTCGGATGCCGCGGGCAACCCGTAGTCAGCAAAGTTCGCGGTGAGAGGGTTGCCGTCACCGTCGAATCGAACCTCCTCATAGAGGGCCTGGCCGACGCCAGAAGCGATTCCTCCATGTTGCTGGCCTTCGACGATGACGGGGTTGAGAACCGTCCCACAATCATCGACCGCGATATGGCGAACAATGGTGACACGTCCGGTTTCGGTGTCGACCTCAACGACTGCAACGTGGGCACCAAAAGGGAATGTTGCACCCTGCTGGCTGAAGACGTGGTCGGCGGAAAGTTGTTCGCCATCGGCTTCAACCTGTTGGGCTATGTCTGACCACGTGCGGACAGTTGCGGGAACCCCGGCAACGTGAAATGTTCCGTTTGTGTTGTCGATAACGACATCGGCGACATCGGCTTCAAGTTGTTGGGCTGCGATCGATCGAGCGTGCTCGATGAGCGCATCTCGAGCACCGACGACGGCCGACCCACCGAGCTGGAGCGAGCGTGATCCTCCTGTGCCTCCGCCTCGAGGAAGAAGGTCAGTGTCACCATCGACATGGGTGATGCGATCGATTGGGATACCAGTCGCAGCTGACACGATCATTGCGTATGAGGTTGCGTGTCCTTGCCCGTGTGCAGCCGTTCCCGCTGCGATTGTGGCGGACCCATCTTGGTGAACTGTGACCGCTGCGTATTCTTCTGAACTTCCTCCAGCAGTGATTTCGACGTAGCTGGCGATACCGATGCCAAGTTGCTTGCGATCACCTCGTGCCCTCCGCTCGGTTTGTTCCTGCCTCAATGACTCGTAGTCGGCGAGTTCCGTGGCTGTCTCGAGCGTGTAGAGATAGCGGCCAGAATCGTATGTGTTGCCGGTGGGCGTAGTGAAGGGGAAGACGTCGTCGCCGAGCAGGTTGCGTCGTCGCAGTTCGATGGGGTCGATGTTGAGTTCGTGAGCGGCTTGATCCATGAGGCGTTCAACCATTGCAGTCGCCTCTGGTCGTCCTGCCCCTCGATACGCGCCCACACAGGTTGTGTTTGTTGTTGCACTGATTGCGTGGGCTTGGAAGGCGGGGACGGCGTAGGTTCCAGGAGCCATTCGGCGCGTTCCCCCAACTAGTGCTGCTCCAACCGTTGGGTATGCGCCGGCGTCTCCGAGCACGCGGAACCGAAAGCCAGTGAGAATGCCGTCGGCGTCGAATCCTGCCTCAGCCCACTGCACCTGTCCGCGGCCGTGCGGCATCGTCAGCATGTCTTCAGACCGTGATGGGGCCCAGAGCACTGGTCGATTGAGGTGACGGGCTGCAGCAGCGATTGCGGTGTACTCGTGGTGAAGGCCTGCTTTACCGCCGAATCCACCTCCAACTGCAGGAGTGCGAACCCGAACGGTGTCGCGATCCATCGACATTGCCGCTGCGAGTTGATCACGCAACATGTGTGGCATTTGAGTTGATGCCCACAGAGTGAACTTGGCATCATCGGTCGCTGGCTCTGCGAGACATGCATCCGGTTCCATCGAACCGACCACAACTCGCTGGTTCACATATGTTCCACGAACCACAGTTTCTGAGATCGAATCGAGGTCGATTGGAGCATCGCTTACTTCGACAAAGGCGAGGTTTCCTTCATCTCCCTCAAAGAGCTTTGGAGCATCGTCTGATACTGCAGCCTCGAGATCAGTTACCGATGGCAACACGTCGATGTCTGCCCACACGAGTTGCGCAGCATCTGAGGCTGCTACGCGGTGCTCTGCGATGACGAGCGCAATCGGCTCGCCGACATAACGAACGGTGTCGATGGCGATTGGGTGGCGGGCAAACCGCGGGCCAATTGGCACGAAACCGTGGTGAGCATTGATTCCTAACTCATCTCGAAGTTGGGTTCCGGTGATGACCGCAACCACGCCGTCAATGTTGGATGCGTCGTCAGTGTGTACTTCGCGGATGAGTCCGTGCGCCACGGGTGACGGCACGAAAATTGCGTGCAGGGCCCCGTTGACGACGTGTTGGGGCAGGTCTGCGGTGTAGTGCGCACCACCGTTCAATAACTTGGGGTCTTCGCTTCTGAGGACTCTCGTTCCGAGGATCGACCCATGCAAATTCGAGGCATCCGAGGTTTGCGTCATGCTTTGACCGTAGTTTGTCGGACGTGCGCCGGCCGACCCCTCTCTACCTCGTGAGTTTTGCCGTCACAGGGTTCGCGTTGACCATGATCGGACCATCTCTGTCGACGCTGCGCGAGCGAACGGGTTCGTCGATATCAGAAATCGGTTCACTGTTTCTTGCATTGCAGCTCGGTTTCATCATCGGGTCGGTTGTTGCAGGACGAATCCTTGACAGGTTCGATGGTCATCGCGTCTACGCAACCGGTTTCATCTTGGTTGCAGGAGCTCTGATGGCGGTTCCAATAGCGACCTCTTTGATCGCGCTGTGGTTCGTCATGGTTGCAATAGGGATGGCTTCATCGCTGAGTGATGTCACTGCAAACACGCTTCTTATGTGGCATCTTGGCGAACACGTTGGCCGGGCGATGAATCTGTTGCATTTCAGCTTTGGAGTCGGTGCGCTCGTTGCTCCGGTGATTGTTGCGTTCGGTGTCGATGTTGCCGCTCGACTCGGCGGAGTTGTTGCGCTCGTGATGGCGGTATGGGCGCTCGGTGTCTCGTCTCCAACTGCTCCTAGGGTCAGACGAGATGACCAGTCGACGGCTACGCGAAGAGTGTTGGGTATTGCGGCTGTGTTCTTCTTTGTGTACGTCGGTGTCGAGATTGGATTTGCCGGCTGGATCCACACCTATGCCGGCGAGGTGGGCTTCAGTTCAAGGGGAGCGACGTTGATGACGACGGGCTTCTGGATTTCGTTTACCGGAGGAAGGCTGATGTCAGCCTGGGTCTCGGGAAGAATTCGACCAAAGGTTGTCATGGTGGCGTCTGGAACTGCGACGGTTCTCGCTGCAGTCATACTCGTCATGTCGCAGGGAGGCGCGAACGGCATGTGGATCGGAGCCGTCATGATGGGGCTCGCGACAGCCCCGCAATTCCCGGTGATGATTGCGTACCTCGAGAGAAGGATTCAGCTCTCGGGTTCAGATACGTCATGGTTCATGACGGCCGCAGGCATGGGCGGACTCGCATTTCCGTATTTCATCGGCCAGATGATCGACGCTGCAGGGACAGCAATCTTCCCCTGGATAGTGCTCGGACTTGCAGTCGTTGCGATGGCGGCGTTTACCCGAGCCAATGCCGTTCTTGGCGGCTAGCGCTTAGTGCTGGTGGTGCGTGCTGTTCTCGACGACACGAGCAGCAACAATCGGCAGCATCTTCGCGGCAACAGATGGAACCTCTTGGATGAGGTCACCAAATGCTCGACCGTCAAGATGTAATGCCTTTACATCGGTCTTCGCAGTCACCGTTGCGTCGCGACGGGCGTGGGTGAGAACGGCCATCTCGCCAGCAAATCCACCAGGCCCAATGTCAGCTACGTGCTGTCCGGCGCGGGTGACTTCGAGCGTTCCATCAACGACAACGACCATTTCGTGAGCGCCGGAACCTTCGTTCATGAGGGCGGTGCCAGCCGCAAAGTTGAGTTCGGTGGTGATTGCCGCGACTGCATCGAGTTCGTCCTCGTCGAGGTCTGCAAACAGTGGAATTGATACGAGGTGGTTGTGGTACGCGTGTGCCATTGTTTTCTCCCTGTGAGGCCCGCTTTGGAACGGGATCTCCTGTTGCCTTCACCTTAGTCAGATTGCGAACGTGTGTAAGTGTCAGATTGGACACACCACCAGGTGGCCCAAGTGCTAGGTCGGTCCAGTCGCGACCATGTCGTGCGAGACTGGTCAGGTGAGACCAATTCGGCCATCAAATCGGTGTTTTGACCGGTATGTGATGGTCGATTGGAGTGCGAATTCTTCGCCTAAGAAGGGGAAGGACTCGATTTGGGTGGCGGTTGCAGATCGTGACGGCCAGATTGAGATTCTGAGCAATCCGAGCACGCGACATGAGGCAACAACTTTGCTCATCGCCGAGCTGAGCAATACAGCAGATCGAACGCTTGTTGGTTGTGATTTTTCCTTTGGGTATCCGTCGGGCTTCATCACTGCGTTGATTGATGAACGTGATGTCGTCTGGAGTGATCTGTGGTTGTGGATGCGTGATCGAATTCACGACGACGAAACGAATCGAAATAACCGATTTACGGTTGCCGCGGAGATGAATGATCTGTGTGAGCGGTCGGTCTCTTCAAGGCCATTGTGGGGATACCCCGGCGCCCAGGCACACGAGGGCGTTTCTCGGTATCGGCCGGAGTCGTATGCCCCATTTGACGAATTTCGTGTCACTGAACAACGTGTCCGCTCTGAGGGCCACCGTCCGTTTAGCTCTTGGCAACTCGCGTATCCGGGCAGTGTTGGAAGCCAAATGCTGATGGGGATGGCATGGCTCGAGAACCTTCGTACCGACGCTGAACTCTCACGGCGAATCAAGATCTGGCCGTTCGAGACCGGAATTGGAGAATCATCTCTCGATGGCAAGCCTGGTGAGGTTGTCATTGCCGAGGTGTGGCCGAGCATGTTCGAAGTTGACAGGAGCCGGCACGAGGTGCTCGATGCCGCCCAGGTCATAACGGTTGTTGAGCGTGTGGCGCGAGCTGATGCAGATCATTCACTTCGCAAGTGGGTAAACCCTCGGTTGTCTGATGAAGAACGAGCGATCGTTCTTCGCGAAGAAGGTTGGACGCTCGGTGTTCACTAAGCATTTCCGCTGAGTTCTTCAACTAGAGCTCCCTCAGAAATTCGCCGACGTCTGGAGCTGTCAGTCGTTTACCGTCTGGTCACCGTTCGAGGGTTATATGCGAAGAACCGAACACGTCCAACGGCTTTCTGTCGTCGATCTAGGCCTTGTTGGCCTTTGCGCGATCGGAAGCACATTGTTTCTCATCTTCTGGATGCAACCTGATGAGGTACACCTTCGTGGCTGGCTGTGGGGTGTGCTTTCGCAAGATTCGGGTTACATCTCAGGCGAGTTGACACGTGTTGCTTTTGAGCTCGTATTACTTGTGATCACCATCTGCCTCGGTGCTTCGGTAGTTCTGCGATCTTTGTCGGCGCGTCGTCGTGAACCCGAACGAACTGAAGACAGTGAAGATAGATCAACAATCCGATGTGCTGAGGTTGGCTACTCCACCCGAATTGATCTTGTTGCGCGAACAATTGCGGCGCTTTCACTTGAGGAGCCGTTTAAACATCTCTCGATCATCGGGGATCGGGACGGCAGGTGCGGTCTTCAATGGAACG
>JAYNVD010000086.1:0-2316 GCA_038100275.1 Ilumatobacteraceae bacterium
ATAAGCGTGCGCACGATGCAATCGTTGTTGTTGATGACAGCGGCTGTCCGGTCGGGATCTTCACTGAGGAAGATGCTGCGGGCTTCGACCGTTTCACACAGGTTCGTCACGTGATGTCTCGAGAGCTGGTCACTCTTCCAGAGACCATCGACGCACCATCTGCGTTTGACATCTTGAGTGGGCAGCGTCTTTCGGTGGCCCCTGTCGTTGGTGATGACGGTCGCCTCAAGGGTGTGATGACTCGCAAGGGAGCACTGCGGTCGACGATTTACAACCCGGCGGTAGACGCTGATGGTCGTCTGCTGATCTCGGTTGCGGTCGGCATCAACGCCGATCCTGCTGGTCGAGCGAAAGCGCTCGCGGCGATGGGAGTCGATGTGCTCGTTGTTGACACAGCTCACGGTCACCAGTCGAAGATGATTGACGTCGTAAAGCAAGTTCGGGCTGCAGTGCCGGGGATGAAGATCGTCGCTGGCAATGTGGTGACCGCTGAGGGAACTCGTCACCTCATTGAGGCGGGAGCTGACATTGTGAAAGTCGGTGTTGGTCCGGGCGCGATGTGTACAACCCGAATGATGACTGGCGTCGGACGTCCGCAGTTCTCAGCAGTTCTGGAATGCGCCGAGGAGGCGACACGACTTGGCGGAACCATTTGGGCTGACGGTGGAGTTCGATTCCCTCGAGATGTTGCGCTTGCGCTCGCCGGTGGTGCTGCAAATGTGATGTTTGGATCATGGTTCGCTGGCACATATGAGTCGGCAGCCGATGTTCAACGCGATACCGATGGGCGTTTGTACAAAGAGAGTTTCGGTATGGCATCAAATCGGGCTGTGAAGAACCGCAGTCGTGATGACGATGAACTCGAGCGCGCACGGAAAGAGTTGTTCGAAGAAGGCATCAGTACGTCGAGGATGTACCTCGATACGCATCGCCCTGGAGTTGAAGACATCATCGATCAAATCGTTGCTGGTGTGCGGTCTTCGTGCACATATGCCGGTGCATCGACGATTCCTGAATTCCATGAGCGGGCTGTTGTTGGCGTGCAAAGCCATGCAGGTTACGAAGAGGGTCGACCACTCGGAACGAGTTGGTGAGCAGTCCGGTGATCATTGCAATCGATGGTCCCGCTGGCGCTGGTAAGAGCACTGTTGCTCGCCGCGTTGCTTCTGAGTTAGGAATTGAATACCTCGACACCGGAGCCATGTATCGGGCGGTGACCTTTGGCGTGCTGTCTCGAGAGATTGACCCCTCAGATGCTGAGTTAGTAATCGGTCTGTGCCGTCAACTTGAACTGGAGATCAGTGTTGATCGTGTCGTTGTCGATGGGGTTGATGCAACATCGGCGATTCGTGGTCCTGAAGTCACCTCCGCTGTGAGTGCGGTTGCTGCTACCCCAGAGGTGCGTCAATTCTTAGTCGAACTCCAGCGGGCCTGGATTCGTGACCGTGGAGCTGGAGTTGTGGAGGGTCGCGACATCACGACCGTCGTGTTGCCGGACGCTGATCTCAAACTCTTTGTTACTGCGTCGCCTCGAGTTCGTGCGGAACGTCGCGTCGCAGAGTCGGGTGGCGACGTGGACGCTGTTGAAGCCACGATTGCTGAGCGCGACCGCCGAGACGAGACCCGTGCTGCATCGCCTCTCAGTATCTCCTCTGAAGCAGTAGTGATCGACACGAGCGAGATGTCAATTGATGATGTCGTTGCAGACATTCTCGAAAGGGTGCGAGGCTAGGAAGATGACTCGGCACCAGACCTTCGTCGTTGGTCAATCGCTGCCATCGAAGGTGTTCTATCGAGTTGGTCGGTTGATCGTCTCAGGCGGTACCCGTGTCTACACACGGATGTCGATTATTGGGCGTGAGAATCTGCCATCGTCTGGTCCGTATGTGCTGGCACCTGTGCACAGGTCGTATATCGATACGCCGATTGCCGGTTGTGTCACTACTCGGAGACTGAGATTTCTCGGGAAAGACTCGATGTGGGCATCGAAGTGGTTTGGCTGGGTGTTGTCGTCACTGGGAGCGATTCCAGTGACAAGAGGTACAGCTGATCGAGAGGCGATGAAACGTGCGGTCGCGGTCCTTGAGGCCGGAGAACCGCTGGTGTTGTTCCCGGAGGGCGAGCGAAAATCGGGTCCTTTTGTTCAGCCGATGTTTGACGGAGCGGTATACATCGCATTGAAGGCCGGGGTTCCGATCATTCCGGTAGGCATTGGTGGCTCAGAGAAAGTCATGCCGAAATCTGCAAAATGGATATATCCCCGCAAGGTTCGGGTGGTAATCGGTGAACCAATTCAGCCAAATGTGCCGGCAGGGG
>JAYNVD010000087.1:0-2305 GCA_038100275.1 Ilumatobacteraceae bacterium
TGCTTATTTGATCGGTTCGACTGAATCATCTCGCGAGAGTTCGGAAACCACTCGCGGCGGTAGGTCTCGATGAACAAGCCACGTTCATCACCGTGCAGTGTTGGCTGAACGACATAGACACCGTCGATGGCGGCTCCGATTGCATCGGCTAGTGGAAGTACGTCAGGCATTGGTTCCTCTTTTCGACCGTGAAATCTGTTTACTCGACATCGATCTGGCAATGATCGCCAACCATGAGCTGCAACGAACGCGGCCGGCGGCGGGTTCGGCTGACCTCAGCATGTGACCCGATGAGCGAGTCTTCAAGGCGCGGAATATCACGAATTGCCGAGTCATCCATGATGACAGAGTGCTCAACTTCGCTACTGACAACCGAACAACGAGCGCCGACTGCGGAAAACGGACCAATAAACGCGTCTCGTACTTCTGCATCTGGCCCAATCGACACCGGGCCACGGATGGTTGAATTGATGATGCGAGCGCCTGACGCTATGTGCACTCGCCCGTCGATCACTGACGAGTCGTCGACGTCGCCATCGATCTGGGTTTCGATTCGTTCGAGAAGGAGACGGTTCGCTTCAAGCAATGGAGTGAGCTTGCCAGTATCGATCCACCAGCCAGTGAGCAACTCGCAACGAACGCGGCGACCCTGGTCGACGAGCCATTGGATCGCATCGGTGATTTCAAGTTCACCTCGAGGCGATGGCTCGATTGCCGCAACGGCGTCATGAATCATCGCGTTGAAGAGGTACACACCAACAAGCGCAAGATCAGAAGGTGGGTCAGCCGGTTTCTCGATGAGTTGGACAACATTTCCACTGTCATCGAGTGTTGCAATGCCGAAGCGATGCGGATCAGGAACCTGCTTGAGGAGAATTTGCGCATCCGGTGGGGTTGATCCGGCGCGCTCGCGTTCGAATGCTGCGGTGAATGCGGCAAGGTCCTGCTCAAGCAGGTTGTCGCCGAGGTACATCACGAAGTCGTCATCGGCAAGGAAATCCCGGGCAATCAGCACACAATGGGCGAGACCGAGTGGTTCGTCTTGGGGGATGTAGGTAATTGCCGCTCCGAACTGAGAACCGTCACCGAGCGCTTCCATCACCTCAGCGCGGGTATCGCCAACGATGACACCAATTTCTGAGATACCGGCATTGACCATCGCTTCGATCCCGTAAAACAGGATCGGCTTATTTGCCACGGGCACGAGTTGCTTTGCCCGAGTGTGTGTTATCGGACGGAGCCGGGTGCCTGCACCACCGGCGAGAATCAGCGCTTTCACGATTGGGGAGGCTAACTGATTTTGACTACTCGGTGGCTGGAGCCGGTCCGAGGCCGCGGAAGTAATCAAGAATTTCAGACGAACCTTGACCGAGTCGCAGCACAGAAGCATTGCCCACCGTGTCGCCGTAGACGGGAAGCGAGTATCTCGTGAAGCCTCCTGAATACGCCTGTTTGAGAGCAGCCGCAGCGAGGAACGGATCAAGTGTTTCATCAACCTTGACCGAAGCCGATACCGCGGTAATGAGATCACCCGAGGCAAAAGGCTGGTCGGTGAGACGAGCAATCGCGCCGTCGGCAGCTGCTGAGATGAACTGCTGTTGCCGTTGGGTCCGGCCGATGTCAGATGTCGGGTCTGTACGCCACTCGCCTTCTCGGAATTCTTGATAGGTGCGGCTTCGGGCAAACGCAAGCGCCTCTAGGCCGTCGAGCAGATTGCATCCTGCCGGCTGGTCAAGCCCTGTTTTCACATCGCGTGTCGGATACGGGAAACAGATCGTCACGCCACCGAGTTCATTGACGATGTCCCGGAAACCCACGAAGTTGACTTCAACGTAGTGATGAACAGGGATCCCAAGCGTCTCAACGACGGTTGCGACAAGCCGATCGGCACCACCGTTGTACGCAGCGTTGATGCGATTGCTGCCGCCAGTTCCAGGGATTTCAAGCCAAAGGTCTCGTGGAAGGCTGACGATTGCCGCACCGCCATCACGCTCACGGCGAAGCACCATGATGGTGTCGGCACGACGTCCGCTCACCACCCCGGTATCACCAATCACGCCGAAGTCAGGGTCGTCGGCGCTGATTCCTTCTCGGGTGTCTGAGCCAACGAGCAGGTAATTCTCCGTCGGAAGATCGACTGGATTATCGAGGATGTTTCCGTTCTCATCGACCAGATTTCCGTCTTCGTCAACCGACCCAGCGAGCAGGCCAGCAAGCCCTTCAACTCGCTCAACGTCAGCGACCCGCGCATTTGTTGCCCGAGTGAGGCCGACTACAGCAGAGATGGCGACGACGAGCGCAACGA
>JAYNVD010000043.1:0-13781 GCA_038100275.1 Ilumatobacteraceae bacterium
GACTACGCAAAGGGATTTAAATTCTCAACGTATGCAACCTGGTGGATACGTCAGGCGATCACGCGGTCGATCGCTGACCAGGCGAGAACGATCCGAATTCCGGTGCACATGGTCGAGCATCTGAACCGGTTGTTGCGGGGGCGTCGGGAGTTCCTTCAAGAATTTCGCCGTGAGCCTTCGGTCGTTGAATTAGCCGAGCGTCTCCAGATGCCTGAAGATCGAGTTTCCGAACTACTCCGTTGGTCACAAGAGCCACTCTCGCTCGATTCTCCGGTTGGCGATGGCGATGATGCCGACCTTGGCGACTTCGTCGCTGATGACGTTGCTGGCCCTGCAGCCAAGGTCGAAGCTCTCGACCTCGAATCTCAGATTGTCGAACTTCTCGATGGCCTGGGTGAACGAGAACGCGAGATATTGCAGATGCGGTTTGGGCTTGGTGTCGACGAGGAGGGCAACCCTATTCGCCAGCGAACCCTCGAAGAAGTGGGAGCTGAGCTTGGGGTAACTCGTGAGCGCATTCGGCAAATCGAGGCAAGGACGCTCGCACGGCTGCGCTCACCACTGATGGCAGAACGTCTTCGGGAATTTCTGCAGTAAGTAGTTGTAAGCGAATTCAGTGTTTGGCGTTAGTGCCAGAGACGTCGATGAGCGGTAAGATCACCGTGGTTATTCCGGGATAGCTCAGTTGGCAGAGCAGCTGACTGTTAATCAGCGGGTCGCAGGTTCGAGCCCTGCTCCCGGAGCCACGGACGGGGTCCTTCGGGGCCCCGTCCGTCGTTAGGGGCGGTAGCTCAGTGGTTAGAGCATGGGACTCATAATCCCTTGGTCGTGGGTTCGATCCCCACCCGCCCTACAGGGCAGAAAGTCTGACCGCTTCTATGAGCGAGCACAGCTTGCGTGCTCGCATGTGACAATTGCCACCAATGATTTCTTTTTGGATGGCTCAGTTGTCTATGCTCTTCAAGAACGCCTGAGGTCGTCAGTGACCTCGGGCCCGATACAGGGGGAGTACAGATTTCATGTCGCAGTTGTCTGTTCGTGACATCACGGTGAAGTTCGGGGGCATTACCGCTCTCGACGCTGCATCGTTCGATGTCGAGAAAGGCCAGATCTGTGGTTTGATCGGTCCTAACGGGGCCGGTAAGACGACGTTGTTCAATGTCGTCAGCCGCATCTATGACCCAACCGAAGGTTCGGTTGAATTTGAGGGTCAAGATCTTCTGGCAATGCAAGCGCACGAGATCTGTCAGGTCGGTGCCTATCGAACCTTTCAGAACCTCGCATTGTGGAAGGGCCTTACGGTTCTTGAGAATGTGATGGTTGGTGCACACACCACCACGACCGCTGGCTACTGGCGTTCGATGTTCAAGATCAACACCAAGAAGGAAGAGAGTGAACTTCGCGAGCGTGCGTACGCCGTTCTGGCTGAACTCAACCTCGAAGATGTTGCATTTAGCCCAGCCGATGGTCTGCCATTTGGAACCTTGAAGCGCATCGAGATTGCTCGAGCATTGATTGGATCGCCGAAGATGCTGATGCTCGATGAGCCAGCGTCAGGTCTTACCCACGCAGAGGTTTCCGAACTTGGTGACGTCATTCGTGAAATTCGTGACCGATATCAATTGACGGTGCTTCTCGTTGAGCACCACATGAAGATGGTGATGGCGTTGACAGAGAAGATTGTTGTTCTCAACCTTGGTCGAAAGATCGCCGAGGGTACACCAGCTGAGGTTCGCGAGAACCCTGCGGTTGTCGAGGCTTACCTGGGGAGCAGCAAATGAGTAATCAAGTTCTTTTTTGTGAAAACGTCACTGCCTCGTACGGAGCGATTCAGGCCCTACATGGTGTCAACCTTGAAGTGAACGAGGGCGAGATCGTTGTGGTACTTGGCGCTAATGGTGCCGGCAAGACGACGACGCTTCGAGCGATCTGCAACATGGTCGCAACAGATGGCAAGGTCACCTTCAACGGTACCGACATCTCAAAAGCTGACACCGCTGACATCGTGAATGCCGGAATCGCTCACGTCCCTCAGGGTCGTGGTACGTTCTCCGCGCTCACCGTTCGTGAGAACCTTGAAGTCGGTGCGTACACCCGCACCGACAACGAGGTCGAATCTGACATCCAGATGTGGCTTGAGAAGTATCCAGTTCTCGGCGAACGTCAAAAGCAGGCAGCGGGTTCGCTGTCTGGTGGTGAGCAGCAGATGCTTGCTGTAGCTCGTGCGGCGATGAGCCGCCCGAAGATGATGCTTCTTGATGAGCCGTCGCTAGGTCTTGCACCATTGATCATTGAAGACTTGTTCCAAGTCTTCGCGCAGATCAACAAAGAGCAAGGCACTGCGATGTTGCTCGTTGAGCAGAATGCAAACCTGGCACTCGAGATTGCCCACCGTGGCTACCTTCTCGAGACCGGAGAAATAACAGGTTCGGGTTCCGCTGAGGAACTTCGGAATGATCCAGCGGTGCAGGCCGCGTATCTCGGGGCGTAAGGGGGACCGATTATGCAACTACTTATTCAGCGCATTTTCGATGGCATTAGTGACGGTGCGGTGTATTCCGCAATTGCCGTAGCGCTCGTGCTCATCTTTAAGGCGACCACGTTGATTAACTTCGCCCAGGGCGAAATGGCGATGCTTGGCGCATTCTTTGCGTACATCTTCGCAGTGCAAAGTGGAATCCTTGACTTCCTCGGCAACACCTACCTCATTATTTGGGTTGCGGCGATTATTGCAATGGTGCTGTCGGCGGCTTTTGGTGCGACGGTTGAACGGGTGTTAACCAGACCGTTTGACCCGGAGGATCACCTTCCAGTGGTGTTGATCACGCTTGGCTTGTTCCTCGGTATCAACGCGGTTGCTGGCATCGTGTGGAACTACCAAGCACGCATCATGCCATCAATGTTCCCAAATGGGGCTGACGACAAAATCGTGATCTTTGGTGCACGTTTGTTCTACGACACTATTGGAACTGTTGTCACCCTCGGTGCAGTGCTCTACATCTTGTTCCTGATCTTGAACAGGACGAAGATGGGCCTCGCCTTCCGTGCAGTTTCGGCGAATGTCGAATCAGCTCGCTTGGTCGGTGTTCGTACCGGTCGAGTGCTGAGTTTCGGATGGGCGCTCGCAGCAGGATTCGGTGCCCTCGGCGCAGTTATTGTTGCTCCTCGCATCACCTTGCAGCCAAGCATGATGGCGGCCATTACGATTTACGCATTTGCGTCAGCCGCTGTTGGTGGCCTTGACTCCGTTGGTGGCGCCGCTCTCGGTGGAATGATCGTTGGCCTCACAAAGTCACTTGGTAACGGTTACCTCGGCTCATGGCACTTTGGCTTGGAGCATCCACCACTCGAATTTTTGCCAGCGACGCCGTTGTTGATTCCAGTGCTCATCTTGCTCGCAGTGTTGTGGTACAAGCCGAGCGGATTGTTCGGTACGAAGCGGATTGAAAGGGTCTGATCACAATGGCAATTGTTGTAGAACGCGGGAGCTCAAAGCACCGCACACACATGATGATCCTCATGGCCGTAGCGTTGGCTGTGCTGATTTTGGCCGCATTCATATTGCCCGAGTATCAGGTAGGTCGAGTTAACCGCATGTGGGCGATGGCAATCGCCATCATGGGTCTCAACCTGGTGCTTGGGTATGGCGGGCTTTTCGCCCTCGGCCACAGTGCCTTCATCGGTCTCGGCGCCTTCGTCTCAGCTTGGCTTGTGCAAGACCTCAACTTTGACTACTGGATGGTGATTCCGTTCTCGATGGCGTCGGCATTTGCTTTTGGTTCGCTGCTCGCGTTACCGGCGCTTAGGATTAAAGGCCTATATCTGGTGGTGATCACGATCGCGGTTGCGGTGGTCTTCCCGTCGCTCGCAAAGATTGAAACCTTTGGCATCGCGGAGAAGACCGGCGGAGCGAACGGGCGGATTATTGACGAGAAAGTGATCCCAACCGGACTCGGTAAGGCGCTCGGTTTCACTGAGACCGAGCCAGCTCGGTACCGCTACTTCCTTATTCTGGCAATGGTGATCGTTGTCACGTTTGCAATTCGCAACTTGCTGAATAGCCGAGCAGGCCGTGCGATTATCGCAATTCGAGATAACGAGACCGGCGCTGCCGTCAGCGGTGTCAACCTTGTTCGCCAAAAAGTGTTCACATTTGGCACTTCGGCTGCTCTGTGTGGTTTGTCGGGGACGATTCTTGCGCTTGACAAGGGATTCGTTGCTGAGCAGGACTTCCTGTTCCCACTCGCCGTCGAAATGCTGGTGGGTCTCGTCATCGGGGGTGTTGCGACATTGGGCGGTGCCTTCATCGGAGCCTTCGTCATCGTGTTTGTGAAGGAGTTCTCGAAGAACATCAACATCGACTTCGGGATTTTTGTTCTCGATGGCAAAGGCCCATTCTCGGCGCTCATCTTTGGCGTGATCCTGATCGTGGTGACGTTCTTCTTGCCTCGAGGCATTATCGGTTCACTCAAGCCGAAATTTATGCAGAAGGTGTACCGGATCGATCCGAAAGCGCCGCCGTTGCCAGCAGATCTGTCACGTCTGTCGTGACAGATCTGATACCAGAATTTCAGATAACGTCATATTTCAGTTCAAAAGTCGCTGAGCCGTCCCGGCTCATCGAAACAACAAAAAGGGGAGATACATGAGAAGGATGAAGAAGAACTTCGCCGCTCTCGCAGTGGTCGCTATGGTGGCGGCCGCATGTGGTGGTGGAGATGACGCTTCCGACGCTCCAGCCGACGAGCCAGCAGCTGAAGAAGAAGCTGCTGCTGAGGAGCCTGCAGAAGAAGCAGGTGGCGCGGCGAGCGAAGAAGACACTGCAGCGGCCGTTGAAGAAGCATCGAATGAAGATGCTGAGGCTGCCGCTGAAGAGTTGCCAACCACTCTTGAAGGCTGGCTGGAACTGTGGGAATCACAGCGTGCAGCGATCGTTGCGACAGCAGCAGAAGAAGGTTGGGGCCTCGGAGACGACGGAATTCTCGTCGGTCCTGCAGGTTTCACCATTGACACCAACGAGTGCCCAGAAGGCTGGAACAACGACGAAGGTCTTGACGACGGAGTGATCACCATTGGTGTGACCACCGCTACCTCAGGCTCACTCGCTGCATACGGCAACATCTACACCGGACTTGGTGCTTACTTCGACTGGATCAACGATCAGGGCGGTATCGGCGGATACACGTTCGAAGTTGACGTGAAAGACGACGAGTACGTCGCAACGAAGACCATCGAAGCTTGGGCAGAGTTCTTCCAGAGCGTGAAGCCTCTCGTCGGTCACACGCTTGGATCACCCAACACCTTCTCGGTGCAGGGCGAGTTCAACTCACAGTGTGTCCCACAGGTGATGGTTTCGACCGGTCACCAGGCATGGGGGGACCCAGAGAACAATCCATGGACCACCGGTTACCAGCTCAGCTACGCATCAGAGGCACTCCTCTGGGGCGCATGGATTGAGGCCAACACCGAGCCTGGTGTCGTCGTCGCAGGTCTCGTCATGGACAACGACTTCGGTCTTGCCTATGAGCAGGCATTCCAAGACTTTGCTGACAACAGTGATCACATCGAGTCATTCGAGATTGTCCGTCACGACCCAGCAGCCGCCACGCTGACCAACGAGGTCACCACGCTTGCTGCTTCGAACCCTGACGTATTCATCTCGATGACCGCAGGTAACCCTTGCGTGCTTGCAATTCAGGAAGCTGCCCGATCAGGTATCACTGAGACAGCACAGGCTTACTTCACTCCTTCGGTGTGTAAGGCAGTGTCGGCTTACATGGCGCCAGCAGGTGAAGCTGCTGACGGCTGGTACATCGTTGGTGGCGGTGTCAAGGACACCACCGATCCGAAGTATGCCGATGACCTCTACATCTCATGGGCAAATGAGACCCTCGAGGAGTTCGGTGGCGACGCAACAATCTCACTTCAGGGTGAGGGCTTTGCCAACCGCGGTCTCGTGTGGGAGCAAATCTTCCGCATCGCAGCTGAGTTGGAAGGCGGCATCAACCGCACCAACATCATGCTTGCGCAGCGCGGTTTCGCTGAGTTCACGCACCCAGGCCTCCTGGACGGAATTGTCATCAACATGAACGGAAATGCAGACGCCTACTTCATTGAAGGCTCTGACATTTCACAGTTCGACAACGCTGCTCAGACTTGGGTTCAGCAGGGCGGAACGATTGACCTCAGCGGTCTTTCACCGAACTGCGCCTGGGTTGCTGGCGAGGGTTGCTGAGTAATTACTCTCAGTAAGTAATCACTTAGGTAATGCCGGTGGGTGAAAACCCACCGGCATTACTCTTGTTCGGGTGGAGTGTTTGTGACGCTTTTTCTGCAAAGAATTCTTGACGGGCTATTTAACGGGTCGATCTACGGCGCTCTTGCTGTGGCTATCGCAATTAGTCACCGAGCGACAGGGCGTGTCAACCTCGCCCAAGGCGAGATTGGGCTCTTCGGTGGGTACATGGCGCTTGCGATGGCGTCACCTGCCGCTTCGTTCGTTGCCGGCGCAGCATTGTTTTCCAATTTGCCCGGGCACCCCTTCAATTTGTGGGTGGCGACCCTTATCTCGGTGTTCATCGCAGCGATGCTCGCCGTTGCGCTTCAGCGGGTGGTGATGCGAGATTTTGGCGAATCAACCCCTCAGCGGGCGCTCAATCGCTCCATTGCGCTACTCATTTGCGTAAGCGCAGTGATTTCAAGTCAGTGGGGTGGCAGAGCACGGGTCTTCGGTCAGTTGTTCCCCTCAGGGGCGGATGATTATCTGAATGTCGCGGGAGCCCGCCTTCGGTACACCACAATCGGAGCTTGGGTGGTGGTGATTGTCGCCTGCGGACTTGTGACATTCTTCATGTCGAAGACGAAGGCTGGTCTTTCCTTTCGAGCGCTGACGGACAATCGTGCAAGTTCGATTCTTGTTGGTATCCAGCCAAAGAAGCTGATGGCAATTGGGTGGGGTATTTCGGGTGCCTTGGCGGCACTTGCGGCAAGCCTTGCGGCGTCGATGTCGCTGCTCGATTCATCACTGATGTTTCGTACCCTCATCTACGCCCTTGCAGCGGTGACGCTCGGTGGCTTTGACTCCCTTCGAGGGGCAGTAGTCGGCGGAATCATTGTTGCTCAAGCACAGACGCTCGTTCCTGGCTACCTCGGGCTTCCAACCGAGATGTCAATCGTTGCTGCGCTGATGGTTTTGATCGCTGTGTTGGTCTTTCGCCCGTGGGGACTATTCGGGCAGCGGCCAGTGGAGCGAGTATGAAAAATCGATCATGGCGTGCACTCTTGCTGCTTGTAGTGGCAGCCACAATTTTTCTCCTGCCATTATTTATCTCGCAAAACGATCTCCGAAATTTCGCCCGTTTTCTCGCTCTTGTGCTCGCAGTTCTTGGTGTGAACGTGGCGCTTGGTGCAGGTGGAATTGTCAGCCTTGGACAGTCGGTGTTCGTCGGAGTCGGGGCGTTTGCTCTCGTGACGTTTAGCGATGACTTTGGGCTACCAATTCTCATATCACTGCCACTCGCTGCGCTGTTCACTGGTGGTGTTGGTGTCGTGCTTGGCTTTCCGTCGCTGCGAGTGCGTGATTCTCAGTTCGCCCTTGTTTCGTTTGGTTATGCAATTGCGTTCCCGCCATTTGCTCGGTGGTGTCGGTCAATCACAGGTGGCCCGAGCGGAAGGACACTTGAGCGCGAACTTTCTCCTCCCTCATGGCTTCCTGTTGAGGATCTTGTCTACCGGTACTTCATCACAATGTTTGTCATCGTGCTGAGCATGGTGATCGCAGCAAACTTCTTGCAGAGTCGGTGGGGAAGAGCGACAAAGGCGCAACGGGATAACTCGTTGGCGGCAGCTACGTTCGGCGTCCCGATCGCCCGAACAAGGTCGGCTGCCTTAGGGCTCTCTGCAGCTCTTTCAGGAGTTTCGGGAGCACTCGGCGTTATTTTGTTCCCCTTCGTTCAGGCAAATGATTTCAATGTCTTTATGGCGCTTCGGCTCTACGCTGCAGCGGTGATTGGTGGGCTCTCCTCAGCAGTCGGAGCGCTCTGGGGTGTGCTCAGCCTGTGGCTCTTCCCGCTCGTCGGTGAATGGGTCGGGCTTGGGGGTGGGGCGGACTTTGTGTTTGGCCTCACCGTGCTCATACTCTCGTATTCTCAGATTGATGGAGTGGTCGGTGCGATCAGAGCGATCGAAGCGTCAATTCTGCGTCGCCGGGCACTGATGAAGCAGTAGACGGCGACTAGTTCTGAATCTGCGAGGCGTGCCAGGCGTAGGCAGTGCGAATGATGTCATCAAGCGTGAGTTCGGAAGTCCAGCCGAGAAGTGCCTGCGCTGTTGAAGGATCCGCGTACACCGTTGCAGGGTCACCAACCCGTCGATCAACGATGTCGTGCGGAACATCGCGACCGGCTTCTTCTGCTGTGCGGCGAAGAATCTCCAGCACCGACGAACCGACACCTGTTCCGAGGTTGACCGCAGTGCTTGCACCCCCTCCGTCGAGGTAGTCAAGGGCTGCAACATGGGCGCGAGCGAGGTCTTCGACATGGATGTAATCGCGAATTCCTGTGCCATCAGGTGTCGGATAATCATCTCCGAACACCTGGACCGAGCCGGACACGCCAAGGACGGCCTTCATGACAAGAGGAATGAGGTTGGTGGTAACCGACCAGTCCTCGCCGATCACTCCATCGAGGCTTGCTCCGGCCGCATTGAAGTAGCGCAGGCTGACCGACCGCAAACCATGGGTTTCGCCGTACCACGAGAGCACTCGCTCCATTGAGGCCTTTGATTCGGCATAGACGTTCTCTGGTCGAATTGCGGCATCTTCGGTAATCGGTGTGACTGTCGGGTTTCCATACACCGACGCAGATGAAGAAAAGACCATTTGTTGCACGCCCGCAGCGAGCGCTCCCTCAGCGAGGTGAACGGTTCCTGCAACATTGTTCTGCCAGTACATGCCTGGCGATGACATCGATTCTCCAACACTCTTATAAGCGGCGAAGTGGACAATCGCCGTTACGCCGTGGTCACGGCAGGTCTTCGTGACGAGGGCTTCATCGGCGATCGACCCGACAACCAACTCTGCTCCGAGCAGCGCATTCCCGTTTGCCCGCTCAAGTGAATCGAGCACGACAACGTCACGTCCAAGGTTGCGAAGAAGGCGGACGGTGTGAGAGCCGATATATCCAGCGCCACCGGTCACGAGAATTGTCATACGTGCAACTTACCGTGAGGAGAGACGCGCATGAAGGAAGCGGTTGACCGACATACTGTCTGAAGACGTCTATGTGAGAGAGGAGGCTCGGATATGTGGAATAACCAATCGATCGCCGTGGTCTTACCGACCTACAACGAGCATCTCTCGATAGCGGAGTGCATCAACCGGTTCGAGGCCCTCGACATAGTCGACCACATCATTGTGGTGAACAACAACGCTCACCCAGATACGTCGCCGGCGGTCGCTTCGACATCAGCAATAGAAGTCTTTGAATCAGAGCAGGGCTATGGGGCAGCGATTCAGCGGGGCCTCAAAGAAGCGATGGCGCTCAATGTGGAGCTCATCTCGATCTGCGAACCAGATGGCACGTTTGACCCTGAAGATCTGCTGAAGTTGCTTCCCTACACCGGTGATGTTGAGGTGGTCTTTGGTTCGAGGACAATCCAGGAGTTCATTCTTTCCGGTGCCAATATGGGCACCTTCCTCAAGTGGGGCAATTGGGCAGTTGCAAAGATCGTCGAGGTGCTGTTCAACACGATTTATCTTTCAGATGTCGGGTGCACCTTCCGGGTGATGTCGCGAGAAGCGGTTGAGCAGATTGCGCCAAACTTCAAGAAAAAGGGCTCGGCATTTGGTTTCGAAATGATGTTGCATGTGGTCTCACAGAGAATTTCATTCGTTCAGTTGCCGCTGAATTACAACCCTCGCGTTGGTCAAAGTTCAGTGACGGGTAACCGCTGGAAGACGCTCGTTCTCGGCATCGAAATGTTTGGAATGTGCTTCACCTCTCGAGCACGTCGATCGAGGAAGTGACCTGTCCATCTTCGGTGGGCGTGGGGCAGTAATCTCGGAACGTGCGCATTCTCAAGGCAGTACTCCGGCGTCTTACTGGCGCAGACATTCGGGCTTTACGCGCTGAAGTGGCTGAACTGCGAACGACAAACGCTCAGATTGCTGAAGTCGTGATGAATCTCAATCACGACGTCCGCACCGGTAGCGAGGCCTCGTTGCCACTATTTCTTGGGTACCTCGATCGTCTCCGCCTCGATGCCGATACGGCGGTTGCGGCAGCAGAGACAATTGAGCGGCAGCTTGCAGAGATGCGGGAACTTTCTGAGCGTCGATCAGAGGGATGAACGCAACTTCCCAGGTGGTCGCACTCGTTGATGGTCGAGTAATCGATCACCCAACAGCGGGTGGCAGGGGGGTTGGTCGGTACACGATCGGCTTTGTGAGAGCGATGCTGTCTGCGGGTATTTCGACAACGGTGCTGTGCTCGACGAACGAACAGCATCACCGTTGGAACGACGCGATTCCGGAGGTTTCCACCTCACCGTTTCTGCGTGATGTGTTCGAGGCGGCTCGCGATGCTGAGCCTTGGTTTATTTGCACGCAGTTGATGTTGCATCCAGTGCCGCTTGACGTCATTCCGCGGGTTGTGACGGACCTTGATTTGAAGGTGGCGGCGATCGTTCACGATGTCATTCCTCAGCGATTTCCTGAGCGTTACCTGACGAACGATCATGCTCGCCTCCAGACACGGCTACGGACAGTGACCTGTCGATCGATCGATCGATTCTGTGCGAACTCAACCTTTACTGCCGACACCTCGGCGGTTGAACTTGGAGTTGATCGGTCGCGTATCAACGTGGTGGGCGCAGTAATCGAGCCACAATTCAGGCCGAATGCGGTTGATCACACTCTCAGCCGAGGAACGACGCTGGTGTCTGCAAGACGTACTGTGCTTGCCGTTACCGGGGCAGACCAGCGAAAGAACACAGAACGTCTCGTGACCGCATGGTCTCGGTTACCAACTCAAACTCGACACAACAGCGAGTTGATTGTTGCGTGTGCTGCGCCGCAATCGACCCTTGATCACTGGAATCATCTAGCGGTGTATCAAGGCGTCGGAGACAGCGTTCGGTTCACTGGCGAAGTTACCGATGGCGAACTGGTTGCCCTCATGCAGAATGCAAGCCTTGGCGTGATGCCGTCGCTTGAGGAAGGGTTCGGTCTACCGATTGCCGAAATGGTTGCTTGCGGTACTCCAGTGCTGTGCTCGTCGACCTCCTCAATGCCTGAGGTTGCGGGTTGTGAGGATGCGTTGTTCGACCCGTATGACGTCGAAGACATAGCCCGCCTACTCGACCACGCGCTGAACGACGAGCAGTTCAGGCAGCGAGTTCTCGTGGAAGAGACGGAACGTCTTCAGCGTTGGACAGTGGAGCATGTGGGCGGCGAAATTCTTGCGGCGCTTCGAAAGCCGACCCGCCAACGCAGAGCGCGTTCAGAGTGCCTGATATCAGTCGCATTCGCGGCACCCCATCCAAAGTCGAGATCGGGTATTGGTGTCTACACCAAGATGGTGCTCGACAAATGGCCAGACAGAGATGAGATCATTTCGCTCGATGACTGTTCGGCAACTGGCGAGCGTCTTTTGTCTCGACCATCGCGACGCCCGGTCGCCGGTGCAGCGGCAATCGGCAGGACGTTTCGAGCCCATGATGTCGACCACCTCGTGATCGCCCTCGGGTCTTCGGAACATCATGCGGTCAGTCTCGACCGAGCAGCGACCGGTGGTGCTCATCTCTGGCTGCACGAGGCGACATCACTGGGCGCGGTGATTGGCCCAGCGCACTTTGGCGGGGGAGAGCGCTGGGTTCGAGAGCGACTGTCGGCTCTTGAAATTGATGGCGTCCAGGATGCCGAAGTCATGAATCCTGCTGAACTCCATGCAGTCGGTGTAACTGGACTCGACAAAGCGATCGGGGAAGCACGTTCAATCATCGTGACCTCACAACAAGCCGTTGACGCATTGACTAAACGATTTGGCTCATCGTTGCCGCCGACCGTTGTGATCCCACTTGCACACCCGGAGCGACCACAAACAACGATTGGCGGAGACCGTGTGATCTCGTTTGGGGTCGTTGACGACAACAAACAGCCAACAGTGCTTGTGGAGATGCTCGCCGAGCGTGAAGACATTCATCTCGAACTGATTGGCGGAATCACAGACAAACGGCGAGAACAACTTGTCCATCTTGCCGAGCAACATGGTGTGTTGAATCGGTTCACCATTCATGGCCGGGTCAACGACGACATGCTTGAGGACCTTCTTGCGCATGTGCGTTGTGCCGTCCAGTTGCGAGAAGGGCACCCGGGCCAGATGTCGGCGGCGATCTGCGAATTGCTGGCACGGGGGATACCCGTGGTGACCAATATGTCGACGCACGGCGAGGGTCACGAAGGCCTCGTCGTTGTCGAAGGCGATGTTGATTCGGTTGTTCGTGTGGTTGATCAGTTCGGTGAGGAACAGCACGCACAGAACGCAGGTGCGGTAGCGCGTGCACACGCAGAGCAGTGGACCCCCACACATGTGGCAACTGCCCTTCGGAACTGGCTCATCGATCAACGACTTCCAATATTGGTTGGCCCAACGTGACGTCTGAATCGGTGCCGTTTGTTCGGGTGGTCGTCCTCACGTTTGATGGAGGAGACATGACATTGGCATGTCTCCAGTCGCTCAACGATCTTGATTGGCCTCGGGATCGCCTTGAGGTAGTACTCGTCGACAATGGCTCGTTAGATGATGTTGCGGAGCGGACTCGGGCTCAATTCCCTGATGTCATCGTTATCGAACCGCTCGAGAATCTCGGGTTTGCCGGAGGTTGCAACCTTGGAATTCTCCATGGCGTCACCGGCTCGCTCGCCGATCACTATGACTATGTTGCATTGCTGAATAACGACGCGACAGTTGATACACAATGGTTGAAAGAACTCGTCAACGCAGCTGAATCATCAGCTGAAATTGGCGGTGTTGCATCGAAAATGCTGTTTGCCGATCGCTACGCGCCGGTCCGAATCTCGATTGAGGAAGAGCTCGGTGAGCGTCGTCGTGACGAACTTGGATTATGTGTGACGGCTCTTCGAGTCGATGGGCAACGGTGCGACAACATCGTGCAGTTCGATGAAGGCTTTCACGGCGCGGTCGATCCCGATCGGGCCCGAAACGAAGAAATTGCACGTTGGTCACGCCGCACTGCAACGTTGCGGTTCGCGTTGATCGACGGAGAAGAGGTAACCGCGTCGATTCGTCTTAATTCAAAACGGCGGCTATCGGTGCGACTTGAATCCGATATTGATGCCATTGATGTCGTTGTCGGCGCAAGCGGTGAGACCGAATACGAAACGGTTGATGTTCGTCTAGGCGGTTATCGCGAGGACGTCATCAACAACGTTGGTAGCGAGCTCTATGAATTTGGATTTGCCGGTGACCGCGGATTCATGGAGCCCGACCAGGGCCAGTATGACGAACCGTGTGAAGTATTTGCCTGGTGCGGTGGAGCCACCCTGTTGCGGGCGAAACACCTTGATGAGGTCGGTACGTTCGACACGCGCCTCTTCCTCTACTACGAAGACACTGACCTCTCGTGGCGTGGCCGCAAAGCTGGCTGGCGCCATGTGTACTGTCCAACGGCCGTAGTACGCCATCACCACGCCCAATCGAGTGGTGTTGGGTCATCGGTCTTTCGTTACCACACAGAGCGCAACCGGCTACTCGTGTCTGCGC
>JAYNVD010000044.1:0-13481 GCA_038100275.1 Ilumatobacteraceae bacterium
ACAACTTCACCATGAATGACGTCAGCCCACCTCAGTGGTTGTCGACCACTTCCCGCGGGATTCAACTTCGCGTCCGGGCCGTGCCCGGTGCCCGAACAAGCGCAATCGCCGACACAGGTTCAACAGAACTTCGACTCCGCCTCGCTGCACCCCCGGTGGATGGCAAAGCGAACACCGAGTTGCAACGATTTCTCGGCAAGACCTTCAAGGTGAGGCGTACTGCCGTCGCCATCACCTCAGGGGCCACCGCACGAATCAAGACGGTCGTCATCACAGGAGACGTCGACTCGCTTACCGCACGAGCACGCGCGCTCTAGGGTTACGACATGGATCTTCATTCATGCGTGGTTGATACTGATGCTCTGCGGTCACTCTTTCGCTTACCCTCGCAACGAGCACTCGACAAAGAAATCGACCACATCGACGGCGCGGCCGCCCGCATGATTTCAGCGTCGCCGCTGTTCATTCTCGCAACGAGCAACGGCGAGCGCGTCGACATCTCGCCCCGCGGCGGCACCCCGGGCTTCGTGAAAGTCGTCGATGCGCAGCACATCGCATTCGGTGATCTCGCCGGCAACAACCGCATCGACTCGTACCGCAACCTCGTTGAGCATGCCTCGATTGCCATGTTGTTCATGATCCCCGGGCTTGAAGAGACGATGCGGGTGAACGGGGCGGCATCGGTTTCAACCGACATCGAGATTCGAAATCTCTGCGCCGACGGCAATCAAGTCCCCAACCTCGCAATCGTTGTTGAGGTTGCAACCTGCTTTATGCATTGCGGCAAAGCGATGCGACGGTCACAGGTGTGGGATACCGAAACCTGGCCAGAGGAAAACGCCCGACCGAGTGGGGCTGAACTTCTCGCCGCACATTTGGGTACCGGCGACGACATCGATGCGGTCGCATCGTCGCTCGAGGAGGGCTACCAAGCGACGCTGTGGCAGCCAGGTGGAAATTCGTAACTTCACCTCACCTTTGCCACCCCGAGACCCAAATCTCAGGAGTTGCTTGTTCGCACGATTTGCAGATTAGACCAGCCGCGAACCACACTAGGAGGGTGCGTAGTCCTGAGCAGCTTGTCGAGCGTTTTCGTTCTGAGGGGTTAAAGATCACCCCGCAGCGGCAACTGCTCTTCTCACTATTACACGACAACGCAGAGCATCCGACTGCAGAAGCCCTCTTCATCACCGCTTCTGCGCAGATGCCAGGAATATCACTGCGAACGGTGTACCAAACGCTCGCCGACCTCACCGAAATGGGCGAGCTCGGCCAAGTCACGTTCGATGGACGAGCGGTTCGATTCGACCCGAACCTAACCGACCACCACCACGCCGTTTGCGATATGTGCGGAGCGATCGCCGACGTCAGCATCGATCACCTCGATGCAGTGTCGATCAGCGAACCAAATGACTTCTCACCATCTTCAACATCGGTGGTGATCCACGGGACGTGTGCGAAGTGCAGCGCTCCGTCAAAGAACCTCGACAAACCAACGAATAACCAAACCACATAAGGAGACATGATGTCTGACCAATGCCCCGTCGTCCACGGTGTGAACCCTCCAACGACGACCGCCGCTAACCAACACTGGTGGCCAGAACAGCTAAACCTTGGAATCCTCCATCAGGGCCACCCAGCCTCAAACCCGATGGACGACGATTTTGATTACGCCGCAGAGTTCGCCTCGCTCGACCTCGCCGCAGTCAAGGCCGATCTTGAAGCCATGATGACCGACTCTCAAGAGTGGTGGCCAGCCGACTACGGCCATTACGGCGGCCTCATGATCCGCATGGCGTGGCATGCTGCAGGCACCTACCGCATTGAAGACGGTCGCGGCGGAGCAGGAACTGGTAACCACAGGTTCGCCCCGCTGAATAGCTGGCCGGACAACGGCAACCTCGACAAGGCCCGCATGCTGCTCCTTCCAATCAAGCAGAAGTACGGCCGAAAGATCTCATGGGCCGACCTCATGATCCTCGCCGGCAACGTCGCGCTCGAATCAATGGGTTTCAAGACCTTCGGATTCGCAGGTGGCCGCGAAGACATCTACGCACCAGAAGACGACATCTACTGGGGTCCAGAAACCGAGTGGCTTGGCGACAAGCGCTACTCAGGCGACCGCGAATTGGCGAACCCACTTGGTGCGGTCCAGATGGGACTTATCTACGTCAACCCTGAAGGCCCCAACGGCAACCCAGACCCAATTGCCTCAGGTGCAGACATCCGCGAAACCTTCCGACGCATGGCAATGAATGACGAGGAAACCGTTGCTCTCGCCGCAGGTGGCCACACATTCGGCAAGGCTCACGGAGCGGGAGACCCTGCACTCGTTGGCCCAGAGCCAGAAGGTGCTCCAATTGAGCAACAAGGAACCGGTTGGAAGAATGCTCACGGCACAGGTGTCGGTGGCGACGCAACCACAAGTGGTATCGAAGGCGCATGGACCCCAACCCCAACGCAATGGGACAACTCCTATTTCGACATGTTGTTCGGATACGAGTGGGAGCTCACTCGCAGCCCAGCAGGCGCCCAGCAATGGAAGCCAACCGATCCCGCTGCTGCTGACCTCGTCCCAGACGCGCACGATCCAAACAAGCGCCACGCCCCGATGATGACCACTGCTGACATGGCCATGCGCTTCGATCCGATCTACGAGCCGATCTCACGTCGTTTCCATGAGAACCCAGAAGAATTTGCTGATGCATTTGCTCGTGCCTGGTTCAAGTTGACACACCGAGACATGGGACCGAAGGCTCGCTACATCGGCCCTGAAGTTCCAAGTGAGGACCTCATCTGGCAAGACCCAGTTCCGGCTGTCGATCACGCTCTTGTAACCGATGCTGAGATTGCATCACTCAAGGCAGACATCCTTGCATCGGGCCTCACCACGGGTGAGCTCGTGACAACGGCATGGGCGTCGGCTTCGACGTTCCGTGGAAGCGACAAGCGTGGCGGCGCCAACGGTGCCCGCATTCGCCTCGCCCCTCAGAACGGTTGGGAAGTGAACGATCCCGATCAGCTACACCGGGTTCTTTCTGTTCTTGAAGGAATTCAGAGCAAGTTCAACGCCTCGGGCTCATCGATCTCAATGGCCGACCTCATCGTGCTCGCTGGTTCAGCAGCAGTCGAAGCTGCTGCCGCAGCTGGCGGCGTGACGATGACAGTTCCGTTCACCCCTGGTCGTGCAGATGCCACCCAAGAAATGACTGACACCGAGTCGTTCGCTCCGCTTGAGCCGAAGTCAGACGGTTTCAGAAACTTCCTCGGCAAAGGTCACGCTCAGAATGCCGAGCACCTCCTCGTTGACCGTGCGCAACTGCTCACGCTCAGTGCACCAGAAATGTCAGTACTTGTTGCCGGCCTTCGCGTGCTCGGAGCGAACTCAGGTAGCTCACAGCACGGCGTGTTGACCGATCGAGTTGGCGTGTTGTCGAACGACTTCTTCGTGAACTTGCTTGACCTCAACAACGTCTGGTCCGCAACGACAGATGCCCAAGACGAATTTGAAGCTCGGAGCAGGACCACCGGCGAAGTTCGCTGGACTGGTACCCGTAACGACTTGGTCTTCGGTTCAAACTCACAACTTCGTGCGATTGCTGATGTATATGCCTCATCAGACTCTGGCGAGAAGTTCGTCCGTGACTTTATTGCAGCGTGGACGAAGGTCATGAACCTCGATCGCTTCGATCTGGCCTAATTCATCGTTTCCGCATTCTCACTCGGGTCTCGATCAGACCTGGGTGAGAATGCCAACGATTTCCTCTATAACTTTTTTCGAATAACAGAATCACCATTTTCAAGTGACCACCGCATTCCCTATTGTCGAGGAATCGGCCGTGAGGACGTCACTCGCCGACGAATTTGCGGTGTGTTCACAATGTCGCCTCTGCATCGACCTCTGCGACGTCTTTCCTTCGGTCTTCGACGCCGTTGCAATTCTGAAGGACGGCGACCCTCACCTACTCACCCCGCAACAGCAGAACATCGTTTCAGATCTCTGCTTTCACTGTGGAGCTTGCGTACAGCGTTGCCCTAATAGGGGGCCCAGCAGTGAATATGACATTGACCTCCCGACATCATTTGTTGACCTCATGGAGGTGCGGCACATGAACGGCTACTTCACCGTGCGACAGCGCTTCACCAACTGGCTGTTGTCGTCCCCGGATGTTATCGGCCCCATTGCATCTAGATGTTCACGTCTCAGCAACTGGCTCTTACAGCATCCGAATACGCTTCGGCGCCGACTCATTACGGCCCTTACCGGGATTTCACCGTCTGCTCGAATTCCACAGGTGTCTGGGGAGCGATTTTCTCAGTGGTGTCGCCGGCAGGAACTGCATGAAGCAGTTGATCTGCCTCGGGTGAGTCTCTTCGCGTCGTGCGGTGCTGAATACTTCTCCGATGAGACAACACGTGACATCGTCAGAGCGCTCACCTCGCAAGGTCGTTCCTGCCACCTTGCCACAACCCGTTGCTGTGGAGCCGAAGAACTGCGATCGGGTCGTGTGCGAGCATTTCGTAAACGCGTTCGTCGTCTCGTAACACTCTTCGCAGAAGAACCCGCAACCGACCCAATCATCGTGATGTCACCCTCTTGCCTCGCTCACCTACGCACCAACCTCGTACCCCACTGTGAGGCTGCTCAGAAACTGACGGCGGAGGCGGTGGTTAATCGGCTTCGAAGCCCTCTCGAGGTTTTTGCCGAATTCGCCACCACAGACACCGATGAAGCTCGCTCGAACAGCAGTGATGCCCCAGGACCATCACTGCTGTTTCTTCCAGGTCCGTACGAGGGTCAATCTGAACGAGAAGCCTTCGAACAAGGAGTTGGTACCGGCACCACGACTCAGACAATCGATGATGCCGGCACATCAATGGGCGCATGGGCGTTGCGACACGGCAACGAGGAAAACGTTCGACGCAATGTTCAGCGAATGGCAAAACGACTGCCACCGACAACCACTAGCCCTCAAACAGTTGCGCGGTCGGGGCTCTTGTCGTCACAAGCCCTCAGTGATGCAACGGGTTTCAACATCGTCGATCCAGCCGTCATTCTCCTACGCACAACGAGTGACGAACAGTAGGTTTCAGGCGCCGAACGTCAACTATTCTGAATGCATGAGTACCAGACCGCGGAGCGCACCACATACGTGCCCTCAGGTCGAAACTGCTCGCCGTCTGGCCGATGAAGTGCTCTTTCCAGCTGCGGTTGAAGTTGACCGCAACGGCAAGATCCCCACACAACAACTTCAGGCACTGCAGGATGCTGGGCTCTACGGCATTTTCTCAAGCGAAGCGGTCGGCGGGTCAAACCTCTCGAACGAAGATCGAAATCTTGTGATCGAGGCTCTCGCCGGTGGCTGCCTGACCACGACCTTCATTTGGCAGCAACATGCGGGGCCAGCGTCAGCGGCCGCGCTGTGCGAGGGTGAAGCTCATCGCTATGCAGCGGGGCTTGCCCAAGGTGAAATTCGAGGAGGGGTTGCGTTTGCCCATCTCCTTCGCCAAGGCGTGCCAGTGCTTCGGGCTGAGCCATGCAGCGATGGCTGGCAGATTTCGGGCACAGCCCCTTACATCACCGGTTGGGGTGATGTCGACATCGTGCTCATCGCAGCCCGATGGCAAGACTCGATCATCTGGGGAATTGTCCCGGGAATCGAGTCTGAGACCATGTCGGCGAGCATGCTCGAACTTGCGGCGGTGAACTCTTCGTCGACCGCGGTCATCACCTTCGACCAACACCTCATCACGAGTGATGACATCACTTCGGTCGTGTCATTCGACTCATGGCTTGAGAATTATCGGATGGGTCTCCGAGCAAATGGTTCACTAGCCCTTGGTGTCACCGGGCGCTGCCTTTCGCTTCTCGGGCCATCTGACCTTGATGCCGAGTATGCGACCGCTCGACAGCGGCTCGACACAGCCTCAGTTGATGAACTTCCAGCGGCTCGGGCAAATGCAAGCGACCTCTGCATGCGAGCGGCAACGATGCTCGTCGCAGCATCTGGCGGTGGCGCCCTCGCCCTGTCGCATCACGCCCAATTACTTGCCCGGCAAGCGATGTTTTTGCTCGTGCAGAGCCAAACGAGTGAAATCAGACAGCATCAGTTAGATCGGTCGATGTAACTCGACCGAGCCGGTCGGTCAGCGAACGGGTTGATCAGGCCTACCGCCGGGCGGCTACGGTCATTCCATGACAAACGGACCGATTCACGACGTCATCGAGCGCTGGCACCTACACATGCGAGGCAAACTCCCAGGCGGGCTTGACGAGCTTCTCCACGACGATGTCGTCTTTCTGTCTCCTGTGGTATTCACACCCCAAGAGGGCAAGGCAATCACGATGCTGTATCTCAACGCAGCAAGCCAGGCACTTCCGGGCGAAGCGTCAAATGTTGCTGAAGCAATCGCCGACAGCAGTGATTCCTCCGGCAAGTTTCGCTACACAAAAGAGATTGTCGACGGCCACCATGCGATGCTCGAATTCGAAACCACCGTTGATGGCAAGGCAGTAAATGGGGTCGACATCATCACTTGCGACGACGATGGCAAAATCGTTGAGTTCAAGGTGATGGTCAGGCCGCTTCAAGCAGTGAATGCCGTCCATCAGCAGATGGGTCAGATGCTTGAGCGAATGAAATCCTCCGCCGATTGAGTATCTCTGATTTATCGAAGAGCGTCTTGACAATCAGCGGCACGTAGCGACTGCTCAAGGTATGCGTTGTAGCCGCTTTCGCCCAATGCCTCGAGGTCACTTTCACGCGTAATCGACACCTCGTTGAACCAACCAATGAAGTCAGTGGTGCACTCGAAGTTGTCACATTCACACGCACCGTCAGCTTTCGCAGTTGCTTCTGCGATGAGGTCTCCTCCACCGCATCCTGCAACCGCAGCAAGCCCGATAGTGGCTGCAAAAACCGTCAATTTTCGTTTGAATTGAGAAGGGTTCATAATTCGCAGATTATGAGGTGCTGCTGTTGCGAAGTCAAGCGAAATTTTCCTCTGCATCGCGAACGATTCGCTCGAATAACTCAACTCCGGTTGTTATCAGCTCGTCGGGGAAGTCATAGCCGGAGTTGTGAATAGGTAGATGGTCTTCACCGGCGCCGAGCAACACCAAACAACACGGGAATCGCTCGGTAAACAGCCCAAAGTCCTCCCCTGCCCGCATACCGACATCAGGCACGACGATCTCGTGGCCGCACGACTCGGCTGCGCGATGGACCCGAGCAGTTACTTCAGGATCGTTGATGTTGGCGTAAAAGTCCTCAACAACTTCAATCGCCACTGCGAGCCTGTCGCGAGCAGCAACCCGTTCAGCAATTCCTCCAATTTCGCTCTGGAGTTCAGCGAGACCATCGTTACTTGATGCACGGATGGTGAAATGCACTTCGCCTTCACCTGCAGCCACGCCGTATGCGACAGACCCAACCGATACATGCACCGGGGTGACGAGACGAAAATTCGGGTCGAGTTGATCCGCAACGACAAGAGCGTTGGCGTTGCGCAGCAAATCGGCCACGGCGAATGATGGGTTCTCACCTTTTTCTGGCTCGCTTGCGTGAGCGACGCGGCCAGTAAACCGAACGACAAAACTTCGCACAGCAGCAGTAATTGAACCTGATTTGATCACCACCGCATGCAATGGAAATCCGGGCATGTTGTGAATGGCGACGGCAAAGTCGGGACGGAACCGACCGAACGTAGGGTCATCTAGAACTGCTGAGGCCCCAGTCCCTGTCTCCTCTGCTGGCTGGAAGAGCAGGTGGACGACTCCACGGTTGAGCGGCCTCTCAGAGAGCGCTTGGCCGAGTCCAGCGATCATCGCCATGTGGCCGTCGTGTCCGCACTTGTGCGAGACACCGACGTCAACGGAGGCATATTCATCAACTTCGGTTTCAACAATTGGTAAGGCGTCGAGTTCACAACGAAAGAGCATCCGAGGCCCGTCAACACCGCTGTCAAAGGTCACAACAACTCCTGTGCCGCCGATTCCGGTCACGATTTCCGTTGGGTTGAACTGCTGCATAAAGCGAACGACTCGCTCGGCGGTTGCATGCTCGGCATGAGCAAGTTCAGGGTGCGCATGCAACTCGTGACGAAAGGACGTCAACAGATCGGACATGAGTTCATTGTACGAACAACGCGGAATCTGCCGACAGGCAGAAATTGCCCAAGGTCACCTGTTGTGCTGTGAACCAAAAATGGTTGGAGCGCCCCGCTGCGACCAATCGGGGGCACCGGGAATCACCCGTCCATCTACGATCACCGACTGCTGGGCAGCACCCCCGATTACCGCACCAGACCGTTTTCCAGTGACCCCATTCGCGCCGATACCAAGTATTGGATACGAGTCGGCTCGCGAGTAGGTCTGCAACAAAAGTGGCCGAGGTCGCGGCGATGAGTTCGCCACCGAGCCATGTACCAAACAGCAGTTATGCACCGTGACCGACCCAGCCGGGCCGTCAAGCCACCGCATGTCATCGAGGTTGAGGGACTGAATGTCGCCGTCATTCATCGCTCCGCCCCACGAGCCGTCTTCGCGGTACAGGTTGTAGAGCTTCCCATGATGACTCCCGGGCAGAACGCCCATTGGCCCCATTTCGGCGTTGACGTCGTCGAGATACACACCGATCGTGAGTGGACTGAAATCGGTGTGCGGCCAGAACTGAATGTCTTGATGCCATTCGACTGCCTCTCCGCCATTTGCCCACTTGAAATTCAGTTTTGAGTGGTGATACCGAACCGGCCCACCAAGTACCTGAACCGCAAGATCTGCTGCTGGGCCCTCAAGAGCAAACCGAGCAAAGGTGTCGTGCAAGTCAACAGGCGAGTTCAGCCGTCGAAGACGAGGGGTTTCGGCACTGTGTCCATCTTCAACATCGAAGCGAGCATTCGATGCCGAGACCGAACGGCTCTCTTCAACGAACTCAGTTGCCACCGACTGCAATTGAGAGAGCCAAGGATCCGTGACGTAGCCAGGCAGATGCAGATAGCCGTCACGTTCGTAAGCGAATACATCAATTCCGGTTGAATCGGTCAGCGTCATCACTCCCCCTTGTACAAGCCACCTACATTCGGCTTACACGAAATGAAGGCCTGCGAACTCGCCGGACTTCCACCACTGCTCGAGATACTCAAAGTACGCAACCGCACCCTCAATGAATGCGCCGCCGTTGAGTTGCTGGTCGCCCTCGAGTGGCTTGCCCTCGTTGTTGTAATACCCCGGCGTGCAATCTGGTGACCCAATGACCGAACCCTGCCGACCCTGAATCCGAGTTAGCCATTCGTTCACGTCGTCCCTACCAGGTTCAACCGTCGATGATCCTGTTCGTTCCGAGTGCGCAACGACAGCAGCGATCGCATCGCTTGCCTCCACATAGTTATGAGGCACGTTCGAGATGAGATTCGCCGCTTGAGCTGTCGCAAGTACAAATAAGTTCGGGAACCCATCGACATGAGTTCCATGCAATGTCCGCATGCCATTAGCCCAATGTTGCTCGAGAGACGCCCCGCCTCGACCCAAAATCTGGAATCCGGATCGGCGCGACAAGTCAGTACCGACCTCGAACCCTGAAGCAAAGACGATGCAGTCAACTTCATAGTGCTGGCCATTCGCCCAAACTCCGGTCGCATCGATCCGATCAACACCCTGACCGTCGGTGTCGACGAGTGTGACGTTCGGACGGTTATAGGTCTGGAGGTATTCATCGTGGAAGCACGGGCGCTTACACAATTGCCGGTACCAAGGTTTCAACGCCTCTGCAGTCGCTGGGTCGGTGACGATCGCATCGACGCGCGCCCGAATCTCTTCCATTTTTTCGTCGTCGGACTCTTCGTACGCAGCGAGTGTTGTTTCGGGGCCAAGTTCGGCCCCTGCCATCACACGAGCCGCTACCCGGTCACGCACACGCTGGGCAATATCGGTCCAGCCATCCATGACGAGATCGACATCTGCGTAACCGCCCGTTTGTAACAGTGTGAAATTGCGTAGCCACTCTCGCTGCCAGCCCGGTTCGAGAGAGGCAAACCAGTCCGGATCGATTGGGTGGTTATTTCGAATGTCAATCGATGATGGTGTGCGCTGGAACACAAAAAGTTCGCCAGCGTCCCGACCCACTTTCGGAATGCATTGCACCGCGGTGGCGCCCGTTCCGATCACTGCAACTCGCTTGTCACCAAGTTTGTCCATCGGGATGTCAGCGGGGCCTCCCCCGCAGTACTCGTAATCCCAACGGCTCGTGTGGAACGCATGACCTTTGAACGAGTCAATGCCATCGATACCCGGCAACTTTGGGCGATGCAAGGGCCCGGTTCCCGTCGCCAGAAATTTGGCAGTGAAATCGTCGCCTCGATCGGTCGTGATCCGCCAACGGGCCGCCGATTCGTCCCAGGACACCTCGCTGACACTGGTTGACAGCAGTGCGTTGTCATACAGGTTGAACGTCGTGGCAATGCTCTGCGCGTGAGCAAAGATCTCGTGAGCCGGAACATACTTCGCTGAGGGGACCGTCCCCGTCTCTTCGAGCAACGGCAGATAGATCATCGCCGCCGTATCGCACATCGCACCCGGATACCGATTCCAGTACCACACCCCGCCAACATCACCTGCCGCATCGAGCAGCCGAACATCGTCGATTCCTGCCTTCTTTAGGGCAGCACCGGTAACTAGCCCAGAAAAACCCGCTCCAATCACCGCCACCGTTACGTCGTCATGCACCGGATCCCGTTCAACACGTTCGGTGTATGGATCATCAGTGATGCCAGCGAACCGTCCCGTTGGCTCAAGGTACTGATTGTTGCCGTCACCACGAAGACGTTTGTCACGCTCGGCTCTGTAGCGAACGCGCAGTTCTTCACGGCGCTCGTCAGAAATTGCAGTTGGTTCTCCCATTACCGCCCCCTTGGCAAAAGATACGCAGGAACACCCACTTCGTAACGACTCGACTCGGCCTCACTGTTCAACACACAACCTTCATGCATGAACCTGTCGCCTCGAGCGATCACGCCTTCGGGCACACTCATCTGGGAGATGACGATGTCTCCACCGCAACCCAAGCAGCTGACCCGCACTTCAGCCATCTGCGCTACTCAGATCCCCTCATCACACGCCAACCCGATCAACGATGTCGGCGGTCAAACGAATCGACGTCATCCGTTCTTCAACAAATGGGGTTGAGTGCGAAACGATGAGTTCGTCAGCCCCAGAATGAGCCAAGAATTCGTCGAGATACGCCGCAACCTCTGGCGGGGTACCGACCGCCGAATACTGCATCATTTGCAACAGGTTCTGTCCCTGTGGCATCGCTAGCACCTGGTCGGCCTGCTCATCGGTGTACTCGACACCTTTTGGCACGATCAGGGCAACGCGTTCCCGGGCTGCCGCATGAAACTGTTTCAGTGCATCATCAGATGATTCTGAGCAGAAGACGTTTGCTGCGGCAATCACGTGAGGCCCGGCAAGTCGTTCAGATGGAACAAACGAGCGCCGATATTCCTTCACCGCTTCGATGAGCGCTCCTGGCGAGAAGTGCGATGCGAACGCGTAAGGAAGACCAAGGGCTCCTGCAAGTTGGGCGCCAAAGAGTGACGAACCGAGGATGTACAGCGGCACACAGGTTCCTGCTCCGGGAATCGCCGCAACGCCGTCTGATCGCTCGACGCCGTCGAGTAAATCACGAAGTTCAGCAACATCAGATGGGAACGTGTCAGACGAGGTGTGGTCACGTCGCATTGCTCGCAAGGTGACTTGATCGCTTCCCGGTGCCCGCCCAAGACCCAACTCGATACGGCCAGGGTGCAAGGTTGCGAGGGTGCCGTACTGCTCAGCGATCACGAGTGGAGCGTGATTCGGCAGCATCACTCCCCCAGCACCCAACTTGATCGTCGAAGTATGAGCTGCGACGTGGGCAATGAGCACTGCTGGAGATGATGACGCGACGGTCGGAAGGTTGTGATGCTCGGCGTACCAGACTCGGGAGTACCCGCATTGCTCAGCAAGCTGGGCGCTCTCAACACAAGAGTTGAGGCCGTCGACAATCGATGTACCTCGTCGCACTCGAGCGAGATCAAGCATCGAGAGTGTTCCCACCATCTCCTCAGTCTGCCATCTGCGAGTCATTCATGCGAGACCGACAGCACTACCGTCGCGATATGGCCCTCATCAGTGTCGAAGAGTTAGCAGCACGCATCGCGAGACGAGATGACGACCTCGTCATCTGTGATGTCCGGTTTGACCTCGCCGACCACGATCGCGGCAGGAGAGATTACGATGCCGCGCATATTCCTGGGGCTCGATTCGTTGACCTCCATCACGAACTTGCGGTTCACGACGGGTCATCACCAACTGGAGGGGGTCGCCATCCCTTGCCGAACACGACACAATTCGCTGAAGTCCTCGAACGAAATGGAATCAGCCTGACATCGTTCGTGGTTGCGTACGACGACGCCGGTGGCGCCGTTGCTTCCCGCTTGTGGTGGATGCTGAGATCAGTTGGTCATCAACATGTCGCAGTGCTCGACGGCGGGTACCCCGCATGGGTTTCGGCTGGCGAGAGCGTCGAGGCTGAAGTGCTCACTGTTTCACGTTCTGTATACCCGGTTGTATCGACGTGGTCTGGGGTTGTTTCAGCCGACGACGTTGTTGTCGCAATTGAAAGCGGCCGCACCGTCGTCGATTCGCGTGCAGAAATTCGTTATCGAGGTGACACGGAGCCTCTTGACCCTCGTGCTGGTCACGTGCCAGGGGCCGTCAACATTTTCCACGGAGGGCATCTTGGCGATGACGGGCTTCATCGCCCGGTGCAAGAACTTCGCGACCGGCTCAACTCTGTTGACCTCGGGCATCAGCCAATCGTGTACTGCGGCAGTGGAGTGACCGCATGCCACAACCTCCTCATCATGTGCACATTGGGCATCGCCGAGCCCGGCGAGGCGCTGCTCTACCCCGGATCGTGGAGCGAATGGTCACGCGATGAGCAACGCCCTGTGGCAACGGGAGATACGCCGTAACCGGCTCTGCTTTCAGCGAACCGCGAGCAAGTCAACGACGAAGATGAGGGTCTCCCCTGGGGCGATGACGCCACCTGCACCCTGATCGCCGTATCCCATGTGGGGCGGGATGGTGAGTCGACGACGGCCACCGACTCGCATGCCGGTCACACCTTGATCCCAACCAGAAATGACATAGCCGGCACCGAGTTGAAAATCGAATGGCATTCCGCGATTCCACGACGCATCAAACTCTGCGCCCGTGCTCCATGAGACACCGGCATAATGCACCACCACCGTCGCTCCAGGCATCGCAGGATCACCGTCGCCAACGATCTCGTCTTCGATGATGAGTTCTGCAGGGGGTTCACCCTCGGGCACTGAAATTTCTGGACGTTGACGATCTTCACTCATAGCTTCACCCTACTGCGAGGCGCTGATCGCGTCGATTGCATCGCTCATTGCGCCGATGAAGGCGTCACATTGCT
>JAYNVD010000045.1:0-11001 GCA_038100275.1 Ilumatobacteraceae bacterium
TTCACATGCGGCTTCGTACGCTCAAACTTCGCCTTGCTCATGATGTTGCTTCCTTTATTCTCTCTTTGATCGTTTCGTTATTTGGTTACTCGTGGGTGTGGGCTTACTCGCCCCGGACCCGCTTCACAATTTCGGATGAAATTGCTTCTGGAACTTGCTGATAGCTGTCGAACTGCATCGTGTATGTTGCACGACCCTGCGTACGTGAACGCAGGTCGGTTGAGTATCCGAACATTTCAGACAGTGGAACCTGTGCCTTCACTGTTTGCACGTTGCCATTGGCTTCCATGCCTTCAATACGGCCACGACGGCTCGAAAGGTCGCCCATGACGTCACCCATGTAATCCTCAGGGGTCACGACTTCGACGGCCATGATCGGCTCGAGCAGCACTGGCTTGGCTGCTTCTGCGGCCTTCTTGATACCCATCTGGCCTGCAACCTTGAATGCCATTTCAGAGGAGTCAACGTCGTGGTACTGACCGTCGACAAGGGTGACCTTCACATCGACCATGCCATATCCGGCGAGCACGCCTGATTCGAGTCCAGACTGAATGCCTTGGTTGGTCGGCTGGATGTACTCGCGAGGAATACGTCCACCGGTGATGGCGTCAACGAACTCGTAGCCATTGCCAGGGTTTGGCTCAACCGAGATTTTGATCACAGCGAACTGACCGGAACCACCGGACTGCTTGATGTGGCGGTACTCAACTGACTCGACCTGCTTGGTAATGGTCTCGCGATAGGCAACCTGTGGCTTACCAACGGTTGCCTCAACGCTGAACTCACGCATCATGCGGTCGACGAGCACTTCAAGGTGCAACTCACCCATACCCGAGATAACGGTCTGGCCAGTCTCTTCGTCGGTACGAACACGGAATGTTGGGTCCTCGTCAGAGAGTGACTTGAGGGCCTTACCGAGTTTGTCTTGGTCGCTCTTCGTCTTTGGCTCAATTGCGACGTGGATAACCGGCTCAGGAAACTCCATGCGTTCCAAGATCACTGGGTTATCGCGGTCACACAGCGTGTCACCGGTAGTGACTTCCTTGAAGCCGAGACCGGCAACGATGTCACCTGCCATAGCGACGTCAAGGTCTTCGCGCTGGTTTGCGTGCATCAACAGAATGCGGCCGAGGCGCTCACGCTTTTCTTTCGTCGAGTTGTAGAGCTCTTCACCCTTGGAGATCTCACCTGAATAGACGCGGAAGTAGGTGAGCTTGCCAAATGGGTCAGCAACAATCTTGAATGCGAGAGCAGCAAACGACTCATCGTTTGGTCCGCGAGTGAGCTCTTCGTCACCACGCATGTTCGTGCCGTGTGCAGGCTCGATATCAACCGGTGAAGGGAGGAAGTCGATGACTGCGTCGAGCATTGGCTGGACGCCCTTGTTCTTAAACGCTGAGCCACAGAGGATTGGAACGAAGTCACCGGCGAGAGTTCCAGTACGGATTGCTCGCTTGATCTCTTCGATCGAGACATCTTCGCCGCCGAGGTACTTCTCCATCAGCTCTTCATCAGAGGTGGCGATGGTTTCCATCATGCGCTCGCGGTAATCGTTTGCGCTGTCGACCATGTGGGCGGGAATGTCAACTTCATCCCACTTTGCGCCGAGCTCTTCGTCTTGCCAGATCAGAGCCTTCATCTTGACGAGGTCGACGAGACCTGCAAATGGCTCATTCGACTCTGGGCCACCAGCACCAACAGGAAGTTGGATCACGAGTGGGTTGGCCTGCAAACGACTCTCGACCATCTCTACCGTGCGGTAGAAGTTGGCGCCGATGCGGTCCATCTTGTTGACGTAGCAGAAACGAGGAACGTTGTACTTGTTCGCCTGACGCCAGACCGTCTCAGTCTGGGGCTCAACGCCTGCAACTGAGTCGAATACGGTGACGGCACCGTCGAGTACGCGAAGTGAACGCTCGACCTCAATGGTGAAGTCCACGTGCCCTGGCGTGTCGATGATGTTGATGCGGTGGTCGTTCCACACGCAGGTCGTCGCAGCCGAGGTGATGGTGATCCCCCGCTCCTGCTCCTGCGCCATGTGGTCCATGGTCGCTGCACCGTCGTGCACTTCACCGATCTTGTAGCTCTTTCCGGTGTAGTACAGGATTCGTTCTGTTGTCGTGGTCTTTCCGGCGTCAATGTGCGCCATGATCCCGATGTTTCGGGTGCGCTCAAGTGGGAACTCACGCTTGGCCATTACAGGTCACTTCCGTTCGGTCGTCAGGTCTGGGGGATGTCAAAGGGCAAAAATGTTGGAGATCGGGTTGATCACCAGCGGTAGTGGGCGAAGGCCTTGTTCGACTCGGCCATCTTTTGCATATCGTCTCGCTTCTTCATCGAAGCTCCGAGACCATTTGCTGCGTCCATAAGTTCAGCAGCGAGGCACTCGGCCATGGTCCGCTCGCGGCGGGCACGGGAGTAGTCAACGATCCAGCGGATCGCCAACGTTGATGCGCGACGAGGGCGAACCTCAACGGGCACCTGATAGGTGGCGCCACCAACACGGCGGCTACGCACCTCGAGCGGTGGCTTCACGTTGTCGATTGCACGACGAACGGTGTCAAGCGCATCATCGCCGGAGCGGCTGGCGATGAGATCCATTGCGTCGTACACGATGCGCTCAGCAGTGCTGCGCTTACCGTGCAACATCACCTTGTTGATGAGCTGCGTAACGACTGGCGAACGGTAGACCGGATCGGCAACGAGTTCGCGGCGAGGGGCTGGACCTTTGCGTGGCATGACTTACTTCTCTGCTTTCGCGCCGTAACGGCTACGGGCTTGCTTGCGGTTCTTCACTCCGGCAGCGTCAAGAGCGCCACGGATGACCTTGTAACGGACACCGGGGAGGTCACGAACACGACCACCACGGACGAGAACGATCGAGTGCTCCTGAAGGTTGTGGCCCTCGCCAGGAATGTAGGCCGTCACTTCAATGCCACTCGAAAGGCGAACACGGGCAACCTTACGAAGCGCTGAGTTTGGCTTCTTCGGTGTCGTGGTGTAGACGCGGGTGCAGACACCACGACGCTGAGGGGAACCCTTCAATGCCGGAGTCTTGCTCTTGGTGAACTTCGACTGACGTCCCTGGCGGACCAGCTGCTGAATTGTTGGCACGTTGACCTTCTCGTTGTTGCGAATTTCGGATCCGTGGTGAACCAATTCGGCTCGTTACACGGACCCCGGAATGTTATGAGTGGATACGAAAACCGGCAACCTGTCAGTCACCGTCAGCTGCACCGGCATCGCCAACTGCTGCTGTTTCAAAGATTCGGGCGAGTGCTGCGGCCGGGTCATCGTCCTCAACCTCGCTTGAGTAATACGTCATTGGCTCATAGTCAGGAGCTTGAACTGAGAACTCGCGATAGCGCATCATGCCGGTTCCGGCTGGGATGAGCTTACCGATGATGATGTTCTCCTTCAGGCCGATGAGACCATCTGACTTGCCATCGATGGCTGCTTCGGTGAGCACACGGGTGGTCTCCTGGAACGACGCTGCTGACAACCATGACTCGGTTGCAAGCGACGCCTTGGTGATCCCCATGATCTCTGGGCGACCTTCGGACGGACGCTCGCCAGCTTCGACCATTGCACGGTTCGTGTCACGGAAGCGCTTGGCATCAACGCGCTCCCCTGGGAGGAAGTCAGTTGAGCCAGGTTCTGACACGGCGATACGACGAGTCATCTGGCGAACGATGAGTTCGATGTGCTTGTCGTGAATCGACACACCCTGGTCACGGTAGACACGCTGCACTTCTTCCACGAGGTACATCTGGGTCTCACGTGGGCCCTTGATCTCCATGAGCTCTTTCGGATCGAATGGTCCGTCGGTGATGGGGTCGCCGGCGCGAATGTCGGCACCATCAACAACCTCTGGAAGCGGACGCGCACCGAGTGGGAGCACGATTGGGTGCTCTTCACCGGCGTCGTCGACGACGATGACAGGAATTCCCTTGCCTTCGTCGTCACCGATGCGAACAACACCCGAAGCCGGTGACAGACGGGCTGAACCCTTTGGAGTACGAGACTCGAAGAGTTCAACAACGCGAGGCAAACCGCCAGCGATGTCCTTACCAGCAACACCACCGGTGTGGAAGGTACGCATGGTCAGCTGGGTACCCGGCTCACCAATTGACTGTGCTGCGATCACGCCAACAGCCTCACCGAGCTCAATCGCCTTACCGGTGGAGAGCGAACGGCCGTAGCACATTGCGCATACACCGAGCTCAGCGTCGCAGGTGAGCACAGAGCGAACCCGAATGCGGTCGACAGCGGCATCATCGCGGAGGGCGGCCATCTCAAGGTCACCAACGATGGTGTTGCGCTCAAGAGTCTTGCGACCATCAGGCAGCGCAGCCGACAGTTCAACGTCGTTGAGAAGCGCACGGCCAAACAACTTCGTCTCGAGGTATGAGCGAGTGTTCGCCGTGTCAGGGGCAACGTTCTCAATCCATACGCCGAGCGTCGTGCCACAGTCTTCTTCACGGATGATGAGTTCCTGAGCGACGTCGACGAGACGACGAGTCAAGTAACCCGAGTCAGCGGTACGAAGAGCGGTGTCGACAAGTCCCTTACGAGCACCCGGAGTAGCAATGAAGTACTCAAGGGTTTCGAGGCCCTCACGGAAGTTCGACTTGATCGGACGAGGAATCATGTCACCACGAGGGTTCGCAACAAGACCACGCATAGCGGCGATCTGACGCATCTGAGTCATGTTTCCACGAGCGCCCGAACCAACCATCATGTCGATTGGATTGAAGCGCTGTGCCTTGAATTCGGCCTCCATGTCACGGGTAACGGCGTTGGTTGCGTCGGTCCAAATACGAACCTCTTGCTGGCGACGCTCGCCGTCAGTGATGATGCCTCGCTTGAACTGCTGCTCAACCTTCTCGGCCTGTGCCTCGTGGTCTTCGAGAATCGCCTTCTTCGTATCTGGAGTGCGAACGTCGTCGATCGAGACGGTCAGTCCTGATTGAGAAGCGAAGCGATACGAGATGTTCTTAATCGCATCAAGTGCCGCCGCTACTTCTGCGTTTGAGTAGTGGTCAGACAACTGCTCAACGATGACACCAAGCTCACGCTTCCGAAGCACGGTGTCAACATGACCAAAGCGGTCCATAAAGTCGGCAGGAAGCGCTTCTTCGAAGAGCACGCGACCCAAGGTGGAGCGGTACTTCTCTCCCCCGGCTGGGCGCATCTCAATCTCGGCATGCAAGCTGAGTTCGCCAGCGTCATAGGCCTTGATTGCTTCCCAGATATGACGGAACACACGTCCTTCGCCCTTCGAACCCTCGACAAACTCGGTGAGGTAGAACGCACCGATCACCATGTCTTGGGTTGGGGTCACAATCGGGCGACCTGACTGTGGTGACAAGATGTTGTTAGCGCTCAGCATGAGCACTCGAGCCTCAGCCTGAGCTTCTGCGGAGAGCGGAACGTGAATAGCCATCTGGTCGCCGTCAAAGTCAGCATTGAATGCCGTACAGACGAGCGGGTGGATCTGAAGGGCCTTGCCCTCGACGAGCACAGGCTCGAACGCCTGGATACCAAGGCGGTGCAATGTAGGTGCACGGTTCAGCAGAACCGGGTGTTCCTTGATGACGTCTTCGAGAACATCCCAGACCTGCGGACGACGACGCTCAACCATGCGCTTCGCAGTCTTAATGTTCTGAGCGAGATCGAGTTCAACGAGGCGCTTCATGATGAACGGCTTGAAGAGTTCAAGCCCCATCAACTTCGGAAGACCGCACTGGTGCAACTTGAGTGTTGGTCCAGCAACGATGACCGAACGGCCCGAGTAGTCAACACGCTTACCGAGCAGGTTCTGACGGAAACGTCCCTGCTTACCCTTCAGCATGTCTGAGAGTGACTTCAATGGACGGTTGCCTGGGCCAGTGACCGGGCGGCCACGACGACCGTTGTCGAACAGCGCGTCGACTGCTTCTTGCAGCATGCGCTTTTCGTTGTTGACGATGATCTCGGGGGCACCGAGGTCGAGCAGACGCTTCAGACGGTTGTTGCGGTTAATCACTCGGCGATACAGGTCGTTGAGGTCGCTGGTTGCGAATCGACCACCGTCGAGCTGCACCATCGGGCGGAGTTCAGGTGGGATCACCGGCACGACGTCGAGGATCATGGCGCGTGGGTCGTTCAAGCGTGGGCTTGAAGGATCGTCTGCGTCAACGCGACGGTTGAAGGAAGCAACAATCTTCAGGCGCTTGATCGCCTTCTGCTTACGCTGCGCACTGAGTGGCTTCTGACCGTCTTTCGGGTCGATCGCCTCACGGAGCTTGCGCTCTTCTTCGTCGAAATCGATGCGCTCGATCAGCGACTTGATGGCATCGGCTCCGGTGCCACCTTCGAAGTAATCGCCGTAGCGATCGGTGAGTTCACGCCACAACAACTCGTCTTCGAGAATGAGACGAGAGTGAAGACCCTTGAACTCTTCCCACGCGCGCTGGACGAGATCGATCTCGGCCATGTAACGCTCACGAAGAGCTTCGATTTCTTTGTCAGCATCACGGCGGAGCTTCTTCGCGTCGACGCCTTCGGCTTCCGCAATTTCTGCCTCTGCTTCGAGCTCTTTGTAGCGACGATCGATTTCGAGTTCAAGCTCTTTTTCGAGCTCGTCTTTTTCGGCGAGATACTCAGCTTCGAGGCTTGAGAGGTCTTCGTGGCGACGATCTTCGTCGACCCAGGTCACGAGGTTCGCTGCGAAGTAGATGACCTTCTCAAGTTGCTTTGCTTTGAGTTCTTCACGTGGTTCAAGCCCAGCGAGCAGATACGCAAGCCATGAACGGGTGCCACGGAGGTACCAGATGTGAACGACAGGTGCCGACAATTCTATGTGTCCCATGCGGTCACGACGAACCTTCGAACGGGTCACTTCAACACCGCATCGCTCACAGATGATGCCCTTGAAGCGAACTCGCTTGTACTTACCGCAGTAGCACTCCCAGTCGCGGGTCGGTCCGAAAATCTTCTCGCAGAAGAGACCTTCCTTCTCGGGCCGCAGCGTGCGGTAGTTGATGGTCTCTGGCTTCTTTACTTCACCGTGTGACCACATACGGATCTGGTCTGCTGTTGCCAGACCGATCTTCAGTTGGTCGAACATGTTGACGTCAAGCATGTCGGTTCCTTCGTTCCTCTTCGTTCGTTCTCGTTCGTATCAGGTCGGTCAGCGGCTTGCGCGTTGACGGCTGTCGTCGTCGTCTGCGCCACGCTCAGGTCGGGAAATATCGATACCGAGATCTTCCATCGTGCGATGGATGTCATCGTCAAGATCACGCATCTCGATCTCGCGGCCGTCGTCGCCAAGCACCTCAACGTTGATACAGAGTGCCTGCATCTCCTTCATGAGGACCTTGAAGCTTTCTGGCACACCAGGCTCAGGGATGTTGTCACCCTTCACGATCGCCTCGTACACCTTGATGCGACCAAGAACGTCGTCACTCTTAATCGTGAGAAGTTCTTGCAAGCAGTAGGCGGAGCCGTATGCCTCAAGCGCCCACACTTCCATTTCACCGAAGCGCTGGCCGCCGAACTGGGCCTTACCGCCGAGCGGCTGCTGCGTGATCATTGAGTAAGGGCCAGTTGAACGGGCGTGGATCTTGTCGTCGACCAAGTGGGCGAGTTTCAAGATGTACATGTACCCGACAGTGACCGGATTGTCATAGGCCTCACCGGTACGACCGTTGTAGAGGGTCGTCTTACCGTTAGTACCAATGAGACGATCACCATCGACGCTTTCAGGTGTGAGGTTGCCGAGCACCTGCTGAATGGTCGGGTGCTTACCAGCCTTCTCGATCTCGTCCCAGTTTGCGCCGTCAAAGACTGGCGTCGAAACGAACACCGATGGGTCGGTGCTTGGGCGGGTCTTGCGCTCGATACCGCGAACTGGTGCGTTGCCGACTGTCTCACCTGATGATGGATCAGACCATCCCCAGCGAGCGCCGTAGCCGAGGTGCGCCTCGAGAACCTGTCCAACGTTCATTCGGCTAGGAACACCGAGCGGGTTGAGAATGATGTCAACCGGTGAGCCGTCAGCGAGGTATGGCATGTCTTCAACTGGGAGGACCTTTGAGATAACACCCTTGTTGCCGTGACGTCCAGCGAGCTTGTCACCGACCGAGATCTTGCGGGTCTGAGCCACATAGACACGGACGAGCTGGTTCACACCAGGAGCAAGTTCGTCGCCATCGTCGCGATTCGACACCTTGACGTCGATGACTTTGCCAGACTCACCGTGTGGCACCTTGAGGCTCGTGTCGCGAACTTCGCGAGCTTTCTCACCGAAGATGGCGCGTAGGAGGCGCTCTTCTGGAGTGAGTTCGGTTTCACCCTTCGGTGTGACCTTGCCGACGAGTACGTCTCCTGGGCCAACTTCGGCGCCGATGCGGATGATGCCGCGGTCGTCGAGGTCAGCGAGGATGTCGTCTGACAGGTTCGGGATGTCACGTGAGATTTCTTCTGGGCCCAACTTGGTATCGCGGGCATCAATCTCATGAACGTGAATGTGAATCGAGGTCAACACATCGTCTTTGACGAGACGCTCAGACAAGATGATGGCGTCCTCGAAGTTGTAGCCCTCCCACGGCATGAATGCGACGAGAAGGTTCTTTCCGAGTGCGAGTTCGCCGCGATCCGTTGATGGACCGTCTGCAAGAACGGTGCCCTTCTTCACCTTTTCGCCTTCGGTCACGCGAACGCGATGGTTAATGCAGGTGTCTTGGTTCGAACGACGGAACTTCGAGAGCAGGTACGTGGTCTTGCCGGACTTCGCGTAGTTAACGGTGATGGTCTCACCGGTCACCTCTGTAACGGTGCCGTCTTCGGTGGCCTCGATGAGATCAGCAGCGTCACGTGCTGCACGGTTCTCAATGCCAGTTCCGATGTACGGAGCCTCTGCACGCAGCAATGGCACGGCCTGGCGCTGCATGTTTGCGCCCATGAGCGCACGGTTTGCATCGTCGTGCTCAAGGAATGGGATGAGTGCAGTTGCGACCGAAACGATCTGCTTCGGTGAGACGTCCATGAAGTCAACCTCTGCGGGAGCAACGTAACCGATGTCGGTGGTTGCACCGAAGAAGCTCTCCTGCTCGAGCATCTTGCGGAGATCGTCAAGGCTTGCGGCTTGCGGTGAACGACGAACGAGAACGCGGGGGTTCTTGAAGGTGCCGTCTGGGTTCAGCGGAGCGTTCGCCTGTGCGACGACGTAATCCTCTTCTTCGTCCGCGGCCATGTACACGATTTCGCCGGTCACTCGACCGTCGACAACTCGGCGGTACGGGCTTTCGATGAATCCGAACTCATTTACTCGAGCGAAGCTCGAGAGACCGCCGATGAGACCAATGTTTGGACCCTCAGGGGTTTCGATCGGGCACATACGTCCGTAGTGCGAGAAGTGGACGTCACGGACTTCGAATCCGGCGCGCTCACGGCTGAGACCACCAGGGCCAAGTGCCGAAAGGCGACGACGGTGGGTAAGACCCGAAAGCGGGTTCACCTGGTCCATGAACTGGGAGAGCTGAGAAGTTCCGAAGAACTCCTTGATCGCTGCCTGTACTGGGCGAATGTTGACGAGGGTGTTCGGCGTAATCGCTTCGACGTCCTGGGTCGTCATACGCTCACGGACGACACGCTCCATACGGCTGAGACCGATGCGAACCTGGTTCTGAATCAACTCACCGACCGAACGAATACGACGGTTGGCGAAGTGGTCCTGATCGTCGAGACGGTACCCAGGCTCCTGCTTGACCAGGTTCAACATGTACGTAACTGCTGCGAGCACTTCGCAACGGCTGAGAACGTGCTGACCTTCTTCTGGAAGATCGAGCAATGGCTCGCCGTCGAGGTTGGTGCCGCTGAGATCAAAGATCTGACCCAAGCGCTCAACCTCAGCACCGAGCTTGCGGTTCAGCTTGTAACGACCGACACGGCTGAGGTCATAGCGACGGCTCTCGAAGAACGCGTTGCGGAAATATGCCTTGGCTGATTCAACGGTCGGTGGCTCACCCGGGCGGGCACGCTTGTAGATCTCGACGAGCGATTCTTCGCGTGTTGGGGCGTTGTCACGCTCTTTGTCCCACTGGTCTTCGAGGAAGTCAAAATGGCGAACGAACTGCTCGAGGAAACCTGGTGCGTTCTCTTCGTCGTACCCAAGCGCACGGAGCAGCGTGAAAATTCCGATACGGCGCTTGCGGGCGACTCGGGTTCCGCAGGTGACGTGCTTGCCGGGACGATGCTCGACGTCGAATTCCATCCATTCACCGCGGTACGGGTGAATGGTGCCCTTCACGAGCTGGTGCTTGGTGAGGTTACGGAGGCGATAGCGCTCACCAGGTTCGAAGATGACGCCGGGGCTACGGACGAGCTGCGATACGACGACGCGCTCTGTGCCGTTGATGATGAATGTTCCCTTTTCGGTCATCATCGGGAATTCGCCCATGAACTGCATCTGTTCTTTGATTTCGCCGGTGTGCGCATTGAGGAAGCGAGCACGGACAAAAATCTGCGACTGGTACGTCATGTTGTGCTGACGGCAGTGCTCCACTGAGTACTTCGGCTCTGGGCGAAGGTCAGGGTCGAATGGATCGAAATCGAGTTCGAGCTGGAGGTTCTCTGAGAAGTCCTTGATTGGCGAAATATCACGGAACGTGTTTGCCAATCCTTCTTCGAGGAACCACTTAAAGCTCTCGCGCTGAATTGCCAACAAATCGGGGAGCTCTAATGGGTCCTCGAGGTTGCCAAATGAATAACGCTCACGGGTGGTCGAACTGGCCACGGTTCACCTCAAATTTCTTGCGAGTCGGTCAAGCGAGCGCGCCAACAGAACACCGGTGGGAGGAGTGTTCAGACGACGACGCACAGCAACGTGCGATCCTATCGCCGTTGGGCGAGGATCGTCAACGTGCCGTTTCGGGCGATTCGTGACACCACCGACACTGTCGGAGTGCTGTGGCCGACAACGTAGAAAATCAGAACCACCCGTGTCAAGCACCCTAT
>JAYNVD010000045.1:11101-13393 GCA_038100275.1 Ilumatobacteraceae bacterium
AACTCCCCGGGGCCCGTCAGGCCGAATTAGTTACTCACTTGAGTTCGACAGTTGCGCCAGCTTCCTCGAGCTTGGCCTTTGCTGCCTCTGCGGCATCCTTGGCTGCGCCTTCGAGAATTGGCTTTGGTGCGCCGTCAACGAGATCCTTGGCTTCCTTGAGGCCGAGGCTCGTGAGCTCGCGAACAACCTTGATGACCTGGATCTTCTGGCCACCGGCCTCGGCGAGGATGACGTCGAAGTTGTCCTTCTCTTCGGCGCCGGCGTCGCCACCAGCACCACCCGCTGCAGGAGCAGCAGCAACAGCAACCGGAGCTGCAGCGGTTACTTCGAAGCGCTCTTCGAAGGCGTCAAGAAGCTCTTTGAGCTCGATGACTGACATGTTTGAAATTGCGTCGAGAATTTCTTCCTTGGTCGACATTTTGTGTTCCTCTTTCGATGTGTTTGAAAATTGTTATTTGGTCGGGTTGGCTGCCTAGGCAGCCTGCTTGTCGATAAGTGCGGCGAGGCCGTAGGCGAAGTTGCGTGGCAGTGCCTGCAACAGTCCAGCGGTCTTGACGAGCGGTGCCTGAAGCGCGCCGGCGAAACGGGCGAGCAGTTCTTCGCGAGATGGGAGATCTGCGAGTGCTGCTACGTCGGATGCCGAAAGAAGTGTTTCTCCCAGCACTCCGCCTTTCACGACGAGGCTTGGGTTTGTTTTGGCGGCGTCGCGAAGTGCCTTTGCGGCTGCGGCGACGTCACCGCTGACAAACGTGAGGGCGGTTGGTCCAACGAGAATCTCGTTGAGGCCCTCGACTCCGGCCTCGGTTGCGGCAAAACGAGCGAGCGTATTCTTGTACACGGTGTGCTCGGCGCCTGAACCACGAAGCATGTTGCGAAGGTCAGTAATTGCCTTCACGGTCATTCCGCGGTACTCAGAAACAAAAACAGCATCTGCTGATTGCAGGCGCTTGCTGATCTCAGCAACGGTGTCGACCTTGTGTTGACGTGGTGCTCGGGTGGCAGTGTCGGTCATGGTGCTTTCCTCCTTTCAAATATGTCGGTGGCTCGCATTTCGGCGATACCACACGACACACACCACTTTCGGTGTAGTTCGGAGGCAGCACCTCGGTTGGCGGCAAATCCATTACCCCGTGTGGAATTCCACGTGGGACCAACTGTCTTCGGCGAGCGGTTGCTATGTCCGGCGGAACGCTATCTGCGTTCCGCCATTTTTAAACCTCAGTCGTTGTCGGGACGGAGGCGACCGATGTCGATGCGAACACCAGGGCTCTGGGTCGTCGACACTGTGATCTTGCGGATGTAACGGCCTTTCGCGCTTGCGGGCTTTGCACGCTGGATCTCGTCGATCACTGCACGGAAGTTCGCTTCGATCTGTTCTGGGGTGAACGATGCCTTACCGAGTTGCACGTGGACGTTTCCGAAACGGTCGGTGCGGTACTCGACTTTGCCGCCCTTGAACTCGCTCACTGCACGACCAACGTCGGTGGTCACTGTGCCGGTCTTGGGGTTTGGCATGAGGCCACGGGGGCCGAGTGTGCGACCGATGCGGCCAACGAGCGGCATCATGTCGGGCGTTGCGATGGTGAGGTCGAAGTCCATCTTTCCGGCTTCGATCTGCTCAGCGAGATCATCGGCGCCGACAATGTCAGCTCCTGCGGCGCGCGCCTCGTCGGCGGCTGGACCTGCGGCGAACACGGCGACGCGGATATCTCGGCCGGTTCCTGATGGCAGGGCAACCGTTCCGCGGACCATCTGGTCTGCCTTTCGAGGATCAACGCCGAGGCGGATCGCTACTTCGACGGTTTCGTCGAACTTCGCCTTTGCGATGCTCTTCAGAATATTGATGGCTTCAGTCGGTGCGTAGAACGATTCCCGATCGAACGCCTTCAATGAATCTGCGTATTTCTTTCCTGACATTGTTGTCTCCCTCAGTGGTTGTCATCCCTCAGGCGAGGTTGTCCTGAGCCGGATGTGTGTTGTTAAGAATTTGTTGGCGAGATCGCTTCCAGCTTCAGCTCGTCGCGATTCCCATTGAGCGGGCCGTGCCACGGACCTGCTGCTTTGCAGCTTCGAGGTCATTGGCGTTGAGGTCCGGCATCTTGATCTTCGCGATCTCTTCGACGTCGGCGTCTGAGATGGTGGCTGCGGTCTCGGTACCAGGGTTGCTCGCTGCTTTCGCAATGCCAGCCTTCTGGCGGATGAGCACTGGCGTTGGAGGCGTCTTCAGAATGAAATCAAAGGTGCGATCTTCGTAGATCGTGATTTCAGTCGGGACGACAGTTCCAGCCTGCG
>JAYNVD010000009.1:0-43044 GCA_038100275.1 Ilumatobacteraceae bacterium
CTGAGTACTTGGCGCAGATGCAGGAGAAGCAGAAGGCGAAGTACATCTACGGCGTCCTCGAGAAGCAGTTCAAGAAGACCTACAACGAGGCAAGCCGCCTCCAAGGTCCAACCGGTGAGAACTTGCTCATCCTTCTTGAGTCCCGTCTCGACAATGTCACCTTCCGCGCTGGCTGGGGATCAACTCGCCCACAGGCTCGCCAATTCGTCAACCACGGCCTCATTCAGGTCAATGGTCGACGCGTTGATATTCCGTCGTACCGCGTTCGCAAGGGCGATGTCGTCACCCTTTCACCGAAGGCAGCCCAGATGATCGTCGTCCAGCACAACATGGACACCAACGATCGTTCGCTCGTCGGCTGGCTCGAAACAGGTGATGGCGGCAAGCAGGTCACCGTTCGTGACCTCCCGCAGCGCGAACACATCGACGTACCCGTCCGCGAATCGCTCATCGTTGAGCTCTACTCGAAGTAATCGTTCTAGGAAAGGAATCGGCAGACATGCTTGTCATGCAGCGCCCCTCAGTGGAAGCCCTCGGTGAGGTCGTCTCCGACGGCAACGGCGAACGCCAGCAGTTCGTCATCGAGCCGCTCGAGCCTGGCTTCGGCCATACCCTCGGAAACTCGCTCCGTCGCACGCTCCTGTCCTCAGTGCCAGGTGCAGCAATCACCATGGTTCGTTTCGACGATGCTCTTCATGAGTTCGACACGATCAATGGTGTGGTTGAAGATGTCACGGACATCATTCTCAACCTCAAAGACATTGTCATTCGCTCAGATGCAGAAGAGGCAGTCACTCTTCGCCTCGATGCAAAGGGCCCTGGATCAGTCACCGCAGGCGACATCGATTGCCCAGCAGACGTCACCATCCTGAATGGCGATCTCCATCTCGCGACGCTCAACGGCAAAGCCCGCCTCGCCATCGACCTCACGGTCGAGCGTGGCAACGGCTACGCCAGCAGCCAGCGCGACATCGAGAACCCAGTCATTGGCAACATGCCAATCGACGCAATTTTCTCGCCAGTTCGCCGAGTGAGTTTTGCAGTTGAGCCAACCCGCGTCGGCCAGTCAACTGACCACGATCGTTTGGTGCTCGACGTCACCACCGATGGTTCAACCAGCCCAAGTGAGGCAATGGCATCAGCAGGCGAAACACTGCGCACCATCGTCTCACTCGTCGCCGAACTCAGCGACGAGCCGAAGGGTCTTGCACTCACCGAAGAGCCAGACACCGCAAGCTCCTCACCTGACCTTGATCTTCCAATTGAAGATCTCGACCTTTCTGAGCGCCCACGCAACTGCTTGAAGCGTGCACAGGTCAACACCGTCGGCGAACTTCTTATGAAGACCCACGACGACCTGCTCAACATCACCAACTTTGGCCAGAAGAGCCTCGACGAAGTCATCGAGAAACTCGATGAGCGTGGCCTCTCTCTTCGCCCTTGAGATTTCTGAGAACAACGGAGAACTGACATGCCTGGAACACCACGACGCGCCCGCCGATTTGGTGGCGACGCGGCCCATCAGCGTTTGATGATGGCCAACCTTGCAGCATCACTGTTTGCAGCTGAGGGCATTACGACCACTGAGGCCAAGGCTAAAGCATTGCGTCCAATTGCAGAGAAGCTCATCACCAAGGCAAAGAAGGCCCAAGATGACAGCCCGATGCGAGTACATCGGATTCGTCAAATCCAGGGTTACCTCGGTGACCGTGAGATGACGCACAAGCTCGTCAACGACGTTGCTCCTCGGTACCTCGAGCGCAATGGCGGCTACACCCGCATTCTGAAGCTCGGCACCAGGTCAGGCGATAACGCCGACATGGCGCGCATCGAGCTCGTCTAATCACCCTCGTAGAACGATGACGACCGGGTCCGACTTCCGTCGGGCCCGGTTTGTCGTTTCTTATCGGGGTACTGCGTTTCGCGGTGCAGCAGAAAGTCCAGGAGTTCGGACCGTTATCGGCGATCTCAGGGCGGCCTGTGAGCAGATCTTTGGAACATCGATCGAACTCACGCTCGCCGGGCGAACTGATGCGGGAGTCCACGCCTTAGGTCAGGTCGTCTCTTGCGATATCCCAAGCAGTGCTGATCCAAACGACCTTGCGCATCGGCTCTCCCGAATGTGTGGGCCGGATATCGCTGTGCGGTCGGGTGAATGGGCTGCAGCAGATTTCAGTGCACGATTCTCGGCATCATCGCGTTCGTATCGCTACCACGTGTGGAATTCCCTCACCGGAAATCCGTTACTCGGCGACCTCACATGGCATGTGCCTCGGCCTCTCGATATCGGGCACCTGAATGAAGCGGCGAGAGCAGTCATTGGTCAACACGATTTCTCGTCGTTCTGCCGAGCGCCTGACCCGGCACCAGATGGTTCCCCTATGTCGCTTGTTCGCACTGTCCTTTCGGCCGAGTGGAACACCGCCGATCCTGAACAGTTGCTGACGTTTGACATCACAGGACTCGCCTTTTGCCACCAGATGGTTCGATCGCTTGTTGGCACCATGGTCGATGTGGGTTTAGGACGATTTCAACCGTCTGATATGGCGGAAATCTTGCAGGCAAAGGATCGCCAACAGGCTGGACGAGTAGCGCCCCCTCAAGGGCTAGTGCTGATGAAAGTTGGCTACGACAAACCCTCATCGCGAGACAGCGCGCAGTGAGAGTTGGGGAAGTACCCGCGATGCCCCTATCCTCTCAGGGTTCAGTGGACATGACTTCCACCGACGAATCGCAAAGAAATGACTGGAATTTGACGTGATGAAGACGTACACACCCAAGGCGAGTGAGATCACCCGTGAGTGGCATGTAGTTGACGCAGAGGGAATGATCCTCGGCCGTCTCTGCACCGAGGTCGCTCGCGTGCTTCGTGGCAAGCACAAGCCAATTTTCGCACCACACATTGACACTGGCGATCACGTGATCATCGTGAACGCTGACAAAGTTGTCATGACTTCTGGCAAAGAGAGCCGCCAGATGATTTACCGCCACTCTGGTTACCCAGGTGGACTGAAGACTGAATCATTCGCCGAGCTTCTTGACCGCAAGCCTGCCGATGCGGTTCGTCGGAGTGTTCGTGGAATGCTCCCCAAGGGCCGTCTCGGACGTCAGCAGATGACCAAGTTGAAGGTTTACGCCGGCCCAGATCATCCGCATCAGGCACAGTCCCCAACCCCGCTCGCGGTTCCCGGTGCCGCAGCCCGCTGATTGATTCGAGGCAATTGAAATGAGCACACCTCTAACCCAGACCACAGGCCGCCGCAAAGAGGCCGTCGCACGTGCCCGCCTTCGCGAAGGTTCAGGCATCGTGACCATCAATGGTCGTGCATTCGACGCATACTTCCCGACCGCAGCGCAGCGTATGGTCGTCTCAGAGCCACTTCGTGTTGCCGATGTCGAAGAGCGCTTCGACATCGACGCATCGATCCATGGTGGTGGCGTTTCAGGGCAGGCAGCAGCACTTCGTATGGCGATTGCTCGCTCGCTCGTTGACCTCGACCCCGAGACACGCCCAGCGTTGAAGCGTGCCGGCCTCCTTACCCGTGACTCACGTAAGAAAGAGTCGAAGAAGTACGGACTCAAGAAGGCCCGTAAGGCACCTCAATACACGAAGCGCTGATCTGGCGGCCCAATGCGTTTTGGCACCGACGGTGTCCGCGGGAGGGCGCACAGCGAACTCACCGAAGCGATGGCATCCGACCTTGGTCGGGCCGTCGCTCGTGTGTTTTTCGGGACACCGGTCGTCATCGGCGGAGACAGCCGTGAATCGACACCAGCATTTATCTCGGCCGTCGCAAGCGGTCTGCTCGATTCTGGTTCCAGGGTTGAATCGCTTGGCGTAGTACCGACTCCGCTAGTGGCTGCAGAGGCGGCAAGAACAGGAGCTGTTGGTGTTGTGATCTCTGCCTCTCACAACCCGTACTACGACAACGGCATCAAGGTCTTCGGCCCAGGTGGGGTCAAACTGTCGTCTGATGTCGAAGCGCAGATCGAGGCCGAATGGCACTCGGATGCGAGTTCTGATGTCTCAGGCGCTGTGCAGAACCCGATGGTGGGGGGCGATGCTGTTGCCCTACGAGATCGATACCTCGAACGAATTAGCAGTTCCATAGAACGGCGTTCGTTGAACGGACTGCGCGTAGTAATTGACGCAGCCAATGGAGCGGCATCTGAATTCGCTGGCGAAGTGTTTGCCTCTGTTGGTGCAGACGTCATCGTGATGAATGCCGACCCCGATGGAACAAATATCAACGACAACTGTGGGGCAACCCACACAGCGGCGCTTCAAGCGGCAGTGCTCTCGTATGGGGCTGATGTCGGACTCGCGCTCGATGGCGATGCTGACCGGCTTATTGCGGTAGACCACGAAGGAAACGTGGTCGACGGCGACCGAGTGATTGCCATCTTGGCGGCCGATATGCGCTCTCGAGATGCCCTTGTCGATGACACGGTGGTCGTCACGGTGATGACGAATCTTGGATTTCACCGCGCAATGCATGAGTCGGACATCCACGTTGTTGAGACCCCAGTTGGTGACCGTCACGTACTCGAGGCACTGGTCGATGGCGGGTTCTCGCTGGGGGGTGAACAGTCAGGTCACATCATCATCCCGGCTCACGCAACTACTGGCGATGGAATGCTGACCGGTGTGGTCTTGCTCGATGCTGTTGTGCGATCCGGACGGTCACTTGCAGAATTGTCAGCAACGTCGATGACCTCATTTCCTCAGGTGCTGGTGAACGTCGAAGTGCCGGTGCGCGGCGAGGTACCTGAGGAAGCGATTCGAGAGCTTCGCTCTGAATTGGAAGCAGAGTTAGGTCAAGACGGTCGAATTCTCATCCGCCCGAGCGGAACTGAACCACTAGTTCGGGTGATGGTCGAGGCAGCGGAGCAGCGTGACGCTGAACGGATAGCAACAACCCTTGCTGCTGCAATCCGCAAGGCATTTGAGCCGACTGATGCCGAAGACAACGAAGAGTAGGCTGAGGGAATGTGCGGGATTATTGCGGTACTCAGTCGTCGGAGCGACCGCAACGCGCCCACAACACTAGAGATCACCACACTCATTGACGCTGCAGTTGCAGCTGTCAAATCTGACCCAGCCGCAGCAGCTGCGTCGCTCGGAACCCTCGATGAACTGCTCCGAGGGGTCGCCGGAATTGTTGCGCTGACAACTCATTCGGGTCTCGCTGCATCGATCTCAGCAGCGCTTCGTGAACTAGCTCCGCAGATCGCTGAGCTTGAAGCAGAAGTTGAGGACGGTACTCGTAACGATGAGTCAGTGGTTGCGCTGCAAGACGCGGCGTGGGCAATTAGCCGTGACCGTCTCCGCACCGCTGAAGCGGTAGACGCTCTCGCGGATGGCGCTCCTATTGCGTCGTATAACGGGTACCTGTCGATTCAGCGGGCACTATCCGCGCTTGATCGGCTAGAAGTTCGCGGTCGAGACTCCGCCGGAATCCAGGTCATGGTGAGCAATCATGATCTTTCAACTGACGATCCGGTTGTGGCAGCGCAACTCACCGAACGGTCACAGGATGAGCTGTTCCGATCATCGTCGGTAAGGGAAGTGCAAACACCAAACGGTTCGGTGCTGTCGTTTGTGTACAAGGCTGCAGCCGAAATTGGCGAGCTAGGTGACAACACTGCGGTTATCCGTGAGGCGGTGCAATCTGACCCACTGCTACGTGCGGCTCTGTCGAACCCAACCTCCGAAGCAGTGGTGCTCGGTCATACTCGATGGGCGAGCATCGGAGTGATCTCTGAGGCCAATGCCCACCCGCTGAACAGCGAAGAACTCGATGATGAATCTCGACCCTATGTAGTTGGGGTTCTCAACGGAGACGTCGACAACCACGCCGATCTCACCCGCCGTTTCGGATTGCAGATTCATCACCAAATCACGACGGATGCGAAGGTGATTCCGACCTTGACTTCGCGACGGATGAGCGAAGGTCTTGACCCACGCGAAGCGTTTCGTCGCGCAGTGAATGAATTTGAGGGTTCGGTGGCAATTGGAGCGCTAGCAGCCGATCGTCCATCAGAATTGATGCTCGCTCTTCGAGGTAGTGGCCAAGGTGTCTACATCGGACTGACTGACGATGGCTATATCGTCGCGAGTGAGCCGTACGGGGTAGTTGAAGAGACTGATCGATATCTGCGCCTCGATGGTGAATCAGGCGGAGAAATGATCGTCGTCAATCTCAATGGAGCCGACATTGACGGGCTTGAGCGGTTTGCTTATTCCGGAGCGTCGCTTCCGATTAGTGCAGATGAGATCGTGACGGCAGAAGTCACCACTCGTGACATCGATCGAGGAGATGCGCCGCATTACCTGCTGAAAGAAATTGAGGAGTCGCCCCGATCATTCCAGCGAACTCTCCGTGGGCGATTGAGCGGGGAGCAGGGTTCACTTCAGGTGGTCCTGCCGGAGGCATCAGTGCCGAACGCGGTGCGTGAACGGCTGGCCTCGCGTCAGATTTCTCGAGTGCAGGTCATTGGCCAGGGAACCGCGGCGGTTGCTGGCCAAGGTGTTGCAGCAATTCTTCACGACCTTTGTGATGGCGAACTTGATGTCGATGCAATTACCGCAACTGAGGTTTCGGGGTTTCAACTTCGCCCTGATATGTCAGACACGCTCATCGTCGCTGTAAGTCAAAGTGGCACGACGACCGACACCAATCGAACAGTTGATCTCTTGCGTGCTCGTGGAGCATTAGTGATCGCGATCGTCAACCGTCGGGGAAGCGACCTCGCAGTCAAAGCCGATGGTGTGGTGTACACCTCAGACGGCCGAGATGTTGAAATGAGCGTCGCGTCCACGAAGGCGTTTTACGCACAAGTTGCGGCCGGTGCATTGCTTGCTTGCGATATCGCTGCATATGCAGGGGCCGGAAGTGCATCTCGACGAAATCAACTATTGACCTCGCTTCAAGCATTGCCTTCAGCAATGGAGAAGGTGCTGAGCCGGCGTTCCATGATTGCTGATATTGCGACGCGATCAGCGCCGTCCAAGCGGTATTGGGCAGTCGTCGGTAACGGCCCGAACCTTGTCGCGGCCAACGAAGTTCGAATCAAACTCAGCGAGCTGTGCTACAAATCGATCGCCGCTGATGTGACAGAAGATAAAAAGCACATCGACCTATCGAGCGAGCCACTGATTTTTGTGTGCGCAGCAGGGCTTGAGGGCTCTACCGCAGACGATGTTGCAAAAGAGACGGCCATCTTCAGCGCTCACAAGGCAACACCGATCATCGTCTGTGATGAGGGACAAACCCGCTTCACCTCCGGGTCGGTTATTGAAGTGCCGCCCGTTGACCCTGCACTTGGATTCATCCTTTCAGCAATGGTCGGTCACCTTTTCGGCTACGAGGCAGCCCGAGCAATTGACCGGTCGGCACTTCCGCTTCGAGCGGCCCGAGATGTCATCGAGCGTTCGGTTGAGTCAGGTGAGTCAGCAGACGAGATTGTGGCGGCCATTGCAAATGACATCCACGTTCATCTCCAAGAATTTGAACGAGGTGTTCGTGCGAAGTCGTACGACGGTCACCTTGAGGCATCTACTGCTGTGCGCCTGACAGCATCAATTGGCTTCCTGCGTTCTCGGCGACCGGTTGAAGATTTTTCGATAGCGACCGGCAACGTCGGGACCCCTGAGCTCGTCATTGCTGAGGTGGTTGATGCGCTCTCAGCGGCGATCGATGAGCTCACACGACCAATTGATGCGATCAAGCATCAGGCGAAGACCGTCACCGTAGGAATTTCACGAAGTGATTCTGACCTTGTTGATGCGGCTCTTGTACAAGCGGTGATGAGTCGTGGCGCCGGCAGGGACGTTGTGTCGTACCGCTCGCTCAAGGTGCTTGCCGCTCTTGATGTAGCCGTTGCCGCAGTTATCGGAGCGACTCGTTACAGCATCGTTGGTGATGTGGTGTCAGTGATCGATCGTGACGGCGTTGCAGTTGATCTGTCGAGTCGTGTTGATAACGACCCGGTGCTGAGCGGCACAAAACGATATGTCGCAGAACAAAAAGAAGTGCTTGTTGCCCGAGGCCGACGTGACGGCCGCACTGTCATCCTTGTGCCGGAGACAAAAGCTGGAGTTTGCAACGGGATCACACTGCTACATGTTGACTTCCACGAGCACATCTCGGTTGATGACGCGCGAACCTGTTTGCAGGGTTACGACAATCGTTATGAGCGACTCGTTGACTGGGTGACGGAGACCGAGGGCAGTTTCGATGAATCGAAACTCAGCGAGGTTTTGGTCGCCGACTTGCTTATCTCACCGATCTCTGAATCTGCCAACCACTGGGTGTCGTAATGATCGGTGTTGGTGTTGACGTCGTCGACATTGAGCGATTTCGGCGTTCACTCGAGCGAACGCCGTCGATGCGAACTCGTTTGTTCACGGACGCCGAATTGGCCTCCTTGTCGGGTCGAGCCGACGACGTGCCTGGCCTTGCCGCTCGGTTCGCTGCTCGTGAGGCTTCGATGAAAGCGCTCGGTCTCGGGCTTGGTGCTTTTGGCTTCCATGATGTGTCGGTCGTTCGGGCAACGAGTGGGGCACCTTCGTTGCTCGTTGTGGGCACAGCACTCGAACTTGCGACCAACGCGGGTGTCGAGCGTTGGCACCTCAGCTTGTCGCACGGTGACAGTGTGGCAATCGCCCAGGTGGTTGCTGAGTGACATCTGGCAGTCCACGGTCACAGCGGTGGTCAGGCGTCGATATCGACTCTGACGCAATTACCCAGAACATCAAGTCGCTCATCACTCTCTGCGCCCCGAGCGATGTTTGGGCTGTGGTGAAGGCAAACGGGTACGGGCATGGTGCGGTGATGTCGAGTCGCGCCGCACTTGTTGGTGGAGCTGCCGGCCTCGCAGTTGCTCTGGTACAAGAGGCGGTCGAATTGAGAGCCGCCGGCATCGATTCGCGGATCCTCGTTCTAAGTGATCAGCCAGAGGAACAGTACGGCGACCTGCTTGTCGCAAATGCAGAAATCATGGTGTACCGCCCCGACTCAGTTGATGCGATTGCAGACGTCGCATCCCGACTTGGAACTGTTGCTCGGGTGCACCTCAAGGTTGACACTGGAATGCGGCGGGTCGGTGCAGAACCGTCTGCGGTCAAATCACTGATTGAGAAGGTTGCGAATACGCCTCATGTCGAATTGGTCGGGTTGGCCACACATTTTGCGACAGCGGACATGCCGGGTCACCCTGCGATGAGTGAGCAGTTCTCCCAATTCGAATCAGTGAGATCACTCGTGGGTGCTGAGGTTGAGATTCACATGGCGAACTCTGCCGCCGCAATCACTCTGCCAGACACCCGCCAGAGTTTCGTGCGTGCTGGCATTGCGATGTACGGAATTGACCCTTCATCTGAAGTACGACTTGACCGCTCAGTGTTCACTGCCGCGTTGAAGTGGTGGTCGAAGGTGTCGTTTGTGAAAGAGGTCGATGCGGGTGCCCATGTGTCGTATGGCTGGCGCTACGCAACCTCGGCGAAAACCCGTCTGGCAACAGTTCCTCTCGGATACGCCGATGGCGTTCCGAGGAGATGGTCTGAGGTTGGTGGTGAGGTGATCATCGGCGGAAGGCGACGCCCGGTAGTCGGAGTTGTAACGATGGATCAACTCATTGTCGACCTTGGCCCGACTGACGTATCAGACCCAGTCAACATCGGGGACGAGGTCGTGCTCATCGGGACACAGGGTGCAGAACACATCGCTGCTGAAGAGTGGGCAGAACGACTCGGAACGATTGGCTACGAAATTGTGTGCCAAATTGGTGAACGCGTTCCGCGCCGTGCAGTGGGGTTGTTCGCTGAGCCGTCGTAGCATCGTTAGGCGATATGTGGTTCCAGACGACGTCACCGAGCGAGACGCAAGCATTTGCTGCGGCGCTCGCGCGCGTGATTCGAGCCGGTGACACGATTGTGCTGACCGGCGAAATGGGGGCGGGTAAGACAGTTGTTGCGCAAGGTATCGGCGCAGCCCTCGGTGTATCCGAGCCGATGACGTCTCCGACCTTCACATTGGTGAATACCTATGACTGTGGAAATCTCACCGTGCACCATGCCGACCTCTATCGACTGGATCGAACGGTTGAGGTGTCAGACCTCGCGCTGAGTGAGCTCGCAGAGTTTCGAGGTGTGGTGCTCATCGAATGGGGTGAGGCAGCAATCGGCGAAATTGCCGATTACCTCGAGGTGCATATTGAAGTTGATCTCGACGATGACGAAGGGAACGTCCGCGAGTTCACTCTCGACTCGGTCGGGTCAAGTTGGGATCGGCGACGTGAAGCATTGGCAGCTTCGTTGGAGGCATGGTCGTGATCGTGCTTGGGATTGAGAGCGCAACCGAATCGGTCGGTGTAGCGCTCGCCTCCTCAGATGGGGTACTCGCGAGCGTAGAAATTTCTCGCGGTCGTCGTCATGCCGAATCAATCGTCCCTTGCGTTCAATTTGTCTGCGAACGAGCAGAGATTGAACTTTCAGAACTTGCTGCGATCGCCGTTGACGTTGGCCCCGGGCTGTTCACCGGCATGCGTGTAGGTATCGCGACGGCGAAGTCGCTTGCAATGGCGCTTGGTATCCCGATGGTGCCAATGACATCGCTTGAGGTGCTTGCGATTGGTGAGTCGACTAGTGACGAGATCATCGTTCCAGTTGTTGATGCACGAAAGTCGGAAGTGTTCTGGGCGATGTATCGCCGTTCAGAACAAGGAATTGAGTTGTTGAATCATCCGACAGTCGGGCCGGTAGACGACTTGATTTCTGACCTCATGGCTCGAGATCAACCGACTGTCTGCATTGGCGATGGAGCACACCGCTATCGAGACGACATCGCTACCGGTTTTTCTTGCGTCATTGGCAATACTCGACACCCGTCTGCTGCGGAACTCGCGAGTGAGGGCGTGCGGCGAGCGATTCGAGAAGAAACAGTTGAAGAGCGTTTCGTCGAACCGGTGTATCTGCGTCAGCCTGATGCGCAGATCAATTGGAGCACCCGGCAGGTGAGGTCATGATCCGCCGCCCAATGGTGATTGAGCCAATGAAGCGTCGTCATCTTCGGCAGGTGTTGGAGATCGAGGCAGCAACATATGACCGTCATTGGTCACGCCAGGTATTCATCGACGAACTTGCACAGGTTGGTCGAGGCGGCCGGCATTATGTTGTCGCCCGGCGTGGACGCTCGGTTATCGGCTATGCGGGGCTCTGGGTCGTTGAGGTTGCAGGAGATATCGAGGCGCACGTCACCAATATCGTTGTGAGTGACTCAGCTCGTGGTGCCGGTGTTGGAGCAGATCTCATGATGAAACTTGCTGAACACGCTCGATCAGTTGGGGCAACTGCATGGACGCTGGAGGTGCGCGCATCTGCAGAACCAGCACAGGCGTTGTATCGACGTTTTGGCTTCGCCCCAGCAGGAATCCGCAAGGGGTACTACGAGCAAGGTGAGGACGCAGTTGTCATGTGGTGCCACGGCCTTTCGGACGAGGACTATCTCAAGCGATGTGCGAACCGACTTACAGGGAGGCGCGCGTCATGACATCGCAATTTGTTGTCGGCCCAGACACTGTCATTCTCGGAATCGAGACAAGCTGCGATGAAACCGCTGCCGCCATCGTGATGGGCGGAAATGATGTGGTGTCGTCGGTGGTGTCGAGTCAGATTGATGTCCATGCCGAGTTCGGTGGGGTTGTTCCTGAAGTCGCAAGTCGAGCCCACCTTGAGTCGATCAATCCGGTCGTGCGACGGGCGATCGATGAAGCAGGTATCGACGAGCGTCGTATTGATGCGATTGCGTGCACGGTCGGTCCCGGGTTGATAGGGGCGCTGCTCGTCGGTGTGTCTTCGGCCAAGGCATTGGCTCTTGCCTGGGATGTGCCGTTTGTGGGGGTAAACCACTTGGAAGCCCACTTATATGCGAGCTTCCTTGAAGACCCGACCTTGGAGTTCCCTTTGGTGGTGCTGTTGGTCTCGGGTGGTCACACGATGCTCATTGAGATGCAGGGTCATGGCGACTACCGATTGCTTGGTCGAACGATTGATGATGCGGCTGGTGAAGCGTTTGACAAAGTCGCTCGTTATTTAGATCTTGGCTATCCGGGTGGACCGGCGATCGACCGCGCCGCCAACGACGGGAATCCCGAAGCGGTGAAGTTTCCGCGAGCGATGATGGATGATGGCTTGAATTTCAGTTTCAGCGGGTTGAAAACCTCTGTCGTAAATTTCGTTCGTAAGAACCCGAATGTCGACTCAGTTGATATTGCAGCCTCGTTCCAGCAGGCGGTGAGCGACGTCCTGGTGCATAAGGCGATGAAAGCTGCGCGTGAGGTGGGAGCAACGGGTGTCGTCCTCGGTGGAGGTGTCGCCGCAAACAGTCGACTGCGGGCAGATCTTCAGGCGGCGTGCGCAGCGGATGGAATTGGTGCGTTCCTTCCTGGTCGAGAAATGTGCACCGATAATGCGGCGATGATCGCTGCGGCAGGCTGGCATCGTCTTCGTGCGCTGGGTCCGAGCCGCCTCGATATTGGTGCGTTTCCTTCAATGCCACTCGTCGAAGCAGGTATTGCTGATGGCTGAGAGAATTCCAATGCGAATCGGTGATCACGAGCTAGTGGCCCCAGTCGTTTTGGCACCGATGGCTGGCGTCACGAATGCAGCATTTCGGTCAATCTGTCGTCAACATGCTCCAGGACTCGTGTACGTCAATGAGATGGTCATGTCTGCCGCAGTTGTCCACCGCAACGACAAGACGATGCGGATGATGTCATTTGCTCCTGACGAGAATCCGAGGAGTCTGCAGATTTATGGAAGCGATCCAGCTCAGCTCGGACAGGCGGTGTCGATCGTCTGTGAAGAGGGACTGGTCGATCATGTTGATCTCAACTTTGGATGCCCCGCAGCCAAGGTGACCCGTAAGGGAGGGGGAGCGGCAGTTCCTGCTCGTCCAGCGCTGCTCCGTGCCATTGTTCGTGCCGCCGTGCAGGCCGCGGCACCATTCGATATCCCGGTGACGGCAAAGTTTCGAATGGGTCTTGATGATGTGTTTCGCACCGATCGAGATGCTGCGCTGATCTGTGCCGATGAAGGGGTCGCCTGGGTGGCGATGCATGCTCGAACGGTTGAGCAGCACTATTCCGGTGATGCTCGCTGGGGAGCGATTACGCAGTTGAAAGAACTGGTCGTGGATGCAGGGCACAACATTCCTGTGCTTGGTAATGGCGATATTTGGGAAGCGCAGGATGCGCTCAACATGATGAACCAAACCGGATGTGATGGAGTGGTGATCGGTCGAGGCTGTCTCGGTCGACCATGGCTGTTCTCAGATCTCATCGAAGCATTTGCCGGCCGCGAAGTGCCTGCGGCGAGGAGCCTCGGCGAGGTTGCAGATGTGATGCTTTCCCATGCTCGTGAGCTCGTTGACCACTATTCGTCAGATGTCGTGATGAAAAAAGGCAAACGGCTTGATGGCGAGAATTTCGCAATGCGAGATTTTCGTAAGCATGCATCGTGGTACCTCACTGGCTACCCGGTTGGCCCGGAGGCGCGACGACGGTTCTCAATGGTGTCAACTATTGCTGAACTCGAAGAACTTCTGGCAGGTCTCGACCATTCAGCCCAACTCGTCGAGGGCGGTGCTCGCATTCGCCGGGGCCATACGAATGGCCCAATCAAAGTCGCACTTCCCGAGGGCTTCCTGACGGCTGACGATGCCGCCACCGACATGACAATTCCTGACGATGCCCAAGAGATGGCGGTGTCAGGTGGCTGACCTCGTTCTTGCCTCGGGCTCGCCGCGCCGTCGTGCGATGTTGGCCGACCTTGAGGTTGATTTTGTGGTCGTGCCAGCAGATGTTGACGAGTCGACAGTGCCGGGCGAGAGCGCGGTTGATTACGTCATGCGCGTTGCAAGATTGAAGGCGCAAACCGTCAGTGCATTACATCCTTCAGATGTCGTTCTTTCCGCAGACACCACCGTTGATCGCGATGGTGAGATCCTTGCAAAACCGATTGACGCAGATGATGCGGTGGTAATGCTTCGTTCGTTATCCGGGCGAGAGCACCTCACGCACACTGCGGTGTGTGTGGCGCGAGCAGGTTCACTCGAGTCGGCATTAGTGTCGACTGCGGTGACGTTTCGATCGCTGAGCGACGAAGAGATTGTCTGGTATGTCGGCACGGGGGAGCCGCTCGATAAGGCTGGGGCATACGGAATTCAAGGCCGGGCAGCTGGGTTTATTTCTTCGATCTCGGGCAGTGTGTCGAACGTTGTTGGGCTTCCGCTTGCAGAAACGGTTGAACTGCTTCGGACAGCTGGCGTGAATGTCGCTGGATCGACGAAAAATCTCGGTTAGCACTCTCGATCTCCGGTTGCTAACGCCGACCTCCAGCCGTAGCCTTAGCACTCGTCAGTTATGAGTGCTAACGAAGTAACTGGCGTCATCACATCAACCCCTGTTCACGCCATGGAGGCTTGCAACATGAACCTACAGCCGCTCGATGACCGCATTGTCGTCAAGCCGAATGAGGCAGAGACGCAAACCGCGTCAGGTCTCGTTATCCCAGATACGGCAAAAGAAAAGCCACAGCAGGGCACAGTGCTCGCTGTTGGACCAGGAAAGCGCGCCGAAGCCAGCGGCGAATTGATTCCGCTCGGCATCAACGTCGGTGACGTTGTTCTGTACTCAAAGTACGGCGGCACTGAAGTTGCCGTCGATGGTCAAGATCTGCTCGTACTTTCGGGCCGCGACGTACTCGCAATTGTGGAGAAGTGAGGTAACAACATGGCAAAGATTCTGAAGTTTGATGACGACGCACGTAAGTCCCTTGAGGCCGGCGTCAACAAGCTCGCCGATGCGGTCAAGGTGACCCTTGGGCCAAAGGGCCGCAACGTCGTGCTCGACAAGAAGTTCGGTGCTCCAACGATCACCAACGACGGTGTCTCGATCGCGAAGGAGATCGAGCTCGAGGATGCCTTCGAGAACATGGGTGCACAGCTCGTGAAAGAAGTGGCAACCAAGACCAATGACGTCGCAGGTGACGGAACAACTACCGCAACCGTGCTCGCACAGGCAATGGTGCAGGTCGGCATGAAGAACGTTGCCGCCGGCGCCAACCCAATGGGTGTAAAGAAGGGCATCGAGCAGGCTGTCAAGGCAGCTGTTGATTCGATCCTGGCTCAGGCCAAAGATGTTGACGACAAGTCAGACATCGCGAACGTCGCAACGATCTCAGCTGCAGACAGCTCAATCGGCGAGGTCATCGCAGACGCGATTGACAAGGTCGGCAAGGACGGTGTTGTCACCGTTGAAGAGTCGAACACATTCGGCACCGAGCTCGAGTTCACCGAGGGTATGCAGTTCGACAAGGGCTACCTGTCGCCATACTTCGTGACCGACACCGACCGCCAAGAGGCAGTCCTTGAGGAGCCATACATTCTCCTTAACCAGGGCAAGATCTCAACGGTTCAGTCGCTTCTTCCTGTCCTTGAGGGCGTCATGAAGACCGGCAAGCCACTCGTGATCATCGCAGAAGACATTGAGGGCGAAGCACTCGCAACTCTCGTCGTCAACAAGATCCGTGGAACCTTTGCTTCAGCATCGGTCAAGGCTCCTGGCTTCGGCGATCGCCGTAAGGCAATGCTCCAGGACATGGCAGTTCTCACCGGTGGTCAGGTCATCAGCGAAGACGTTGGCCTCAAGCTCGAGAACACCACACTCGACCTCCTCGGTACCGCTAAGCGCGTCATCATCACCAAGGATGCAACCACCATCGTCGACGGTGGCGGCTCGGGAGAAGACGTAGTTGGTCGTATCAACCAGATCAAGGCTGAGATCGATAACACCGATTCAGATTGGGACCGTGAGAAGCTCCAGGAGCGTCTCGCGAAGCTCGCTGGCGGCGTTGCTGTCATCAAGGTTGGCGCAGCCACCGAGGTTGAGCTCAAAGAGAAGAAGCACCGCATTGAAGATGCAGTGTCAGCAACTCGTGCAGCAATCGAAGAGGGTGTTGTCGCCGGTGGCGGTACCGCACTCGTTCGTGCCCGTGCATCAGTTGCCGACGTCGTTGCAGCCCTCGAAGGTGACGAGCAGACCGGCGCACGCTTGGTCTACGAGTCACTCGTGGCACCTGCACGTAACATTGCAATGAACGCGGGCCTCGAGGGTTCGGTCATGGTTCAAGCCGTCGAGGCTGAGTCTGGGGCAATTGGTCTCAACGCAGCAACCGGCGAGATCACTGATCTCGTCAAGGCTGGCATCATCGACCCTGCCAAGGTGACTCGCGCAGCTCTGCAAAACGCTGCATCGATCGCTGCGCTTGTCCTCACGACCGAGTGCGTCGTTGCCGACAAGCCAGAGCCTGCCCCAGCAATGGGTGGCGGAATGGACCCAATGGGAGGTATGGGCGGCATGATGTGACGCTCATACGACCCTGTGTCGTGTCAATGGAGCCCGGGCGAATGCCCGGGCTCCATTGCGTTTTTCAGTAATTGCTGAAAGCGACGCTCAATCAATCAGTCCGTAGAATGCTCACATGGCTTTTGAACGTCCAGCCCCTGATCTCAACAAGTTGCAGACCGCATGGGATGAGTGGGAGCGCGGTGAGCAACTTCCAGGCAAAGTGCTTGCGAACTTGAAGACCGCCGGCATGGCTGAGGTGCTCAATGAATTGGTGCAATCAGGATGGGTTCCCGGGGCCTCAACGGGTGAGTGACCTTCCGCCACGGGGCGGACAGCAAATTGTTCCGCGTCCGAAGGTGTGGAGTCGCGTCGAATCGACTCCGTGGAATTCGAGTCTCAATCTTGAGATCTCAGACCGCCTGATCAACGAGATTGTTGACTCTGAGGGCTTACCAATACAGCCAGCGTTCGATGAGGCTCGTCACGCAGCTGTGCTAGTGGCGCTTGCGCCAGGAGAGCACGGATTTGAAGTGTTGCTCACCCGACGTTCCCAGGAACTTCGCCAGCACAAAGGTGAGATCTCATTTCCAGGCGGACGAATGGACCCAGGCGAAACCGCCACCGAGACTGCGCTGCGCGAGGCCCGTGAAGAAGTTGGCCTTGACCCTTCGCTGGTCACCGTCCTCGGAGAGCTCTCTCATGTGAACACTGTGGTGAGCATGAGTTACATCATTCCGAAAGTCGGATTGCTTGAGGCACCAGTGCCGTTAGCGCCTCAGACGATGGAGGCTGACAAGGTGATGTGGGTGCCGTTGAGCGAGCTCACTGCATCCGGCACATACCACGGCGAACTGTGGGGAAGTCCGCCGACCGATCGGCTGCTGCATTTTTTTGAACTTGTTGATGAGACCGTCTGGGGTGCCACCGGCCGGATGCTTGTGGATCTTCTCGTCAGGCTTTATTCGTCAGCTGACTGAGATGCTGACGTAGCCAGGTTCTTTCTTGCGCCTGCAACTACTCGCCATCCGATGAAACCCAAGCCGGTCATAACAAGGCCGAGCACGAGCATCTGTCGCCATCCGCCCTTTGCGTCACTGCCGCACCCGGGCTTTGGAATGGCGCTAATGCAATCACTGAGGTCACGTTCCTCAGGAATAAAGTCGTTGTAGGTGACAGAGGGTGTTTCGGCGGTGTCGGTGTCGCCCTCTTCGGCTGCAACCGCAGTTGCGCTCGGTGAAATCAATGTGAGAGCGGCGATCGAGGTAACGACGACAAGCTTGAGCCAGAGGAAAAATTCTTTCCGTTGATCTTTGGCGGAGGGTTGAATGACCACCTCGAATGTCTACCATCGGAAGCGTGACCTCCACCGTTTCGTCGAACGACTCGTCCGCCCGACAAGAAGTCCTTGTCGTTGATTTTGGAGCGCAATACGCGCAACTCATTGCGCGTCGAGTTCGCGAGTCAAACGTCTATTCGCGAATCGTCCCGCATCGCATCACCGCAGACGAGGTAGCGGCGGCGAAACCAGCAGCAATCATTCTTTCGGGTGGCCCAAAGAGCGTTCACGTTGAAGGTGCTCCCATCCTTGACCCTGCGATTTATGAACTTGGCATTCCGGTGCTCGGTATCTGTTATGGGGCACAACTCATTGCGTCCCAGCTGGGCGGCACTGTTGGTCGAGGAATGCGCGGCGAGTACGGGCGCGCTGAAATGACCCGAATCGCATCTTCAGACCTGCTCACCGATGATGTACCCGATGTGCATGACGTCTGGATGAGTCACTTTGATGCCATCACCGAAGTGCCAGAAGGTTTTGTTGCGACCGCAAGTACTCCCGACGCTCCGGTTGCTGTTCTCGAATGTGCGTCTCGCCAAATTTGGGGAGTGCAGTTCCACCCTGAGGTCGTGCACTCGCCACATGGCATGGCGGTGTTGAAGCGTTTCTTGCACACTCTCGCCGGGTGCGCCCCGTCGTGGAAGATGGCGTCCGTTGTCGACGAGCAAGTGGCGCTCATCAAAAATCAAGTCGGTGACGCTCGGGTCATCTGTGCATTGTCTGGAGGGGTCGACTCATCGGTCGCTGCCGCACTCGTTCACCGAGCGATTGGTGCCCAATTGACCTGCGTCTACGTTGACACCGGGCTCATGCGGAAAGGTGAGAGCGAACAGGTTGTAGAGACATTCCGCCGGAATATGGGTATCGAACTCATCCATGTCGATGCAGGGCAGCGGTTCTTCGAGCGACTCTCTGGCATCTCTGAGCCAGAAGCAAAACGCAAGGCAATCGGAGAACTCTTCATCCGTATTTTTGAAGAGCACACCGGCGGGTTGTCAGAAGCAAAATTCTTGGTTCAAGGAACCCTGTACCCCGACCTCATTGAAAGTGGTGGAGTCGACGGCACTGCGGAGGTCATCAAGAGCCATCACAATGTTGGTGGGCTTCCAGAAGACATGACCCTTGAGTTGGTTGAACCGCTGAGAGAACTCTTTAAGGACGAGGTTCGGGCGCTCGGAACCGAACTTGGTTTACCCGATGAAATGGTGTGGCGCCAGCCATTCCCAGGCCCCGGTCTGGGTGTCCGCATTATTGGCGAAGTCACGCCTGAGCGGGTGGCGGTGTTACAAGAGGCGGATGCGATTGTGCGTGAAGAGATCGCCCTGGCAGGCCTTGAGCGCGAGATCTGGCAAGCGTTCGCAGTGCTTCCTGACATTCGATCTGTTGGCGTGATGGGGGATGAGCGCACATATGGCCACCCAATCATTATCCGAGCGGTGACGAGCGACGATGCGATGACTGCTGACTGGGCTCGACTTCCCTATGACCTGCTTGAACGCATGTCACAGCGGATTATCAACGAGGTGCCCGGCATTAACCGGGTTGCGTACGACATCACGTCGAAGCCTCCGGGCACCATCGAATGGGAGTGACGAACGCCCGGTCGACCTGATCGACATCATTTCGTAACATACGGTACGCTGAGGCCGTCATGGTTCAAGCCCGCGATGTTCGCCCCCGACGTCGCCGATCTTCAATCGGCCTCGCAGCACTCGTGCTGACGGTTGTCCCTGTCCTTCCTCAGGCTGCTCATGCACAAACCGTTGACCAGCAGCAGCAAGAAGTCCAGCGAATTGTCGACGAATTAGAGCGCCTCCATGAACGGGCGGACATCCTCATCGAGGATTACGCCGTTGCGATGGATGAGCAGCGACTACTCGGTGACGATATTGAAATTGCAAAAGGTCGGGTCGCTCTTCGACAGGCCGAACTCGGCGAGCTGCAAAGCGATCTCTCGACGGTTGCCGTTCGCGCGTTCACCAGGTCGGGGTCAGACGTACTCGGCCCGCTGCTTTCGAATGCAGCGGCGTATAGCGACACGCTGACTCGTGATCAACTCTCACGTGTTGCCCTTCGCGTTGGTGCGGGTACCACCGATGATCTTCAAGCTGCGATTCGCGAACTAGAACTCGAACAGATTGAACTTAATCGCCTCCGAAGAGAGTCAGAAGATCTCGCAGCACGAATTACCGACATGTTGGACGTTGTCGAATCATCGACTGCTGAATACGAGTCGGCCCGAAAATCTGCGGAACAGAAACTGGGAGCACTCATCCGTGCCGAGGAAGAGCGAAGGGCAGCTGCGGCGCTTGCCGAATATCAACGTCAGCAAGCCGCAGCGAACTCTGGAAACTCTGGCGGGTCAGGCTCTTCGTCAGGGGGCTCAGGATCGAGTTCCGCAACTCAAGATCTCATCGCTAATTACCCAGCACCTTCGGGGATGGCCGGGGTTGCGGTCAAAGCGGCGCTCGGTCAAATCGGTGTGCCGTACCGGTACGCGACTGCCCTCCCAGGAACTTCATTCGATTGCTCAGGTTTGACGTATTACGCCTGGGCGCAGGCAGGAGTGGTGTTGCCGAGAAATTCGCGGATGCAGTCGAATGCGCTTCCATCGGTGCCCAAGACAGACGCGAAGCCGGGCGACCTCATCTTCTATTACAACCCGATTAGCCACGTTGGCGTGTACCTCGGTGATGGTCAGATGGTGCACGCCCCGGCGCTTGGCAAAACAGTGAGCATCACGAGTGTGAACTGGAGCAAAGTCGTCAACGTCGGCCGTCCCGGCTAACACCGAAAGTTCGCCCCGAAGTAGTTTCATCGGGTATGTCGTCGATCCCAGGAATTGATAACGAGTCAGTAACTGCGTGGCTGGACACCCACGTAGATGGGCTTGAAGGGCCGTACGACGTTTCACTTATCGAAGGTGGTCGCTCGAACCTCACGTACATGGTGACTGATCGCAATGGCCGTCGATTCGTCCTCCGCCGACCACCGCTTGGTCACGTGCTCGCGACCGCCCACGACATGGGTCGCGAGCACAAAATAATTTCGGCTGTTGGGACGACGAACGTACCGGTTCCTCAAACCCTGGGGCTTTGTTCTGATGAAACAGTTAACCAGGCGCCGTTTTATGTGATGGATTTCGTTGACGGTGTAGTGCTCGACAGCCCCGAGAAGGGCGCAGAGCTCTCAGTTGAGCAACGAGAGGCAGTTGCGTTCAATCTCATTGACGTGATGGCCGACCTGCACGCGGTTGATGTCGATGCGGTTGGTCTTGGCGATCTGGCCCGTCGTGAGGGTTACGTCGAACGGCAAGTGAAACGTTGGACTCGCCAGTGGGCTGACTCTCGCACCCGTGACCTTGCAGCAATCGATGAGGTTGCTGAGTTACTTGCGGCATCAATTCCTGAGCAGCAATCAGTCTCTATCGCACATGGTGATTACCGACTCGGGAATTGCCTGACCGATCTTCAAAACAATCGAATAGCAGCAGTGCTCGATTGGGAGTTATGCACTCTCGGAGACCCATTGGCCGACCTTGGATACCTCGGCGTGTACTGGGCAGATCCGGCGGGCAATGGGCAACGGTCGAATGATCCCACCGGGGCGGGCCAGTTCCCGCCCTATGAGCAACTCGTCGAGCGCTATGCGGCCCGAACTGGTCGAGATGTGAGCAATATCCCGTACTACGTGGCGTTCTCGGCGTTCAGGCTCGCGGTGATCTCAGAGGGTGTGTATGCCCGTTATCTCCATGGCGCAATGGGTGATGATGTTGACCCAGAGATCCTCAATGGCTTCCGAGATGCTGTCGAGGAACTCGCCGTCGGCGCTCTCACCACCCTCCGCAGCGGCATCTGAGTGGTGGACGCTACCGATCAGCAAATGACCCGGTGGTGCATCGGCTGGCGATGGCATAACGTATGAGATGTGGATACCAACCAGATCGAATTGACCGTCCCAGAGATGACCTGTGGTCACTGTGAAGCAGCGATCCAGAAAGAAGTTTCGGCTCTCGCGGGCGTCGCGTCGGTTGTAGTCAATCTCGAAACAAAATTGGTCACGGTTTCCGGTTCGGGGCTCGACCGCGGAGCGGTAGTCGCGGCGATTGATGAAGCTGGATTCGACGTCGCCTGAACGCACCGTCGAGCTTGCGATCGGCGGCATGACGTGCGCGGCCTGCGCCTCGCGTATTGAACGTCGGCTGAATCGACTTGACGGTGTTGAGGCCTCAGTCAATTACGCAACCGAACGAGCCTGGGTGTCGGTCACCGATGCCCTCGATATCGCATCGTTGATTTCAACAATCGAAGACACCGGATATCAGGCGAACACGCTTGACGATCTCGTGGGTGGTCAACGAGAACGTTCCGTTGATCTCGAGCGACGTCTCGTGCTTGCGATTTCGCTCGGTGTGCCGGTGTTGTTGCTCTCGATGCTGACGGGTTTGCAGTTTGACGGCTGGCAGTGGGTGACCCTTGGACTGACCCTTCCGGTTGCGCTGTGGTCAGGCTTTCCGTTCCACCGTTCGATGGTGCTCAATCTTCGCCATGGTGAAACCACCATGGACACCCTGGTTTCGATCGGAGTGCTTGCCTCGCTTGCGTGGTCGGTATGGGCGTTATTCGCGACATCTGCGGGTGATATCGGCATGTCGATGACGATGTCATTTACCGGAGGCGGCCATCACCTCTACTTCGAAGTCGCTTCAACGACGGTTGCGATTGTGTTGGCAGGCAGATGGTTTGAGCACCGTTCGAAACGTCGTGTTGGAGATGCAGTGAACGCACTCTTGGCAACATCCACTGATGATGTCGAGGTGCGTCGGCCTGACGGAACTTTGGTAACAGTCCCCATCGAGTCATTACGCGTTGGCGACGTATTTGTCGTTGCGCCCGGAAACCGGATTGCGACCGATGGCGTCGTGATTGAGGGTTCTTCGTCGATCGACATTTCGATGCTCACGGGCGAGAGCGTGCCCGTTGATGTCGGAATTGGCGACTCAGTCATCGGGACTGCAATGAATGGCAATGGGGTCCTCACCGTCGAAGCAACAAAAGTTGGGCGAGAGACCCAGGTGGCAGCCATTGCAAAACTGGTGATGGATGCACAGTCAGGAACTGCTCCCGTGCAGCGTTTGGCAGATCGAGTATCCGCAATTTTTGTGCCGGTCATTGTTGCACTATCCGCGTTGACCACCATTGCGTGGTTGTTACTCGGTACATCGACTGAGAAGGCCTTCTCAACGGGCGTGGCGGTGCTCATCATTGCGTGTCCGTGTGCTCTGGGCCTGGCGACACCGATGGCGTTGCTTGTGGGAACGAGTCGGGGAGCACGGGCTGGCATTTTGATTAGCGGCCCAGAAATTCTCGAGCAGACTCGAATAGTTGACGTTCTCGTGCTCGATAAGACTGGCACCATCACAACTGGCCAGATGTGGTTGACCTCGGTGACTCCGGCGGATGGCTGGTCGCAATCGAACGTTCTTCGTCTCGCAGGGGCAGTCGAACTTTCTCACCAACATCCGATTGCTCGTGCGATCGTCGATGCTGCATTAGATGAAGTGCCCGACGGTCTCCCGACTGTGTCAGACGCGCTCAACATTCCCGGCCAGGGTGTGAGCGGAAGCGTCGAGGGTGTTCGGGTTGAAGTTCGCACGTCGACCTTGCATCCTGAGGCTGCGGAGACGAGCGTTGATGTCGTCGTCGACGGTGACGTCATCGGAACGATCTGTATCGCTGACCAAGCGAAATCGTCGAGTGCGGGTGCCATCACAGAATTTTCATCATTGGGGATCAGGCCCCTCATGGCAACGGGCGACCGACGCTCTGTGGCGGAGGCGATCGCAGGTCAGGTCGGAATCCCGCTCAGCGATACTCATGCTGGTCTGAGCCCGGCTGACAAACTGACGCTCGTTGCCGACCTTCAGGCTGCAGGTCATTGCGTGGCGATGGTTGGAGATGGCGTAAACGACGCGGCGGCTCTCGCTGCCGCAGACCTCGGAATTTCAATGGGTGCCGGCTCTGACGTCGCTGTTCATGCGAGCGACCTAACGCTCATGCGTAACGAGTTAACTTCGGTAGCGGATGCGATCAGGCTCTCACGGCGCACACTTCGCACGATCAAGATGAATTTGATGTGGGCCTTTGGTTATAACGTCGCCGCAGTTCCGCTTGCGATGTCAGGTCGCCTGTCGCCGTTTGTCGCCGGTCTAGCGATGGTGTTATCGAGTGTGTTCGTGGTGTCGAACAGCCTGAGATTGCGGAACTTCTCGTGACCGCCGAGATCTCTGACGAACGACATCGATCGTCGGTTGAGCAGGCCTGGGTCGAATATGGCGATGGCCGATCGATTGTCGACCTGGTTGAACTTTCGGCAATGGTGTCGACTAATCGGGTGTACCGACTTCGCTTCAATGATGGTGAAACGATCATCGCAAAATCATCGAACTATGGGTCGTTCTTTCTCTTTGCGGAGGACCACGACCGGCTCCACCGAACGTCACGACTGCTTGATGGTGGACCTTTTGAGCATTTCATGGCGAGCACGCTCACGGCAAACGGGAAGCCATATGTCTGGTACGACGGTGACGTCTGGGTGGCGTTTTACCGAGAGGTTGAAGTTCGCGACCATTTGCCAGCAATCCTCGCGCCAGAGCAGGTAACAAATTTTGGTGAAGAGGTCGCGAGGTTTCATCGAGCGACTGCCGGTGTTGCTCGGTTAGTGCCGCCGACATCAAAAACCGTGACCTCGGATGCGATTGCTCTGTACGACCTCACAGCGAGTCGAAGAGCGGCTGAAGAGTTGAGTCTTGAACCATCTCGGATTGATCTCATCCGTCGGCACACCCACCGGTTTTTGATGGCTGTTCACGAATCGGGGTACGACTACTGGGCGAAGCAGCCAGTACTCATTGACTGGAATCTCGGGAATTTCTCTGTCGAGTTTGATGCCTCGGGCAGTTTCCGGTTATTTAGCCGATGGGATTACGACTGGTTCCGCTACGAGACTCGCCTTCTCGACTTTTATTTCTTGTCGCGCGTATCGTCGCGCACAGGTGACCGCTCGACATTCACGTACGGGGCACACACCATGTTTGAGCCGCGGTTCCGACAATTCCTGCGTGCCTACCACTCGGTATTTCCGTTGAGTCCTGAGGAGGTCTTGTTCCTAAAAGAGGCCTACCGGTTCTTTCTCTTGAACTATGTCGTGCGAGAGGGACGGTTCTTTTTCCGGCATGACATTTGGCAGCAATTGCTCCACGATGTCGTCGACCGTCATCTTCCAAGTCTCGACAGTTATGACTTCTCAGAACTCCTGCGGGAACTACAACTTTGAGTCGTTAGAGGCGAAGTTCAGATCCGCTTCGCATACGTTGAATGTTGCTCACGTGGCGTAGGGCGATGAGGATGGCGATACCGATTGACGCCGGAACCTCCCACACGTCTCGTCCGCTCACCCACACGCCGATTGGGATTGCACAAAGAACGATGAGTGAGGCAAGTGCAGCAGTTTTAGTCAGTTTTGAGATGATGACCCACGTTGGCACGAGGACAACAAACACCAGTGGGGTGAGAACGGCAAATGCACCACCTCCGGTTGCAACGCCCTTGCCGCCTTTGAATCCGCGGGTAGCTGGGTAGCAGTGCCCGAGGATCGCTGCTGCACCCGCGAGGTACGCAAGAGGACGGCCATCGACGACGAGTCCGATAGCAGCTCCAAGTGCACCTTTGGCTCCGTCGAGGGCAAATACCCAGGCCCCTCGTTTCCAGCCCAGATTTCGAGTGATATTTGCGGCTCCTGGGTTGCCTGATCCGACAGAGGTGATGTCGACTCCGGCCGCTCGGGCAACGAGAATTGCGCTTGGAAACGTTCCGGCTGCGTAGGCCCCGATGATGACGAGAGCCCAGATCATTTGTTGGTGCGACGGCCAAGTGTGACAGCAACTGGTTTCGAGTGATCACCACTTGGCCGTGGAATTGTTCCCGCGGATGCGAGCGCATGCTCACCGTCGCCGCCGACGCATTCCGGGTCGGGGCCGTCGAGTGGCAGACCAGTAAAGAACTTGGCGGCCATACAACCACCCTGGCAGGCATCCCATGAACCACAGGACGCACACGCTCCAGCCGATTGAGGCCCGCGAAGTTCGCTGAAGCAGTCGCTCGTCCGCCACACATCAGCAAACCCTCCGCTGTCGCGAACATTTCCTGCGAGAAATTCGTCATGGATAACAAATGGGCAGGCGTAGACATCACCGATCGGATCAATCAAACAAACGACCCGTCCAGCACCGCACAGGTTGAGCCCCGGGAGGCTGTCACCAAGGGCGTTCAGATGGAAGAACGAATCACCTGTGAGCACGTTCTCGCCGTGTGCGAGCAACCACTGATGAAGATCGCGTTGCTGGTCGAGAGTTGGATGAAGCTCGTGCCACGTGTCGACGGCGCGCCCAGAAGGCCTGAGGCGGGTGATTCGCAGTTGAGCGCCAAATTCGTCGGCAATCGCCTTGAATTCATCGAGCTGTGAAATGTTGTGGCGAGTCACGACGACAGAGATCTTGAACTCACCGAACCCTGCGTTGCGAAGGTGACGCATTGCGGCCATCGCGGTTTCGTATGAGCCCTCACCACGTATCGCATCGTTGGTCGCAGCGTCTGCTCCGTCGAGGCTGATCTGAATATCGAGATAGTCCATCGAAGCGAGACGCTGTGCCGTCGACGCATCGATGTAGGTGCCATTCGTGGAGAACTTCACGCCAACGCCACTCGTCGTTGCGTATTCGACGATGTCGAAGAAGTCTCGTCGAATCATCGGTTCTCCGCCGCCAATGTTGACGTAGAACACCTGCATTTCACGGAGTTCATCAACGACGTGAAATGCCTCTTCAGTCGTGAGCTCTTTTGGATCGCGGCGCCCCGACGATGACAGACAGTGAACACACGACAGGTTGCACGAGTAGGTCAATTCCCAGGTGATGCAGATCGGTGCATCAAGCCCATCTTTCATGCGTTCGGTGAGAGCGGTCATCGTTGGATCACCACATCTGATTCGATGAGCGAGCAAATGGCCTTGTCATATGCGTCCCACTGGTGTTCTGCAATGCCGTGTGCAGACAGCGTCGACTGAAGGTCGGGATGATCACCAAGGTCTTTCACGACACCGACGATCGAAGGATGTTTCAAGAAGATCAGCCGCCGGTTGTCGTAATGGTACGCAAGTGCGCCAAAAGGTTCGGGGCGCAGTGCTACCGAAGGGTGCAATTTGAGCGGCGTATCGAGCACGACTGGGTTGGCTTCAGTAGACGCCGCACATGCCGTCGATGGAAATTTCCTCGACGAGTTCAAGCTCTTCGGCAACAGCTTCGACGTCTGAAACGTCGTCTGAACGTTCGTCGGTGATCTGAGGCTGAGTTGTATCCATACCGAGATGGTACATCGTGGCGAGCCGGCTATGGCTCTCGGGGCTATTGCCAACTACTGTTCACACAGGACGCACCTCACATGGGTGCAACATTCAGGGGGTAATCATTATGAGGACACGAGCAGCGGTCTTGCATGAACTTCACGCACCGTGGAGCGTCGAAGAAATTGAACTTGATCCACCGAAGGCCGGCGAGGTGTTAGTGAAGCTGGCGGCTTCGGGGATGTGTCACTCTGACGAGCACCTCGTCACCGGTGACCTTGCGGGTGCCACGGCAGGAATGCCCATCATTGGTGGTCATGAAGGTGCCGGCGTGGTTGTTGAAGTCGGCGAGGGAGTCTCCTGGCTCGAACCAGGTGATCACGTGGTGTTCGGGTTCATCCCAGCGTGTGGACGTTGCGGCCCGTGTTCGCAAGGACATTCGAACCTCTGTGATGTCGGTGGAACCGAGTTCGCAAAAGGAATGCAAATTTCTGACGGAACCGCACGTCACCACACGCTCGACGGGAAAGACCTCACCTTGATGTGTTTGCTCGGAACATTTGCTGAGCACACCGTGGTGAACGAGGCGAGTTGCGTAAAGATCGAGAAGGACTGGCCGCTCGACAAGGCTTGTCTCCTTGGATGTGGTGTTGTCACCGGCTGGGGCTCAGCGGTGTACGCAGCAGATATCAAGCCTGGTGATTTTGTTGCAGTCGTTGGATGTGGTGGCATTGGTTCAAATGCCATTCAGGGGGCGAAGCTTGCAGGCGCCCGTTCGATCACAGCAATTGACCCGGTCGAGTTCAAACGTGAAATGGCGATGGAGTTTGGTGCGACCCATACCTACGCATCGGTTGCAGAGGCTCTTGAGAACCTCGGCGAGTCAACCTGGGGTCGTGGCTTCGACAAAGTCATTATGACGATGGGTGTCGGCGACGGAAGCGTGCTCGGGGAGGCCTTCTGGCTGAGTGCAAAGAAGTCGCGCACAGTTGTCACCAACATTCACCCGACTCATGAGCAATCGATTTCGATTCCAGGTGCATTCCTCACGCTCTTTGAGAAAGAGATCGTTGGTTCACTCTTCGGATCAGCGAATATTAGAACCGACATTCCAAAGCTCATGGAGCTCTACACGCAGGGCCAGTTGAAGCTTGACGAACTGGTCACCCAGACCTACACACTTGACCAAATCAACGAGGGTTACGAAGCAATGCGCAACGGAGAGAACATCCGTGGCGTCATTATCTTCGACTGACGTTGTACGTGTGACATGGTGAATTCTCGGCTGGTGGTCGACCAACTCGTTGCTGAGGTGGTTGGCCGTCGCCGTGAGTCTGAAATTGTGGTCGCTGCGCTTGCAGCTGATCGCCATGTGCTGTTGGAGGGCCCCCCGGGAACTGGAAAGTCGACGTTGTTGCGCTCAGTCGCAACCGCGCTCGGGCTTGGTTTCGAGTTCGTAGAGGGGACGGCAGAGCTCACGCCTTCACGTTTGATCGGCCATTTCGACCCGGCCTTGGTGTTAGCTGAGGGGTATTCGCCTGACATTTTCGTTGATGGGCCTCTTGTTCGGGCGCTTCGGAATGGCTCGCTGTTATACGTCGAGGAAATCAATCGTGTTCCTGAAGAAACTTTGAATGCCTTGGTGACGGTGATGAGCGAGCGCGAAGTACATGTCGCGAGGCTCGGACGAGTCGCTGCTGAACCTGGGTTCAGACTGGTTGCTGCGATGAACCCATTTGACGCAGTAGGAACTGCTCGAATTGCGGGAGCGGTATATGACCGTGTCTGCAGAGTGGCGATGGACTACCAGTCAGCTGAAGATGAGCGTGAAATCGTTGCTGCCCAGCAAGCTGGTGTGGCCTCGGCGATTCAGTCTGCGGCAGTAGAACTTGTTCGGTTGACGCGCACCCACTCAGATCTTCGCACCGGTTCATCAGTGAGGGGAGCAATTGACCTCTGCGTCGTCAGCCGAGAACTTGCCGAGATTCGAGGGGTTCCTGCCGAGGATGATGCAGTCACCCTTGATGCTGCATTGGTTGCGTTGTCGGGTCGAGTACGAGTCCGAGAGGGCGTTTCTCGTAGCGCTGAGGAGATCGTCACAGAACTTTGGCGCACAGTATTCAGTCGTCCTGACACGACGGAGTCTGAACATCCTGAGGGAAAAGCGGGGAGCCCGACTCCGATGAGTCGGGCGGTCTAACCCCACCTTCGTCTGGAGCGAGCGGGGGAGCGTCCCCGCGCACCATGGTTTCCCGTCAGCAGATGGCAGCGCTCGAGCATTTCAATGAGTTGTCTCCTGAGGTCGGTGAACTTGATGAGCATGCGATGGACCGTCTGCTCGCCGACAACCCTGATGAGGCGATGTCGTTGCTGATCACGTTGGGTGATGCAGTCGACGTTGAACTTCGGGCAAAAGCTCGACGACTGGCTGAACGAATCGTTATCGACATCGCTCGCCATGGCCGGGCTGTTCGGGGAAAGGTTGGTCGACTTCGGTCGTTACCACTGCGCGACACAGGGGATCTTGATATCGACGCAGCGGTTGAGTCGATTGCAGAATCTGGCGGTTCGCTTGTCGACGCGGACCAGTTGCGGGTAATCGACTGGGAACGTCCTGATACGGCGGTGTGTTTAGTGATCGATCGGTCGGGCTCGATGAAAGGTGAAGCGTTGGCATCGGCCTCACTTGCATCTGCCGCAGTTGCTCTTCGGGCACCGTCATCTCACGCGATTGTTGCCTTCGCTGGAGACGCCGAAGTGGTGCGGTCAATGTCAACTTCTGCATATCAGTCGGTCGATGGTGTGGTCGATGCGATCCTTTCGCTGAAGGGCCACGGAACGACATGTGTTGCAAAGGGTCTGTCGGCTGCAATCACCGAACATGGGCATTCCCGCTGCGGTCGTCACCTCACGGTATTGCTGTCCGACTGCCGCGATCGGTCAATCGATGACGCGACTGCCTTGGCACTTTCACTCGATGAACTTGTCATCGTTGCCCCGGCCGATGATGCCAATGATGCCCGTACGTTTGCCGACTCGGCTGGGGCTGCACTGGTCACCGTCGATGGCCCACGTGATGTTGCACGGGCTCTCGACGAGTTGCTCAGTCGCAGATGACCGAAGGGTCTGGCACCCATCCCAACGTGTTGTCGTCAGGAGTGTCTTGTTCTGCCAATCCTGCGATTAGTGGAGTTGATTCGCCGGCGGCGCCACCACCACTTTCTTGCTCTTCTTCGTCAACCGGTGCCAAGGTCGTGGTGACATCGTTGAGTGTGATTGGTGATCCTTCAATGAGGGAGTCGCCTTGGAAGATGTCAAGAATCGATCGCATTGCACTGTTTTGTAATGTCGGAATGAGTACTGATTGTCCGCTGACGATTCGCCCAGCTGCATCGATCTGATACGAACGTGCATTCGCAGTGTCTACTGCTCGCAGAATGTTGGCGAAGCCGAGCATTGTTGAGACTGAAAGTTCGCTATCAGTAACCACTTGGTCGGCATTGGTTTCGATGAGCGCACGTGCAACCGATGGTGAGGTGAGGCCTGAGTTCACAACCTTCGCAAGGGTTCGCTTGATGAAGTCCTGTTGGCGAGCAATACGGCCCCAGTCGCTTGACGGGTCAATGACCCAGTTGTCGCTGCCGGTGGGGCGTTCGAATTCGAGTTTTCGGGAACGTACGTAGGCGAGGGCATCATCGCCATCAAGGGTGCTGCACCCTGCGGTCGTGATCGTAAGACCAGTTCCTCGGTCACGGACAGGTGACTCAAACGGGATACCAACTCCGTCGACAGAATCAACGAGATTTTTGAATGCGCAGAAATCGATCTGCACGTAGTGGTCGGTGTCGATTCCAAAGTTTGATCGAATCGTCGAGATCAACCTGTTGGGGTCATCGGCATCGAAGGCGGTGTTGATTCGTCCTCTTCGCCCGCCGTCGAGCCGAACATAGAGATCTCGAGGAAAGGACAGCGCTGCGATTGCACCGGTTTCGGTGTTGACCCGCCACATCTGGATGACGTCGGCGCGTTCCCCGAAGTCGGCTCGTCCGAGCAAGTAGGGGGCGTATTTCGAGTCGGCGTCAATGCAAGCGTTGTTGTCGGTCCCAACGAGAAGAAAATTGCGCGCACCCGGTTCGATGTCGCCAACGGTTACTTCGATGACCTCTTCGACGGTGATTCCTTCTTCGCTCACCTCACCCGACCGATTACTTGGGCCAGCTGATGCCGAGGCTGACGATGTCTCGCCAGGCTCGATAACGACCAGTTGACGTTGGCCGAGCACGAGCCGACCTCCGATAAGACCGATTGCAGCGATCAGACAGATCAGTGAGACCAGTGCCGCCGCAATGACGGTCAGGCGTTGAGGCCAAGTGCGGGGCGTCGAGGTCGATTGGGTCATCTAGTGGTCATTCAGTTGGCGCGAGGGTCACGTCACATGTCAGTGAGTCGCCAGTGGTGTCGCTGATGGTGACTGACTCGATAGATCCTGCCCGACAGAGGTCGTCGGTTCCAGCATCGAATGCTGCACGCTGCTGAACTGGAACGCCGACAGTCACCGATTCGACAACGGCGCGCTGGCTCACTTTGGCTTCGGTTTTCGATCGGCGAACAAGGGTGAGTGCTTCGAGGATTGGGTCGAGTAGGGATGCGTCTCCACCGGCATTGGTTGTTGTTGGCCATGCGGCAACGTGAATGCTGGTGTCGTTGTCCCATCGCCAGGCTTCCTCTGTTGCAAACGGAATGAGCGGGGCGAACAGACGTTGCACGGTGCTCACTGCGGTGTGCAATGCCGACAGCGCTGATGCTTGATGAGCGTGTTCGGTGTCATAGGCACGCGACTTAACGAGCTCGACATAATCGTCGCAGAACCACCAGAAGAATGACTCGGTGCGTTCGAGGGCTCGGGCATAGTCGAATTCGTTGAACGCGGTGGTTGCTTCGGTGATGACGGCGTCGAGGCGCGCGAGCATCGACGCGTCGACTGCGTGCAACTGGTCGGCATTTGTTGGTGCTGAGCCAAAGCCATGAACAAAACGGGTGATGTTCAACAACTTGTTCGCGAGTTTGCGGCCAACCTTCATTTGGTCTTCGCTGAACGCGGTGTCGACTCCGGGCCGTGCGGATGCCGCCCAATAGCGAACAGCGTCGGTGCCGTACGACTCAAACAGCGCCATTGGCGTGACGACATTGCCTTTTGACTTCGACATCTTCTTTCGGTCAGGGTCGAGGATCCAGCCCGAGAGAGCTGCATGGCGCCATGGGATTTCTTGGTGCTCATGGTGTGAGCGAACCATCGATGAGAACAGCCAGGTTCGAATGATGTCGTGACCCTGTGGGCGCATGTCCATCGGGAAGACCTGTTCGAACAGGGCGTCTTCTTCTTCCCATTTCGATGCGATGTGTGGGCTCAGCGAGCTTGTCGCCCAAGTGTCGAGCACATCAGGGTCACCGGTGAACCCACCAGGTGCATCACGTTGATCGGCTGAGTATCCCGCGGGAACATCAGTTGATGGGTCGATCGGCAGGTCAGACTCATTCGGAAGAATCGGGTTGTCGTGGTCGGGCTCTCCATCGGCATCGACCGGATACCAAATGGGGAATGGCACACCGAAGAATCGTTGGCGGCTGATGAGCCAGTCGCCGTTGAGGCCTTCAACCCAGTTTTCATAGCGGTGACGCATGTGGTCGGGGTGCCAAGTGAGTTCATGTCCTCGGTTGACGAGTGCGCTGCGGAGATCACCATCGCGACCACCATTCGAGATGTACCACTGTCGACTGGTAACGATTTCGAGTGGACGTTCGCCACGCTCATAGAACTTCACTGGGTGCTCGATGGGTCGTGGCTCGCCGATGAGTTCTCCTGACTCGGTGAGCATTTCGACAACTTTGCGTTGTGCCTGTTTTACGTTGAGCCCAGCGATTTCTGTGTATGCATCGGCGTTCACGCCAGTTGGCGGTTCGGCAATGATGCGGCCATTTCGGGCAATGATTGCGCGGGTCGGCAATTGCAATTCACGCCACCAGATGACGTCGGTGAGGTCACCAAACGTACAAATCATCGCGATGCCCGTTCCCTTGTCGGGCTGGGCGAGCGGATGGGCGACGACGGGTACTTCTACGCCGTAAAGAGGTGTCGTCACTGTCGTACCGAACACAGGCTGGTAACGCTCATCGTCGGGGTGAGCGACAAGAGCAACACATGCGGCAAGCAGTTCGGGGCGGGTGGTGTCGATGAGGATGTCGCCCGAGCCGTCGGCTCGATGGAATGCGAGCTTGTGATACGCGCCGGGCCGATCACGGTCTTCCATCTCTGCTTGGGCAACTGCGGTCTGGAAATCAACATCCCAGAGCGTCGGAGCCTCAGCACTGTAGGCCTCACCACGGGCAAGGTTGCGAAGGAATGCTCGCTGGCTCACTCGCCGCGACCGTTCATCGATCGTTGCGTACAGGAGTGACCAGTCGACCGATAACCCAAGTCGACGGAAGAGGTCTTCAAAGACTTGCTCATCGAGGGCGACGAGTTCATCGCAAAGTTCTAGAAAGTTCGGGCGCGAGATTGGAATCGCGCGATGATCCTTTGGTGGGTCTCCCCGGAACGGGGGGTCAAAACCTTCGACGTAGGGCTGCGATGGGTCGCATCTAACACCGAAGTAGTTCTGCACTCGACGTTCGGTGGGTAGACCATTGTCGTCCCAACCCATTGGGTAAAAGACGGATTTGCCGTTCATCCGGTGGAAGCGAGCAATCGCGTCGGTGTGGGTATACGAGAAGACGTGGCCCATATGGAGTGACCCAGACACCGTCGGTGGGGGCGTGTCAATCGAGAACACCTCGTTGCGTGACACCGTCCGGTCGAAGGTGTAAATGCCCTCTTCGTCCCATACCGAGGACCACTGTTGTTCAATTCCGTCGAGGGTTGGTTTCTCCGGGACGTTCGCCATGAGTATCAAGGCTAGGCCGTCGGCAATAACCTCGGACTGGTGCTGCACCTTTATGACACAGCGACAAGACAGGTTCGAGAGCTCGCGATGCGCGATCCAGGGCGACTCAGCATCTATTTGTGTGGCCCAACGGTGTACGGGCCGCCACATCTTGGCCACGGCAGGGCAACGCTGGTGTACGACATTTTGCGTCGCTATCTCGAGTGGGCAGGCATTGACGTTCGACTCGTATCGAATATCACTGACATCGACGACAAGATCATCGACCGGGCTACACGTGAGGGCCGTGAGTGGTCTGACATTACGACGAAGTGCGAGGACATCTGGTTTCGGGCGATGGAAGGCATCGACGTGCTTCGGCCAACCGATGTTCCTCATGCCACCGAATGGGTCGATGAGATGGTTGAGATGATCTCAACGCTCGAGGCATCGGGTGCAGCGTACGCAACGTCTGATGGGGTGTATCTCTCAGTTGAGTCGGTCGAGGGGTATGGACTGCTCGCATACCAGTCGCTTGACGACATGATGGCCGGTGGCGGAGATCGTGAAGTGTTCGGCGCAGGGGAGAAGCGGCACCCCGCTGACTTCGCGCTCTGGAAACTTGCGAAACCTGGCGAACCCGCGTGGGAGTCGCCGTGGGGAGCAGGGCGTCCCGGATGGCACAGCGAATGTGTCGTGATGAGCCTTGGGCTGCTTGGCGACGGCTTTGACTTGCATTGCGGTGGCCAAGACCTTCGTTTTCCTCATCACGAAAACGAGCGCGCTCAGGCAGTGGCTCTCGGTCGTGAATTCGCCCGTCACTGGATGCACAACGGATTCGTCGTCGACGCCGAGGGCGAGAAGATGTCGAAGTCGCTTGGCAACGTGTCGAACCTGCTCGATCTCATCGAGGCCTATGACCCTCGTGCCTATCGAATGGTGCTGCTGCAGTCGCATTACCGGAGCCCGGTCGGAATTTCTGCCGATGGGCTCGAAGCGGCTGGTCGGTCGCTTGCAGGACTTGACAGCTTTGTTGCACGGATGTCATCACTCGCCGAGGCAGATGCTGACGCAGCGACTCTCGACGCGTTTCGAGCTGCAATGGATGACGATCTCGATACGCCGAAAGCGATGGCGTTGCTGTTCGACACGATGCGACAGGCGAACACCGCCCTCGACAATGGTGACGCAGACACAGCTGCACCTCTAACGAGTGCGGTTCGAGAAATTTGTAGCGCTGTTGGTTTGCGACTTATCGAACAAGAAGCAGTTCCCGCTGACGTTCTTGCACAGGCAGCAGCACTCGATGCAGCTCGGGCGGCGAAGGATTACGACGCTGCCGATTCGATTCGCAAAGAACTGCAGGATGCGGGCTGGCAGGTAGAGACAACTCGCGACGGTACGACCGTTCGTCGTTAACCCGTTGATGAGCGATCGACCACATACCCCGATGGGCTATCAGCCCGGCCTTGATGGCTTACGCGCAATATCGGTGATCGCAGTCATCACCTACCACGCCGGGTTTTCGTGGATGTCAGGTGGGTTTCTCGGCGTCGAAGTGTTTTTCGTGGTGTCGGGCTTTCTCATCACGATGCTGCTCATCGAAGAGCACGAATCATCGGGAGGAGTGAACTTCCGTTCATTCTGGGTACGCCGAGCTCGTCGACTGTTTCCTGCTCTCGGTGTTGTTCTCGTCGCAGTGGCGACATGGGTTGCGCTATTCGGATCGGCCGAGCAGGCATCTCAGATGCGGCGAGATCTTCCGTGGTCGGTGCTCTACGCAGCAAACTGGGGACAGATCGTTGGTGATGTTCCGTATTTCGTGGCTGGCGATCCGCCGATGCTGCGACATCTGTGGAGCTTGGCGGTCGAAGAACAGTGGTATGTCGTGTGGCCACTGGTCTGCGTGGCGCTACTTGGTTGGTCGATCTCTCATTCGATGCGGTTCCGACTGCTCATTGGGGGAGTGTTGGCGTCGTGGTTGTTGATGTGGTGGGTGCATCGCTCGACACCAACCCCAATGGATGGCGTATTTGGGTTGTTCTCGGGAAGTGACCGAACAAACTTTGTGTATCTCTCGACGCTGACTCGTTCGGGAGGGTTGCTGCTCGGGGCAGCTACAGCGTTTTTGTGGCGGCCATGGAGCGCACGTTCACTTGCGCGCTGGCGGCCACGAACCCTCGACCTTGCTGCCGGACTCGCGGTTGGCGTGCTGGTGGCGTCGTTTATTGGAGCGCACCTCACCCGCAGTTACATGTATCCGTGGGTGATGGCGTTGACCTCACTTGCGTCGTTGGTTGCAGTTGCAGTAGTTGTGCACCCGAGTGCAATCGGCGCCCGTTGGCTGTTCGGTCACGACCTTTTGACGGTAGTTGGTCGACGTTCATATGGGTTGTACCTGTGGCACTGGCCAGTGTTCGTGGTGCTTGGGGCAACGCAGGGCTCGTGGGGCCGGTTCATTATTGCGTCGTTTGTTGCGGTTGGGGTTTCGGAGTTGTCGTATCGGTGGATTGAGACGCCGGTGCGAAAAGGGGCGCTCACGGAGTGGTGGCAGGCAACTGAGCACCAGCGCCGTCGACTTGTCGCGGCGACGGCGGGTGTGGCCCTATTCGTGCTGGGTGCGTATTACCTCACGCGTGAGAACTACGACGTTGCTGTTGGTGGTGAGGCCGTGACGTTCTCGTTGGACGCCGAAACCGTCGACGGGGCAGTTACCGCAACGACGGCGCCACCGGCGACGCAGAGCACCGTTGCCTCCTCAGAGGATGCCAACCCACTTGGAGGCGAAGACTCCGTTGTTGTTGAATCAACGACAACATCAACATCGACCACGTTGCCGGTGTTGCCTCGCTCGGTGGTGATTCTCGGCGATTCGACCGCACATTCGCTTGCGATCAACCTTCCTGACGGCATCGAAGAAACTTTTACGATCAGCGACGGCTCGCTTGACGGGTGCTCGGTGTGGGATGAGGGGCGTGTCGTCAGTGAGCGTTCGTTCTCAAACAATTTTGCGTACTGCACCGGCTGGGTCGACAAATGGTCGACGGGAGTAAACGGAGCAGAGGTCGCTCTTGTGGTGATTGGAGCGTGGGATGTGTTCGATCTCGCTGTCGATGTTGACGGCGTTGAGACAGTGATTCCGTTCGCGAGTGCCGAATGGGACTCAATGTTCGTCGAGCGGTTGACGGCTGGCATTACGGCGCTTGTTGGTGAGGGCGCTGAGGTTGCGTTGCTTGAGGTCGCATGTATGCGTCCGCAAGATGTTGACGGAGCGGGTGTGCCGGCGCTCCCTGAGCGAGCGATGGATGACCGTGTCGCTCATGTGAACGATCTTTTGATGGCTCTCGCCGATGGCGAGAACGTGTGGTTCGTGAACGGGCCAATGCAGTGGTGTGACGACGAGACAATTTCGTCGAGCCTCTCGTATCGCTGGGATGGGGTTCATGTGTACACGCCCGGAGCGAACCTCATCTATGAAACCATCGCCCGTGATCTGCTCTCGATCCCCGTTGTGCAGGGTTGATTACCCGTCGGTAACTTTTCGGGTATGAGTGAATTTTCGCTAGCCCTCAACGACGACCAGCAGCAGATCAAAGATTGGACGCACGGTTTTGCTGAAGATGTCATGCGTCCGGTCGCATCAGAGTGGGATGAGCGCGAAGAGTTCCCGTACCCGGTGGTTCAAGAGGCTGCGAAGATCGGCCTTTACGGTTGGGAATTCTTGATGAATGCCGGCCAAGACCGTACTGGCCTCACGTTGCCGGTTGCGGTCGAAGAACTGTTCTGGGGCGATGCCGGTCTCGGCATGGCAATCATGGGAACAGGTCTTGCCGCTGCGGGTATCGCCGGCAATGGAACCCCTGAGCAGATGATGGAGTGGGTGCCCCAGTGTTACGGCGATGCGAACGATGTGAAGCTCGGAGCGTTTTGTGTAAGTGAACCCGATGCCGGCAGCGATGTGTCGAACCTGCGCACACGTGCGGTGTACGACGAAGCGAATGATGAATGGGTGCTCAATGGCACCAAGGCGTGGATTACGAACGGCGGCATCGCCGATGTTCACGTGGTGGTCGCGGCGGTCGATCCTGACTTGAAAGGCCGAGGGCAGGCTTCGTTTGTCATCCCCCCGAACACGAAGGGCCTGTCGCAGGGTCAGAAATACATGAAGCACGGAATTCGTGCGAGCCACACCGCTGAAGTGGTGCTTGACGACGTTCGTATCCCTGGGTCGTGCCTGCTCGGCGGTAAAGAAAAGCTCGACGCAAAGTTGGCTCGTGCTCGCGAGGCTGGCAAGTCAGGTGCGCCGCAGCCAGCGATGAAGACCTTTGAGGCGACTCGCCCAACTGTCGGGGCTCAGGCACTCGGTATCGCGAGAGCGGCGTATGAGTATGCGCTCGATTATGCGAAGGAACGTCACGCGTTCGGCAAGCCGATCATCATGAATCAGGCAATCGCGTTCAAGTTGGCGAACATGGTGACCGAGATCGATGCAAGTCGTCTGCTCATTTGGCGTGCAGCTTGGCTGGCCCGTAACGGTGGCTTCACAAACGCCGAAGGTTCGATGTCGAAGTGGAAGGCATCAGAGGTTGCGGTTCGAGTGACCGAAGAAGCGATTCAAATTCTCGGCGGCTATGGCTATACCCGTGAGTACCCGGTTGAGCGCTGGCACCGTGATGCGAAGATCCACACGATCTTTGAGGGCACGAGCGAGATTCAGCAGTTGGTGATCGCTCGGGCGATTTCGGGCCTGCGCATCGAGTAGTTCATTGCATCAGGCCTCAGTAGGGCTTTCCATCTCGCTCGCTGCGTAAGCGTTCTCATAAGTTCACATCAACACTTGATCCATCTGGGGGGAAATCAATGTTGACAGGACAGCAATATCTCGAGTCGCTGAACGACGGCAGAACGACATACTTGCATGGTCGCCGAGTCGACGATTTGCTTGCTGAACCGGCATTCGCGGTTCCGGCACAAGCCATTGCTCAGGGCTACGACAACTGCTACTCCGACGCTGCTGATGCGGTGAACCCGTTCATCTTTGCGCCGCGCTCAATTGAAGAGATGCGCTCTCGAACCGATGTGCTCACCGGCATGGATATGGCGATCAGTGTCACTTACCAGTCGCTCATGACGTTGTTGACTGCGTCACCAAAGCTTGCTGGTCTTGACCCGGTGTACCGAGAGCGCATTCAGGCATACGTCGACGATGCAATCGCACGCGATATTCGCATCGCCGAATGCATCACCGATGCGAAGGGTGACCGTTCGTTGCCACCGGGAAAACAACGAGACCCTGACTCATACGTTCGGGTCGTCGAACGGCGAACTGACGGCGTGGTGATTAGGGGAGCGAAGTTGCACATCACTGCGGCTGCGCTCTGTCATGAACATCTTGTGATGCCAACGAAGGCGATGAAGCCAGGTGAAGAGGATTACGCCATTGTCTGTGCGGTGCCCGCAAACGCTCCCGGGGTGCGCACGATCAACACCACCTTCCATCCGGCTGACGACGACAATCGGCATTTCCCGGTGAGTCGTTTGGCGAGCATGCCCGACGCGATGGTGGTCTACGACGACGTATTCGTTCCCTACGACCGGGTGTTCCTTGATGGCGAAGTATCGATGGCGGCAGTGTTCGCACATTCGCTCGGGCTCTGGGAACGGCTTGGTGGTCTGACATTCATGGTGCGGCAAGCCGACGAACTTGTTGGGTTCGCACAACTCATTGCAGAGGCCAACGGCCTCGGTGGCGTTTCGCACATTCGAGAAAAGATTGACGAAATGTCGATTCATGCGACGCTGTTGCGCGCCGGACTTGAAGCCGCGATTGCGAATGCTCGTTCGACTGATGAGGGGTTCTATTACCCCGATGAGTTGTTCACCAATGCCGCGAAGTACCAGGGAGCTGCGCAGTTTGGTGTGATGGTGCGGCATCTGCATGACATCGGCGGCGGAGCAATTCTCACAGCCCCGACAATTGGTGATCTCGAAAACGCTGAAACTCGCGGCTACGTCGAGAAATACATGACCGCCTCGGGCGATGTGTCGGCAGAGGATCGCATCCGTCTTTTCCACGCAATACGCGATGCCACAGCCGATGCGTATGGCGGCTGGCATCTCGTGACCAACCTGCAATCGGGAGGCGGTCTTTACGCCCAGCGGATTGTCACCCGGAAACATTTCGATATGGAACGTGCCAAAGGGTACGCACGCGAAGCAGCGGGCCTTGACGATGAGTGAGGGTGGGGTGTCGTTGCTCGATGACATCCGGGGAGAGGTACGTAGTTGGCTCGACGCCCAGTGGGATGCACAGCAACCGCTCGGTGAGTGGTGGAGCAACCTCGCAGAGTCAGGATGGGCGTTCCCTGACTTTCCTGAGAAATGGTTCGGCAAAGGGCTACCGATCGAATCTCGAAGAATCGTTCGTCAAGAACTGCAACGTGCGGGAGCCTTCGGGCCTCCTCACGGCATCGCAACGATGATGGTTGCGCCCCTACTCGTCGAAATGGGTACCGATGAGCAACGTCAACAGTGGCTGCCTGGCATCGTGAACGGTTCAGAAATCTGGTGCCAGTTGTTCTCTGAGCCCGACGCCGGATCAGACCTCGCGGGCGCTCGAACAACTGCCGTGAGAGATGGCGATGTATGGCGAGTGAACGGCCAAAAGGTGTGGACGTCGGGTGGTCATTACGCGAAGTGGGCGATTCTTGTTGCTCGAACCGACCCATCAGCACCCAAGCACAGTGGGCTGTCGTTTTTTGGAATCGATATGCGACAGGACGGTATTCAGCCGAAGCCGCTCGTCCAGATGAATGGATCTGCCGAATTCAACGAGGTCTTCATCGACAATGCAACAACCTTGCAGAGCAACCTCATTGGCGAGGAGGGCAAAGGCTGGCCAGTTGCTCTGCGCACCCTTAGTTATGAGCGTGAGTCGCTTGATGCCGATGCCGAGCCGGGTATCCAAACCGATCTTGACCTGACGATTGCGGCAGGACGATATGCATCCGGCGAGATTCCTGACGGTTCGGAGGGCTTCATGCCCGGTGGTCTTGAGGCTTGGGAACTGTTGTGCTCGGTGATCGCTGCAAATGGGAAACAATCTGATCCACGTATCAGAGATCGAGCAGTCCAGATCTACACCGGCATCAAAACTTCGAGTTGGATGAGTCAAAGGTTTGCTCAGGCACCTGAAGTCGGTGCCGAGGTGTCGCTCGGCAAACTTGCAGCAACACAACTCATGCGTGACTGGCGTGATCTTGCGCTCACTGCACTCGGCCCACATGGCCAACTTCTTGAGGGAGAAAACACATTCGATGGCGTCCCAGCGCAAATTGCTCTGTCAGTGCCTGGGCTGTCGATTGCCGGCGGCACTGACGAAATACAACGAAACATCGTGGGGGAGCGAGTGCTCGGACTCCCGCGTGAACCTCGCCCGAACGGTGATTGAAATCATCGTGATGCGACGAACAGGAGCATTGTCATGATCCCGATTACCACCCTTGTCCACGAGGCCGCACGCGTGTATGGGCCGAAACCCGCGATCATCAGTGACCGATGGACCGTCACCTACGAAGAACTTGACGAGCGAATTAACCGACTCGCAAATTCATACCGGGAGCTCGGGCTCCAGCACGGTGACAGATTCGCCGTGATGGCGACCGATTCCATCGAACATGTTGAAACTGCGCTTGCGATCTGTCGTGCAGGTGGTGTGTACGTTCCACTCAACTATCGCCTTCGAGAAGAAGAGGTCGGATACCTACTGAGTGACTCCGACCCAGTTCTGCTCGCCGTCGACCCTGAATATCTCGACATTGCGCATACAGTTCGACAAAAGGTCACCTCTGTTCAACACGTTGTCGTATTTGGTGAAGCATCAGGCGATGTGTTGGCCCACGGTGACGTGGTGAGCCGCGGCGCTCCGACCTATCCGGCGGTCGAGTTGCGCCCAGACGATGTCGTGCAAATTCAGTATTCAAGCGGCACAACCGGACTGCCAAAGGGCGCTGTACTCACGCACCACACGTTGAGCGCTCGCACCGCCATCGGACTTGTTGAAAGCGGACGTTTCGCGAGCGACATCTCATTCCACAACGCGCCGTTCTTTCACGTTGCGGGATCACAACTCGATTACTCCGTGCTCGTCAAAGGTGGAACGGTCTTGCGGCACCGCCAGTTCGATGCCCAACGGGCCGCCGATGCACTTCAGGATCTGAAAGTGACTGCGGCATTCTTCGTGCCTTCGATGATCAATGCGCTGCTGCAAGTACCAGGCGTTGCTGAGCGTGACTTTTCTTCACTGCGACTCATCGAATACGGCGCAGCACCGATGCCACAAGCCCAGCTGCGTTCTGCGATTGACGTCTTTGGATGCTCATTCGTCCAACTCTTTGGAGCTGGCACCGAAGGTGGAATGCAAGCGATCCTGCCTGCCGAAGATCACATCGTCGGCGGAACCGATGTGCAAACACGACGGCTCTCATCGATTGGCCGGCCAACTGCATTCACTGAAGTGCGTGTGGTGAATGAAGAAGGGCAGCCGGTGAGCCCGGGCGAGATCGGAGAGATCATTTCGCGCGGACCAGCAGTTATGCGCGAATACTGGGGAAAGCCAGAAGCGACAGCAGAAACCCTTCGCAACGGTTGGCTGCATGCTGGCGACATGGCGACCGTCGATGAAGACGGGTACATCTACCTCGTTGACCGGAAGAAGGACATGATTATCCGAGGGGGCGAGAACATCTACCCAACCGAAATTGAACTCGCACTCTGTGAACACCCGAGCGTTCTCGAAGCCGCAGTAATTGGCGTTCCTGACGACCACTGGGGAGAGAACGTCCACGCGATCGTGGTTACCCGGCCAGGCGAGAAGTTGACCGGTGAAGATGTCATCGAGTTCTGTCGACAGCGACTTGCGAGTTACAAGAAGCCAGCGACGGTTGAGTTTGTGGATGCGTTGCCGCGTAACGCCTCAGG
>JAYNVD010000009.1:43144-56480 GCA_038100275.1 Ilumatobacteraceae bacterium
TGGCTACGGTCTCAACATGATCAAACTCACCGTGTCCTACCCAAAGGGTGACGACGTCACCTTCGATCACGACTACTACAAGAACTCACATGTTCCGATGTGCGTCGACGCTTTTGCCCCATCAAAGGTCGAACTCGAGCGTGGTATCGATGGCCCTTCAGTTGCCAGCGTGTCGTTCTACTTTGAATCAAGTGACGCGATGAAGGCCGCAATGTCGAGCCCAAAGATGGGCGACATCATGGGCGACGTTGCGAACTACACCAATGCTGCGCCATCGATGCAGGTGTCAGAAGTCGTCGACTGATTCTTCGAGAGCGTTGTCACTTGCGGCATCGAGTTCTGGGATGCCCTGACGCTTTCGTAATTTCTCAATATCTCGCACCGGCACTGACAGTTTCCGGAAGCGGGTTCCATCGGTTGCAATGGCGCCAAGTTCGTTGTCGAGTTTCACGAATGTGGCGCGCACCTTGTCGACTGCCGCGGAATAGTTCTCGAATTCCTTTGAGAACTTGTTGATCTGTTGGGTGATCTCTGCCGCGGTTTGTTCGGTATGGAAACTCTCGGTTGCCTGTCGTATGACGACAAGGAATGCGTAGAGCGTGAGTGGCGAGCAGAGCACAACCTTTCGTTCGAGCGCCCAATCGATGAGATGTGCATCGGCCTCATGCACAAACCCCGAGATGCTCTCATTCGGAACGAACATCAACACGTAGTCGAGGGCATCTTCGGTCGTCTGATCGATGTAGTCACGCTTTGCCAATGCGTCAACATGGCTACGAACGGCCTTCACGAAGTCGGCTTTCGTGCTTGCTCGAGTTGCATCGTCGCCGGCATCGAGATGTGCGACGTAACGGTCGAGCGGGAACTTCACATCCATGAACAAAACTCGGTCGGGTGGCATCGTGAAGGTGAAGTCGGGTCGACCGCCACCTGCTGTCGTGTCTTGTTTCGAGTAATTCACCCCTTCGACAAGGCCCGCCGCCCGGATCATGTCCTCGGCCAAACGCTCACCCCATTGACCACGCTTCTGCGAACTTGAGAGCACCTCGTTGAGGTTTGCTGTTCGCTGCGCGAGCAAGGTCACCGCTTCGCTTACTGACGAGAATTGGCCGGCATTTTGTTGACGCAGTTGATCAAGTTCATGGTTGAGCTCGGTGAGTCGCTTTGTGACATCGTCTTGCACGCCTTTTAACGTCGTCGTGATCACCTCGGCGCGTTTTCCGAGCGCATCGCCACTTTGTTGTGTGACCATTTGTGTGACTGTGCGAATCGTTTCGGCACGATCAGCCTCGGCCCGTTGATTGAGTTCTGCAATCGCTGCATTCAGCGCTTGCTCATTCACCAGCCTGATTTGCGCCGTCAACTCTTCGGCCGAAGGGAAGGTCGGGAGCACAGCCGCTGGTTCTGCAGAAGGTTTTCGTGAAGTTACACCGACAACTGCGAGAGCGAGAAGCACTGCCACCAGCAACGCGACAATAAGAATTTCCATGTCATGAACCTAAACGGCGGGTGTGACGGTCTCGGTGAATACCGAGATGTTCACGGCAGTTATGGGCAACCGAGCCCGTGAAGAGTTGCGCATTCTCGACATAACACCGCAACCCCATCGGGTGTGCTCCAGTTCTGGGCGAGGTGAGAACCACAACTCATACATGGGCTTGCTTTGTCGTCACGGCGAGCACCACTGTGCTGTGACAACACATGTGTTCCATCGACGATGCGCTCTTTCATGGGGCGACCGTACCAGGGCGCATAGAAAACTGGCCGGCTCTGAAAGACTCATGACCAATGACGACCGAATCGACGCCATCACGGCGCTACCAGGCTGATTGGCCGGTTGATGTGCTCGGCGTTCTCACCATCGCGGTGTACGGGTCGTGGTACTACGGATTCGGTGTCTTAATCAATGACATCGGTGCTGGTCTAGATGTCGGGTCGGCCCCGCTGGGTCTGGCATTTGGCTTTGCACAAATTCTTCTCGGAGCGCTATCACTCATTACTGGGCGCATCCTTGATCGTTTCGGTCCGCAATTGCTTCTTGGCGTCATCGGGCCGGTTGGTGCGATCTTGGTGGGCTTCAGTGGGCGCGCCGCCGAAGTCTGGCAATTCGTCATTCTGTTTGGTGTCGGGGGAGGAGTGTCAGCGGCAGCCGGCTTTTACGGAATGACCCAGGCGATGTTGGTGAGGATGGATCCTGCCGCAGCAACACAGCGGATTATCCGACTCACTATCTGGGGAGCGTTCGCCTCGCCGATTGCGATTCCGGCGACTGAGCTACTTCGCGGGTCATTTGGATGGCGGGTGGCAATTGAGGTGCCCGCTGGGTTCGCGTGCTGTGTGTTCTTGGTCGCAGCCCGTGTCATACGACGGGTTCCGCGGCGTGCCGAGTTTGAGCGCTCGGCTACCTGGCTGCAAGCGGTCAAGTCTGCGGCTCGATCAGCCGCAGTTCGTTGGCACACGGTGGGCGTGTTTTGTGCCTACATGGCGATGTCAACGCTGTTGGTGTTTCAACTATCGATCATGCGATGGGCAGGGTTATCAGCTGCTGCGGCAGCGGGTTTCGGTGGCGCTCGCGGGCTGTTGCAGTTACTTGGTCGGCTACCGCTACAACGGGCTCTACGCCGCTACGGGCAGTGGGTGCTTCTCGGTGGAGCCCGCCTGTGTGTAGCGATCGCATGCGTTGTGGTGCTCGTCAGCGGCAACGCAGTGACGGCGACGATCTACGTCGCCGTTGCCGGCATTGGAATTGGAGCGATTAGCGCCCTCGACGGAATTGTTGCCCGAACGGTGATTCCAACCGGCGACTTCGGAGCGATCAGCGGTGTCGTCACATTCTTGGGTGCGATCGGCGGGGGAGTGGCACCAGTTCTTGCTGGTCGACTGACTGATGTGACGGGCACTCCGACGATGGCGGCAACCGTCGCCTCGGTGAGTGCGCTTGCAGCCGTGGTGGCGGTCGGCCAAACCAAACGCCACTCAAGTGACGGCATCTAGGCGCTTGCTTACGAGGTGAGAACGGCCTGAGTTTGGGTGGTTCGTGACACGACCTTGCCGGCCGGATTCATCACATCGGTCGTGACGGTGATCGTTCGCCGACCGGCCATCACAAGTGTTGACACAATCGAGTAGACCGCTTCTGGCGCCGGGCGAAGGAAATTTGTTGACGATGAAATCGTCGAGGTGCCCGCGCCTTCTGGGAGGTGTTGCACCGACAACCATGCACCGACTGCATCGGCGAGTGACATCAGGTATCCGCCATGAAGGTTTCCGTTCACGGTGCAGAACTGTTCTTTCCAGGCAATACGCCCAACAACTTTTTCTTTGTCAAACGAGTCGATGACGACCTCGCAGAGGTCTGTGAACGGCATTGCGGTTCGTATCCATTCGGTTGTTGCTGGATCGCCAGGTACGAGTGGTGTGTCAGTGCTCACGAGATGAGCGTAGACACAACGAGACCAGTGATCGTGAGTGGGCGCCGTAGCGAGCCGTGTTGGTATTCGTTCAGGTATGACGCGAGGTCATGCCGCCATCGACAGGCAAGATCACGCCGTTCATGTAGCTCGATGCGGGAAGAACCAAATTCAACATGCCATGGGCGATTTCTTCGGGCTGTCCATAGCGACGAACTGGCACACGCCGCTTCGCAAAAATTTCTTTATGTTCGTCAGCGATGTTCGCGGTCATGCCGGTGACGATCGGGCCAGGGCAGACAGCGTTTGCCGTGATGCCATGACGCCCGAGCTCGACAGCGAGAGAGCGCACCAATCCGATGACGGCGTGTTTCGAGGCGTTGTATGCAGGAATGCCCCCTGTCGCACCGAGCCCCTCTGTTGACGCCGTGCAGACGATGCGGCCACCGTCGCTCTTCATGAGATAGGGCAGAGTGGCACGAGTGAGCCGGGCGTATGACGTGATGTTGACGGCGAGGGTCGCATCCCAGGCTTCATCAAAGACATCGGCTGTGGTCGTCATGTCGGCATTGAAGACGACGCCGGCGTTATTGATGAGAATGTCGACTCCGCCGAACGCGGCAGCAACCTCGGACGGAAGTGCGTCGAGAGTTGCGTTGTCGGTGACATCAACCGTCCACCCTTTCACCTTGTCTGACCCATGCACATCAGAAATTTCGCCAACGACTTGTGCGACGCCTTCGCCATTTCGATCGACGACTGCGACGAAGGCGCCTTCGTCTGCAAATAGGTGAGCGGTTGCACGCCCAATTCCTGAACCTGCGCCGGTAACGATGGCGACACGGCCCGCAATCGAGCGATTTCCAGAGGTCAGACGCGATGTGCTCATGCACCGAACGTAATAAGGCCCGTCATCGAACTCAGCACCGGAACTATCGCTCGGCGGAGATGCGGGCATGGTTCGCAGATACCCTCGTCGTATGGGAAATCCGTGGTTTGAGTCGGTAGCGGTTGCGCAACGTCGCGCAGAGCGCATTCTTCCCCGGCACGTGTATGACGCCCTCATTGCAGGCAGCGAGGCCGGGTTGACACTCGATGACAATCGCGCGGCGTATCGCGAGATCGGATTCCAACCAGTTATTGCCGACCGCCCATCAGAACGCGATCTCGCCACATCTGTTGTCGGAATTGATCTCTCGATGCCGGTGTTGATCTCACCGACTGGTGTGCAGGCGGTACACCCTGACGGTGAACTTGCTGTTGCGAGAGCGGCAGCTGCTAGAGGTACCGCAATTGGATTGTCCTCGTTTGGTTCGAAACCGATGGAAGAAATCGCTTCGGCCAATGAAAACTTCCTCTTTCAGATGTATTGGATCAACGGCCGTGACTGGGTGAGCGCCCAAATGGATCGTGCTCGTGCTGCGGGAGCGAAGGCGGTGATTCTGACACTCGACTGGTCGTACAGCCATAGCCGCGACTGGGGAAGCCCCGAACTCCCTGACGGTATTGATCTGAAGACGATGGTGAAGTACGCGCCCTCGGTACTCGCTCGCCCGAAGTGGCTTGGTCGGTTCTTGAAGTCGGGACACCTTCCCGATCTGACCGCCCCGAATATGAGTATTGACGGTTCGCCGGCGCCAACGTTCTTCGGTGCCTACGGACAATGGATGGGCTCACCACAGCCGACTTGGGACGATCTCAACTGGTTTGTTAGAGAATGGGGCGGCCCGTGCATCGTCAAGGGAGTGATGCGTGTCGATGAAGCCCGTCGAGCACGTGATGCAGGTTTCACCGGATTGTCAGTTTCAAATCACGGTGGCAACAACCTTGACGGCACCCCTTCACCCCTGCGAGCGCTTCCCGCAATTGCGGAGGCGGTTGGATCTGACATGGATGTGTTGCTCGATGGCGGCGTGAGGCGTGGCAGCGATGTTGTAAAGGCAGTTGCTCTTGGCGCGCGTGCCGTGATGATTGGACGCGCCTACCTCTGGGGGCTGGCCGCGAATGGCCAAGCGGGTGTCGAGAACGTCCTCGACGTGCTGCGAATGGGGATCGACTCTGCGCTACTCGGCATGGGGGTCGCATCGGTGCACGACCTCCATCGTGATCACCTCGTTATTCCTGACGGCTTCGAACGTCGCCTTGGCGCAGACTGACTTCAGTAATCAGCGCTCGACGCGGTTCACACCCACGTCGCCCAAGTTTCAATCGGTAGTCGCTCAGCAACGAGATCATTCACCGGGGCATCTGCATTGCGGTATCCGATCGCCATTCCGCAAAAGAGCATTTGCTCTTCGGGTGCACCGACAAACTCCATCACGGCACTGTGACGACTTGACCAATACTCCTGAGCGCAGGTGTCGAGCCCGGCTTCAACAGCCAAGAGCATGAAGGTTTGCAGGAACATTCCAAGGTCAGACCATTGCGGCGCGTTAAAACGTCGATCGATGGTGATGAAGAACGCCGCCGGTGCGTCGAAGAATCGTGCGTTGCGAGCGAACTGCTGGAGTCGGCCGGCTTTGTCCTCGCGAGGAATGTCTAAGAGCCCATACATTTGCTCGCCAAGTTCGAAACGCGCCGTGCGATGCGGCTCCCAAAGATTGGCGGGGTAGACGTCGTATTCGGATGGTTCTGATGCGGGCTGGGTTTCGAGGAACTCAAGAAAATCGGTCATCCGTGAACCGTTCAACACATAGATCCGCCATGGTTGAACATTTCCGCCAGACGGCGCTCTTGCCGCCCGCTCAAGAAGGTCGCGAAGCAAATTGTCATCGACAGGTTCGGAGCGGAAATCGCGGATTGATCGACGAGCAATGACGGCATCTGAGACGTTCATGCAACCAGTGTTGCAGTCGATCGACGCCGAGTTCTCGTCAGAGATGACTTGATGAGCGTCGTTTCCGGATGAGTTCGATCGCAATGTTTATTGCGAGTGCAGTCACGAAGGCGATGAGAAACGCGGCAGTGTGGTTGTCTTGTAGCGCCCGTCCAAAAATCGCGCCGAGCACCGCTGCATAGGTCGCCCAGATCGTCACAGCGAGAGCAACCCATTTCACGAACCACCCATGTGGCTGCTGTGTAAGTCCACATGAAATTGTCAGCGCGGTTCGGCCACCCGGAATAAATCGGGCGGTAACGAGTAAAAGTCCGCCTCGCTCTCGAACCTGATTTGCTGCCCAGTCAAGTCGTCGCTGTGTGGATGGTTTGTGTTGAGCTCTTCGAGCGATCGGCCCGTGAAACGACCGGCCGATGAGGTAAGCGAGGTTGTCGCCAATAAACGCTCCGATTGCACCGGCCACAATGACGAGAAGGAGGTTTTGATCGCCTGCACCAGCTGCGACACCGCCGATAATGACCGTTGTTTCACTCGGAACGACAGGTACTACCGAGTCGAGAAGCGCAATGATGAAAATGACCGCAATGAACCAATTTGCGCTCGATGTATCAACAAGCCAATTCGTGAGTTGGCTGACGATGCCGTCTCCAGATGCGGCGAGCACAACAAACTTCACCCCAGAGATGGTACCGGCCGACACAATCTGTGAAGAAAGTCACATCTTGGATGTGACGTGAGACACATTTGCCACTAGTGTCTCAGCCATGCGAGTGATCGTTGATGAAGAAAAATGCCAAGGTCATAACCGTTGTTTTGCGCTAGCGCCGGAACTCTTTGACGTTGACGACTACGGAACAGCCATTGCGTTAAACGATGGTGTTGTCCCGGCAGAACTTGAAGACAAAGCTCGGTTGGCAGCCGCGAACTGCCCCGAATACGCCATCACGATCGAAGACTGACTACAGGAGCTTCCTATGGCTGGAATGTACGAAAAGGTCGTCGATTGGGCAAACGATTTCGATCACGCCGACCCGGAATATAACGAGCGTGCCCACGAGATCTGGGCCGAGTTTCAAGGCTCGGAGTGCCCGGTTGCTCACAGCGATCGTTATGACGGCCTCTGGGCGCCGTTCACCTACGAGATGGTGCACGAGATTGCCTATGACACCGATCACTTCACCTCACAGGGTGTTGTGGTGAACACGGGACGACCCATGATCGAGGCTCCTGTCGGTCCAGCGCCGCCCATCACCAGTGACCCGCCATTCCACAACATCGCCCGTCGTTTGCTCCTCCCACCGTTCTCGCCAAAAGTGATTGCAGAGTGGGAGCCTGAGGTTCGACGACTTTGCAATGAGTTGCTTGACCGTATGGGAGATATCACCGAAGGCGAGTCAATCGTTGATGGTGCAGTCGAATACGCGCAGAGCATTCCCGTCAACGTGATCGCTCGAATGCTCGGTTTCCCGACCGAAGATGAGGCGCTCTTCCGAGACTTCGTGCACAACGTTCTTGAGCGCATTAATGAGCCGGTTGAAGAACGCGAAGAATTCATGCAGCCGTTGGCCGACTATCTCGATGCGCAAATTCAGGACCACCGAGACAACCCTCGGGATGACCTCACCAATTATTTGCTCAATGTTGAAATCGCCGGCAACAAACTGTCAGACGAACATGTCCGTGGTTCGATCCTGCTGCTGCTGGTAGCCGGAATCGATACGACGTGGTCGGCGATCGGTTCGTCGCTCTGGCACCTCGGCACACACCCTGATGATCTTCAGCGACTTGTCGATGAACCAGACGTGATGATGTTCGCGCTTGAAGAATTCCTTCGTGCCTACGCACCGGTAACCATGGCTCGCCTGGTCAAAGAGGACTACGACTTCCACGGCTGCCCGATGAAGGCAAATGACTGGGTGTTGTTGCCGTTCCCGGCTGCAAACCGTGACCCGAAACAGTTTGAACATGCGACGCAGTTCGTGATCGATCGGCAAGAAAATCGCCACGGTGCATTCGGTCTCGGCATTCATCGCTGCTTGGGTTCGAACCTCGCCCGACTCGAACTGAAGGTTGCGGTCGAAGAATTCGTTCGTCGCTTCCCTTCGTTCACCGTCGACGGCGATACGAGATGGAGCGTCGGTCAGATTCGCGGACCACGCGAATTGCCTCTACGTGTCTTGAAGACCAGCTGACGGGCGCCGCAGCGCATGGCGTTGCGTTTCGTAGATCGTTCCAGTCCCAGACATAATCCAGGCGGTAATGCATCCGATTGCGATTGGAGTGACGGCAGCCGCTCCGAAGAGTTCAAGGCCCATCACGGTGCACGCAATCGGGGTATTCGCTGCTGCTCCAAACGTGGCAACCATCCCGATTGCGGCAGCGGCTCCAATGGGCATTCCGAGTAGTTCTCCGGCTGCTGCGCCGAGGGTTGCCCCAATCACGAAAAGCGGGGTTACCTCTCCGCCAAGAAATCCTGTGCCAATCGTGATGGCGGTGAATAACAACTTGAGAGCAAACACGCTAAGGGCTATGGACGTGCCGGCGAGGGCCGAATCCAGAAGGGGAAGTGACAAGCCGAGATAGTCACGCCCAAACAGCGCAGCAAGCCCAACGACCGCTGTACCACCGAGCACCGGTCGCACGACTGCAGATGGAACATAACGACGCCCGAGACTGCGGACTGCCGAGGTCACTGAAACGAAGAGACGTGCGGCAATTCCACACGCGAGGCCAACGACGATGAGTGCCCCGATTGTTGACGCCGACAGTGAGAGATCCACTGCGAGACGAGCTGTGTGATCGTGACCCAGCGATTTCACGACTGCGTCGCCGACAAACGATGCGATAACTGCAGGAATGAGCGCTCGGTACCGCAAGCGACCAACGGTGGGAACTTCGACCGCAAAGACCACTCCAGCAAAGGGCACACCAAAGACAGATCCGAACCCTCCGGCAAGCGCCGCAGTCAACATCAATGATCGATCGCTGTGATTGAGACGCAGCACCCGACTTGCGGCATCGCTCAGACTTCCTGACATCTGAAGAGCGGTACCCTCTCGGCCAGCCGAACCGCCGAAGAGGTGAGTCCACCAGGTTCCGAGAAGTACGAGGGGTGCCATCCGTCGTGGAACCCACTGCGCTGGCGAGTGAATTTCTTCGAGCAGAAGGGCGTTACCGGCTGATGACCGCCCAGCAAGGTGATGATTTGAGAGACCGATTACAAGCCCGGCGGCAGGCAGTAGATACAACATCCAGGTTGTGCCAGTTTGAACGGATGTCACACGCTCGAGCCCTTCTAGGAATATGAACGACGCGATTCCTGCGAGGAGACCTGAAATTCCGCCCAGCATGATCCATCGGCAGGTACTTACAAAGGAACGAATTGACTGGGAGGCCAGGGTTGCGGGGGTGTTATTCGACATTTCTGATCACATTCTCACCTGATGCTTACCGCATTCTGATGTACTCATTGCATGACCGAAGAGAGATTGCGGGTGCTGCTCGCCGAAGATGACCGTGCGGTTCGGGAGTCTCTGGCGCGTGCAATGACCCTCGAAGGGTATGACGTTGACACCGTAAATGATGGTGCGGCGGCCCTTGAGCGGCTTCGAGACGGCTCGGGAAAGTGTGCTCTCCCTGACATCGTCATCCTCGATGTATCGATGCCGGCTGTTGACGGTTTGACGGTGTGCCGAGTGCTTCGATCAGAGGGAAGCCGGCTTCCTATTTTGATGCTGACGGCAAGAACCGAGCCAAGCGATCGGATCGCCGGACTTGATGCAGGGGCCGATGATTACGTTCTAAAACCTTTTGATCTAGGCGAATTGTTTGCTCGCCTTCGGGCGCTTGTTCGCCGTACCGCGACTGAGATTGAAGAGCCCGGTGGCGCTGAGCCGCTCGTTCTTGACGACTTGGTGATCGAGCCAGCAGGACGCCGAGTGCGGCGGGGGAGTCGAGAACTTGATCTGTCGAAGACAGAATTTGATCTTCTCGAACTGCTCGTCCGCAATGCCGGAATCGTGCTTGATCACTCAACGATCTACGAGCGAATTTGGAATTACGACTTTGGTCCAGATTCAAAAAACCTTGCCGTCTACATCGGCTATCTGCGTCGGAAAACTGAAGATGAAGGCGGTTCCCGTCTGATCCACACGGTGCGCGGCGTTGGCTACTCAGCGAGGGTTGAGCAATGAGTCTCCGTTTGCGGATTGCGTTATTGATGGCGGTTCTCGCAGCAACGGCGACGATTGCAGTTGGGGCGATTTCCTATCGGACGACGTCATCACGCTTGCTCGGAGCCGTCGATGATTCGCTTGTCGACGCAACTGCGGTTGCGACCGCTCGACGATTTGATGACCGTCTCTTTGAAGCTGGCCCATTTGATGGGTTTGTTGTCCAAGCAGTGCTCGAGGATGGCTCGATTATTCGCTCGAACTTCCCTCATCAGATGAAACCAAGTCGGAACGACCTCGAGTTAATTGGTCGTCCTGGCGCAACAGATTTCAGATCGGTTCGTCTTGGCCGAGCCGAATATCGGATTCGTTCTATTGGCTTCGAAGACGGCATCGTTCAGATTGGTCGCCCACTCACAGAGACAAATTCGGTTCTTGAGAGCTTGCGTTTGCGCACCTTGCTATTGGTGAGTGGTGTGACCGTGCTTGCCGGAATTCTCGGTGCGCTCATCGCCGGTCGGGTTACCCGTCCGTTGCGGTTACTCACCGATGCTGCATCTGAAATCGAGTCAACCGGTCGTCTCGAACTCTCTGACAATGAGTCGGTGAGCCGTCGTGATGAAGTTGGCCGACTATCAACGGCGTTCCATCGCATGATTTCGGCCCTCGCCCGTTCTCGGGCCGATCAGCGTCGCCTTGTTGAGGATGCAGGTCACGAGTTGCGAACACCGGTTACCTCCATCCGCACGGGGCTCGACACCCTCAGCCGCTATCCCGATTTGCCTGCAGATGAGCGGGCGGAGATTGTCGAATCGATGCGCGCAGAAGCTGCTGAATTGACGTCGTTGGTGAATGAGGTCGTTCAAGTTGCGAGTGGTGAGACCGACGAGTCTGAACCCGAACAAGTTCGCGTCGGAGACGTGGTTGTCATTTCAGCGGAACGGGCCCAGCGCCGTTCTGGGCGTGAGGTGCTCGTGCAATCAGATGATTCGGTGGTCATGATTCGGCGAGGGCAGTTGGAGCGCGCAATCTCAAACCTTCTGGAAAATGCCGCAAAATTCGATGACAGCGAAAGTCCGATTGAGGTAATCGTTTCAGAAGGCCGAATCTCGGTTCTCGACCGTGGCCCGGGAATTCCAGTTGACGACCGACAACTCGTCTTTGAACGATTTCATCGCTCTGCAACCTCACGCACCCTTCCCGGCTCTGGGCTTGGGCTTTCGATGGTTGCTACGACAGCTCGCCAGAACGGTGGTGATGTGTTCGTCGAAGAACGAGATGGCGGAGGGGCGGTGGTCGGGTTCATATTGCCGGTCGTTCCGGGATGGGAGCCACCCTTGGCATAGGTAGATGAGTTCTCACGTTGTCCTTACCTGAGTCATGCAGACTTCTTGAAGAACTCACCGAAGATCCATAGCAACGGAAGCCGGACCCCCCAGTTTCCACAGCAAAGAAAGAAGTTGAAGATGAAAAAGAGCGCACTTTTCGCAGCACTCTCAGCTGGAGCCATCGCCGGAACCGGCGCAGGCCTCATCCTTGGTGTTCCGGGGCTCACCAGCGCAGCAGGCGATACCAACGACGATGCGTCATCCGACGTCATGGTCGAGTCAATCAATGACGGAGACCACGGTGAGGGACGTCACGGTGGGCGACGAGGTGGCGGTCGGCTGGCATCACCTGAAACTCTTGCCGGTGTGCTCGGGCTCGATGCTGAAACTCTTCGATCAGAGTTCGCAGCAGGAAAATCGATCGCCGATGTCGCGGACGAACAAGGCGTTGCTATCGAGACCGTCGTTGACGCTCTCGTCGCTGATGTCGAAACCCACCTTGCCGAGCATGTTGCCGATGGATCACTCACCGAGGAAGAGGCCGCTGACAAATTGGCAAATGCCGAGGCGAAGATTGTCGAGAAGGTAAATGAGGTTCCACCGCTCGGAGGTCGTGGCCCAGGTTTCCGTCATGGCGCACAGCTGTCAGAAACGGTGCTTGAGATGCTCGGTGTTGATGCTTCAACCCTGCAGGAAGCGTTCGCAGCCGGACAGTCAGTTGCCGACGTCGCTGCTGAAAATGGTGTTGACCTCGATGACATTGTGAGCACACTCGTCGATGAGAAGGCGGCTCACCTTGCTGAGCACGTTGCTGACGGGTCGCTCACCGAGGAAGAGGCTGCCGACAAATTGGCAAATGCTGAGACCATGATCACGGAGCGACTCAACACAGTTCCGACTCCTGGTGTCATGGGTCCTCGTGGTCCAATGCGTGGCGGCGACGGTCACGGTGGACCCCGTGGCGGTCGCCATGCCCACGCTAACGGCGATCACGTCGACGGCGTGAACGATGGAACGTCATCAGGAGCTACCGGGTTCGACAACTTGTTGAACTCAGACGCCTGATTATTTGCTGGTCTGTCACCCCCCGGCAGACCAGCAATGCGAATGTTGTGGGTGCGCTCGAATTTCGGGTGCACCCACATTCGCGTTCTCATCGAAGTGCGACGTGATGGCTGCAAAGAGGTTTAAGGTCCGCGACACCCGACCCGTACACTGAACGCAGATGTCTGACCCGTCCCTCTTCTCCACGAGCCCATTTCTTGAAGGCCTGAACCCAGCGCAATACGACGCAGTGGTCCACGCCGAGGGACCATTACTCGTTGTCGCAGGGGCCGGCTCGGGCAAAACCCGGGTACTTACTCATCGAATTGCACACCTCATTCACACTGGTGTGCACCCTTCGCAAATTCTTGCAATCACTTTCACCAACAAAGCCGCTCGAGAAATGCGTGACCGCGTCGCAGATCTTGTCGGCCCGGTCGTGAAGAACATGTGGGTGAGCACATTTCACTCGGCCTGCGTGCGGATCCTCAGGGTTCACGCTGAACGCGTCGGGCTTCCTCGAACATTCTCGATCTACGACCAGGG
>JAYNVD010000088.1:0-2086 GCA_038100275.1 Ilumatobacteraceae bacterium
GATTTCTCAGTAACTTTAGTAAGAAAGTGACGAAATCGCTGATTCTATTGGGCTAGAAGGCATCTGCAGGGATGGCGTAGAGCGTCTCAGACGTCATCTTGACGGCACTCGCCCAGCCCTGTGCGGCTGGAAGTAACTGTTCGCAGAAGAACCGTGCTGAGGCAATCTTTGTTGCTTCGAATTCGTTCGACGGGTCGAGACCAATCACGCTTCCGGCGAGAAGTCCTGCACATACGGTTGTTCCCAACATGCGCAAGAACGGAGTTGACGATGCGAGCAAGCTCGCTGGGTCGGCGCTTGCGACCTCGGCGAGATGTGCAGTTGCCTCACGGCTTGTCTCAATGGCGGAACGCAAGTTGTCCGCTGCAGTAGCCATGCCGTCAACCTTTGCAACGTCATCGAGCACCGACGCGAAGCGATTGAGTTCGTCGGTGATGACTCCTCCCGAACGCATACCGAGTTTGCGGCCAACGAGGTCTGCGGCCTGAATGCCGTTGGTGCCCTCATAGATCGGAAGAATTCGTGCGTCGCGATAATGCTGGGCGACCCCGGTCTCTTCGACATAACCCATGCCGCCAAAAATCTGGACCGCAGCCGAGGTGCATTCCTGGGCAACGTCGGTGCACAACGACTTTGACAACGGAATATAGAGATCGGCTTTCTCACGCCATGATCGAGCGGCTTCTGCATCGCTGGCTGATTTTGCCATGTCGAGGAACGCAGCATTGGTGTACGTCAATGCTCGCATTGCGTCGATCCATGCCCGCTGGGTCATGAGCAGTCGACGCACATCAGGATGCTCAACAATGAGACTCTGCTCGCCGGCCGGCGCCCCAAGTGCACGGCCCTGGCGACGCTCATTCGCGTACTGCACAGCATCTTGGTATGCGCGTTCGGCGATGGCGAGACCTTGCAGTCCAACGGAGAGGCGAGCGTTGTTCATCATGGTGAACATGTTGCGCATGCCTTCGTTTTCTTCGCCGACGAGCCAACCGATTGCGCCGTCGTTCTCTCCGTACGACATCACGCATGTAGGCGAACCGTGAATGCCGAGTTTGTGCTCGATCGAGACACAGCTCACATCGTTCTTCTCGCCGATTGAACCGTCGGCATTAAGAAGGAACTTCGGAACAAGGAACATTGAGATGCCCTTTGTTCCAGGAGGCGCTCCGGGGGTGCGGGCCAGCACGAGGTGAATGATCTGGTCGGTCATGTCGTGCTCACCAAACGTGATCCAAATCTTTGTTCCTGTGATCTTCCATGAACCATCGGCGTTTGGTTCAGCCTTTGTGCGCACCGCACCGACATCGCTACCGGCTTGCGGTTCTGAGAGGTTCATTGTTCCCGCCCACTCTCCGGTGAGCATCTTCGGCAGGTAGGTCTCTTTTTGTTCCTGCGAGCCATGCGCCTCGATGGCGTCGATTGCGCCTTGAGTGAGCAGTGGGCACAGCGCCATTGCCATATTTGCGCTGTTCAGCATTTCTTGCACGGCGAGAGCGGTCATCCACGGGAAACCGGCACCGCCGTATTCAGCTTCAAATGGCATTGCGCCGAAACCCGACGCGACGTATTGGGCGTATGCGGGCTTGAACGAATCTGGTGTGGTGACCGACGCGTCGGCATGCCATTGCGCCTTGATGGTGTCTCCATCTTTGTTGGTCGGCGCGATGACCTCGGACATAAAACGTCCGACCTCTTCGAGCACGCCGACGACGGTGTCGGAGTCGACATGCGAGAACATTTCTTGACCAAGCACATGGTCGAGTCCAGCGACTTTGGTGAGTGTGTGAGCGATGTCAGCAATTGGGGCGCGATAGTCAGCCATACCTAACATTCTGCCAGTTGTCAGCGGGTGAGGCTTTCCAAGCACCAAAGCTCGGTGAAATTAATTTCGTTGCTCTCGCTCTTCGAGAAACTCGCTGATGGTCCCGCCGAGGCGTTGCATTCGCCCGTAGAAGTGGGCGATCTCGACGCCGTCCTGGTTCATGACAACCGCATCATGAAGACTTGGGCGTTTGCCTTTCCAGCGAGTTGTGCCAATCGCAGTGAGGCGATCACCCGGGTATGCGGATTTGACCCATTCGAT
>JAYNVD010000010.1:0-54084 GCA_038100275.1 Ilumatobacteraceae bacterium
ACAACGAACAAACAGTCTGTTAGCGGTGTTTGGGGCACTTTTGGCGCTTGCTGTGAACGCTCCATCGATTTCAGCTGAAGGCCCTACCGAAGGCACCGCAGTCGAACAGGACATTGTTGAGCCTCTGGCGGACGCTAATCATTTCGACGCAACGACAATTTCGGCTGCGCTCTTCACGACATGTGCGATTTCTCTTGATCACGTGTTCTGTTGGGGTGGTAACGACGAAGAAAAGTTGGGTGACGGGGAATCTCCGCCCGTGCCGGATCAATCAATTCCTCGGGGTGTTGCGTTGCCAGGATCAAACCTGGTGGCGAGCACTGAATCTGGCGTGTTTTCGGCCTCTGACATCACCGTAGGCGAGGAAAATGTTTGTGCGACGAGTGACGGCTCGGCCTACTGCTGGGGCTATCACTCCTGGTACGGGCTTGGCGTGAGCGGATGGGGAGCGTGTTATCCGTATACCGACTGCCGAAGCATCAATTTTCCGACCGCGCCCACGACACGACCGGAGTTGGCAACACCATTTACCAACACAGGTATCTCACGATTCGTTGCGGGTGACTACAGCAGCTGTGCCCTTCAGGAAGGGGTTGCGTTCTGCTGGGGAGACAACTACGACCTCGGATCGGCAAGCCTGGCAACACCAATCCCGGTTGCAGAACCCTCAAATGGCTTCACAAACACCGCGGTAACGAGCATCGACGTCGGCTATTACCACTCCTGTCTCGTTGAAGGTGGGTCCGTGTATTGCTGGGGTCAAAATGACAAAGGCCAACTCGGTGATGGCACAACAACGAATAGCGATACTCCGGTGAAGGTGTCGGTAAACACTGATGAGGGTTTCACAAACACCAATGTCGCTGCGGTCATTGTCACCTACAAAAACACATGCGCGATCGAGGCTGGTTCGGTGTACTGCTGGGGAAGTAATGGCGCTGGTGAACTTGCCGACGGCGTTGGGCCACCTCCGGCCGTCGGGGGAATTTCATACTCGACATTGCCATTGAAAGTTCATGATGGGCCGTCGTTTGTGAACAGCAACGTTTCAGCCCTCTCGACTGATTCGTACGACGCCCAGATCTGTGCGTTACGTGAAGGGGTTATGTACTGCTGGGGATACCTCGCTTACGACCTCGACGAATCTGGAACGGCGGTTCCCCGTAAGGTCAAAGCAGGCTCAGATGGGTTCACCAATACGGCGGTGACAGAGATGGCGGTGGGCTACGAGCATGCCTGCGCCATCGAATTGGGTCTGGTCTACTGCTGGGGCGAAAACTATTTGGGGCAACTTGGTGACGGAACGATCGCAACGAGGGCAACACCCACGAAAGTGATCGGACGACAGGACCGCAGCGCGTTGACGACTGAGGTTGTTGGTAGCGGATCAATTGATTCAACATTTGATCGACTTGATTGCACTGGCACCTGCACAAATGACGTTCTCGCTGGTACTCAGATCACCCTTGAGGCGACACCAGGAAGCGGTCAGCAATTCGATGGGTGGTCGGGAGCATGTACTGGCACCGACGAATGCGTCGTGGAAATGACTGAGGCTCGAACCGTGACTGCAACATTCTCTGACGTCCCTTCGGCGGAGGTCAACATCACGTTGGTGGTCATCGGAGACGGCAGCCTCGTGCTGGGTGACACGACCTGTGAAAGCACCTGCACAGTGAGCGTCGACTCTGGCTCAACCCAGACGATCACGGCCACCGCAAGTGATGGCTACGAATTCACCACGTGGGGCGGCGCATGCTCGGGCACTGCGGCATGCTCGGTGACCCCCACCGCATCGCAAGTTGTCACTGGCAAATTCACTGAAATTGATACCGACACTGAAAATGACACGCCAACATCTGGCTCAGATGTCGACACTGCCGCGCCGGCAACTTCAGGGAGTCTCACAGTTGTCGTCTTTGGTGAAGGAGTCGTTACTGTCGGAGACACCGAATGCTCGTCGACATGCACCATTGAGGTCGACATAGACTCTGTGCAATCGCTACAAACGGCGCCTGGCCAGGGTTACGTCTTTGAGTCGTGGGGTGGAGCATGTCCATCTCGAGATGTTTGCGAAATCACCATGACGTCAGATACCGCGGTGACAGCACGATTCCTTGCAGCAACTCTCCCTGCAACGGGCTCCTCGTTGCCGTTCGGAATGTTTGCGGTGCTCCTGGTGTCGATAGGCGCCCTGGCAGCGTTACTTACCGGGAGGCGAACAGCAAGCTCAGCATCGCGTTAACCGAAACCTCATCCCATTGCTGGAGTCCCTCGGCATCTCCTTGCTGTTCGATGAGGTACCTGCCATTGAGCATGCCGTACCACCATTGAGCAGTTGCCTCAAGGTTGAACGGCATGTCGATCCAACCTCGGTCATGAGGTATCAACAACAAGTTGGCAACTTCGCGAGCAACTTGGCGATCGACTTCGAAAAGCAGCCACTGTAATTCAGGTCGGGTTGTTGAGGTTCCGAGCACTTCCACCCGAACTCTTCTTCGTTCTGCACCATCAGCATCGGTGAGCCCAATCATCCACGACCGAATCAGGTCGGCAAATTCGTCAGCGGTCGCGCATTGCCGAATCGCAGCTGAGTATTCATCAATAGCTCCACGCATGGCCTCCCGGTATCGCTCTGCCTGGGCAGCGATGATGAGGCCATCACGATCTCCAAAAGTGCTGTAGATCGAAGCCTTCGCGACGCCTGCATCCTCGGCAATTCGGTCAACCCGGATACCGGCCTCGCCACCCAACTCGAGAGCTGCAATGGCAGCGGTGACGATTCTCACCTTTACAGGCGCGGATAACTGCCTCGAGGTTTCAGCATCACTTCGTTGCGCCATGGCGCCATGTTAGTTGTGAAGCAAAACCCGTGGCTCTCAGGAGTGTGCGGTGTACTTGCGGGGTAGCGGTAGGGGCAGGCCGGTCGTAGTCTTTGAGGTGCTGCAATTCGATGAATTGTCCCGCCGGGTTAGCTCAGTTGGTAGAGCACTTGACTTGTAATCATGTGGTCGCGAGTTCGATTCTCGCACCCGGCTCCATTGAGCATCATCCCTGATGTTGTTCGTAGATCGCTCCCAGGTGGTGAGCAACCACATCAGCAAACACGACAGGTTCAAACTTGGGCACTTGGCCATCGTCGACGCATCCAGCCAGCGGTGACACCTCAGTCAACATGTGCGGATCGCAGAACAACACACATGAATACCTGTCCGATAAGCCACGGTTTCTCACTCGATGGGGAGTTGCACGCAGACGCCCATTGCTCCAACGATGCAACATCGACCCGGCGTTCATAACGAATGCCCCTTCAATGGGTTCAACGTCGATCCAGTTGTCATTGCCGTGCGCAACCTGCAACCCACCAGCGGAATCCTGTGCAACCAGCGTGAGGGCGCCGAAGTCGGTGTGCGGCGCTGAACCAAAAACGTCCTCAGGCGCATCGCTGTTCACCGGCGGATAGTGCAGAAGCCGAAACCAGGTGGTCGGGTTGGAAAAACTCTTGATGAGGTCTCCTCGTCCGCCGAGGCCCTGATCGATGAGAAGGAGAACTCGCAATGCGACGTCGCGCATTGCGTCGTGGCACCTCATGACAGGTTCCTTGAAGTTGTCGATACCAGGCCACTGATTTGGACCGGCGAGCGGGGTATTGGCCTGCACTTCGTGTGAGTTGGGAGCATCTTCACGCATCATCATGAACGATTCGCTTCGGTTCGCGGCCGTGGCTGCAACAACCTCTGATGACCGATCGACGGCGGTGCCATCGGCGATGTATCCACGATGATTGTGATCGAGTGCAATCGACATTTTGTCGTCGAGTGGCAACGCGTGAAAGCGAGATGATGCATCGAACGCTGCGTCGACTGTGCTCTGAGTGACGCCGTGACCGACAACCTGAGCAAAGCCGATGCGTGAATACGCATCGATGATCGCATCGACGACATCTGCGTCCGGAAGTTGGAGATCGATAACAGGAATCGATGCACTCATGATGTGGAGGACGATACATCTCGTCAAGGTGCGTGAGTAAGCCCGAATCAGATAGCTCATGGGAACGCGGTACTCTGGGGATATGACTGTCGAACGCGTTCAGAGATTGACCGGAGCCGTTCACCGTGTACGGGCGGTAGCGGCTGTAGCTGCGAGCGCAGCACTTATTGCTGCATGTGGTGGTGGAGATGCTGCTGACACCACAACAACGACAATCGAGGCCGCTGTTGAAACAACTGCAGCGCCTGTTGAAACCACGACAACCGTTGAAGTGACGACAACGACAGAAGTGCCTGCGATCGTTACCGAAGGAGCAACGGTCATCGTTGCGAATGCAAGTAGCGTAAACGGTTCTGCGGGACGAATGTCAGAACTGCTCGCCGCTGAAGGGTTCGACATGGGAACCCCAACAAATTCGACCGAGGGCACCCTTGGGGCCTCAAAGATCTACTACATCGACGATGAAGCAGCGCTAGTCGTTGCTGAATCGCTCGTCCGGGTGTTTGGTGGTGTCATCCAGCTCATCGAGATGCCAACAGTGCCACCTGTGAGCTCATCTGACATTGGTGATGCTGGCGTACTCGTTGCGCTCGGCGACGATTTCGCAGATCAATTGCTCCCAGGAGCAACGTCGAGCACCCCGTAATCGATCTGCTTAGTTAACGATCTGCTTAGTTAACGATTTCGCGCACCCGCGCAAGCAACATATCGAGCGCCGGTCGATTGAGTCCGCCTTCGGGAATGATGACGTCTGCGTGGGCGCGACTTGGCTCAATGAAATCCTCATGACTTGGCCGAACGGTGGCGAGGTATTGCGCAATGATGCTTTCTTGAGTGCGGCCGCGCTCAACAACGTCACGCTCCAACCGTCTGATAAATCGAAGATCGGCTGGTGTGTCAACGAATACTTTGAGGTCAAATCGATCTCGTAGTTCACTGTTCCAGAGGACGAGAATGCCCTCGACGACGATGATTCTGGCTGGCTGCACAATGTCGACAATGTCGGTGCGGTCGTGAATGGTGTAGTCGTACGTCGGGACTGGTGCCGGACGCCATTGGAGTAACTCACCGAGGTGCTCGTTCATGAGATCCCAGTCGAATGCCGATGGGTGGTCGTAATTCGCAGCGGCCCGCTCTTCCATTGGCTGCTCGGTTCGAGAGATGTAGTACGAATCGAGCTTCACGAGCGCGAGTTCATCGGCTCCCATTGCGTCGACAAGTCGCTCCGCGATCGTTGTTTTTCCAGATGAGGTGCCTCCGGCAACTCCGATGATGAATGGCTTGTCGGACACGTTTTGAAAGGATAATTCATGAAACCTGTGTGACGGTTCTAGAGGGTGCTTGTAAGTAGACCCTCTGAGCGGTAATTCTTGTGAGGTGATCACAGATCGTCAGCGAGCCATTCTTGAATTCGAACGCACCTGGTGGACGCTTGACGACACCCGCGAGCGGGCGATTAGAGCGCGGTTCCAGTGCTCTGTAGACGAGTACCATGGAGAGTTGAACGAATTGCTGGAACTTCCAGAGGCGCTAGAGCACGACGAACTGTTGGTACGTCGACTTGAGCGCCAACGGGTGATTCGGCGTCGTGAGCGACTTGGTACCGGCACCGATGCATCGGGAGGAACGTCGAAATGAGCGATTCGAGAGACTCAAGCGGAGGCGTACCGAGGCGTGTGCCTCGAAATGAGCCGGCCCAGGTCGCGGGCGGGCTTGCCATTGTTCTCTCAGTGATCGCTGTTGTCGTGGGCTTTCTTATTTTGCGATCTATCTCATCGAGTGGCGACGCTGTGTTGGGTGGCCCTGTCGCAACGACATCAGTTGACACACCGGGTGCTGCTGATGCTTCACCCACCGCGACGACGCTTGTCCTCGAGACCACACCGACAGTTGCTGGTCCGGTTACCGAAGGTGCGTCGGTCATCATTGCCAATGCAAATGGCGTGAGCGGTTCGGCCGGTCTGCTGAGTGATGAGCTCGCTGCTGCGGGCTACTCCGTTGGGTCACCAACTAACGCATCGTCGTCGATCGGCGGGCGACTAGAACTCACTGTGATCTATTACGACGCCGGAATTCCTGCAGCTCAAGCAGTCGCAGAATCTGTTGCTACCTCAATGGGCGGGGTCTCGTCGATTGCACCGGTGCAAACACCTGCTCCAACGCAGACCGGGTCACTTGACGGCGCAGGCGTGCTCATCATGCTTGGTCTCGACAAAGCCGGCAGAACTCTTGAAGAACTGGCTCCGGCAGCAGTGACCGAGGTTGAAGCAGGTACGACCGGCGGCTAATCCGTCGAATGTGCTGACAAGATTTCTTTTGCGATCTCGTTGATGAGACGTCGAGTTTGAGAGGTTGCTGCTTCTAGCCCGTAACGATCCGTGAGCGAATAGGTCGGAAGCCGGCTGGCAACATCATCATCTGCGAAGCCACAGATCACCGCAACGGGGATGTCGTGGTCGTGAGCGAGCCGGGAAACGCCCCCAACAACTTTTCCTTCAAAACTCTGGGCATCAAGATGTCCCTCTCCGGTGATGACAAGGTCTGCGTTCTCAATGGCGTCATAGAGGCCAACTTCATCAGCAACAAGGTCGAAACCGGGTTCGATCTTCCCGCCAAGGGCGACGAGCCCACCGGCGAGCCCGCCGGCAGCGCCAGAACCCGGAACCTCAGTCACATCCATGCCGAAGTCGTTCTCGTACATCTGAGAGAGACGCTGCAGTCGTCCGGTGAGAAGGTCAACATGTGCAGGTGTTGCTCCTTTTTGTGGGCCGAACACACGAGCAGCATCAACGAAGGTCGTCGTAACATCGCAGGCGATCCGAATGTCGACCCCTTTGAGTCGACCTGGCGATCCGATTGCTTGCACTGCACCGAGCCCGCCATCGGTTGTTGCTGAACCACCGAGGCCGACGATGACACGACGGGCCCCAACCGCAATTGCGTGGAGTATGAGTTCACCGACGCCGGTGGTTGTCGCGTCGAGCGGGCGGTTTGCTTCGGCCCCGCCAGCCACTTCTAGCCCGGCAGCTTGTGCCATCTCGATGATCGCGGTTCGGCCATTCAGCCTCCATCCGGCTTCGACGGGGGCGCCGAGGGGCCCTGTCACACGGTGAGAGCGGTTTGCCCCACCGAACACGGCGAGAAGTCCCTCGCCGCCATCGGCGAGTGGTAGCTCGACAATGTCATGGCCGAGGTCCCAGCACGCGTCACCGATTGCAGAAGCAACTTCGTGAGCGGTAGCAGTGCCCCGAAATTTGTCGACTGCCGCGAGGACTCGCATGCTGACAACCTACATGAGCTCAGTGTGCTGAAATCCGACCAACTCGGTAGTGTTTCAGTTATGGCTGTAACCGTTCGTATCCCCACCACCCTCCGCCCGCTATCTGGCGGTGAGAAGCTTGTCGAAGTGACAGCCGGTTCTCTCTCAGAGGTCATTGCTGCACTCGAAGGTGCGCACTCCGGTTTTGCCGATCGTCTTCTTGACGAAGATGGCAACCTCCGCAAGTTCGTCAACATCTTTGTTGACGACGACGACGTTCGTTACCTTGATGGACTGTCAACCGATGTTGCTGACGGTGTGACAGTGAGCATCATTCCAGCTGTTGCTGGCGGCTGATCAGCAAACTGATCAAGCTCTTTTCCTTTCGCGATTCCATCAGGTGTCATGAAGGTTGCTCTTATCACGTCTGCTGGGCTTGCCCATCCAGACCCTGACCTTCCTGAACTCGTCACTGAACTCTCGGCGCTCGATGTCGATGCAGACATCGTGAGTTGGGATGCCGACGTCGACTGGTCGATGTATACCGCTGCGATCATTCGGTCGACATGGGACTATCACCGACGTCTCGATGAATTCGATCGCTGGCTAACCACAGTTTCGGAACAGACCCAACTCTGGAACCCTGCTGATGTCATTCGTTGGAACCTTGATAAGCGGTATCTCGCTGATCTTCAACGAAAAGGTTTGCCAATCGCGCCGAGTCAATTTGTCGATGGTGATGACACGAATTGGCAGGAGAAACTGTTGAACTTTGGCAGTGACATTGTGGTGAAGCCAACGGTTGGCGCAGGGTCGCATGGGGTGCGGCGGTTCACCGGCGATGCCGAGTCGGCCATCAGTTATGTGAGTGAATTACTGAAGACGAACCTCACGCCTCTCATCCAGCCGTACCTCAACGACATTGATACCTATGGCGAAGTTGGAATCGTCACCGCAAACGGTGTGTTGAGCCATGCCTTTCACAAAGCAGCAATCCTCGACGGCGAACCGGAATGGTCGGGTGATGATCACGTCGTTGAAGTCATTAGTGAACATCTGCCATCAGAACAAGAATTGGCGCTCTGCCAGCAGGTGCTCTCCTTGCTGCCGCCAACTGCGTACGCCCGGATCGACATGTTGCCGACGAGTGACGGGCCGGTGGTCTCTGAAGTAGAACTCATCGAACCATCACTATTCCTCGAAGTAGATGCCGGAGCGGCACGCCGAATTGCAGAGGCATTCGCCTCACTGGTTCGTCGATAGCCTCGAGACCATGCAAATGGAAACCGGTGTCTGCGTCCTCCACCTCTTTTGTGCGGCGACAGAAACGGTTGACCGCGATGCGTTGAATACGGCCGTCAATGATGCTCGCTCTGCAGGGTGCCAGGTCATTACCGCTGCCATGCTGGGTCACAAAGCAGATATTGGCGTGATGGCAATCAGCAATGACACTGCTGTGCTGTATTCATTGCAAACGCGAGTGCAGCGTGCAGGGCTAGAAATTCGAGATAGCTACCTCAGCATCACCGAAGTGAGTGAATACGCCAAAGGACTTCCAGAAGAAGCACTTCGCGACCGGCTTTACCCACAACTTCCGCCAGAGGGAAAGCCGGCGTTCTGTTTCTACCCAATGAGTAAACGCCGTGAGGGGCATGCCAACTGGTACGCAACACCATTCGACGAACGCACGGCGATGATGATGGAGCACGGCAAGAGTGGGCGAGCATTCGCAGGCAAGATCGTGCAACTCGTCACTGCGTCAACCGGTCTTGATTCTCATGAATGGGGCGTGACGCTCTTCGGGGTCAGTCTCGAAATCATCAAAGATGTCGTCTACACGATGAGGTTCGACAAGGGTTCCGCTATCTACGGAGAGTTCGGTGACTTCTTTGTCGGTTACCTCGCCCCGCTCGACGAACTGCTGTAGATCGGTCACTCGGGCCTTGCTTCGCCCGCTATGAAGAAATCTCAATTCCGGTTTCGTTGAAAATGTATTCACGACCAGCATCGTCGAACCGGAACTCACGAAACCATGCTCGACTGAGGTCACCGGTCGCGCTGAGGTCAACCGCCCCCGATCGACCGTTGTAATCGATCTGCAACCCCTGGTCGATGAGAGCGGCACACTCTGCGTATGTACTGCACAGACGTCCGCCTGATGACACAGATGCCATCTGGTTTGCGATCGATCGAGGAATGTCGCTTCCGGCCTGACGGGCGGCGAGAGCGATGAGCATCACGCAGTCGTAGGCATTTGTCGAGAAATACCCAGATGGAGAATCCACTGTTGTGACAAGGGCACGGGCTGCTACACCGATGATCTGCTCGCGAAGGCGATCAGAGATTGTGGCGATGATGTCAGTGGCGCCACGAAGACTGTCATTCACGATGACGAACGGTGGGATGACACCGGCATTATTTGGCAGGGTCGCATCGAGTGCAGACAGCATTCGTGCGCCGTCTGCTTCATCACCAAGAACGGCGATGACTCGCGATCCGGTGTCGAGAATGCTGGCCGCATCGTCAGCGAGATCGGGGTCGTTACCTGAGAAGGGAATGGTGGCCGCCAATGTCAAACTTGGGCGGCTCTCAACGGCAACTTCTAGCGCAGTTGCCAACCCTCTTCCATATGGATCATCGAGATGAACGATGGTGAGTGAGCCACCACCTGTACGAGCCGCAGCACGAGCGAGTGCAGACATTTGGAGGCTGTCACTTCCCACGGTACGGAAGAACAGGTTTGCATCAGGGAATCGATCCAGCATCAATGAAGTCGCAGTTGGCGAACATGACAGCACCTCAGCATCCACTGCTTGATCAAGCATTTCAAGAGCGTTGAGAGATGACGCCGGACCAACAATTGCATCGACCTCCGACTGCAGGACAATTCCGAGGTCAATCGATGTCGCCTCGTCAACAAAACTGACCTCGAGAGGATTTCCAAGTACTCCACCTGCCGCATTGATGTCACTCACGGCGAGACGAACAGCGTCTGTTACCGGGGCGCCAATACGTGATCCGGTGCCAGTGGCAGGCAGAAAGGCAGCAATTTGAACAATTCCATCCCCAGATTGCTGGGTGGCAATGGTCGTGGCAGGAGGACTGACCGTGAGTTCAGGTCCCGTTTCAGATGAAGATGTGCATGCGGCCGACACGATCGCAACGAGGCCGATTGCACATGCAATTGGTGCGCTCATCTGGCGACTCGTGCGAAAGATCATGACGCCACGATAGAAGAGAATGATGGGTGAACAGCCGTCGCCAGTTGAAGTGCTTCGAGAGATGTTGCATGCCTGCATCCCAAGTTGGCTTGCAGGAAAAATGATCGAGGTATTATGCCAACAAGGAAGAGCCGGAACTGTCGTCGAGGACAGCGTTACCGATGTCGTCGAATCTGTATCAACAACTCTTCTCGAACAGCTCGACAACCTGCTCGCCACCGACCCTGATGAACAGCGCGCAAATCCACTTGCGGTGGTGAGGGCTGCACTTTGGGTCCCGACTGAATTTCTTCTTCAGGCAGGGGCGACACCTGTTGCCCGCGATGAATTTGCACAGGCAGCAAACCCAGACGACCTCTTCGGGATGGCCCCTGCGACGTGGAGCGACATTGACGCCCGACTTCACGAACCAGGTCTCGAATGGGGTGCATGGAAAGCAGCAACGATTCTGATGCGACGCCGAGAAGAAGGACTTCGTTGACGGCGACGGTCGGTTGTAATTGCATCTACCCTGTCCCATATGTCGAGGCGCATTTCTCCCACCGCTCGAAATCGCCTGATCTCTTCATCACCATTGACGGGAGGGGAGTTTTGCTCGGCACTGTCGGATGCGACCGACCGATGGCTCATCAAGCTGTACGAAAATGCTCGAGAGCAGCACCCAAAATCTCCAAAAATTGCCCTTCTTGCGGTTGGTGGTTATGGGCGCGGCGAGCTTGCTCCATTCAGTGACCTTGATGTTCTCGTCATTCATCGGAGCAAATCTGAGCGTGTCGAGTCGCTTGCATCCGCGATGTGGTACCCGATCTGGGATGCCGGTATCGCGTTAGGGCACGCAGTTCGACGAGTTGACGAGCAAGAGGCGCTAGCAAAATCCGACATCGATACTGCGTCAAGCCTGGTGACTGGACGTTTCCTTGCCGGCGACGAGCGAATGGCTCACGAGGTGTTAGAGCAAGCGCAAGTCGCCTGGCGTCGCCGCAAAAAGAAATGGCTGGCCGAAATCCGTGAGGCATCTGAGAAACGACAGCTGTCAGCCGGAGAAGTGGCCTACACCCTTGAACCGGACATCAAGAGCGGTCACGGCGGGCTCCGAGATGTGCAATCGCTGTGGTGGGCCCGAGCCGCAGGACTTGCGATTCCTGACGAAGACCTTTCGGTGCTCGACGATTGTTATGAAACCCTTCTCCGCGCTCGCGTTGGCCTTCATCGATCGACTGGTCGTCGAGGAGAAGTTCTGCGACTTGAGGACCAAGATGCCACTGCGGTAGCTGCCGGGTTTAGCGATGCAGACGAGATGATGTCAGAAATATCGGCTGCGGCGCGCACGATTGCGTGGGTGTCAGACGAAACGTGGTCGCGACATGGTCGGGTCGGCGATGGGCGACCAGTGCGGCTTGCTCCAGGTATCAACATCGTTGAAGGTGACGTCGAAATTGACGATGATGTGGATCTTGTAAGTGACCCAACTCTGATCCTGAGAGTCGCGCAAGCATCAGCGCGATCGGGACATCGCATCGGCCGGAAGAGTCTTCAGCGGTTCGCACGCGAGATGCCCGACTGGCCCGCCCGCTGGCCTGCTGGTGCCGTCGACGAACTTGTTGCGCTGCTACTCGAGGGGCATCGGGCGATACCAGTCCTGGAGAGCCTCGATCAGCACTCGCTCATCGAACGTATCTTCCCCGAATGGGCTCCGGTTCGGGCAAAACCCCAGAGGAACGCGTACCACCGCTTTACCGTTGACCGTCACCTGTGGGAAGCGGCAGCGAATGCCGCTGAACTTGCTGATCGAGTTCAACGTCCAGACCTGCTCGTGCTTGGAGCGTTGCTACATGACATCGGGAAAGGATTACCTGGCGAACACACCGAGGTCGGAATGGATCTCGTCTCGACTTCTATCGGTCCGCGTTTTGGGTTGTCAGAGGCTGACACTGAGGTCATTGTCGCAATGGTCGAACATCATCTCTTGCTGCCCGATGTTGCGATGCGACGAGACCTCAGTGATCCCGCCACGATCGCAGCGGTAGCGGGCCAGGTCGGAGACGCTCAGCGGCTCGAGTTGTTGCACGCCCTAACAGAAAGCGATTCGAAAGCCACTGGCCCGTCTGCATGGGGTTCATGGAAAGAGGGTCTTGTCGACGACCTCGTGAGCAGAGTCGGACATGTTCTTGGAGGCGGTGACGTATCTGAAGCAACCTGGCAACTCTTCCCTGACGCCGCCACTCTCGAACGGATGGCAACTGGCGAAACATCGATTTTGCTGAGCGAAGAGCAGGGACATGATCGCCTAACCGTTGTCACCCCTGATGTTCCCGGAGCATTCAGCAAAGTTGCCGGTGTCCTTTCGTTACATGGCCTTGATGTGGCGGGAGCACGTGCACACTCCGATGAGCCCCAGCCCGGAGTTGACGCAATGGCCGCGTCCCAGGTGCTCGTCATTCGGCCAAAGGTTGGGGTCGACTGGAATCCGGTGGTTGTCGACTTAGAGCGTGCCCTACGAGGTGAGTTAGCGATCGAAGCACGGCTCGCTGAGCGGGTGAAGAATCAGCGTCGTCGCCGTGCAACGCAGGCCAAAGTGTTGAGTAAGCCCACCGTTGTCTTTGATGATGAGGCGTCATCGAATGCAACGGTGATTGAGGTGCATTGCGAATCATCTCTTGGTGTTCTTCACCGCATCACAAAAGCGTTGGCTGAACTTGATCTCGACATTCGACATGCCACGGTTCAAACAATTGGCATGGAAGTAGTCGACACCTTCTACGTGCGAACTCGTCGTGGAACACCGCTGTTGGATGAGTTTCATCGCAACGAAGTTCGGCGAGCGGTTCTTCACGTCGTGAGTTGACGACTAGGTTGTCGATGGATGACGGCACCGGTTCCTGACCCTCGAGACCTCGTGCGATGGAGCGACTCCTTGGCGGCAATTGCTCGCACCGGCATGGGCTTCACGGCGAGCCTGTATGAACGTGAGCGCTATGAAGAGGTGCTACACGTCGCTGCTGATATCAAGGCGGCAGCGCAGGCGCTTTCGGAGGGAATCGAGACTCAGCGAGAGACAGACCACTTTGTTCAGGAGTGGCTTGCAAATGTTGGCGAGGGAGTGCCCGGGTATGTGACTCCCAAAATTGCAATCGGCGCGGTCGTCGGGAACGACGATGGCGAGATCCTCCTTGTGCAGCGACGTGAATCCGGAGTGTGGCTCTACCCAACTGGATGGGCTGATGTTGGCTACTCGCCCTCTGAGGTTGCAGTTAAAGAAGTTGAGGAAGAAACGGGAATCATCTGCGAGCCGGTGAGTTTGCTGTCCGTGATTGACGGTCAACGGATGGGTTTCTCCCGATTCGGGATGTACATGTTGTTGTTCCACTGTCGAGCAACAGGCGGTGAACTTCAGGGCCACCCACTCGAGACGAGTGATGTGGGTTGGTTTGCAGAGGATTCGCTTCCCGAGGTGACCGCCGGTGCGCAATGGTGGGGTTCGATGGCGTTTGCTGCAATTCGAGGTGAGGCGATTGAAACTGGCTTTGACGCCCCTCGTTCGCCGGTGTGGCGAACTGACTCGTAATTAGTTCTCGTTGTCGCGTTCGCGAAGGAACTGCTCGACCTCGTTGAGAAGGTCGTCAGATTCTGAGAGATCGATTGGTCCACTTGAATCTTGATCATCATCCATGTCGTCAACGATTGATTCGAGTTGCTCAATGTGGATGACGAGATCGTCGTCGTCAGAAATGAGGGCCTCTACCCGTGCGTCGTAGTCATCAATTTCTGACGAAAGTCCGCCCGTCGGGGCAGGAGTTCCCATCATGCCGCTGGCACGCTCAATAAGAGCGACGGCAGCTTTTGGTGATGCGACCTGAGAGGCGTAGCCAGGCACGGCGGCCCAAAGGGAGGCACCTGAGAACCCGGCAGTTGTCAGGGCATGCTGGACGACGCCGACAATTCCGGTAGGTCCCTCATAGCGAGAGCGCTCGAGATCAAATCTTGAGATGAGCTCGTCATCTGCGGCACTCCCGAAGACGTGCACGGGTCGGGTGTGAGGCACATCTGCAAGCAGAGCTCCGAGACTGATCACGAGTGGGCTTGAGTACTTCTCAGCGATACCGACGATCTGCGCAGCAAAGGTTTTCCAGCGCAATGCAGGTTCAGGGCCAAGGACGAAAATGACATCTGATCCCGGCAACGAAGCTGACCATACGCCGACAGTCGGCCAGACAATATTTCGACGCTGTTCTTCATCGAGCCTGACATGGGGTCGAACCGTTGCGAAGTCGGTGAAGGCCTCGGGATCAATGTCAGCGAGCGCCTCTGCTCCGCTTGCCTCAATGAGAGTGCGAACCGCGGTTGATGCCGCATCACCAGCATCGTTCCAGCCGGTGAATGCGACGAGCATTACCGGGTTGGTGAGTTCTGGTTCGGCGTGCCAGCGAATATGTCTGGTGTCGGAATCCATGACACCTCAGAGGCTACCGCTGGCATGAGATGTCAGATACCGTTAGCGCCGTGACAATTTCCGTTCGAGCGGCAACTGAGGTCAGTGAGGGCCTTGTCGAGTCCTTTGCTCGCCTCATCCCACAACTCTCGTCGTCATCACCTGCGCCAACTGCATCTGAACTGTTATCGATTATCGATAACCCAAATTCGGTGTTGTTCATCGCGGAAGTTGAACGCGACGGAGTTCTTGCTGTCGTTGGAAGTTTGACGCTTGCGTTTTACCGAATCCCAACAGGACTCAAAGCCTGGATCGAAGACGTTGTAGTCGACGAATCTGCACGTGGACTTGGAGTTGGCGAGGCGTTAAACGTGGCCGCGATCGATGAATCTCGTCAACGTGGAGCGAAGAACGTAAGTCTCACGAGTCGTTCTTCTCGTGAAGCTGCCAATCGTTTGTACCAGCGGCTCGGGTTTACGCCGTATGAAACAAATCTTTATCGCTTCGGTTTGTAGGGGCGCGCCATGATCGGCCTTGGCACGATGATCAACATCGTTGCAGTAGTTGTTGGCGCAACAGCCGGTCTGCTCATTGGAAACCGGTTCTCTGCAACGACTCGAGAAACGGTGACAAATGGCTTAGGTCTGATCACGCTCGTCGTCGGGGCATCGAATGTGGCTGCGATCGGTGATGACTCATTTTCAGATGCGGTTGGCGCTGAATGGACGTTGATTGTCGTACTTGGAGCAGTCGTGTTGGGTGGCATCTTGGGGTCAGCACTCGGTATCGAGAACCGTCTGAATGGTGTTGGAAGCCGCCTGCAGAAGCGATTCGGCGGTGATGAGGCAGGTGACGAAGATCGGGCCCGATTCATTGAGGGATACGTCAGCGCGTCGCTATTGTTCTGCGTCGGCCCTCTCACGATTCTTGGGTCGCTCAGTGATGGCTTAGGAACTGGGATTGATCAGCTTGTCCTGAAGTCATCGCTTGACCTATTTGCATCGATGGCGTTCGCAGCATCTCTTGGAATCGGCGTCATGTTTTCGGCGGTGACCGTTGCAGTTGTTCAGGGTGCCCTCACTTTTCTTGGAGTGGCGTTTGGGAGTTTTATGCCCGACTCTCTGATTTCAGCGATGACAGCGGCGGGCGGGGTTCTCCTCCTCGGGATTGGAATTCGACTTCTTCAACTGAGAGAAATCCGTGTGGCAGACATGTTGCCTGCTCTCGTGATTGCCCCAGTGATGACGCTCGTCATCGACATTCTTCGATAACGACGGTTGATAACGACCTGATACGTTCGCGGTTCATCAACTAATCGGGGGTGTGTGATGGCAGACGTCAAGGGAGTATGTGATCCGAGGTTTGAGCAGATGCGGGAGATTCTCTCTGCAAATCTCGATTCTGGTGCCGACACTGGCGCAAGCGTGGCAGTCATGCTCGGTGGCGAACTTGTGGTTGACATGTGGGGAGGTACAGTCGCAGCGAACGATCCGACTCCGTGGGAACGCGACACGATCGTGAATGTGTGGTCGACCACCAAAACGATGATGGCGCTGAGTGCGCTGTTACTCGTCGATCGAGGGCTTCTCGATGTCGATGCTCCTGTGTCAACGTATTGGCCCGAGTTTGCGCAAAATGGCAAAGAGAACGTCCGTGTGCGGCATTTCCTTGGCCACACATCCGGCGTTTCTGGTTGGGAGAAGCCCGTCACTGTCGACGACGTGTTCGACTGGGAGGCGAGCACCGAAAAACTTGCGAGCCAAGCGCCCTGGTGGGAGCCGGGTAGCCAATCTGGGTACCACGCAATGAATCAGGGGCACCTTGTAGGCGAGGTAGTACGACGGATCACGGGTATGAAACTGGGCGAGTTCTTCCGGTCAGAGATCGGTGAACCGTTCGATATCGACTTTCATATCGGACTTGCAGAACGTGAATTTGGTCGGGTTGCAACCTTGACCCCACCGCCCCCGCCAACGAATGACCTACGTGCACTTGGGCGGGACCATCCAGCGATCAAGACGTTTACTGGGCCACTTGTGATAGCCGATTATGCGAGTTCTCCTGAGTGGCGTCAGGCGGATATTCCTGCAGCGAACGGTCATGGAAATGCGCGAAGTGTTGCTCAGGTACAAAGTTTGATTTCAACGATGGGCAAACTCGGTGGTACTCGGGTGATGTCATCTGACGCTGTCGAAGAGATATTCCGAGTGCAGGCCGACGGATTTGATCTGGTCTTACAGATCCCTGTGAAATTCGGTCTTGGATACGGACTTCCAAACGAAACAGCGGCCTACCTTCCCGATCGGCGCATCTGTTTTTGGTGTGGGTACGGCGGATCGATGGTCGTGAATGACCTCGATAACGAGATGACCGTTGCCTACGTGATGAACCGGATGGACGAGGGATTGCTTGCTGACGAGCGAGGTCACTCGCTCGTCTCGGCTGCTCTTGCAGTCGTCGCTTAGTGACCCGGTGTCTTGCGTGGTGCTCGGGTAACGAGGGCAACGCCCAGGATTGCAACAATGAACCCGGCAATAGCCGTTGTGTTGAGTTGTTCATCAAAAAGGATTGCTGCCTCGATCGCCGAGAGTGCCGGCACGAGAAAGAACAAACTCGACACACTTGCTGCTGCTCGATGCTGAAGTAACCAGAGCATTGTGAGCACGGCGGTGATCGACAGCACACCGACTGACCACGCGAGCGACCACACGGTGTTCGCAGTGAATCCCAATGTGGTCTGCCCAGATATCCAAGCCGCGACAGCAAGTCCGACCGCTGACCCCGAATACTGAATAGCTGACCCCCATAGGAGAGGGGTTGAGGCGCAGCGTTGGCGTTGAATGAGAGTTCCCACCGACATGCCGAGTGTTGCGACTGAGACCGCGATTACTGCTCGTATTGGAAGATTGAGTGAGTTGTCGGTGAGCCGTTCGATCACGACGAGAACAACGCCGCTGAAGCCAAGAACGACACCACACCATTGACGCAAACTCAATCGTTCGCCGAGCAGTGCCCCTCCGGCGACTGCGGTGATGACCGGGTGTAGGCCGCCGACAAGCGCCCCGACCCCAGATGGAAGGCCAAGATCGATTGCGATGAAGACACCACCGAGATATGTCGCATGAATTCCAACGCCGACGATGATCGACCATTTCGATTCACTTAACGAAGGTCGTGGTGCGCCTGACGCTATTGCGATTGCTCCGAGTACCAGTGCGGCAATGAAGAGACGTGCAGCGAGAAACGACAACGGGTCAGCATCACTCGTTGCGTACCGGGCAACGATGAAACCGGTGCTCCAGAGAAACACGAAGAGCCCGGGAGCGACCGAAGCGAATGTGCGCTTCACTTCGGGTCGTTCAGTTGTCACAGGAAGTGTCTACTCGGTTGGCGAGGGTGATCCCATCATCCACCGGATCAGATTGATTTCGATGAAGAGTAATTCGCCGACGTCTGGGTCGGGTTCTGGCCCCGGATGCCATTGATATTTCGAAACAAATTGATTCAGAACCTCAGTAGGTGCTTCGTCATGCAGCTTGGCAGGTCCGATTGCAACCGCGTCACCATCTGGGTCACCGTCGGCAGGAAAACCGATTGAGACCTCGCTGTTGCGAGTGATGTTTGTGACTTTGGCGCTGTGTCGTCCGGTGGCAATCCACACCGAATCAGGGTGAAGCGCAACAAACCAGATCGGCACGAGATGTGGTGACCCGTCTTGGTTCTGTGTTGCAAGCCACGCATCCCGGGCAGACAGATTTGCCATGTCAGAAGGTGATGACGCAGCGGCCTCGTGTGCCACCTGCCTCAAGAACCCGATGCGCCTCAGCAGCGTTGTCGGCTGGGAAGGTCGCCGCAACACGAAGCGTGACCTTCCCGCTTTCAGTGAGCGCCCGCAGTTCATCGAGCTTCTCTAGTTCTGTTGCGTACTCACGCACCCAGACCTGGTGCAGCGTGATGCCACGTTCAGATGGCCCCTGGAACCCTCGAACTGTTGCGAAACCACCGTTATCTCGAACAGCGGGCAATACCAATTCATTCTGAATCGAGCCATCAGCAAGTCCGTCGACACCATCAGGCACGAGAGCCCGAATTCGTTCAGCGACATCATCACCACGACGAACGATGTCATGAGCGCCGAGCGACCGGACGAGCGCTTCATCGGCCTCAGAAGAGTCAGCGATGACATGCAGGCCTCGGTGAACACCGAGTTGCACCATGTACCCACCGAACGCGCCAGCTGCACCAGTTACAGCAAGTGTCGCACCATTCGGCAGGTCGAGAAGGTCGAGCGCATATTGGGCGGTGAGGCCGTTCATCGGAAGTGTGCTCGCTTCTGCGGCTGTAGCACCTTTTGGTGCCCGAGAAACTGACCGTGCTGGCAACACGATCGACGCGGAGTAGCCGCCATGTGATGCAGTTGGTGCAACGATGCCCATCACAGAGTCACCGACAGCAACGTGATCGACGCCCTCGCCAATTTCGCTGATGACTCCGGCGACGTCCATGCCTGGCACATAGGGAGGAGGGTCTTTCTGTAGGAGTTCAGCGCGACCGCCCGAGCGGTGGATGGTATCGGTTGGGCTTACTGCAGCAGCGCTGACATCGACGCGGACCTCTCCTGCGCCGACCGGCCGCGCCGGAATGTCGAATGCCTTCAGCATTTCTGGGCCGCCAAATTCGTCGACGCCAATCACCTTGACCATGGGAACTCCTCACCTATTTCGCGGAGGACGGTCTCTCCGCTTCTGATCAGTGTTGCCGATTGACCCATTTCTCCATGCGTCCGAGCGCCATGTTGAACAGTCTTGCGCTCACAGTTCCGGTAATTGAGCTGAGGAATCTTGGCAAACGGCGAACGGTGACATTTTCGTGCCAATGAATTGTCGAGGTACCTGCGACAGGTCCTGGCGACACCGTGAGTTGGGCAACCCCTTGGAGAGTCGGGCCCAGTTTGTGGACGACACAGTGTCCGAAACCACCGTCGAATTCAACGGTGATTGTCTGCATTCGGTCTTCGAGAGCTAACCGTCGTCCCCATCCAGAGGCGCCTGGCCCTGACCATGCCGTGAACAGGTTTTCGTCTGCCGGGTCGACGTCAACGTGAGTGAGCGGAACCCAGTCTCCATGACCCTCCCAATCGATGAGTGCTTCCCAAGCCTTCTCGGGCTCGAGGGCAATATCGCGATGGACATCAAAGACAACGCGAGCACCCTTGCCCGACGGCGGGGTGATGCGTTCAGATTCGGTGGTTGTCACATCTTGTGTAACCCGCCAAACCTCCCCTTCATTCCTCGCCACTTTGTTCGCGCGCGCCGGCGATTACGGTGAGACCGCAGTGCACAGATAGAGGAGGCAACAATGGATGATCGTTTCGATCTCAGCGGGCGGGTCGCACTCGTCACCGGTGGTAGCCGAGGGCTCGGCCGTGAGATGGTGCTTGCGTTTGCTGAGCACGGCGCCGATGTTGTGATCGCGAGTCGCAAAATCGAGGCCTGCGAAGAACTCGCCGCAGAGGTAACCGAACGCACCGGGCGTCGTTCGGTCGCTACAGCCTTTCATGCTGGTCGTTGGGAGCAGGCCGACGAACTCGCCAATCTGGTCTACTCAGAATTCGGTCGCTGCGACGTGCTGGTGAACAACGCCGGAATGTCGCCGTTGTATCCGTCGCTTCCCGAAGTTACCGAGGATCTCTTCGACAAAGTGGTTGGCGTCAACTTCAAAGGCCCGTTCCGACTTGCGTCACTCATCGGTACCCGCATGGCAGAAGGCGACGGTGGATCGATTATCAATGTCTCGTCGATTGCGGCCGTGGCTCCGACCCCGCATGAGTTGGTGTACGCCGGCGCCAAAGCTGCCCTTGACGCCATGACTTCAGGAATGGCGCGAGCCTTCGCCCCGAAGGTGCGGTGCAATGTCATCATGCCTGGACCATTCCTCACTGACATCTCAAAAGCATGGGACTTAGATGCATTCAATGCCCGTGCAAAGACCGAAATCCCATTGCAGCGCGGCGGAGAAGCTCATGAGATCGTTGGTGCTGCCTTGTATCTCGCGAGTGATGCTTCTAGTTACACCAGCGGTGCCACGATTCGTATCGATGGTGCAATGGCGTACTCCGCTGGCTGAGCAACTGGTGTAATAGCAATCTGACGAGATGATCACCGTCGTGGCGATGGCGTTGATCATTGTGTATTCGCTCTAATCTGCTCCCATGGGCTGGGTAAGTGATCCGTCAGCATGGAGCGCGCTCCTTGCGTTGCTCGTTCTTGAAATTGTGCTTGGTGTCGACAATGTCATCTTCATTTCGATTCTTGCGGCGAAGCTCCCAGATGGGCAGCAGGATCGAGCTCGTCGTATCGGCCTCCTGGCTGCGGGAGGCATCCGAGTGCTTCTTCTGCTCAGCATTGGGTGGATTATTTCTCTGAAAGACGAACTGCTGGGCTTCTCATTACTTGGGCGAGAGTTCAGTTTCTCGGGCAAAGAACTCATCCTTCTCGCAGGTGGGGTCTTCCTGATCTACAAAGCGACGAAAGAAATTCATCACAAACTTGAGGGTGAGGCTGAGGCGCACGGTTCGAAAGCTGTCCTTACCTTTGGAGCCGTGATCGCCCAGGTGATGTTGCTTGATGTTGTCTTCTCGCTTGATTCGGTCTTCACCGCCGTTGGAATGACTGAACACGTCCCAGTGATGGTGATTGCGATCGTTGCTGCTGTCTTGGTGATGCTTGCTGCTTCTGGACCGATCTATCAGTTCGTTAACCGCCATCCGTCGGTGAAGATGTTGGCTCTCGCCTTCTTGTTGCTGATTGGGTTCACCCTCATCGTTGAGGGCTTTGGCGAGCACATCCCGAAGGGTTACATCTACGCAGCGATGGCGTTTTCGGTGTTCGTTGAGACTCTCAACATTGGAACCCGGCGAAATAGTAAAGATCCGGTGAAACTCCGCGAGCAGCCTGATCCCATCGATTCGAAGTAGTTCGTACAGAACGCGAGTAGTCCTATGAATGAACGACTACGATCAGGGTACGTTCCATCCGGGCAGTAAAGGAGCGTATGCATGCCTGTCACCGTCGTCGTCGGCGCCCAGTGGGGCGACGAAGGCAAGGCCAAAGTCATTGACCTACTTGCGAAAGAGCACCCTGTTGTTGCTCGTTATCAAGGTGGCCACAACGCTGGCCACACCGTTGTCGTGGGGGAAGAGAAATACGCCCTGCAATTGACGCCGTCCGGCGTGTTCTATGACACGGTGACACCAGTAATTGCGAACGGTGTTGTAGTTGACCTCCCAACTCTGTTCAACGAGATCGACACCCTGACCTCACGAGGGGTCAGTTGCGAGAAGTTGAAGGTGTCAACTCGAGCGCATCTCATTTTCCCTTGGCATCAACGTCACGATGCGTTAGCCGAGAAGGGGCGTGGCGAGAACAAAATTGGAACGACCTTAAAGGGAATCGGCCCGGCGTACGCCGACAAGGCACGCCGTGTGGGCATCCAAGCTGGCGCTGTTGCAGATATCGATTCGTTTGCAGTAGCCGTTCGTGAGCGCTGTGAGGCCGAGAATGTTCTCATCACTCAAGCGGGCGGAGAACCGGTCGATGTTGATGACACCGTCGCTCAGTTCACTGCGTTAGGTATTCGTCTTCAGCCGTACCTTTGCGACACGGTGAACTTTCTTCATGATGAAATAGCCGCTGGTTCGCCGATCTTGCTCGAAGGCGCGCAGGCAACATTCCTCGACCTTGACCATGGCACCTACCCGTATGTGACGTCATCAAACCCGACGGCAGGTGGGGCGTGTGCAGGCACAGGATTAGGCCCTCGCAATATTGATCGCGTGGTTGGTATTTCGAAGAGTTACACCACCCGAGTCGGCGCTGGACCGTTCCCAACCGAGTTGACCGACGATCTCGGTGACCGGCTTGTCGATATTGGTCGCGAATTTGGCACAGTTACCGGTCGTCGACGTCGTGCGGGTTGGCTTGATTGCGTGATGCTTCGTCATGCAGTCCGGCTCAATAGCTTGACTGAGCTTGCGGTGACGAAACTTGATGTCCTCGACACATTCGAGACCATTCGTGTCTGCACGGGATATCGAATTGATGGCCACGAAGTCGCAAATTACCCAGATCTCCCAGAGGTGCTTGAGCGAGCAGAGCCCGTATATGCCGAGCTGGAAGGATGGCGAAGCGATTCAACGTCGGCGAGGACGCCTGACGATCTCCCGCCGCAGGCTCAAGCCCTTATTCGCCTCATCGAAGAACAAGTGGGCATCCCAGTCAGAATTATTGGTGTCGGCGCCGAACGTGATGACTACGTCTTGTGGGGTTCGCCAGCGTGATTGATCGCTATCAGACCCCCGAGATGGCATCGGTGTGGTCTGATGCTGCTCGTATGGGTCGGTGGCTTGAAGTTGAACTTCTCGCCACGGAGGCGCATGCTGCCCTCGGGATTGTGCCAGACGCAGATGCGACAGCGTGCCGCAATTCAGCTCCCGTTGTCGACGACAGCTTTGTTGCGTCAGTAATGGCTCGTGAGGAAATCACCCAGCATGATGTTGCAGCGTTCGTCGATGTCGTTCAGGACGCCATCGGCGGCAGCGCCGGCCCGTGGATCCATTACGGATTGACCTCCACCGATGTGGTCGATACCGGGCTGTGTTGGGCAATGCGAGATGCTGCTGATCTGTTGCTGGTAGCCGCCGATGAATTGATTGCACAACTCGTTGCAACTGCGAATGCCCATCGTGACACCGTCATGATTGGCCGAACACATGGAGTGCACGCCGAGCCAACCACGTTCGGTGCGAAAGTTGCCTTGTGGGCACTGCAGTTTGATCGTGATCGTCGTCGACTTCAGGCGGCTCGGGAAGGCATTGCTGTCATGAAGCTGTCCGGGGCAGTCGGAACCTATTCGAATGTTCCGCCGGAAGTTGAAGCACATGTTGGAAATGCACTCGACCTCAAGCCGGTTCCGGCGACACAGGTCATTGCGCGTGATCGTCACGCCGAATTTCTCTGGGCCTGCGCGTCGGTTGCGGCGAGTTGTGAGCTTGTCGCGGTTGAACTTCGCCACCTTCAGCGAACCGAGGTGAGTGAAGTTCGCGAGGGGTTTGCTCCAGGTCAAAAAGGATCTTCCGCAATGCCTCATAAGCGGAATCCAATTTCTGCCGAGACGATCTCTGGTCTTTCTCGGGTAGTTCGGTCAAATTTGATGGCCGGGCTTCAAGATGTTGCTCTGTGGCACGAGCGGGATATCTCGCATTCGAGCGTTGAGCGCATCATCCTCCCGGATTCATCGATGTTGGTGCACTACATGCTGCGCCGTCTCCGCCGTCTGCTCGAACGACTTGAAGTCGATGCGGAACGTATGGGGGAGAATCTGCATTCGAGTTTCGGTGTGGTGTTCTCGCAGCCCGTGCTGCTCGCGCTTGTTGCAACAGGACTCACGCGCGATGACGCCTACCGAATTGTGCAACGAAATGCGATAGTTGCTTGGGAGCAACGCAGGCCGTTTAAAGATGTGCTCGCGGAAGATCGTGAGGTGGTGGCTCGAGAGCCCTCCATCGATCTTGATGCAGCGTTTGATCTTCGCGCGTCGTTAGAGCATGTGTCGGCGACATTTGCTCATCTCGACGCCCTGTAGTGAGCGTCGTCTAGTCGGTCAGGCTGATCAGAGCGAGCGTGGGATACCGGCGCGCTTCAGTACTGCCGCGTCGACGCCAATCTCGCGCCACGTGACGTACGAGATGTGCCGGCGGTTGCTGTAAGCGAGAGCAACCTTTACGAACTCGGCTTCTGCAGTTGAAATATCTGCGCCTGAGCTAAGAGCCTCAAATTCGTCTTGCAAGTCGCGTCGCTCCTGCAACAGGAGAAGCTCATTAAGCGGGTCTGCCGATGACAGTTCCACTTCAATCTTGTCAAGACGCTTTTGGATGCTTTCAGCGGTCCGCTTACGTCCGCGCTTTGGTTTCGAGGATTTGAGCGCTTCGAGATAATCGCGCACCACTCGGCTTTCATTTCGACCCTGTGCGAGCGCTGCCTTATGTTCGTCACTCATTGCGGATTTGTCAGACTTACTTGCCATAAAGTCTGATTTTACGCAGTTATTTCTTCACTGCGCATAATTCGCACGTATTTGTATGAAATATTGCGAAGTTTTGTTCATATTTTGAACCGCAAAATCCAAGAAGACGCTTTTATTCATCATTTCTCCCGTGTTCCTGAAATAAAAGAGGGGCCGTTGAGATCGTCACGACGTGCAGCTTGATTGCCACCCGATGCGTGAGTAACGACGAAATCAGAGCGTTCCTCATGCGAAAAAACGGATGCCCTTGGTTGAATGTCTCAATGTTCGAACTCACTCCGCACGGTCCTGACACCTTTGTTGGCACTGGTCCGAGATATCCGTGGGGAGGCCTCTATGGCGGACAAATTGTTGCTCAGGCTCTTCGTGCTGCGACGCTCACCGCCGATGAAGGGTTTCGGCCACATTCGATCCGGGCATATTTCATTCGACCCGGCGACCACACTGAACCAATCCGGTATGAAGTGGACCGAATTCGAAATGGCCGATCGTTCTTAACTCGAAGGGTTGTCGCACGGCAAGCGATTGGTGCGATTCTGAATGCGGAGTGTTCATTTCAGCGTCCAAAGGATGCGGTCGATTTACAAACGATAGAGATGCCAGAAGTTCCGAGGCCAGAATCGCTAGAGGAAAGTTCGTTCACACGACGTTTTGATCGGTGTTTTGTGCCCGAAGATCAAGTACATGATGCGCCTCGAACGGGGGCTGGACGCGTCACTGCGTGGATCAAAGTAAATGACCATGATCTCGTGACTAACGAATCACCTGATGCAGAACTCATGCATCAATGCTGGCTTGCATACACATCTGACGACCTCGCTACCGACACCGTTCGTGCAGCTGCGATTCAGGGAACCGATGTAGATCGAGAGAACTGGAAAGGTGTCAGCCTTGACCACACGATTTGGTTCCATCGGCCAATGCGCTCAGACGTGTGGCATCTGCATGACTTCACCTGTCATCACTTCACCGCCTCGAGAGGCCTCGCAGTTGGACACGTATTTACGGCAAGCGGTGAACACGTAGCGACCGTTGCGCAAGAAGTTCTGTTACGCGATATCCGCCTAAAGCCAAGTACGTGATGCCTGGTTCGGCTCTTTCACCATTGGCTTCGTCCGAAGCCGATGTGCAAACTCGGGCGACCTAGCCGAGTAATGAGGCGATGAGGTCAAGATGCTCGAGGTCTGCCAAGTTCAGCACTTGCAGATATACCCGCTCAGCTCCGGCCTCTCTCCACTTGCTCACCGTCTCGACAAACTGTTCCGTTGTTCCTGCAGCACCGTTCTGACGAAGCTCGTCAGGCTCGCGGCCGATTGCTTCCGCCCTTCGCCTGAACTCGTCTTCGTTGTTGCCGACACAGGCCACGAGCGCTGCCGACCAGGTCAAGTCGCTTGGCGCACGTCCGATTGCTTCACATGCGCCACGAACAACGGCCGTTTGCGAAGCGAATGTGTCAAGGTCGGTGAACGGCATGTTGAATTCAGCGGCGTACTGGGCGGTGAGCGCTGGTGTTCGCTTTGCCCCGCGACCTCCAATGATGATTGGGATTCCACCGGCTTGAACTGGCTTTGGAAGCGCTGGCGAGTCGGTCAGTGACCAGTGCGTGCCGGCGTAGGAGAACGTCTCACCGTCTGGCGTCCGCCACATTCCGTCAACGATTGCTAATTGTTCGCTGAAACGGTCGAATCGCTCGCCAAGAGCGGGGAATGGGATTCCGTAGGCAGTGTGCTCGGCTTCGTACCAACCGGCGCCAAGACCGAGCTCGATTCTTCCACCCGACATCTGGTCGACATTTGCGACCGAGATTGCAAGCGGGCCGGGGTGACGGAATGTCGCTGCAGTAACAAGAGTGCCGAGGCGGATGGTCGTTGTATCTCTCGCCAATCCGCCGAGCGTGACCCATGCATCGCTCGGTCCGGGCTCGCCGCTTACGGAGCCCATCTTCAGGTAGTGGTCAGAACGAAAGAAGGCCCCAAATCCGAGGGCCTCGGCGCGCAATGCCACGGCGAGAAGATCGTCGTATGTCGCGCCCTGCTGAGGCTCGGTGAAGATTCGATATGGAGTGAGTGCAGTCGTTGTCACATCCCCGAACATAGAGGCTGAGTGCTGTCCGCGTAACCTCGGAGTCGTGACAGACCTTCACGACCTCTCTCCGTCTCGTGCTGCGTTACGAGAGCATGTGTTGACACATTCGGTGAAACGCGGTGAGTTCACCTTGAAGAGCGGGGCGAAGAGTTCGTGGTTCCTCGATACGAAGCAGACCGCCTGCCGGCCCGATGGGATCGTGCTGGTTGCTGAGGCGCTACTTGAGATCCTTCCAGCCGAGGCGACGGCCATTGGCGGTCTGACGATGGGCGCCGACCCGGTCGCATTTGGCGTGGCGGCAGTTGCCGCAACGAAAGGCCGGATGTTGAGGAGCTTCAGTGTTCGTAAGGAAGCTAAAGATCATGGCGTCACCGGTCGACTTGCGGGTGCCTTGCAGCCCGATGACGTTGTCGTCATTGTTGAAGACACGACGACGCGTGGCACGAGTTTGCTTGAGGCGGTTGAGGTTGTTCAAGCGTTCGGCGCAACGGTGGTGCTTGCGAGTGTCATCGTTGACCGGGGCACGACTTGTGCTGATCTCTGTTCGGCGGCGGGTGTTGATTACCAGCCGCTCTTAACCGCAACCGATCTTGGATTTGATCCAGGCACATAGCTCAGCAAGGCCGAAATCTTGACGAAAACGGCAACAGGCGCCCGAAGGCGCCTGTGGTGGTCGAGACCGGCGTCGATCCGGTGACCTTCCGCTTTTCAGGCGGACGCTCTGCCAACTGAGCTACTCGACCGTATTGCATCGTGGAACGGAACCCGCACCACATACGCAACGAGGCTGCCGTACGGCAGCCCCGAGCGGTCCCGACGGGACTCGAACCCGCGACCTCCGGCTTGACAGGCCGGCGTGAACTCCAACTTCACCACGGGACCAGGAGTTCTATTTATATCCAGCACCCCCAACGGGATTCGAACCCGTGCCGTCACCTTGAAAGGGTGATGTCCTAGGCCGCTAGACGATGGGGGCTTGGCCTCATCTCGTTGAAGGCGACGTCACGTTAGCACCCTCTTCACGACGTTCCACCCTCTGGAGGCAGTGTTTCCGAAAGGGTGTTTACCACCCATTCCAGCATCCAGCCCGACCACATATAGAGGTGATGTTCAGGGCTTGCATCAGATTGCTCGTCGGCATCGGCGGCGGAGTCATCGTCAATAACACCGAGAGCACTCGCAAGGGTTACCCGAAGTGCGTTCAGGGTCTGGAGAAATGAAGTGAGGTCTGCGTGATTCATGACCACGGAGTTGCCCTCAGCCGCTTCGAAAGCAGCGACAACTGCGGTTATCGCAGTTCGACGCGAAGTGATGAGTTCCTCTCGCATAAGGCGTTGATATTCGGCATCGAGGTCTTCGTGCTCGGCTTCGTGATGGGTGAATGCTGGTGGGAAGAGCCGGTTTACGATGGTCGACTCCGCTCCGGAGTGAGCATGTTCGATGAGTTCGTCGAGTTGTCCGATCACCGTTGAAAGGACGTCTCGTTCATCGGCCTCAAGTCGAACAACCCAGGTGTTGTCGTCTCGCCGTTCCACCGGCGGTTTTCGTCGCAATGCCATTACCCGGTTTCTTCCAACGTTGCCCACAACCCATGTTCGTGCAGTCGAAAGACATGCATTTCACATTGTTCACGATTTCCGCTTGCTACGTTCGCTCGACCTTCGTGGTGCACCGCGAGCATGAGTTCGGTCGCCTTTTCTGTTGAGTACCCAAAAAGTTTTTGCAGAACAAACGTGACATAACTCATGAGATTCACGGGGTCGTTCCACACAATCACGGTCCAGTCTCGTTCATGTTCCACGCTCTCAGTGACGTCTACCTCCGGAGATGTCAACGTGTCGGTCGACGCTGAAGCGGTGAGCAAGGAATATGTCACATGAATAGTCTGCCTGATGGCGTTGGTCGGCACATCTGCGGGGTCGTACGATGGTCGCTATGTCCATCGGCAGTCGCCCTCTCGTGCCGTCGCGTATGGCGCCCGGTGGAGTCGTTCATGGGGGCCGTCAACCTCGCAACCGTGTTGGTGCGTTCGTCGCCCTCACGAAGCCTCGCATCATCGAACTCCTGCTCATCACCACCGTGCCAACGATGGTGCTTGCCGAGAATGGCTGGCCATCGACGTGGCTCGTTGTATTGACGTTGGTCGGAGGGGCGCTTGCGGCAGGCGGTGCCAACACGATCAATATGTATGTCGATCGAGACATCGATGCATTGATGGAACGCACCCGTCATCGTCCACTGGTCACCGGGTTGGTGCAACCAAATGAGGCACTCGTGTTTGCAACGGTTCTCGAGGTCGCTGCGTTTGCCGTCCTTTGGGCCTCCGCCAATTTGCTGTCTGCGGTGCTGGCCCTGTCGGCGACGGCGTTCTACATCGGGGTGTACACCCTTTGGTTAAAGCGCACGAGTCGTCAGAACATCGTGATCGGTGGTGCGGCAGGGGCGGTGCCTGTCTTGGTTGGGTGGGCTGCCGTGACGAACAGCCTGTCGATTGTTCCAGTCGTACTGTTCGCAGTCATTTTCTTCTGGACACCCCCTCATTTCTGGGCGCTTGCACTGCGCTACGCCGATGACTATCGGTCGGCAAATGTGCCGATGTTGCCTGCGATCGTTCCATTCCGAGCTGCCCATGCTCAGATGATCGCTCACACCATTGCGCTGGTGATTTCGAGTGTGGTGGTGTGGATCGCATCAGGCGATCTTGAATTGATATACCTCGTCTCAGCGGTTGTGCTCGGCGCTGCATTCTTAATTGGCACCGTCCGGCTTGGGAAAAACCCGTCTGAATCAGCATCGATGAGGCTCTTTGGCTTCTCCATCACCTATATCACCCTGTTGTTTGCCGCTCTCACAATCGATGTTCTGGTGTGAACGATTTCGTTGAGGCGAGCATGATGATTTCGGTCGCGGAGGCCTCTCCGAGGTAGTCTTGACGACGGTAGTTTCGAAAGAGGTGTGTTCCGCCGCGGGCGCGCCTGAAGAAGAAGTGAGTCAGAACTGAGATGACGACGATGGAACAATCGGGAACTGGAGTTGGAGCAGGTTCAGCACTGCTCTCAGATGGCCGAATCGGAACGACAGTTGGCGCTGTCGCTGATTGGTCAACTTCAACTGACCACAAGAAGATCGGCCGTCTTTTCGCAGGCTTTGGTCTGGTTGGGCTCGTTGCCGTCTCAGTTGTTGCGATTCTTCGTTCATTGGACGCAGTTGCTGACGTCGATGCGTTTACAGGACAGCAACTTGACCAGTTTGCGCAACTTCACCACTTTGGCCTTGCGCTGATGGTCGCACTTCCATTGACACTTGGTCTCAGCGTTGCGGTGGCTCCACTGCAAGTTGGTGCTCGAGCGATTGCATTCGCCCGCCTTGCGCTCCTTGGCTTTTATATGTGGCTTTCGGGAGCCGTGCTTCTCGTGGTTGCGATCGTGAACGGTGGTGGCATTGGAGGGTCAGACGGTGACATGGTTGACCTCTCACTCGCCTCAATGGTGCTGATGATGATTGGTGTTGTCGCAGCAGCAATCAGTGTTGCGACCACAGTGCTTACATCGCGTGCACCTGGCATCACGATGCGTCGGGTTCCGTTTTTTTCCTGGACAGCGTTGGTGCAAGCAATTGCGCTGATCATCACCGCTCCGGTCATGGTTGGTCTCATCATCTATCTATTTGTTGACCATCGGAATTCAGCGCTTGCATTCGGTACTTCCGATTCCATGGCAGATTGGCTTCCACGGTTCTTCTCAGCACCGGTCGTCTACATCTACGCAATCCCTGTCTTAGGTGTGTTTGCGGAACTTCTCCCAGTTTCCGTGAGCCGTCGCCACCCAATGCGCCAGCTTGTTTTCGCTGGTTCAGCGCTGGTCGGTGTTGCTGCGTTTTCTGGCGTGACCATGCAGAACGACTTCCCGGTTGACTTTTCGGCAGCTGGCCAAGATGTCGTGAAATCACTCGTCGTGATGGCGTTCTTTGTAGGGCTTCCGCTTCTCGGAATCGTCATCACCTTGCTGACGGCTCTGCTTGTCGCTAAGCCAGATGGGTCAAGTTCAGCGAAGCCACGAATTTTGAGCCCGATGTTGTTTGGGCTTCTCTCGACGCTGTTGTTCTTACTTGGTGCAGTTGTCGGCGTGCTTCTCCAGGTAGTTGACCTCGAACTTGCAGGAACAACTGCTGTTGAGGGCTCGGTTGCGATTGTCTGCCTTGCTGCAGCCGTTGGTTCAATGGGTGGGCTCGTGTTTTGGGCACCGAAGTTCTCAGGTTTCAAGCGTGATGAGAAGAAGGTGCTTCCACTTGCACTTCTTGGAGCGCTTGGTGTTGTTCTTGCCGGTGTTCCAGCAGTTATCGCTGGGCTTGCTGGCTCAGATAACACACTCTTCTCGACGCTGTCACTTGTTGGCTATGCCCTGATGGCGTTGACAGTTCTTGCGTTTGTTGGTGCTACCCGTGGTGGAACCGCAGACGGCACGACTAATCCGTGGTGCGCACACACCATCGAATGGTCAACTGCATCGCCTGCTCCTGCAGACAATTACGCGGCACTTGCCACCGTTCGCTCGTCAGAGCCTGAACTCGACCAGAACCCTCAAGGGAGCCCATCATGACGCTCGCTCTTCCGTCTGGACCCGCCCCTGCTCCGCGTCGCCAACTTCTTGTTGGCTCTGCGCTTGCTGGGCTCGCTGGCACCACGCTCATAGGGGCAATGCTCGCCGTGTGGTTGCTTGAGCGCCAGCAGGCGGTGAACGCCGGCGAACGCTTCCCGATGAAGTACATCATCCCTGAGGTCGCAACGAACGTGATGCTCATCACACTGTTCGGGCTGTGTTTCTTTGCCCAGTGGGCCGTGTACTCGGCACGCCGTCAAGATCGTGGTCACACAGGACTCGCACTTTCGGTTGTCGCGATTCTCGCGTTGGCCTTTATCAACGCTCAAGCATTCGTCTATAGCCAGATGGAAGTCGAGCTTGCCGAGGGTGTGTACGGCTCGCTGTTTTATGCGCTTACTGGCACCATGATGGCGATTGTGATCGTCGGCCTCATCTTCACTGTGGTCGCAGCGTTCCGAACGCTCGGTGGCCGAGATTGGCAGTCTGAGATTGTCTCGGCTCACGCTTTGTATTGGTACTTCGCTGCTGCGGCTTACTCAGCAGTCTGGTTCGTCGTCTACGTCACGAAGTGAGGACAGAAGTCTGATGTTCACCACTGGTTCAAAACTTCTTTTCGGAGCGAGCGGCGCTTCGCTGGTCGGGACGCTGTTGTACGGCATCTTGGTCGGCGGCATTATGGGCACCGTTGGGCTCGTGTCGCTTACCGCAGGCTTGATCTTCCTCGCTGGAATCAATGCGTTCATCCGTGACGCGAATGTTGCGGCGGATGAAGTCGCTCAGTTCTCTGGATCTGCGGCTGCTGCTCCTCGGCCAGCTTCTTCGGTTTGGCCAATCGGTGTTGCAGTTGGTGGCGTCCTGATTGCTCTCGGCGTGGTGATTCACGCAGTGCTTACCGTCATTGGTTTGGTTGTTGTGCTTGCTGCCGCTGCTGAATGGTTGCTTCAGGGCTGGGCAGAGGGTGCTTCATCAGATGAATCGCATAACCGTGAGGTACGTGGCCGCCTTGCGTACACCGCAGAGATGCCGGTTGCGGCGGCGATTGGGCTCGGTCTTATCATCTTCATGTTCAGCCGGGTCATGCTCGGTGTTCCAACCAAGTCGTCGACAATTATTGCGTTCTCGATTGTGGCAACAATCGTGCTGTTTGGCGGTGCGATGATTAGCCGGGCTCGCTCAATGAGTGCTCCAAAAATGTTTGGGCTCTTCTCAATTGTTAGCGTGGTTCTCCTCGCAGGTGGTGCTGTCGCCGGGCTCAACGGAGAGCGCGAAATTGAAGAGCACCACACGACAGCCCACTACGCAGAACTCGATAAGTGCGGTGAGGAAGAGATCTCAGCAGACGAGCATGCAAGCCAGACAGTTGCTGGCAAGGCCAACTCATCGGCAGAAGTGACCCTTGACGAGAACGGTCTCTCGTTTACCCGCCCTGGCCTGAACGATCCACAGACCGGGGTGATTCAGTTGCCACGTTCAAATGCCAACAACATTTTGTTCAGAAACGAGACATCAGAACCTCGTCGCTTCATTGCCGAACTGGCAGAAGTCGAGGGTTCGCCGGCTCGTATTTGTACTGCCCTTGTTGAAGAGGGTGGCGTTCAACTTCTCACTATCAACTATGCAGCACCAAGCTTCGACCCAGCGGTTGAAGAGTCGGGTGGCTACGCCTTCGTAGTCGCGGGGCTCGATGATCGCATCGAGGTGGTTGTGCCATGAGTCACCAGAGGGTTCACGATCGCACCATGTCTACTTCGGCTGATTCGACTTCTAGTCTAAAGATCATGAGTTCGCGAGGACGCAAAGCAGCTAGCACGGTTGCAGGTTTGTCGGCGCTCACCCTGCTTGCAGGCTGTGCAACCGATGCCCCACAAGACACGTGGAAACCAGCTGGTGCAAACGCTCAGAAGATCCAAGATCTGCAGTGGCCGGTGTTCCTCACCGCTGGCGTGGTGGGTGTCATCGTGATGGTGTTTATCGCTGTCTGTGTGGTGAAATTCCGAGATCGCGGTCAACCAATTCCCGATCAGGCACATGGCAAAGCGTGGCTCGAATACCTGTTCATTGCGATTCCCGCAGTCATTCTTGCTGCAATCGCAATACCTACCGTCGGTGTTGTGATGGCGCTGAATGACACCGATGACACCGAATGCGTGATCAACGTCACGGGTCAGCAGTGGTGGTGGGAGTACGACTACGAAGTCGGTGCCGACGGCACGATTTGTGGCTATGCGCCTTCAGAGGTTTCGGCAAGCCCGATTATTACTTCCGGGCAGTTGGTGATTCCCGCAGACACGAAGGTGTTACTGCGAGGCACCAGTCGTGACGTCATCCACAGTTATTGGATCCCACGTTTGAATGGCAAGCGTGACATGGTTCCAGGCCGCGTGCACTTCCTCCGTCTTGAATCTGATACTCCAGGAATTTACGCCGGTCAGTGCACAGAGTTCTGCGGTTTGTCTCACGCAAATATGCGCATGGAGACCGTCGTGCTTGAGCCAGCTGATTTCCAGAAGTGGCTCGATAACGAGCTCGAGCCGTACCAGGCGCCAGCAGAGGGTTCTCTCGCTGCTGAAGGCGAAACAACCTTCATCGCTCAGTGTTCTCGTTGTCACCAGGTCAATGGCCTAGTCGATCCGAATAACGGCAACCTCGTGGTCTCCTACCCAGACCAGTTCGTGTACTCGGGTGCCGCACCGAACCTCACGAACCTCATGGGACGAAACACCTTCGCCGGAGCAACATGGGATCTTCTTACCCCTGAATGCCGTGCCGACGTCTGGGAAGCAAACCCGGAAGAGTTCGGCGACAAGTATCTCGCAGGAGTCTCTCAGGACTGCCTGAATGAAATTGACCTTCGCGAATGGCTCCGAAATGCCCCGGCCAAGAAGCCGATGTACGCCGACCCGGCTCTGCTCGAGCAGAGCGATGGCAAGGTCCGCGGCATGCCGTACCTTGGCTTGAGCGAGGACCAAATCGATCAATTAATCGCCTACCTGCTTGAGCGGAAGTGAGTAACTGATGGCAATCATTGAACGCCCCTCAGACGAAGTCGAAGTCGTTGATCAGTCGACGCCTTCAGAGGCAACTCCAGAAACGTCATACGGAGTTTTCCGTCGCCCAGTTGAAACAACGGGGTGGAAGTCGTGGCTCTTCACCATTGACCACAAGAAGCTTGGAATTATGTACGGCGTTGTCGCCATGTTCTTCTTCGTTGTCGGTGGCATCGAGGCCATGCTCATTCGCTTGCAGCTCGCCGGTCCAAATGGCACTGTGCTTTCTGCTGACAAGTACAACCAGATGTTCACCATGCACGCCACCACGATGGTGTTCCTCTTCGTCATGCCAATGGCGGCAGCGTTTGCGAACTATTTCGTTCCGTTGCAGATCGGTGCACGTGACGTCGCGTTCCCTCGCATCAACGCCTTCGGATTTTGGGCATTTCTCTTTGGCGGACTGTTCCTGAACACCTCATGGTTCTTGGGTGGCGGCGCTGACGGCGGATGGTTCATGTACGCACCGAACTCATCGGTCGCGTTTTCACCATCGAATGGTGTCGACTTCTGGGGTCTCGGCCTTCAGATCACAGGTATCGCATCATTGACGGGTGCGATCAACCTCATCGTCACTGTTATCAACATGAGAGCGCCGGGGATGAGCCTTATGAAGATGCCGATTTTCACCTGGATGGTGTTAGTCGTGCAGTTCCTGTTGCTCTTCGCAATCCCGGTCATCACAGTTGCGCTGTTCATGTTGATGTTCCAGCGCAGTTTCGATGCAACGTTCTTTAGCGTTGAGGCTGGAGCCGACCCACTGCTGTGGCAACACCTCTTTTGGATCTTCGGGCACCCCGAGGTGTACATCCTTGTCCTTCCGAGCTTCGGCATTGTGTCTGAGATCCTGCCGGTGTTCTCGAAGAAGCCATTGTTCGGCTACCCACTCATCGTGTTCTCCGGCGCAGCGATTGGTTTCGTTGGCTGGGGCGTGTGGGCGCACCACATGTTCGCTTCGGGTCTCGGCCCGATCTCAGTTGCGGCGTTCTCTGTTGCGACGATGGCCATTGCAATTCCAACCGGTGTGAAGATCGTCAACTGGACGCTCACGATGTGGGGCGGCAAGATCAAATTCACCGTTCCAATGCTGTATGCGGTTGGTGTGATCGTTCAGTTCACCATCGGCGGACTCTCAGGCGTCACACACTCGGTAGCACCGTCTGACACGCAGCAGACTGACACGTATTACATCGTTGCGCACTTCCACTACGTCATCTTTGGTGGAGCGGTGCTTGGCCTATTCGCAGGTATGTACTACTGGTGGCCAAAGATGTTTGGCAAGATGCTCAATGAGCGCTTGGGTCGCGTGAACTTCTGGCTGACGATTATCGGCATGAACCTCACCTTCGGACCGATGCACATCATCGGTCTTCAGGGTCAGCCACGCCGCATGTACCAGTGGACAGAAAATCGTGCAGGTGATGGGTTCTTTAACATCGGATTCTGGAACCTCGTTGCTTCCGTGGGATCGTTCGTCCTGGCTCTCGGCGTGTTGCTGTTCTTCGTGAACATCTACGTCTCGCACCGCAAGGGAACAGAAAAGGCGCCGCTCGACCCGTGGGATGCGCGCAGCCTTGAGTGGATCACCACCAGCCCACCGAAGGAACATAACTTTGATCGCCTGCCCCAGGTCGGCCACCTCGATGAGTTCTTCCACCGCAAATATGAAGACCGTGGAGCAGACGGACATCACGAGTTCCATCAGGTTGCAACGGCAGAAGAAGTGGTTGCAGAAGAAGAGAACAACGCTGATGCGCACATTCACTTGCCGTCACCTTCGTATTGGCCGATCTTGCTGGCGTTCAGCCTTCCGATCATGGCGTATGGAGTGATCTACAACTTGTTCCTTCTACTCGGCGGTGCAGTTCTCGCTCTGGTGTCGTTCTACGGATGGGGTCTCGAGCCTCACACCGCCCCGGAAGAGGATTACGACCCGCCAACCGGCACATCGATGGAGGTCGCCGCTCATGGCTGATACCGCAGTACACGCTGACGCACACGCGGATCACGGTGCGCACCACACGTCGACTGGTTTGTCGAACAACAAGTTGGCGATGTGGATGTTCCTTGGTTCAGAGTGCCTTCTCTTCGGTGGTCTCATCTCTACCTACATGCTGTACCGGGGTCGTCACTCAGAGAACCTCGGCCCAGACCAGGTGTGGGATATCCCATTCACCTCAGCATCGAGTTTCGTCTTGCTGATGTCGTCGCTTACCATGGTGTTGGCGGTGTCATCGGCAAATCGTGATGATGAGCGCAACACAAAGGTGTGGTTGTCCGTCACATCTCTTCTCGGTGCTCTATTCGTTGCCGGCCAGGTGTACGAGTTCACCACCTTCTACCGAGAGGGACTGGGCTTCACCACAAGCCTTTTCTCTTCAAGCTTCTTCACCTTGACCGGTTTCCACGGTGTTCACGTGAGCGTCGGCATCATCATGTTGATGTCGCTTGTTGGAATGATCTCAAAGAACAAGGTGGTTGGCGACAAGAAGGAAGTCGTTGAACTTTTCGGCCTCTACTGGCACTTTGTCGACGTGGTGTGGATTCTCATCTTCACCCTCGTTTACCTGATCCCCGCCTGATAAGAATCGAGTTGACATGAGCACGGCGACAGAACAGCACGACATTCACGGCGATGAGCACGCTGAACATGGCCTGAGTGACCTTGGCTATATCAAGATCGCAATTTTCCTGGCAGCGATCACTGCGGTTGAGGTTGTTTTCAGCTATACCCAAGACCAGTTAGGGGCAGCATTCTTACCTGGTCTTCTCATCTTGATGGCGGTCAAGTTCTTCATGGTGTTGCTGTATTTCATGCACCTGAAGTTTGACTCAAAGATCTTCAGCCTCATGTTCTACATCGGTTTAACGTTGGCTGTTGGTTGCTACGCGGTGTTCCTCGCAACGCTGCATTTCTTCCAGAGTTGAGATGAGTTCGATGTTGGCGCAGGTCGACATCTCTGTCGACCCCTGGAAGTTCGTTCCGCACCCTGAGGTGTGGCTTCTCGTGAGCTTCCTCACAGTTGCCTTCATCTACACCGTTCGAGTAATCGGCCCTAAGGCGGTAGCGCCAGGGCAAGCAGTGTTGAGTCGAACAAACACGGTCGCATTCGTGGCGGCAATTGTTGTGCTCTGGGTCTCGAGCGATTGGCCGATTCATGACATCAGTGAGGATTACCTCTACTCGGTTCACATGGTTCAGCACATGGCGCTGTCGTTCTGGCTCCCGCCATTGGCACTTCTCGCAACGCCGACCTGGCTAATGCGGGTGCTTATCGGCAACGGCTCCGTCTATCGAGCGATGAAATTTCTCACTCGGCCGGTGGTGGCGGCGCTCCTGTTCAACGGTGCGACATTGTTGACGCACTTGCCGTCGCTGGTGAACGCCTCTGTTGGTGATGGCTACTGGAATGGAGCTCTGCACTACCTGCTTCACGTCTTGGTTGTGTCGTCAGCGCTCTTGATGTGGATGCCAGTGGTCGGTCCGATACCTGAGTTTCAGCTTGGGCCGTTGGGCAAAGGTATCTACCTGTTCGCCCAGTCAATCGTCCCGACGATTCCCGCTGCGTTCCTTACATTTGCCGAATCTGCCGTGTACGAGGCGTATGCCCGTCCGGTTCGCCTATGGGGGCTGTCACTCGCAGAGGACCAACAGCTCGCTGGTGCGATCATGAAGACCATGGCGGGAATGTTCTTGTGGGCGCTCATCATTGGCTACTTCATTCAGTATGCGAAGCAGTTCAAGAACAGCCACGACTATCGTCGAAATGCTGAGGCTGAAACGGAAGCTCTTGATGAGGCTCCACTCACCACTGCCGACGTCGAGGCCGCCTTCGCACGTAGTGCACCTGCACGCGAGGACGACTGACCGGTAGCCTCGGCACCGTGATTGACGTTCGCCAGCTCCGTGAACACGCTGATGAGATCTGTGCCGCACTTGCGCGTCGCGGCGATGCATCGTGTGACTCTCAGGTTGAACAGGTTGTTGAACTTGATCGACAACTGAGAGAAATTACTGCTCGTCGCGACGATGCTCGGGCGCGTATCAACGAACTTTCACGTGAGGTCGGGCAACTTCGGCGCGATGGCAACGTTGAGCAGGCCGAAACGGTGCAGGCCGAAAGCCGTGCCTTGGGCGAAGAAGTTGGTCGCATTGAGAATGAGCACGAAGCAATTTCGGCAAACATGCATGAATTGCTGCTTCATATTCCGAACGTGCCTCACCCAGATGTGCCGAATGGAGCAAGCGATGCGGATAATCCGGTCGTCACTGGTCCGTTTCTTCCAGAAGGTGGGCTCGATGGATTTGCCGACCACCAGCGCGTTCCGCACTGGGAGATTGGTGAGGCTCTCGGAATTCTCGACAATGAACGAGCAACAAAAATTGCGGCATCGATGTTCACCATGCAGCGCGGTGCCGGGGCGACCATGGCGCGAGCGTTGTGTCAATACGCTCTCGATAGCAACGCTGACGCATTCGAAGAGATCCGTCCACCGTCGCTCGTATCAACCGCAACGCTGACCTCGACAGGGCAACTACCAAAATTCGCAGATGACGCATATGCGATTGAACGTGACGATCTTTGGTGTATTCCAACGGCTGAAGTCCCACTGACATCGATGTACAGCGGTGAAATCCTTGACGCTGTAGAACTCCCGGCGCGGTTTATGGCGTACAGCCCTTGCTTCCGGCGCGAAGCAGGGTCAGCTGGTCGCGACACCCGCGGCATGTTGCGGTCTCACGAGTTCGACAAGGTTGAGATCCTCGCGTTGGCGACAGCCGATCAAGCACCAGAACTCTTACTCGATATGGTCGGCCGTGTTGAGCGAATGATCTCGTCGCTTGGCCTGCACCACCGCGTGATTGAGATTTGCTCAGGTGATTTAGGCCAAAGCCACCATCGCTCATTTGATATCGAGGTGTACGCACCTGGGTGTGAGCAGTGGCTCGAAGTGTCATCGGTGTCGTGGTTCTCCGATTATCAAGCTCGTCGGGCAGATATTCGATATCGCCAGGTCGACGCCGACGGCAAACCGGTCAAGGGCACCGCTCTCGTGCACACGCTGAATGGGTCAGCACTTGCAGTACCTCGCGTCTGGGCTGCAATCCTTGAAACCCACCGTCAAGAAGACGGCAGTGTGAAGATCCCGGAAGTATTACTGCCGTACATGCGAGGCATCACCGTTCTCGGAGGCTGAGATGGCAGGCGATGGCGATTTGGTCCGTAACCGGCGCGTGCAATACGAAACCGCGGGGCTTGACATCGCTGATGTTGACGATTCCCCGGTAGCGCAATGGCACCGTTGGCATGAAGAAGCAGCCGAGGCAGACCTCGTTGAACCGAATGCAATGACGGTGGCAACCGTCGACTCGAGTGGCGTGCCTGATGCTCGAATCGTGCTTGCCCGAGAGGTATCTGACAACGGCATCACGTTTTTTACCAACTTCAACTCGGCGAAAAGCGAACAACTCGACTCGTCTGCTCACGCGTCAGCAGTATTTGGATGGCTCGCACTTCATCGGCAAGTTCGTGTGGTGGGCTCGGTTGAACGAATCTCTGATGCTGAGAGCGACGCATACTTTTCGAGTCGCCCTCGAGGCTCGCAGATTGGTGCTTGGGCCTCACCTCAATCAGAAGTAATTGAGAGCCGGCAAACCCTCGAGTCACTTGTCGCTGACGTCGAAGCCCAGTTTGATGGCCAAGAAGTCACGCGCCCACCGTATTGGGGTGGTTGGCGAATTATTCCAGTGCGCTGGGAGTTCTGGCAGGGCCGGCCGAGCCGCCTTCATGATCGCATTCAATATGTGCGCTCAGATGCAGCGTGGGTCCGTCAACGTCTCGCTCCGTAAGCCACCGCACAGGTGTGCTCCTAGACTTGGCTTGTCATGAACACGCAACCTCCTGCAGGCTCTCTCCAAGCAAACGATCCGTGCTGGTGCGGCAGTGGGCGTAAATACAAGCGGTGTCATCGAAACACTGAAGGTCGGGTGCATCCGGGTGAAATTTCGCCGATGCGGCTGGTTCCAGACACGATCCCTCGACCCTCCTATGCCGATTCTGGTGTGGTTGAGCACTGGGACGAGCCGCTTGTCAAAAGCGCAGAGATTATCGAACGTATGCGTCACTCAGGCAAAGTTGCTGCCGAGGTTCTTCGTCTTGCGGGCGAATTTCTTGAGCCTGGCAAAACAACTGACGAAGTTGATGCATACGTCCACGATTTGTTCATCGAACGTGGCGCGTATCCGAGCACATTGAATTATCACGGTTACCCCAAGAGTTTGTGTACCTCAGCGAATGAAGTGATCTGCCACGGCATCCCTGATTCGCGGGTGATGCTCGATGGGGACATTATGAATCTGGACGTGACCGGATTTATTGGTGGCGTTCATGGTGACACGAACGCAACGTTCTGTGTGGGAGACGTCGACGAGGCGAGCCGCGACCTTATTCGCGTGACTGAAGAATGCACGTGGTTAGGAATTGAAGCAGTTCGACCGGGCCGTCCGGTGAGCGACATCGGTCGCGCAATTGAAGATCACGCGAAGGAACATCGCTATGGCGTGGTCAAAGCCTTCATCGGTCACGGCATTGGTGAGCAATTCCACACCGACATCCAAATTCTTCACTATTACGACTCGCGTTCAACGCTTGAGATGCTTCCGGGAATGACCTTCACCATCGAGCCGATGATCACGCTTGGTGATTGGCGCCACCGCATGTGGGACGACGGCTGGACGGCGGTCACCGCGGATTGGCAACGCACCGCACAATTCGAACACACTGTGCTCGTTACCGAAGACGGTGTAGAGGTGCTCACTGGTGGGCCTGGAGCAGTGTCCGCTGAAGCTCCTTGGAACCGCTAGATCCCATAAAGATCGAGCAGCGGTAGGTTGACACCATGACGTTTTCTCGAATCGTGATGACCATTTGTGCGGCGTCCCTTTTCACATCTTGCGCTTCGAGTGAACCGATCGCAGTTGAAGACGCTTGGGCTCGAGTGAGCCCAGCGGGGGTAACAACAGGCGCTGCGTACTTCAAGATCACAGCGACTGATGACGACGCTCTTATCGGAGTGACGGTCTCTGACGAGATTGCTGACCATGCAGAAATTCACGAAGTCGTTCACTCGATGGATATGGCCGATGAATCGACGTCCATGCACGATGACGAGATGCATGATGGTGCAATGTCGATGCAGGAAATGGAATTTTTGCCGCTCTCGGGTGGCTCGCCAGTTCGGCTCGCTCCGGGTGGTTATCACATCATGTTGATCGACCTGGTCGAGCCGCTCACGGTTGGAATGACGTTCGACCTCACGCTCGATTTTGAGACCGCCGATGACCTCACGGTGAGTGTCGAGGTCAGCGAGGGATAATCACCCTTGTCCGACCGGTTTGGCATTGGCGGACGCAAGCTGCCGCAACATAAGACTTGCGTAAGCAATGCTGACGACAGCGGTTGTGGCGATTACCGAAGTTCCGGCACGATCAACGGAATATGGGAGCGAGGTCGGAAGCAGTGCCGACGTAACAACCCCGGCGCGCTGCGAGACCCACACCGCAAGTAGCACTCCGCCAAGAAGTTGAGCGCCGATTGAGGTGATCGCTTCCGGAGTGTGACGAGACCGTACCGCCCAACCGCCAGCAATACCTGCGAGTAGCGGAATGATGATGACGGTGAGTTGTGGTCCTGTCTCGGGCGCAGACCAGAAATATTGTGCGCCACCCAACGCCATCGCGAGTACAGCTGCCACTGTCGTTGCAATCCACGCGAGTCGCACTCGCAAGACAATGGTCGAAATGATGAGCGCAAAGGCCGCAGCAATTAGTGGTACATCTCGAGATGGGCGTTCGACAAGAACGCTTTCGACGTGCACCTCGACGTCAATTCCCGCAACTGTGATTGGGATCGAATCGATGACGAGAACATCACCTGGCTGAGCGTTAATCGGCGCAGAAGGAGACATGTAGTGCAGCCGGTGGTCATGCCAGGCGACTGCACATCCTGAGCCAATCTGTTTCCAGTCTGCCGGTAACTCGTGGTTGACGAGGCTGCGATCGATTTCTGATCCGAAACGCTCTTGGTTGTACCACGTTGACATTGCACGTTGATTCTCAAAGACCGCACATTCGGCATCAATACGGAGGTACTGCTCCCCTTCGTATCCTGAAATATCAACGGTGGTTCCTTCACGTACTTGCACTTTCAGGAAGGCATCGTGACCCTCAACCGAAATGTCGACCCCTTCAGGAAGGGTGCTTCCCTCGGTTAGTTCGATGCGGGTAATCGTCGATTTGTAGTCGGTCGGCCCCGGCGCATCAGCGTGAGACACACCGGCAAATGTGAGCGACAAGAGCGCTCCACCAAGAACCGAATTGAGTAAACGGAGAGGTCGCGGCTTCATCACGCTTGTTCGAGAACCTGAAGGGTGAATGCTCCACTCGGGTGAATTGTGCAGCCCCCGCTGAGTGTGCCGGCACTCGTGAACGATTGAGACAACGTTTCGCCTGGCCCGACAAAAAAGATGCCGACGATATGACCCCGCTCATCGTTATTGACGATTCGAATTGATTCGCCCACGTGAACCTGTAGTTCAGCAGGAATGATGCTGATCGCTTCGCCAGCATCGATGAGCTTGCCGGTGCCTTCAGGAATCACATACTCATAATCAGTCAGAGCGGATTCAGAAATCGCTTGAAATTGCGGCTCTTCCCCTGAGAGGGGATTGATAACTGTAAATGTTCCGACCCCAATGACTGCGATGAGAAATGACGCAACGACGATTCGTTTCATGATCGTCGTCCATCCAGTAGATCTTTGAGATCGGCCGAAATGTCGGCTGATGGAATTCCAAATGGCCAGGTGAGGAGTAGCAGGCCTTCGTCATCGACGAGATAGAGCGAAGTTGTGTGAGCCACTTCAACCCCATCGGGGGATTCTTCGACGAGATAGTTCACACCGAATGGTTCTGCAGCCGCAGCTAACGCCGATGGGTCAGAGGTGCCGAGCGCCATGGCGGTTGGAATGAAACTCTTGACGTACCCATCAAGCACGGGCAGATCTCGATCCGGGTCGACAGTCACCATCGCAACTTCGACCTGCGAGGGGTCATCGAGGCGGCGAAGGGCAACGGTGAGATCCTGCATTGTCGTTGGGCAGATATCCGGACAGTTGGTGTAGCCGAAGTACACGACGAGAAGCTTTTCGGTTGCGGCAACGAGTTCGCGATCTGACGAGGTGCCAAGTTCGGGAAGAGCAATGCCCTTGGTCGACGGTGCGGGCGTCCTCACATATCCAGCAAACTCTCGCGAGCCCCCGCAGCCTGCGACCAACACGAGCAGCGCAAGAGTGATTGCGAGTGTCCGGCGCATCACGGTGAGGGCAATTCCTCAATGAATTGCGCAACGAGGTCTGCCTGAGTTTCTGAAAGTTGGTTCTGAGGCATCTTGATGTTGTACCCATCAACAAGTTGCGCCTGGGGTTGCAAGATTGACTCGATGAGATACGCCCGATCGGCGAGCACAGACGAGCCGTCGCTGAGAACGATGTTTGTGCCCGCAATGCCAGCTAATGCTGGGCCGACTCCTCCAGCACCATTTGCTCCGTGACAGGATGCGCAGCCATTTGTGTCGTAGAGGGTTTTGCCTTCCTGGGCTGATGCAGACAACGTGAGTTCTGGCGCTGATGAGCAGGCGGCAGTAGTACCGACGAGACCTGCTACAGCGGCAAGCCCCGCAAGAAATGTCACCCGATGAGTTCGCACATCTTTAGTCAATCAAACCTCAGGTGTTCTTGTTTGTCGGCGATGCTCTTTTCTGCCGCGGACGACCAGCAGTTCGCCACCATTCGGTGATGGTTTCTGCATCACGTCCGGTTACGCCAAATGACTCACACATCATCAACCCAAAGGCAGAGAAGTTGCCATCGGCGAGGGTTCGCAATGAATCTGTCGCAATTTCGCTCTTCGGCCATGGCAGATCAAGTATCGAAGAAGGCGAAAGCCGAAGCGACGTAGGTGAGAGGCCAGTCCCAGCCCGTTCGTGCCATGAAATGAGCGCTGCGATCGGCGAATTGATCACCGATGCAATCTGTTCAAGTTCTTCGGCACGGTTTGGGAAAACGGTGGTGACTGGTACTCCAGGAAGCCACTCGCCATTGACATCGGCCACCGCTTCGATGGTTCGGGTTTGCGCTGCAACCAAGACTTTTGGTCGCAACATGTTTTCAGCCCACCTTGGGAATCGGCCTGTGAGGTGTGCAAGGTCGACGCGAGGGGCCTCAAACATTCGACGGGCGAATTGAACGGGTTTGTCGCCCCAGAGGCATCGAGCGGGATCGATAAGTCCAGAGGTGACGAGTGGCGGACCGGTCGTATGGTCCCCGACAGCGGGAACCAGCGCGTAATACTCATCACGGAAATTCGCAGTTGCAGATGCCCGGTCACCGATAGCCCCATCAACAGCGAGATGAGGGACGGGTGGGATTCCGAGTGCCTCAGTGATCGCTGTGGTCCAAGGCGCCGCACTGCCCGAAGTTTCAGCCTCTCGTCGCTCAAAGATCAGCACTGCCACGGTGACATCTGCATCAAATTGTGGAGATGGCGACCACCACGATGTCACCATCTTGGCAAGTGAGGTAACCCGAGTTCTCAACTCGGTTGTATCTCGTGAAGCCAATACTGATTGAGGAAGCACAATTGCCAGTCGGCCTCCCGGACGGAGCGCCTCGACACCAGCGAGACAAAACTCCATCGCGCTATTTGCGTATGGGCCTCCTCCACGTGCGCTCGCTCCCTTTCGCGATGTCGAGCTTGCCAGTTGCGATAGGAATGGAGGGTTCGACATGACGAGACCAAAACCCCGGTCGTTACCGAATTGGGACCAATTGATGCTGAGCCCGTTCCCCTCGACAAATTCGATGCCGAGTCGCTCGTTAGGTGATCGAGTGAGTGGATCGATGTCACATCCGACGAGAACACACGACATTTCAAGGTGCTGTTGAGCGGCGAGGAGCAGCCTGCCATCACCACATGATGGGTCAAGTATGCGAAGTGTGGAGGTTGTCGGGCTGTTTGGCCAGCCATCAGCGGTAAGGAGGCTGAGCATCTGATCAATGAGTGCAGCCGGTGTGTACCACGAGCCAAGTTGGCGGCGTTCATCATTGTTCGCTGCCGATGGTTGATCCGCCACTTTTCCAGCGTAGGGTCACTGCCGTGCCAAGCAGGTACATCGAATTCAACAGGGCCGAATGGGCCGCTCTCCGAGCTGCGACGCCAATGACTTTGGCAGAAGCAGACCTCGACCAGTTGCGTGGTATCAACGAGAAAATCGATCTCGATGAAGTTGCTGCTGTGTATCTTCCCCTTAGCCGCTTACTCAATCTCTACGTCAGCACGGTCCAAGACCTTCATCGTGTATCTGCAACGTTCCTTGGTGCTTACGCTCCGAAGGTTCCTTATGTCATCGGGGTGGCTGGTTCAGTAGCGGTTGGCAAAAGCACGTTCAGTCGAATTTTGCAGGCGTTGTTGTCGAGGTGGCCTGACCACCCTGCGGTTGACCTGGTGACGACCGATGGTTTTCTCTATCCGAACGCGGAGCTTGAAGCCCGCGGTCTGATGGACAGAAAAGGTTTCCCAGAAAGTTACGACACCCGGTCGCTTATCGAGTTCCTGCGCAATGTGAAGAGTGGAACATCTGCTTCGGCACCCGTCTATGACCACATCGTGTACGACATTGTTCCTGATGAACGCGTTGTCGTTGACTCGCCAGACATCGTGATCGTTGAAGGCATCAATGTGTTGCAGGTCGGTGGCGACGATTCTGAATTTGTTTCGGATTATTTCGACTTCTCGATCTACGTCGACGCAGATGAGCAGCACATCCAACAGTGGTACGTCGAGCGATTTCTTGCCTTCCGCGAGTCAGTCTTCCAGCGCGCGGACAGCTTCTTTGCTCATTACGCCGATCTCAATGACGATGAGGCAGTTGAAATGGCAAAGTCGATCTGGACTCGCATCAACGGCGTAAACCTCAGTGAAAACATCATGCCGACTCGGAATCGAGCCTCATTGATCGTTCGTAAAGGCGACGACCACCGCGTTTCCGAAGTTCGATTACGACGGCTGTAGCGAATTCCTACGAGTGTTCAGCAGCAAGCCAATCGGCAACGCCTGAGATCGAGTCAAGGGTGTGGAACGTCTGTTCTGGCAACTCAACGACTTCGTGATCCCACGTGACGTGATACGGAATGTGCAATCCAAATCCACCGAGCTCGAGAACGGGAAGCACATCTGAGCGAACAGAGTTTCCAACCATGAGGAAACGTCGTGGATTAACCCCCCATTCGTGGAGGACGCTCGCATAGGTCTCGGCGTCCTTCTCAAGCACGATTTTGATGTGCTCAAAATGATGGTCAAGCCCTGAGGTTCGAACTTTCCGCGTCTGATGCACGAGGTCACCTTTTGTGATCATCACGATTCGGTGGGTTCGGGCCACCGCATGCAATGCATCAGCAACACCGTCGAGAAGTTTGACCGGTTCACGCAACATGTCATGGATGTGGTCAACGAGGATCCCGATGTCGCGTGACGGAATACTTCCGCCAGTCGCGGTGACTGCGGCTTCAACCATCGACAGGCCAAAGGCTTTCACCCCGTAACCCGAGATTGCAAGATTGCCGAGTTCTGTTGAGCGAAGAGCATCAGCAAGATCAACACCATCTGAGGCATATGGCCCGACGACTGAAAAGAAGAGTTGCTCAGCGGCATCAAATGCGTCTTGGCATTGCCACAGGGTGTCGTCGGCGTCAAACCCGACGACGTCGATAAGGTCGCCGCTTCGCATTAGCGATGAATGGCGTTCAAGTAGTTGTACACCGTAATTCGGCTGACACCCATTGCGTCAGCGAGATCCTCAACTGCCCGCCGCAACGTGAATGCTCCGCGTTCATCGAGAAGGCGAACTGCGCGCTGCTTGTCTTCACGAGACATCTCGGCCAGCCGACCACCGATCTCACTTTCAACCGATTCGATCAGTCGATCAAGGGCGCCGTGAAGTTGGGGAAGTCGCACCGCAGCAATAACTTCGTCGTCGACCACGAGGGGAATATCCGCAGGAAGCGCTTCGTCAGCATCCACTGACGTCGCCCCGATTGCATCGAGCAGCGGCTGTATCGACGTGAGCAACGGGTGCTGATGTGGGGCGCTCATGTGTCTGGGGCTCCTACAACATCGACATTTACGCGAGTTGCTCCATTGTTGAACGCACTCTTCAAGACCGCAGCGACGACTTCGGGGATCATGTCGTGATCGGCCTCGCAACTCGACCCGAATGCGCCAAACTCGGCGGTGATTCCTAATGCCGCGAGGGCAGCAATTGGCTCGGTGACATGCGCACCGGGGTGTCCTTCGACGAACGGCTCGATGGTGAAGTCAATGTGTGCCACGAGTCGAGTGTACGTAAGCGAAGGTGCTTATCGGGATGCGAGTCAGCTTCCCATGATTCGTAGCAGCTCTTCCGACCGCGCAATGCAATCACTGCCGGCCGAGCTGAATGCCTCGTCTAGGCGATGAAGAGCATGCTTGAACGAGCTATTCCAATCCTGTTCGAATCGCTGGCGGGCTGGACCTTGCCAGGTGGTCGATCCAATTGCTTTGTCAACTGTTGCCATGAGCTGCGTGATCACTGACATTTGCTGATGCAGTGTTCGACCGAGCTGCGCGAGTTGATCGGGATTGGCTCCGTACATCATCTGAATACCTCAATTTCCGTATGAAAGTTCGGTGCAGAGAGCCAACTGTCAGCGGCTATTCGGAAGCGGGTCCACGATTTTGGGCCACGAGGTTGCACTTTCAGCCAAACCCTTGATGAGTTCCTCTGTGTGCGGAGTGAGACCGCCTTCCCAGTCCCACCACAGGGGAGACGACCCACGCACACGAGGAGGCAGTTCGATTTGTACACCGCCGTGTCGTGGAAGATTCACCGGATTATCTGGGTGCAGACCGCGGAGATTTTTCGGAATCGCATCCACATCATCGATAAGGCGATAGGCCGGAAGTCGAGGACGCAGCTTGGCGGCTATGTGGCTTGCTAGGTCACGGTTCGTGCCCCCGAGAAGCAGAGAGGTGAAGAGTCCTCGACGACCGAATCCATGAATGGTGACAACAACGTCGACATGATCGAAGAAGGTCTGCATTGCTGTCGACTCAGTGGGTTGGAATCGTGTCGACGGCAGATGAGGAGGGTCATCTTTCGGATGAATCACTCCGTAGTAGGACGCATCTGCCTTTTCGGCTGCAGCGCGAGCAATGGTGTCGGTGACGGCTTCGAGACCGCCACCATGAAACGCCATGAAACCGAAGGTTGATCGAAGCGACAACTCTTCTTCCACACCCTCCATCGCAAGAAGCTCAGCAAAGGTGGTAGGCGACATCTCTATATGGTGTCAGATTGTCCGACGCTGTGTCGCCCGGACCTCCTTTCAACACAAATCCCTACCTGTCCCGTAGCATCAACAGGGTGTTGGTATGGATGGATCTTGAAATGACCGGGCTTGATCACACGAGCGATGTCATCGTGGAGATTGCAACGATTATCACCGACGACGAGTTGAACATTGTCGCGGAGGGCCCGGATCTGGTCATTCATCAACCAAATGAGGTGCTCGACAAGATGAACGAAGTAGTGACAAAAATGCACACCGACTCTGGTCTGCTCGAGCAAATTAAGTCGTCAACTCTGACCCTCGAAGAAGCTGGGCAGCAGACCCTCGACTTCATCAAGGAGCATTGCCCGGAGGCAGGAACGGTGCCGCTTTGCGGAAACTCGATCGGGACCGACCGGCGATTCCTTGCGCAGTACCTCCCAGACATTGAGAACTACCTTCATTACCGAAGTGTTGATGTGTCGAGCATTAAAGAACTGGTTCGTCGGTGGTACCCAGATGCAAATGCGCGCCGGCCCTGGAAACCAAATTCCCACCGGGCGCTGGATGACATCAAAGAGAGCGTTGCTGAGTTACAGCACTATCAACACATCGTCTTTCGGTCCCAAACCGAAGTATCCGAAGCATTGAATAAACATTCTGAGGCCTGAACGATTGACGTAGGGGTGTCTCGCAGGCGACACTCGTGAGATGCGAGCAGCGGTTGTAGAACAGTACGGGGGTCCTGAGGTCATTTTGGTGAAGGAAGTTCCCGATCCAGTGCCTGGGCCTGATGAGATTCGCGTCGCAGTGTCGTATAGCGCCTGTAACCGTGCCGACACTTTGCAACGCCAAGGTGCATACCCTGACCCGCAAAAGCGGGAGCATGAAATCCTTGGTCTCGAATATGCCGGGGTAGTCGAGTCGATCGGTGAGCGTGTGACTCGCTGGTCGGTTGGTGACCGAGTGATGGGTATCGAAGCTGGTGCTTGCCACGCCGAACTGGTCGTCACTCACGAGCGACTTGCGATGCCCGTGCCTGCATCTGTCGCCGACGAAGAGATGTCTGGAATTCCCGAGGTGTTTGTGACCGCTTGGGATGCACTGATCGGCCAGGGTGGGCTCGCATCTGGAGCGTGGGCGCTCGTACACGCAGGTGCGAGTGGTGTAGGAACGGCATCGATTCAGATTGCGAAAGCGATCGGTGCGAACATTGCAGTCACGTGCTCTGCTCGAAAAGCTGACGCGTGCCGTGAACTTGGTGCCGATCTTGTTATTGAACGTTCGCCCTCTGATTGGTTGTCTGAACTTCAGGCATCTGTTCCCCAAGGGATGAACGTCATCCTTGATGTCATTGGAGGAGAGGAATCCGACCGGAATCTTCGTGCGCTTGCTTCGCAGGGAACGATTATGCAGGTTGGTCTGATGGGAGGTGCAGCGTCGTCGATAACGACAGGACTCATTCTCGCCAAACGGGCGACTTGGATCGGAACCACGCTAAGGAATCGACCGATCGAACAAAAAATCGCTGCCGTCCAAGGATTTGCCTCACAGATGCTGCCGCGATTCGACAGCGGTGACTTGAAACCTGTGATTGACACCACCTTTGCCCTCGATGACATCGCAGATGCCCACCGCCACATGGAGGCTGACGCCAACGTTGGAAAAATCTTGCTCAAAATCTAAAAAAGTGTGAGAACTTGAGGTGCTCGTGCTCTTATAGGCATGAGCATTCACATTGAAATCCCAGAATTTCCAGCAACAGAGCCACTTCAGCTTGATCGAGCGCGCTGTTCAGATGGTGATGGCGGGCTTGCCCACCTTTTCTTTTCTGATCACGCACATGAGCTTGCAAGGGCGAAGGCGATTTGTAGCCGATGTCGACTTGCCGATGACTGTTTGCGCGGGGCGCTCGAGCGCAGCGAGTATTACGGCGTCTGGGGTGGGCAACTGTTGATGGAGGGCATCATCGTTGAGGACCGGCCTCGTCGAGGTCGTCCGCCGAAGGAGCAACGAGAAATCCTCGTCGTTGACGAGGTGCCCGTGCCACCGCACCTTGTTGCCTAATAGTCTGAAAGGGTGAATCGAGCCCTTCGCCTACGCCTCTTCGCCATTGCGATGGGAATCGTGATGGTCGGTTTGATTGCAGTTGGTGCGCCCGAAGTGAGAGACGCAATCGTTGACGACGAAGTTGATGCAATGCTCACGAACCCGGGTGAATATCAGTTGTCGGAAGAGGGCGCAGTCGAAACTCGCGCCGTGTTCCCTTCTGCCGACATCATCGATGTCAATGGAGCGACTATCGACTCGTTGGAGTTGGTCGGCACCCCAATGGTCGTCAACTTGTGGTTTGCGGCTTGCCCGCCATGCCAACGCGAGATGCCAGATTTTGCCGAAGTGAATGAATTGCTCGGTGACCAGGTGAAATTTGTTGGTGTTAATCCGGTCGATGCGCCAACCGCCATGGAAGAGTTCGCAGCCAGCATGGGGGTGGCGTACGAGCTGTACCGAGACCCGATGGCAGAACTGACCGATGCTCTGGGAACGGTTGGTTTTCCGTACACAGTCTTTGTGAACGCGCAGGGTCAGATCGTTGGAGATGCCGGAGTGCTCACTGCAGATGAGCTCACAGCTCTCATCAGTGAATATTTCGGGATCGAGCAAGGCATAGGCGCGTGACGCTCTCATTCTTGAGGGGCCTTGTGGCAGCCGTAAACCCGTGTGGTTTCGTGCTGTTGCCGACGTATCTCATGTTCTTTCTCGGAGCAGAGACATCTGAGGTGTCAACAGGGCTAGGTGTTCGGCGAGCGAGCATTCGCCGGGCACTCACGGTGAGTTCGGCGCTCACCGCCGGCTTTATGACGGTGTTCGTCATCGTTGGATTGGTGACCTACAACTTCACCACTTGGATTCAGCAAAATGCGCGTTACGCCACCATCGTGATCGCAGTCGGACTCATCGTGTTGGGCATCGCCATGCTGAGTGGCCGCGGAGTAGAGCTTGCACTCCCACGTCTAGATGTGGGTGGCCGCGATCGAGGGGTTCGATCGATGTTTCTCTTTGGAGTGGCCTATGCGGTTGCATCACTCGGGTGCACAATCGGTTTGTTCTTGCCAACTCTCCTTGCAGTGAGAAGTAACGGGTTCGTTGGTGCAATCGGAAACGTTGGGGCATATGCCGCGGGCATGGGACTGTTGATTACTGCGTTAACCGTGTCGCTTGCAGTTGCCAAGATTGGGTTGCTCGGTGTGCTGAGAAGGGGGATGCATCGTGTTGAAAAGATTGCTGGTGCATTTGTGGTGCTATCAGGTCTTTACCTCGCGTACTACTTCTGGGTTGTCGACATCAATAGCGAGAGCGACCCAATCACGATCGCTGTTGAAAATTTCCAGCGCCGCGTGATTACGAGCCTCAACAACAACTGGCAAGCGGTCGCATTTATTCTCGTCGCAGTCGTGGTCGTGGCAGGCGTCTACGTCCGTTTTGGTCGCGAAGGCCAACAGGCACCTGATAACGATCTCGAGGTTTGACCTCGGCAGGAATATCGCGGCCGAAGTACGGTCAGTGCATGGCCAGTGATACATCCTCATCAGCACCACAAGAGCAATCTGAGCGTCCCCGCGCAGCTGATATCCCCTTGCGTCCTGCTGCAACTGTGATGTTGGTGCGAGATGGTGATGAAGGGCCTGAGGTGTTCATGCTTCGTCGGACGCTTTCAGCTGCGTTTGCTGGCGGACAATATGTATTCCCGGGTGGCAAAGTCGACGGCACGGATCACGCCGAAGAACTGGAAGCCATATGTGACGGACTTGACGACGCCGAAGCGTCAGCCCGCCTTGGCCTTGAAAGCGGTGGACTGGCATGGATCGTTGCCGCAATTCGCGAAAGCTTCGAAGAGGCAGGTGTCCTTCTCGCTAGGCGTTCGAACGAATCGGAAATGATCCGCTTCGAAGGTGACATTGTTGGGCCGATGAGTGAGGCTCGTGAGGCGATTCATAACGGAACCGAGTCACTATCAGAACTCTGTGCGCGACATGACCTCCGTCTTGTCACCGATGTGATTGGTTTTGTCAGCCACTGGATTACTCCGGTTGGCGAAGGTCGACGCTTTGACACTCGGTTCCTTCTTGCACGTGCGCCCGAAGTGCAAGAGCCATTGCACGATGGTGGTGAAACGATTGACAGTCTCTGGGTTCGCCCACAAGATGCTCTTCAGCGTTGGGAGGCGGGTGAGCTTCAAATGTTCCCACCGACTGCTGAAAACCTTAAGTGGCTGAGCCAATTTGATTCCGCAGACGCAGCCCTTGCGGGAGGGGAAGCGATGGGGATCCCGCAGACGATTCTTCCCCGAATGAAAACCGACGCAGACGGAAATGTTGTTGGCATCGCCGTGCCCGGCGACGCCGACTACGACTCGGTGCCGCTACCAGAATTCGTATTCGCCAAATTCCGCTGATCTTCAGCTGCGAAGGCATCATCAAACGCGGCGAGGATTTTCGTCGCGCACCCGTCGAGTTCGTCATCTGAACTCAACGGAGGTGCCACAGATTCGACGACGCGATCAACGATCGCGTTCAATGCCTCTGCTGCAGCCCCAAGGCCACTGAGGATGACAGGTTCGCCGTTGTCGCCTCCGGCCGATACAGATGTTTCGATTGGGATTGACCCAAGGAGCGGCACGTCAACTGCTGCAGCGAGCGCTTGTCCTCCGCCTTGTCCGAAGACAGGGTGGAAATCTCCGTGCTCGCAAATAAAGCCACTCATATTTTCGATGACGCCAAGGACAGGGAGGAATGACCGCTGCGCCATGTCAGCTGCACGCTGTGCAACGCGCTGGGCTGCAGTGGCGGGCGTCGTGACGACGAGCAGTGACGTGCGTGGAAGGAGGCGAGCGAGCCCCATCTGGACGTCACCTGTGCCAGGTGGCATGTCGATGAGCAGGTAAT
>JAYNVD010000046.1:0-6174 GCA_038100275.1 Ilumatobacteraceae bacterium
CGAAGAATTTCAGCGGGGTCAACATCGCGAAGAATCACATTTGTTCCACCAAAGAAAAATGCGCAGACCCCCCATCCGCTTCCGGCGATATGGAACAACGGCATCGACACCAGGTTCACCGAGTCGCTGTCAAACGACCATTCGACACCAGAGTTCGGGAGCATGCCGAACAAGTTCCGATTCGAGATCTCGACGCCCTTCGGAAGCCCCGTCGTTCCAGACGTGTACAACTGATAGCAGGTGTCTTCTGGGGCGACATCGATGCCAGGGAACTCAGGCTCGAACGAGTTCACCCACTCTTCCCATGTCGGGTAACCGGTCGAACCTGGGTCGCCGAGCACAATCACAGTCGTTGTCGATGGAAGCTCCATCTGCGCGAGATGCCCGAGAAATTCGTCCCCGATGAGCAGTACCTTGGCACCTGCATTATTCAAGATGTATTCCATCTCAGGAGCCGCGAGACGCCAGTTGACCGCAACAGTTACTGCATTCACCAAGCCTGCACCAAAGAGAAATGGGAAATACTCTCGGGAGCTTCGGTCAAGAAATGCAACGCGATTCTGTTGGTCGACTCCCGCATGAAGCAGCCCCTGCGCGGCACGTCGAGAGAGGTCTCGCAGATCTAGATACGTCCAGGTCACGCCCTCTTGGATGATTGCGGCCTTGTCCGGAAAGTTTTCGGCATGCTGTTCAACAATGTCACCTAGTGACGTGATCATGATTCCCCCCCGGTTGATGAGTCACCTTTTGGTGTGCTGAGTTCGACTGTAGTTCGTTATTGCTCGCTGGGATCTGGCGGACGCTCATGCGCAGTGTGTGTTCGAGGTCAACGAGTCGTGAGCAATTTCGGTTATGCAGCAGTCGTACTTCTGGTGCTTTTCCACACGGCCATAGAGGTCATACTCGATGTATGAGACGTCGCCAACTTCGTGTAGCCGTATGCGCCTTTGTGGTGCTCACTATGACCGCTTGCGGCGGTTCTCAATCGGAAACCTCAAGCGAATCGGTGGCGAACAATGCGGCAGCATCAACCGAGGCAGCCACAGGTGATGATTCGGCCCCAGAGGCCTCCGCGACTGACGATGCTGTTGCGGCGTTCATTGCCGCTGGAACGGAATCGTTACTTGATGATTCAAGTTTCCCAGGCGATGAGAGTCAGGCCGAATGTTTCGCTACACGGCTCGTAGAGATTGTTGGTATCGACAAGCTCGAAGACGGCGGCATCACCCCCGATGACTTCATGGCGGGGTCATTGGACAACGTTGAATTGTCGGGTTCGCAAGCGGACGATCTCGCATCGCTGCTACTCGATGACGAATGCATTTCATTTGTCGAGATCATGCTCGCAGAAGCGACGGATACTGATGCCCTCGATGGCGATCAACTTGCCTGTTATTCCGAAGCGCTGTCTTCAAGTGAGACCTTGAGAGAAGGCTTTGTGGCTTCGTTCATTGGGGAGGAGATGGACGAAGAAGCATCATTCGAGTTGTTCGCTGAACTATTGCAGCTTTCGGACGACTGCGGATTGACGGATTTTTCTGAAGAATCAAGCAGCGGTGATTTCGAGTCTGATGCCGATCCTGCATTGCTTGCTGAGTATTACGACGGGTGCGCAGACGGTGACATGGATGCTTGCGACATGCTCTATTGGGAGGCCGCATACGGCAGTGATGAAGAACTCTTCGCGGGAACCTGCGGTGGGCTGTATGACGGCAAACTGACCGGACGCTGCTACATGCTGAACGAGATTCCTGATCTTCGTGTCGCCTGCGCAGATGGAGATGAGGAATCCTGCAACGAGCTGTACTTCGCGACAGGAAGCGGTACCCCTGATAACGATCTCGCGGCAACGTGCGGCAGCGGGACCGATGATTCGGAGGCAGGAAGATGTGGCGAAGACGAGAAAATCGAGGAGTACCGCGCGGCTTGTGATGACGGCGACATGGAGGCGTGCGACGACCTCTATTGGATGTCGTACTCAGGCGATGAGAACGAAGAGTTTGGTGCGACCTGTGGAGGGCGAACCGACGGCGAGGATGGCGGAAATTGCGCTTACGATGAACAGATCGCAACGTCAACCGCAGGCTGCGAATCAGGTGATATGCAGGCCTGCGACGAGCTGTATTACTACTCGTACTCAGGTACTGACGAAGAGGAGTTTGGGGCGACCTGTGGCGGTCGAACCGATGGAGATGACCCAGGCAGTTGTTGGCTACTCGAGGATTAGCTGATCACAACATGTTGCGCCGTCCATGCGTGATCTGAAGCAGGTGTCAGAGTCAAGAACTGTGTCGGAGAGCTGCGTGTAACTCGGATGCACGAGACGACACCACGTAATATGCAACATGACTTTCGTTTCTCGTTTACGCAAGGTTGCCGCAGTTGCAATTGCCGCTACAAGTCTGGCAGCTTGTGGCGCCTCGGGATCTTCTTCAAATGACCTGACGGAGCCGCCGATTTCGAAAGATACATCTCAAAGTTCGGCTGAGGTAACAGACAACGAACAATCTCGCTCAGAGAACGGGGAGACTGGCAACGACGCTTCTGGTGGTACTCCGTCCACCTCGGCACCGAGCGTCGATCCGATCGATCAAGTTCTTTCTTCAGGGGTTCTCACGGGCCAAATAGTTGCAACTGCGACCGACGCCGAGCGCATCTGTCTGGCTGGAGAAATCGTCTCTGATGACGAGATCGCCCGGTCGACGATTGCAGGAGACCAGTTAACCCCAGATCAGGAAATTGTTCTTGCCTCAATGATGATGGGGTGTGGTCCAGGCATGATCACGTCGTTGATGGCTCGCGGCAACGCAGCGTTAACGCCGGTGTTCGACGAGATGTCAGATGACGAATTTGGGTGCATCTTGACTGCAACTGAAAATGACCCATCGCTTGTTCGTGACGCGATTCGGCAAACGAAGATGTTTGTTGTTTACGCATCGATTATGTACTGCGCTCCAGATGCGCTCAGCGCTGTGCTGCAGGATCTGTGGTCAATCAGCGAGGATCAATCATCCTGTTTGCTCATCCCGCCTGGATTTTTGCCAATCGTTCTCGCAACAGACCTTCCGTCCGCTGGAGTTTCAGTGAGCATGTGGGCCGACATCGCAAATCTTTTTGACTATTGCGGTATCGATGGCACACCCGAGCCGGCGCCCGCAGAGGTGTCGACGTTGGTAGCGGGATGTAGTAGCGGCGACATGGATGCCTGTGACGCGTTGTATTGGCTCGCAGAGGAAGGAACCGCCGAATGGGAACTCGGTCGAACGTGCGCAGGTGCTGCTGAAGACGAGTGGGATGCGTCAGTCTGTGAATTCAAACTTACCGACGTCGATGTCTTGACCACGAAATGTTCTGAGGGTGACATGTTGTTCTGCGACAAGCTTTATTGGAGCAGTGAGGCCGATCGTGGTGCGAAAAACTTTGCGAGCACTTGTGGTGGTGCAAGTGAGGATGAGATGGATGGGCAGTGTTATAGATTTTTATATCTTCCGAATTATCGGGGCGATTGCATGGCTGGAGACATGGACGATTGCAACTTGTTGTACTGGGCCGCCCCCGCCTTCAGCGCTGACAGCGAACTAGGTAGGACCTGTGGTGGTACGTCTGACGGGTCGGATGCAGGAGACTGCGGTCGTGAACAGAAGATTATTGATTATCGGGCAGCATGTGGGGACGGCGATATGGAGGCCTGCGACAACCTTTACTGGATCGCCGACTACGGAAGTGAAGATGAAACGTTCGCAATCACCTGTGGTGGTCGTATCGAAAGCGAAGACGGCGGTATGTGTTGGGATCTTCAGGAATAAGCAAGGAGGGATTCAACGCGCCGCCACGATGACTGTGTTGACTGTGTTGTGCGACGTTTGCTAGCGATTTTTCCATTCAGGAAGATCTCCTGAAAGGAAACCGCCCATTGCAGCCTTCGAGTCCTGAGTTTGTGCCGCGAGAATTTGATTGCGGTTCTCGATGTCGATGCCTGCCCGAAGCGATGGTGTTTCAAGATTGCTCCACAACACTTCTTTCGTCATCCACACCCCGAATGGGCTGTTAGTTGCGATTTCCTCAGCGACGCCAAGCGCGGTATCCATCAAGTCTTCAGCAGGCACCGAACGACTCACGATGCCGAGACGTTCAGCCTCAGTGGCATCGATGACCCGACCGGTGTAGATGAGTTCCCACGCACGAGAAACCCCAATGAGACGGGGGAGTGTCCAACTCACACCGATGTCACAACCTGAGATGCCAAGTCTGATGAATGCCGTGCCAAATTTTGCGTTGTCACTGCAATAGCGGATATCGCTTGCGCATGCCCAAGCAAAGCCGCCGCCCGCAGCGGCTCCGTTGATGGCGGCAACAATTGGTTGACGAATCGACCGCATCTTGTGAACGATTTCTGCGATGTGCTGCTGGACGGCCATGCCCTGCTGTGGGCTGCCGAATGATTCTGTGCCCGGGATCGTTCCGTAGCCCTTGAGGTCGAGACCGGCGCAGAAGGCTCGTCCGGCGCCGGTGAGAACGACGGCGCGACAGCCGTGGTCATTGTGGATCGTGCTGAGCGCCTCATGGAGAGCGTCCACGAGTTCAACCGTCAGCGTGTTCATATTGTCGGGACGGTTCAGGGTGATGCGGGTGATGCCGGGCCGTGGTTGGTCGAGAAGGATCGGATCGCTCATTGCCAGATATTCGCAGTGCGGGTGAACGATTCACGACTCAGACAGTTCTCAGCAGGAGGTGTCGTGGGAGAGGTGGCGCCGTTAGCCTCAGTGTGATCTTGGTCGCCAATGAACCAAGACCTACGAAAGTGAGTACCCCGATATGCCTAAAGGCACTGTGAAGTTCTTCAATGATCAGAAGGGCTTCGGGTTTATCAGCCGCGACGGCCAGGAAGACCTGTTCGTCCACTTCTCAAACATCATCGGCTCAGGTCGTCGCACCTTGGTTGATGGTCAAGAAGTCGAGTTCGAGGTTGGCGAGGGTCGCAAGGGCCCAGAAGCCGTCGACGTCAAAGCTGTCTGACCTAACTAGCAACGTGTCTTCGGGGTAACCCGAAAGATCGAGCGAGAGTCCGCCCGAGAGGGCGGACTCTTTCACGTGGTGGACTTGATTGTGCGACTGATCAATTAAATATGGGAATTGGTCTCCGGTTTTGTGCTGTACTATTAATACTGCTCGGCGTTCGGGTGGTGGTGCGAATGAGCGCCTTAATGTGAAATGGGGTTAGCAATGGAAAGGAAACGTCTTCAACGCTCGCGTTGGGCGGCGATCGGCGCTGCGGTTGCAGTCACTCTTGGTGGTGGCGGTCTGATCGGAGTTCAAGCGGCCAGTCAAAGTTCAGGTACGGAGTCGGCCATGCTGTTCACCGTCGATGATCCCACTCGTGTTCTTGATACGCGTAGCGGCGACAAGGTATCTGGCGAAACCTATGTTCTCCAGGTGACCGGAAATATCACGACATACTCGAGTAGCGGGACAGCAACTGCTGAGGTAGTGCCTTCCTCGGCTACGGCGGTTGGTCTCAACCTTACGGTGACCGAAGGAATCAGAAACGCTGGTTACGGATTTGTGACGGCGTTTCCATGTACATCAGCCGCGGACTCAGTTCCGTCTACTTCGTCGATCAACTTTGTAGAAGGCGTTGACGTTGCCAACTCCACGACCGTGCCAATTGGCTCAACGGGCAAGATTTGCTTGAACGTTTACGGGTCGGCACACCTTGTGGTTGACATTTCGTCGTACTACAAGAAATTTGATGCGATGGCAAATGACGCGAACATCAATCTTGTTGAGAACCGCTTCATCCCTTATTCCAACAGCGCCAACTGCTTCGTAGAAACAGACCTTGGCGCCACCGGAGATGACAATACGTCCTACGTGGCTGGTTCAGCGAATGTGTTAAATACGATTATCGGCTCTGGAGTGACGGCGGCTGCTGGTGACTGTGTAGTACGTATGTACCCATCCGGGGTCACAAACACTGGCATCGATGACAATCGTCGCTTGACTGGTGGATTCATCTGTTATGACACTCTGCTAGGAACGCCTGCAATTGCGATGAAATTGCAAGTGAAGACAGGGCTTTTTGGTGGCTACGTAGAGGTTCCAGTCACGCAGTCGTACACCGGAACTAGGACCGGGAATGCCTGTATCGCCTTCAGTGTCAATTGGGCAGATGAC
>JAYNVD010000046.1:6184-12039 GCA_038100275.1 Ilumatobacteraceae bacterium
TTCGCTTGATGCAACTGGATCTGGGCCAATCACATTCGGATATCAGTCAGCAATGCTGACGTACAGCGCGTTTTAACAGACGCTCGTTTACCGAGTTGAATTGGAGAGCCCGCCCTTCGGGGCGGGCTCTTTCGCGTGGTATGTGCAGAGGTGGCAACTCGCTGACAGACTGACGGCGTGCGTGTCACCTTCGCCACCGCCGAATTCAGCCCGATTGCATCAGTTGGAGGGCTCGCTGCTGCAGCAGCAGGGCTCGTCAGTGCCTTGCGTCGTGGCGGAATTGAAGTCGACGTGTTGCTTCCCGACTACAACGCTGCAGCCGACGGTGTTGTTGACACCATCGAGTTGGATGTTCCGTTGTGGGCAGGGCCGGCCACTGCGAAACGGGTTGAGCATCCTGTTGCTGGTTCGATCTATCTGATTGACGTTCCCGGGATTGCAAAGAGTCATCCATATTTGCAGCCTGACGGGAACGGCTGGCTTGATAACACCGATCGATTCATGCGCTTCAGTGCAGCTGTTGCATCATTCGTTCGTCAGACATCTCCAGATGTCGTGCACCTCAACGACTGGCACACCGCATCGGCGCTCGCAATGCTTGACCCGATGTCTCCATCGGTGCTGTCGCTCCACAATCTCGCCCATCAGGGCGCCACCGGTGGCGAATGGCTCGACCTTATTGGGCCACAAAGTGAACATTTTGAGTGGTGGGGTGGATTCAACCCTCTCTCGGGAGCGATTGCGGTTGCAGACAAGATCGTCGCAGTCTCTCCTCGCCACGCAACTGAGATCGTTTCCGACGGGCAGGGCTTCGGCCTCGAAGAACCACTTCGAGCGAGAAGCGATGCGTTAATCGGGATCCTCAACGGTATTGACACGATGGTCTGGGACCCACAACACGACGAAGACATCGAAGCGTCATTTTCGGCAACACATTTGACAGGTAAAGCGGATTGTCGTGATGCCATCATCACCGAACTCGACCTCGTTGACGACGACTCTCTGCTTGCGGTTGCGGTCACCCGGCTCACCGATCAAAAAGGCATCGACTTGTTGTTACCGCTCATCGAGTTGCTCGATGAGATCCCACTTCGGCTTGCCGTGCTCGGCTCCGGTGATCGGCGCCTGAGCGATCAACTTGCGGCTGCATCGCAGGGCTCAGAACGATTCGCCTTTGTTGACGGGTATGACGAGGCACTCTCGCATCGACTGATTGCCGGAGGCGACCTCTTTCTGATGCCAAGCCGGTTTGAACCATGTGGCCTCACCCAGATGCAGGCAATGCGTTATGGAACAATCCCAATCGTGACGCCAGTCGGTGGGCTCGTCGATACGGTGCCTGACGTTGACGCTCACCCTCGACGCGGTCGTGGTTTCGTCATGGCTGACATCTCTTCGACGGCGCTGGTCTCGGCTGTCCATCGGGCGGTGCGTCGATGCTCTGGTCGACGCCTCGAGACCCTTCGAAAGCGGGTGATGTCGATCGATTGGTCGTGGGACGCGCCCGCCCAAGAGTTCATCAAGATTTACCGAGACATCTCCTGCTGACGTCTCGGGCACCCGTTACGCTGAGAACTAATGGCATACGAACCAAAAGTGCTCGTGATGGTGCTTGCCGGAGGCGAGGGCAAACGCCTCCTCCCACTCACCAATGATCGCGCGAAGCCGGCGGTGCCATTTGGCGGTACGTACCGCATCATCGACTTTGCGCTATCGAACTTCGCGAATGCCCGCTACCTCAAAATCGTCGTGCTCACGCAGTACAAGAGCCACAGCCTCGACCGCCATATTTCTCAGACGTGGCGATTCTCAACATTGCTCGATAATTACGTGACGCCGGTGCCGGCGCAGATGCGCCGCGGTCCACAGTGGTTCCAGGGATCCGCCGATGCGATCTATCAAAACCTCAACCTCATTTACGACGAGCGACCCGATTACGTGGCTGTTTTTGGCGCTGACCACATCTACCGGATGGACCCTCGGCAGATGGTTGACCAACACATCGCATCTGGCGCAGGCGTCACCGTCGCAGCGATCCCGGTCGACCGCAGCGAGGCGAGCCAATTCGGTGTTATCGAGGCAGACGAGACCGGTCTTATCAAGGCCTTCCATGAGAAGTCGGAGAACCCACCATCGATGCCGGGTGACGACAGTCGATGCCTAGCGAGCATGGGGAACTACGTCTTTAATACGCAGACCCTCATCGATATCGTGACGCCGAACGAAGAATCGCCACTCATTGACATGGGTGGGGACGTCATTCCGGCGCTCACCGCACAGGGCCAAGCGCACGTCTACGACTTCAGCACGAATGTTGTTCCCGGTCAGGACGAACGCGAGCGCGGATATTGGCGCGATGTAGGAACACTCGATGCGTTCTACGAGGCAAACATGGATCTCATCGCTCCGGTACCTGTGTTCAACCTTTATAACGAGCGTTGGCCGGTGTACACGTATCGTAAGGCCTTGCCGCCAGCGAAGGTGTCGCGGGGTAGCGGCGGTGAACCATCATTTGTGGATGGAAGCCTGCTCTGTCAAGGATCAGTCATTTCAGGAGCCCATGTCGAGCGGTCAATTGTGTCGCCGAGTGTGTTCATCGATCACGATGCTCACGTCACCGACTCAATTTTGAATGAAGGTGTTCACGTCGGGGCAGGAGCACGGCTGAACAAATGCATCGTTGATAAAAACGTTGTCATCCCAGCTGGTGAACGAATTGGATTCGATCACGATCTTGACCGCCAGCGGTATTACGTCTCAGAACATGGCATCGTGGTCATCGAAAAAGACCAGCGATTCAACTGATTGATCTCTGCGTCTCAAAACCGTCGTGAGACACGTGCCATCAGAAGCCCACCAATCGCCATCGCAGACGCAGTGACCACCCACATTGTGGGGTACCCAGACCGCTCGATGATTGCTCCAGCGGTCAGCGGTGCTGCAAAAACACCGAGATAGACGCCGGTCTGAGTGACCCCGGTCGACGACGCAGCTCTACCCTCATTTGCGCGAACGACACCAAAGTTCAAGAACACAGGCCAGATCCAGCCACCCGAGAAGGCCAGCACGGTCGCGACGATGTGCACCGTGGGTAGCCGGTACGACAGCGCGAGTACTCCAACAGCTCCGCCCAACGCCATGAACCCAGCGACGACAAACGGATGCCGTGACATGCGGTCAAGCCGCATTCCCCAGCCCACCCGAATCGCAATTCCGAGAGCAGCACCCACTGACAGCATGAGGCCCGCGCTTGCCTTGCCGAGACCAGCATCAACACCAGATTCGACGACCCACGCGTTCAATGCACCAGCGCCAAACGAGAGGAACATCGCAGCGACTCCAGCAATGACGAGAGCGCTGAAGGGGGAAGACGGCTGAGCCTCGTCGGTGGCCGTCTTCGACACCGATGCCGCAATGGTCTGTTGCACTCCAACAAGCGCACTCAAGGCGACGACGGCGGCAGCAACAAACGCCCAACGCCAACCAAGCGTTAGCGCAATGGCGGGAACCGCAAGACCGCTCAACATTGACGCAGTCGGCATGCCCGACTGTTTGATGGCGATGGCAAGCCCTAGCCGCGGCAGTCCGGCTTGAGCGAGGCCCAGGTTGACGGCGGTTTGTGCCGCAGCATTGCAGATTCCGGCAATCGCAAGGAATGCAATCATCTTTTGGAAGTTGTCTGCAAACATTGCGATGCAGAGATCCACACCAGCCGCTCCGAGCAATGCCAAGGTGAGTTGTCGTCGTGGGCCAATTACCTGAGCAAGTCGGCCGAGCAGAATTGATCCGGTGGTTGCCGCAAGGAAGTAGGTGCTCATCGCCCAGCCATAACGGCCCTCCGCAATTGCGAACTCACCACGTATTTGAACTGAAAGTCCCCCAACGAGAAATCCGGGGAGTGCGACCGACACGGCAGCGGCGATGGCAGCACCGATGACAGTCTTCGGAGAGCGGGGGCGGGTGGTTGAGTTCATTGAGGTGGTGGAAGTGAGGGGTATAGCGGCGTTGCGCACTCAGGAACGTTCAGCGTCCGGTGAGTTCAGCAACGACAGGGGCAAATGCCTCGGCTTCATCTGGGCCAACGATCACATAGCTGAAGCCCCAACGTTCACGGCGAGCTAGCAGGTCGTCAACAAGTTTTGATGGCGGCCCGACAAGAGCGAATGGTGACTCAGAAATCATTGATGTTGGTGAGCCGGTGAACGCAGAAATCCCCTCGAGGGCAGAGTCAACGTCATCGGTGACCGACACGAGGAATGCGCGAATGTTCATTTCGATGTCGTTGAGCCTGTCGCCGGCTTCGACACGAACGATTTCTACCTTGTCGTCAGTTGCTTCAGCAGTCATCGAATCGAAGGTTGAGTGATCGACAGCGCCAGAGGTGAGCGTTGCGTTGATGCCGACAATGTCAGCGCGCCGCGCTGCAATTTTCAGCATGCGTGGTCCTCCACCTCCAATGAGCACTGGAGGGCCTGGCTGCTGAACTGGCTTCGGAAACCCGTCGTAATCAGTGATCGTGTAATGCTCGCCTTGGTAGGAAAATGCGCCTTCACCCATTGCGCCTTCGATGATGTCGAGGCCTTCAAGAAACCGATCGATGCGAACGCCTGGGCGGTCATATGGAATTCCGGAGCGTTCGTAATCGATTGCCATCCATCCGGCGCCGAGACCGATCTCAAGGCGGCCTCCCGAGAGCACATCAATCGTTGCCAGTTCTTTTGCAAGCACCACAGGGTGTTTGTAGTCGTTGTCGAATACCAATGCTCCGACACGAATGTCTGTTGTCGCATCAGCGATTGCTTGTAGCGCAGGAATGGGCGCGAGTTGCTCGTCAAAGTGATCGGGCATGGTGATGGCCGAGTACCCCAACTCTTCGTAACGACGGGCATTGGCTGCCCAAGAGGCAGCGTCACTTCCGTTACGAACTTGAACGCCGAATCGGAAGGGACGTTGAGGCATGGTCATGACTGTTGTCTACCGCCTCAGGTGTCCATTTCACGAATTCGATCTAGAGCAATCAAAGCACGCAGGTAGAGCGCCTATGTCCAATCGGTAAACGGGTTATACGCAATCTCCCATAGGTGGCCATCAAGATCGGCCACATACCCCGAATAGCCACCCCATGGTGTTGACTCCGGCTGTTTCACGACCGATGCGCCAGCGTCGATGAACTCCTGAAAGACCCGATCAACATCTTCAGGTGACGGTTCATTGTGGGCGAGGCTGTGGCCTCGAAATGCCGAACCATCAGAGGTCGCTACTCCAGCATCGTTTGCCAGATCGTCCCACCCGTAGAGCCCAAGCACGACACCATCGAGTTCAAAGAATGCGACCTCGTCGTGGTCGCTTGAGCACGTCCATCCGAGGCGTACATAAAAGGCTTTTGCCGCAGCAACATTGCGCACCCCGAGCGTGATGAGAGAAATCTTTGGCTTCACCATTGGCGATTACCGAAGCCCGAACATGTTGCGAGTAGCCATGACGGAACACCGTAGCGACCGGTCATTACGCTCGGTGGGGTGGAACGATCTGGATGGTTGCTGCGACTTGGCGTCGTGATCGTTTCGGGTGCTCTGCTCATTACTGCCGTGACCATTGGTATTGCGCCCCGTTTGTGGCGAATCGCCAACGCACATTCAGAAGACCCAGTAACGCTTCCGGATTTCATTCCGCTTTCGCAACGCAGTTACGTCTACGACGCGGCTGGTAATGAAATCGCTGTCTACGAACTTGAAAACAGTCAGCCCATTTCGTTTGCCGAGATTCCCGAACATGTTGTGCAGGCCTTCGTCGCGGTCGAAGACAACGAGTTTTGGGTGCACCACGGCGTCAACGCTCGATCGTTTATGCGAGCG
>JAYNVD010000011.1:0-17899 GCA_038100275.1 Ilumatobacteraceae bacterium
GTTCAGCAGTACGGTCCTCAGGGCAACCTCAACGCCATCTCGGCGGTGGGAGCAGAGGAAGTCACCGATGGCAACATCATCTCGGGTATGTACCCAGATATCTCAACTGAGCCTTGGGCTGACTACCGCGCAGCGCTTGAGAAGAACAACATCGATCAAGAGGCAAACGACTTCAACAGCCTCGGTGGTCTTGGAACTTGGGCTGCATACATCGGCTTCGCCCAAATTGCATCAACCATCGAGGGAGAAGTGACTGCCGCTTCATTCTTCGAAGCTGCAAGCAATACCAGCAACCTCGACCTCAATGGAATGGTGCCGAACATCGACTTCACTCAAGAGTGGACCGATGGGCTACCTGGCTACTCACGTCTCTTCAACCGGAGCGTTGTTTACAGCCAGCTCTCCAATGGCGAAGTTGTGCCGATCGACAATGAATTCTTCGATGTCGGTGACCTCGCAATGGGAATCGCCCCATAAGAAGACGGGCATTGCCCACTGACTGAAATTCGAGCCCGGCTCAGCGTCTTTTCGAAGACACTGGGTCGGGCTCACTTCTTTTTCAGCGACAGCGTCTGCGCGGTCAGCCAACGCAAGTGAAGTTCACAAAATTTGGAAGAAAATGATCGCTGCAATCAAGCCTGTCGTTATGAGCGCTATTGCAAGAGCGCCTGCAGCATCATTTCGTGAAGAACGGAGGTCACCAGGGTTCGGCTCTGGTGGAGTGACATCTTGATCTTTGATTTCGTACACCATGTGACTACCCCCCTGCGTGTCTGACGCTGCGCTGGGCAGACGTCGTGTTCTACGCGGAGCGTATTTCGGTGACTGTTCCGCCAGCGAAGCGGGAGTTGAGCCGACCTCAATACGTCCACTCAGACGCAATGACACTCGAATGAATATGGTCATAAGCGCATGTGGATCGTCGTCACCTTCATCGCCACGATCTTTCAAACCCTGAGGACCGCGGCACAAGCACGGCTTCGACCCGACCTCTCAGTGAATGCGGCAAGCTATGTGCGCTACATCCTTGGTGCGCCAATTTCGATTACTGCGTGTGTGCTCGCTATCTGGTGGTCATCAGGTGGTCTACCGACAATCCCCATGCGCTTTTGGTTCATCGTCACTGGCGCCGGCATTGCACAGATCGTCGCCACTATTGCGTTGCTCACCTCTTTTGATCGACGCGACTACGCGATCGGAACCGTATATTCAAAAACTGAAGTCATTCAGGTCGCGGTGTTTTCAGCCGTCATCGTTGGTGAGCCTCTTCAGTTGTGGGGGTGGGTCTCCGTCATCGCAGTTTTGGCCGGTGTCGTAAAACTTGCAAGCCCGTCTGACACACCGCTTCGACAACTCGTCACCAAACGAGACCGTGCCGCTCAAGCAGGTGTGCTTGCTGGGGCCGGCTTCGCCCTTGCCTCCGTCGGCATTAGGTGGGCGTCGACCAGCCTTGGTGAACACCCTGCTCTCATTCGCGGGCTTGTCACACTTGCTGCCATGAACACAGCGCAGACTGTGGTCAACGGTGTCTGGATCCGCATGCGAGAACCCGACTCATTCTCGACAATCTTTCGACACTGGAAACGAACGCTGCCTGTCGGCGCCATGTCAGTTGGCGGTTCTGCCGCTTGGGCGATCGCGATGAGTATGGAAACCGCAGCGAAGGTTCGGTCGCTCGGTCAACTCGAATTACTGCTCACCTTCCTCGTCTCACGAGTGTGGCTGAAGCAACGACATCACCGAAATGAATTCATTGCGAGCGGAATCGTGCTCGCCGGCATTCTTGGTGTCACCCTGTTTGGGTGACACCCGCTCGCTATTCAGTTGCTGAGATATCGACGCCAAAGAGTTCGCCGAAACGAGCTGCGTAACCGGCATCGTCTGCGATGGCGCCGAGTTCGGCCCAGTCATTTGGCCCCATCTTGGCTTTGCCGTTAATGATGCCTTCCGATGCCCAACTCACTGCGTACCGCAACTGTGGCGCGTCAGTGTGAATCGCGTGATGGATGAGTTCAGCAACCTCTTCAGCGGGCGTCGCCTGACGAATACCGGCTGCATAGAAGCCAAACATGCGCCCGTACTGCTGGTCATATGCCCCCGATTCGTTCGGTGCTGCCGTGTTCTTCGCGAAGATGGCCGACTTCGTCACCCCTGGTTCGATAATCGCAACGCGAATTCCGAACGGCGCAACCTCGAGGGCGAGTTCTTCACTCACACCTTCGAGCGCCCATTTCGATGCAACATACGGAGCCTGAGCGATGGCGCCAAAGCAGCCGGCGACCGAAGTGATGTTGATGATGGCACCTGATCCACGTTCACGCATCTGCGGTAAGACTGCCTGCGAGCACCGCACGGCTCCGCACAGATCGACATTCATCACATCGAGGAATTCTCTTGGTGAGGTCTCTTCGACGACGCCATTGCCACCCACACCGGCATTGTTGACGAGATTGTCGACGCGTCCGGCTCGTTGCATGATGTCGTCAAAACCCTGACGAACTGAATCGCCGTCGGCGACATCGAGTTCGGCGAGTTCGATCGACACACCAGCCTCGGCGGCCATTGCTAAAAGTTTGTCGGCTTTCGAAATTGAACGAACGGTGCCATAGACCGTGTGGCCTTTCGCTGCGAGGTGCACTGCAGTCGCACGGCCAATTCCTGAGTTCGCGCCGGTCACAACGGTGATTGGTGAAGTCATGTTTCGAGTCTAAGAGGTGGGGCGCAAGTACCCAGAACGTGTCGCCATCGTGAAAGACTGACGACATGGCACAACACCACATTGCGTGCACCCACACCGGCAGCCTTCCTCGACCCGATGATCTCATCCAGTTGATGTGGGCAGTCGGAGACGGCATCCCCGTTGATGAGGCTGCCCTCGATGAACGAGTTTCAACGGCGATCGACACAATCGTTGGACGGCAACTTGATGCTGGAGTCACAGTTATCAACGACGGCGAGATGTCAAAGCCCTCGTATGCGACATATGTCAAAGATCGACTCAGCGGGTTTGGTGGTGAATCGGTTCAGGACTACCACTTCCAAGACCTCGTCGACTTTCCACGTTCTGCTGAAGAAGTGCTCAACAACCCGGGTCGACGCAAGCGCTCGGCGCCGGCCTGCACCGCACCAATCGAAATGATCGATCCCGAAGCTGCCCGCCGTGACATGGTCGAACTCGTCAAAGCTGCCAAAGCCCGCAATCACGACAACATCTTTTCGAGTGCAGCATCGCCAGGTGTTGTCTCCATCTTCTTCAACAACGACTATTACGAGACACGCGAAGAGTATGTGTTCGCGATCGCGGAAGCAATGCGACACGAGTACGAGGCAATTGCTGAAGCAGGCGCCATCGTGCAACTCGACTGCCCTGACCTCGCCATGGGGCGTCACTCTTCATATGCGCACCTCAGCACCGAAGAATTTCGAGCCACGATCGCAACGAATATCGAAGCACTGAATCACGCTGTTCGTAATATTCCGGCCGAGCAACTCAGAATGCACCTCTGTTGGGGGAACTACCCCGGACCACACAACCACGACGTTCCAATTGCCGACATCATCGACATCGTGTGGTCAGCAAAACCGCAAACAGTGTTGTTTGAGGGTGCGAACCCTCGTCACGCTCACGAATGGGCAATTCTTGAGGCCATCGGTGTTCCGGCTGACAAAGTAATTTGCCCGGGCGTGATCGAGCCTCAATCGAACTACATCGAGCACCCTGAGCTTGTCGCACAGCGCATTCAAAAATGGGCTGAAGTCACTGATCCCGAGCGTCTCATGGCCGGAGTCGACTGTGGGTTCTCGGTACACGTGGGCATCAAGAACATCGACCCTGATGTCGCATTCGCCAAACTTGCATCGCTCGCTCAAGGCAGCGAACTTGCTTCACAGCGACTCTTCGGCTGACCACATGACTGCCTTCGACTCGATCGCCCAGGCTGTTGCATCGAACGGGTGCCGCCACGTGTTTGGCGTTCCCGGTGGTGGACCAAATCTCGACCTCATTGGTGCCTTCAATCGTCACGGCGTGGAATTCGTTCTTGCTCACACCGAAACGGGTGCAGCGATCATGGCCGCGACATTCAGCGTGGTAACGGACACGGTGTCAGCAGTCATCGTGACGCGGGGCCCGGGAGCAGCAGCAGCCGTCAATGGCGCAGCACACGCAACGCTTGACAGAGCACCCCTCCTCGTCATCACCGATTGTGTGCCCGAAGCAACTAGGGCGACCACTGGCCACCAACGGTTCGACCAACGGGCACTCATGCGTGCCGTCACATTGCGAACCGCACGCATTGGTAACGACGTGACCGAAGCACAACTCACGGACCTCATCGCAACCGCAAAAGGCCCGCTCGCTGGTGCCGTCCACATCGATCTCGATACAAATTCAACAACCGAGATTGACGGATACCCCATTCCCCCGACAGCGACAATTACCGTCAGCGCCGACGAACTACGCAACCGGCTCGCGACATGCTCATCACCAGTCGTGATCTGTGGCTCCCAGGCACCGAGTGATTGTCGAGAAGCGCTTGAACAGTTCGCCGCACCTGTGCTCACCACCTATCAAGGGGCTGGGATTCTGCCCGAGGGGCATCCGCTACTTGCCGGCATGTTCACCAACGCCACCCCCGAACGCGAGTTACTCAATAACGCAGACCTCGTCGTTCTCATCGGCTTTGACGACGTCGAACCGCTTCCCGGCGCATGGTCGTACTCGTGCGATGTCATCTCAATTGACAGCTTTCCGCTCGCTCACTCACTTACCCCCGTGTCGATGACATTTATTGGCGATGCTCGAGACGTTCTTCCTATGCGATCATCAGACAATCGAGACGCAACACAACACGTCGCAGGTCTGCGATCTCGACTCGCCGACGCATCGCGTCCACTTGGCCCCGTCGATCTTGTCCGTTCCGCAGCCGAGGTCATGCCGGACGAAACCGTCGTGACGGTTGACGCTGGCGCCCACTTCCTCGCCGTAATGCCCTTCTGGCCAGTGACTCGAACGAAACAGGTGTTCATCTCAAACGGGCTTGCAACGATGGGTTACGCGCTCCCAGCGGCGATCGGTGCAGCACTTGGTGAGTGCGATCGCCCTGTCATCGCATTTACCGGGGATGGCGGGCTTCATATGGCGTTGTCCGAACTTGAAACTCTCCAGCGTCTGCAACTCCCCGTCTGCGTCGCAGTCTTCAACGATTCGGAACTCACACTGATTCGACTCAAGCAAAAAGACGCTCAAGGAGGTGCGAAGGCTGTTGCATACGGCGCAACCGACTTCGCTGCACTTGCCAACGCTGTCGGCATGGCCGCAACTGTTGTCACCCACTCCGATGATCTCCTCCCAGCATTTCAACACGCATACGAGTCAGGTAAACCGCATCTCGTTGACGTACGACTAGACGCCACCGAGTACGAGCACATCTTGCAGGTGAGCAGAGGCTAAAACGACATTCATAAGTTCTGATAGGTGACGGCGGCTCAACTGGAACATCAGTACCCGCCTAGGTTCTAATATCAATAACCACAAGTCGTGAATGGGGGTTCACATGGTCAAAGTCAACAAATTCATCGATGTCTCTGAAGGCCTCAAGGCAGGCCAGTTCGGAGTTGGCGATCGAGGAGAAATCACCTCAATCAGCGATCTCGATCCCACCTACAAACAACTGATGGACAAGCCCTACGCATGTGTCATGGCAGTGATGGGACCATCGGGCCGACCAAATCTCACTCCAATGTGGTTCGACTACGAAGGTGACAAGGTTCTTGTGAACGTCGCATCACATCGCAAGAAGACCCAATGGATCCGTGACACTCCGCAGATTTCGATTGTGATTATGAATCCAGAAAACATGTATCACTGGCTTTCAATGAAGGTGACCGTCGAGCGCGAAATCAGTGAGGACGATCCGAACGAAGGCGAGCGTGTGACGGCGCAACTGAATCGGATTTGGCAGAAGTACGTCGGTGAAGGTGACGAATACGGACTCCGTGATCCATCGATTGATGAACGACGAGTGCTGTTCGAGTGTCGGGTTGACACCATCGCAACCTTTGGCGTTCCTGGCTGAATAACTCTGCGTTGAATCCGCTGAAAATAGCCGTCATCGGTGGATCACTCGGTGGCGTCTCTGCTGCGTGCCTGCTTCGCGACGCGGGCCACGATGTTGACGTCTACGAGCGTTCACCCGTTGAACTTGAACAACGCGGCGCAGGAATCGGATTCCTCAAAGCTTCGTACCGCTATCTCGTCGAGCGCGCCGGTATCGACCTTGACGCGATCTCAATTTCTACATCCGACATCATGTATCTCGGCCGTAATGATGAAGTCGTTCACCAATCTCATCACCCGTATCGGTTCAGTTCGTGGAACACCGTTTATCAACGCCTCATGGAATCGTTTGGCCGCGACCGGTATCACCTCAACAAGGAATCGAGTCGGGTTGATGAGAATGACCAGTCCGTTTCAGTCACCTTCGAAGACACCTCATCGGTCGACGTAGATCTTGTTGTCGCTGCAGACGGAATTCGGTCAACGACTCGACATCAACTGCTCCCCGACGTGGTGCCTCAATATGCCGGTTACGTCGCATGGAGAGGAACGGTCGCTGAAGAAGACCTCCCGAGCGACATCGTTGTGCGGCTCGGAGATGCGATCACGTACTACGTCTTCGCGAATAGTCACATCCTCATGTACCCGATACCGGCCCTCGACGGTTCGGTTCATAAAGGGCAGCGGCTGTTCAACTTTGTGTGGTATCGGAACTACCTCGACGGAGGCGAGCTGGACGATCTCATGACTGATGTCGACGGCGAACTTCGATCGGTGTCGGTTCCGCCCGGCGCTGTAGCGAAACATCACGTGGATGAAATGCGCGCTACGGCGCATGCACGCCTTCCACGTTCGATTGCAGAGGTCGTCCAACGAGTAGAGCAGCCGTTCTTGCAGGTCGTGTATGACATTGAGGTGCCGAGGATGCGCCATGGAAGAACCTGCTTGATAGGAGACGCTGCGTTTGCTGTCCGACCGCACGCAGCAGCTGGAACTGCAAAAGCTGCAGAAGACGCCTGGTCGCTGTACCGACATTTAGAGAATTCAGAAAGTCTCGATGCGGCTCTCACTAATTGGGAGTCTGACCAACTCGCTCTCGGAGCTTCGTTACTCTCACGAACCCGGTCGATCGGTGCACGATCTCAAACTGATAACAACTGGAAGCCTGGAGATCCCGAACTCATCTTTGGGCTGCATACCCCAGGTGACGCGGAGCCTGGATCATGACCTCAGATACTCGACACACCCTGGCCGACAAGATGGGCAGCATCATCGGTGACCTGTTCGCGACGTTGAGTACAGACCAGCGACGATGCGTTCGCTTTGCTGAAGAAGATCAAGAGAGACTCAAGTGGTTTTACACACCGACCGATCATGGCGGCCTTCCACTTGCAGAGATGACATCTGCTCAGCACCGGATTGTGCACCAGTTGCTTGCGACGGCACTCAGCGCACCCGGTCATACGACAGCGTCGATGATCATGGGGCTGGAGAATGTCCTCGATCGCGTTGAAGGATTCTCAGTGTCATACGGCCGAGAACGTGGTCGCGACCCGCTTCTGTATTGGCTTGCTGTCTTCGGAGATCCGACCTCACCGAATTGGTCCTGGAGATTTGGCGGTCACCACATCTCTCTTCACTTCACTGTGCGAGAGAACGAAGTGATCTCGGCAACTCCACTCTTTCTCGGTGCCGATCCCGCTAGTTCGCAACTTCTCGGACCGCACCTCTTGCGACCGTTGGGTGGCGCCGAAGACATCGCTCGTGAGTTGCTGCATTCGTTAGATGAGACAAGTCGTTCCCAAGCACTTCTCTCGCCACGAGCACCGGTCGACCTGCTCGGAGCAAACCGCACTCGTCTCAGCGAGGGCGACACTGTGATTCCTCTCAACGAGATCTGGCGAGGAAGATTTGCGGAGCAAACCGACGAATTTCTTTCGAAGGTTCATCATGCCGCGACTGCTAAGGCTGGCTGGACCCCGGAAGACGACACTGCACTTGGGTTATCAGCAACTTCGAAAGGCATCGCTGTTGCCGACTGTGGCACAACCCAGGTCCAGTTACTCAGAGAACTACTCGGTGTCTACCTTGACCGCATCCACTCCTCGCTCGCCGATGAACAGTGGCGTCGGGCAGAAACCCACCTCACCGATTTTCGATTCTTGTGGGCAGGAGGAATTGAGCCTGGTGAACCGCACTACTACCGGTTAGAGGGCGGCGGGATACTCATCGAGTACGACAACTCTCAGCGAGATGTCAACCATGTACACACGGTCTGGCGCGACCTAACAATGGACTTTGGGGGCGACCCTCTCGCGCAGCATTACCAGGAGGACCACTAGCGCCCTACGGGACCGGGAAACTTAGTCGGCGTTGAAGTTCTCGAAGTAACGGCTCGGCGTCGGGCCACGTTGGCCTTGATACTTGGATCCACGGGCACCCTTGCCGTACGGGTTTTCGGCCGGTGTCGTCATTTGCATGAATGACACCTGCCCGATCTTCATTCCCGGGTAGAGGGTGATCGGAAGTGAAGCGACGTTTGCCAATTCAAGCGTGATGTGACCATCAAACCCAGCATCGATAAACCCGGCGGTCGAGTGAATGAGCAACCCGAGACGTCCCAAACTCGACTTGCCTTCCACCCGTCCGACGAGATCATCGGGAACGCCAACACGCTCGAGTGTTGAACCGAGTACGAACTCACCCGGATGCAACATGAACGGCTCTGAGCCATCTTCTGGCATCTCAACGAGTTCAGTGAGGCCGGTCATATCGCGCTTCACATCAATCACACCCGCGGTGTGATTTCGGAACACCCGGAACAGGTGCGAAATACGCACGTCTATTGATGAGGGTTGTACCAGTGCATCGTCATACGGTTCGATAACGATGCGACCACTGGAGATCTGTTCACGAATGGTCCGGTCAGACAAAATCACGAACTGAACCTTAGTGCTCCGGCAGTGTCTCTACGTAGGGTCGCAACCTGAAGAGCCGCTAATCTGAATCCCTCTGCGGATGTAGTTCAATGGTAGAACATCAGCTTCCCAAGCTGAATACGCGGGTTCGATTCCCGTCATCCGCTCTCAACATCGCCCGCTAACGACGTCAGCACGCCGGGTGAAGTGAAGTTCGCACGTCACCTGCGGACAGTGCAATCACAACGACATCCTCTGGATCTGCTGCCACGACTTGCTCATTCGTGAACGAATCAGTCATCGATCGAACCTCGAGTTTGATCCCTCGATACATCCCGGCCGAGTACATACCGCAACCGACAGGATCGACGGTCATCGCTGACTGAAACGCCGACCAGCGGCTACCGACACCCAGGCCCTCACTCGTAGCAAGTGCACCTGTGACTCCACGGTGAGTCCACCCCGTGAACACCATCTCATCACTGCGCTCACCGGCGCTTTCAACACACAGTCCGACATCGAAGCACGTCTCGCGGCCGAGCACATCAATGAACACGTAGTCACCGTTGCGGTCGACGAATTCGCCACTCTCACTCTCGGTGAAGCGGCGCATCGTGTCAGATTCAGGAATGCCGAACACTTCGCTGAGTAACGAGATGACCTCGTCACCGTCATCACCGAACCGGTGATCACCAACCCCGTATCTACTCAGCGTCAACGTGTCATCGTCGACAACAGGCACCGGAGGAACAGGAGCCGTTGTTGTTGTGACGACCTGCGGCCGCTCACCAACTCGGTCAGAAACGTCTGCGTCATCACTTTCACTTGTTGGAGTAACCGAAGCCGTGGGCGTCGTCGTTGGAGTGCTTGCTCCGCTAACTGTCGTCGACGTCTCAAGAGCGGCTTCACCTTCCATCGATGGAACATCACTTCCACCGCATGAGGCACAGAGACCCACCAGTAACAGTGCGGCAGCAATGCTGGTAGGCCTTAACAACTTCACCCCATCACTCTCGCAGACTCGCCCGTAGATCACACGACGCGATCAAGAACCGTCATTTGGGAATTGATCCGTGCACCCAAACCGGAGTGCCCATCGGCATGAGTTCCTCTTCCCAAATCCAATCCATCGCAGGGGTACTCACCCGCACACAACCGTGCGATGCCGGATAGTTCGGGATCGAACCTGAACCATGAACGGCGATGCCACCGTTGAAATATTTCGGACGATAAATCGAGCCGAGATCGCCGTCCCACCAGCCCTCAGCCCGTTCACGGTCAACTTTGAATAAACCAGGATCTGTAATCGAGTCGCCCTCCTCGATCTTTTCTGGGTCATTCTGATTCGGTTCGGAGTATGGAATCTCCGAGCCAGTTGACACATTGAGTACCCACTCCGTCACACCATTGATGACGAAGAATCCGAGTTGGAGCGACTTATCAATCTCGACCAATGTGCCGCGATCGCTACGCGCCTGTGGACGAGTCGTTGCGGCTGAAAGCGCCTCAGCAGTGACTTCGTCAACCGACGAAGTTGCAGGAAGCCCGAGATACTTCTGCGCAGCCATCACTGCCTGACGGGTCGTCAACCCAAATATTCCATCGGTTGACTGCACCCAAAACCCGAGTTCGAGCAGACGTTCTTGCAGACGCACGGTCTCCTCTCCGTCTTCACGACCGACCGCACTCAGGGGTTCGGCCATCTCTGAGACGACGACAGGCTCTTGTTCGAACGTCGGCAACACGGTGGTGCTCGACGATGTGGTCGTTGTCTCTCGGGCAACGGTCGTCGTTGGAAGATCTCGAGGCAACGACAGCGTCGTTGTCGTCACCGCATTCGGAGTCGCATCAGTTGCCACACCATCTGATGCTGACGAAGTTGTTGAGCAGGCCGACATCAACGGCAACACAGCAACTGACATCAACCAAGTTGCGTGTGTCCATCGCGGTCGTGCCATTCACCTCAACAGTACTGAGAACGTCAAATCACGACGCGGCATCATCCTCGATGCCAATCGAGAGAGCGAAACTCGAAAGTTGAACAGGCTCGCGTGTCAGTCGATCGAGTGACCACTGCGCAGCCCACAACTCGAACGGCTCTGGATGATTATCCGCAGGCTGACAGCCAATGCTCTCCGCGATCGCATCTCGTACCGAACTCACGGTCTCACCACGTTCGACAAGTTCTCGAAGCGTGATCGCACCATCACGTTTGGCGAGCCGACTTCCCATTTCCCCCAGCACAAGAGGCACATGGGCGTACGCAGGTGTGGGTAGACCTAACAAACGTTGCAAATGCATCTGTCGCGGCGTCGACGACAACAGATCATCACCTCGCACCACCTGATCGACACCTTGGGCAGCATCATCGACCACCACTGCCAGGTTGTACGCAGGCACGCCATCGGCACGAGCCAACACCACGTCGTCGACACCGCCTTCAAAGCGACCAGCGACAAGATCATTGACCACGTACGTCTCACCCGATGTACGAAGCCGCAACGCTGGCTTACGCCCTTCCGCTTCGCGCTTCGCCCGTTGAGATGAAGTGAGGTCACGACAAGTACCCGGGTAGGCACCATCAGGCAAATTGCCGTGTGGTGCCTGGGCAGCAGCTTCAATCTCGGCGCGAATCTCGCGGCGACTGCAATAACACGGATACGCATCGTCGCTGGCTGTGAGTTGTGCGATGGCCTCTCGATATAAATCAAACCTTTCTGACTGACGGACAATTTCTCGAGAAGTCGTCACACCGATCGCCGAAAGGTCTTCGATCTGGCGATCTTCAAACTCTGATGAAGCCGTCACGAGGTCGAGATCTTCCATTCGGATGATGAAATCGCGGCCGGTCGATTCGGCAAGAAGAGCAGCTACCAGTGCCGTTCGAAGATTTCCAATGTGGAGATCACCTGTCGGTGAAGGTGCGAAGCGACCTGCCATTGCACCATTCTTGTCACATGGGTCGATCGCATCCAGCGACAGAACACCAACACGGCCGACAACCGAACCGGCGCGAGCGAATGGCAATCATTCTTCAGCGTGACGGCGACGACTGTGTCTGGTGTCGCCGGCCATTCGATGATCGCCACGTCGTTCCAACCACTGAGCACCTCGTCCCCCGAATAAAGGGCGGCCCGAGTTGGATTGAGAACGAGGTCGCTGCGTGTAAGCGGTGCAACAACGAACGCGGTCATCGCACTCTCGGCGAATTCACTGACGAGTGTGAAGGTCTCGCCCGAGAGCCCGATGTCGAGAGAATTATTCGATCGCTTGAATCACTACAAACCGCAATCGCATCCCGTGGAGGTCAACGAAGAGCGCGACCGTACATCGCAACGCAACTCCGACGGCTGCGTCGTCGATAACCACCGAAAACCTCCTGTGTCGCATCAGATGATGTCGTAGTCTCAACCCATGGGCGGGCGGCAAACCCCAACGATGTTTCAACATCTCAAGCGGGTGTCGAAATGACGTGCTCGCACTGCGGCGCAACGCCACCCGATGATGCAAAATTCTGCAACGGCTGCGGTCAAGCGATGGGTGACGCCCCAACCGAAGTCATTGATGCGATCACCACGGAGTCGCCGGCGTTTCAGGACAATGCAGATGGCGACCGGACTGGAGAACTTCCGGTCATCGATGATTCCGAGCGTGATGGTCTTGATGAACTTGCCCTCACACGACTTCATGACTCCATTCAGACCGAAGAACTGAAACACACCATCGAGATCTCAGCCGCCGACGAGCCAGCGTTCGAATCGCATCTCGTGTGGGCGGACGAGGAACGGCCCTTTGACGACACCATTGACGACCTACCCGCCGGTGGCATCTCCATTGATACCGCTGCAGCAACCCAGGTCATTCCGGCCAATGACGAACCGCCAACCCCGTCGTCTGGATCGCCAACAATTGCTGCAGCTCTCGCGATCGACGAGTCACCAGAACCGATGAACGTCCAACTCACGGTCACCTCATTCATTGGGATCGTCGCTGCGATCGTCACGCTCATCGCTCTAACTGCAGACATTCTCAGTATCACGACCTCGGCCGGAGCGGAGTTCGCAGACGTTGCCAACGCCGTCGGTTTTCGAACAGGAACGTGGCATCTCGACAACCTCGGCTCAAACCTCATCGCTATCGGGCTTATCGGAACCATCGGACTTGCTGTTGGAGCAGTCGGCACCATCATCGGGCGGCCGTGGGGGCCGGGCCTCGTCGGTGGAAGTGGCCTCTCCATCTTGGGTACAACGGCCCTGTCGATCGGGCTCATCGAATTTCCGGTTCAAGCCGCACAGAATTTCGCTGCAAGTGCCTCGGGTGAGTTCACCATCGACATCACGAGAGACCTCGGATACTGGGCGCTGTTTGCCGCAGCAGGACTCGGTCTTATTGCATTTTTTGCTTCGATGAATGATCTCTTAATCGATCGCCAAGCAAGCCTCAATCCGTACATTCACGCTCTCGGTGCACTCATCGTGGTTATTGCTGCGATGGCACCGTTGATGCCACTTTCGAATTCGTCGTGGTCGGCAAATTGGCTACTCAACAGCGTCGAAGGGTGGCCAAACGAAGTGATGATTGGTCGCCTCGTCCAACTTGGGGCGTTGGCTGTAGGAGGTCTGCTGGGGTTTCTTTCGGTGCGGCCAACCGGTCTCGCCCTCGCAGTGGGGGCGGTACTCCCGGCGGCATTGTTAACGATGTCGACCTGGCTCGGACTTGGCACGCTGTCGATTGCGCCCGGGTATCGCAATCCAGGAGGCGTTGCCGGCACCACCACGAACCTTCTCGTCGGTGCATCGATTGGAAGTGTGATTGTTCTTGCCGTTGCGATCGCAATGGCATGGGACTCACAGCATCGGGACTGACTCAGTCGAGAAGAGCGTTTCGATACGAATGAGTGCCATCGAAGCGTGACAGCAGATACGGACCTGCGGTCAGAGGGTCATGTCGTGGTGGGTTTGATGCATCCTGACAGGTCGACAAACACTCAACATTTGTGTGAAACCCAGGTTCTACAAAGAATGGAATGGAATACCGGTCGACGTTGGGTGGGCTCACTACTCGATGAGGATTCGAGACATAGCGATCGTTTGTCCAAATCGCCATGAGATCGCCGAGGTTGACGACGGCATGTCCATCAGGCACCGAAATGTCAATCCACTCTCCAGCACGAGTCTTAACCTGCAGTCCCCCATGCCCGTCATCGGTGAGAATGGTGACCGATCCGTAATCGGTATGGGAGCCGCACCCGGGCTGCCCCGGTGCCGGCGTCACCCGACTTGTCGGCGGGTAATGCAACATTCGCAGGTGATACATGAATGCATCACGGTCGTTGCCGCCGAGGTCTTCAAACCATGTTGAAGGAAGGCCAAGGGCAACCGCAAGTCCACGGTGTGCTCTCAGGCTTGCCTCGGTTGCTTCATCGAAGTACCGCTGCCACGCCGCACGAAACTGAGGTGAATCAGGCAACTGGTTTGGTCCGTGCAGCGGGGTGCCGACACGCACCTCCGGGTGATCTGGCCCATGTTCGGTGCCCGAGTCGATGGTCTCTTTTAAATCACCGAGACGAGGAACATCAAGTTGCTCATCGTCAGCAAGTGCGCCCTCTAACGCCTCCGTACCAATTCCGACATACCCACGATGACACGGGCTGTTCGCAATTGAAATTGCATCTTTTACGTCTTGCGGTTGCGCGAAGAACTCACGCATCACCGCAAGAAGTTCTTCTTTGGTTTCAGGGGCGATTCCGTGACCAACTGCGAGCAAGAAACCGAGTTCTTGGCAGGTCGCATCAATGATTGCGGCCTGTTCACGAGCCGCAGAACTGGAGTGATCTTCTCCTGTTGCAAATGGTGCAAGATCAACGATTGGAAGGCTCACAGGAGCGACTGTAGCCGGGCTGATTTCGTTGGTCTCAACGAACCAACGAGCAGAAGGTCACCTCACCGGCAACGGTGCTACCGGTCCGCCACGAACGAAGTGAATCTTGTTGAACTTCGACCGGAATTCTGTGACATCCCCAGCTACCGATTCAGGAGATGCCTCGAGCGCTCGAACGATGAACGAACCGACTGTCGTTGCATCGTCGGCACTCATTCCCCACCGAACGATTTCAGGGGTTCCAAGTCGAAGGCCGGGAACATCGCCATTCACTCCATCAAATGGCAACCCAATTCCACAGGCGAGCAGGTTTGCGCGTCGTAAATATTTGGCGAGAGTTTGTCCACCACCAAATGGTCGGGCATCGATCGCAACATGGTGTGAGTCGGTGAATCTGCCACCAGCAGTGATCACGCCAACACCAGCATCTCCCAACGTTGCCGCCAACGCCTGAGCAGCCTCGACCATCGATCGTGCATATGTGTCGCCTACTTCTAGCCAGTCGAGCAGTGTCACCGCAAGCGCCGCTGTCTTCGCAACATCAAAGTTGGCAGTTAGGCCCGGGTGCGCAATTGCATCCAATCGTTCTGCAAGGTCACCGTCGTTTGTGCACACAATTCCTGCAGGTGGACCACCAAGACTTTTGTAGGTGCTCATTGTGAGCAGGTCTGCCCCTTCTGCGAGCGGCGACGGCCAGTACTTCCCAGCGAAGAGGCCACTCATATGTGCAGCATCGACGAGAAGCCGTCCCCCAACCGAGTGTGCAATCTCGGCAAGCTCACGGATTGGATGCTGCTGAAGATTCAGACTTCCGCCGATCGTAATGAGTGCAGGTCGTATCGATTCAGCGAGCACACGTGTTTGCTCAACATCGACCGTCATCTCTGCTGCGTCGATTGGCGCCTCATGAATCTCTAACCCAAGAAGCCCGGCCGCACCATTGATGTGGTGAGTGACATGGCCTCCGATGGTTGCCGGAGGAACAATGACGCTGTCTCCGGGCTTGCAGGTCGCCATGAAGGCGTAGACATTGGCCAGCGCACCTGAAGCCGTCCGAAGTTCAACATGTTCAGCACCAAACACTCGGCGTGCGAGGTCGTCAGCAAGTAATTCGATCTGCTCAATTGCTTCAAGCCCGGTTTCATATTTGCTTCCCGGGCGCCCTAGCGAGGGACGAGAGCCCAATCCTGACGAGAGCAACGTCTCGGCCTGCGGGTTCATGACGTTTGTTGCTGGGTCGAGATTGATGGATTCAATGTCATGAATCCGCCGATTCTCCTCGACGAGTTCATGTAGTCGCCGAGAAATGTCGTCAAGTGCTGTGGGGTCCATCGATTGTCATCGTGCCAAAAATCGATGAAATCTCACGATTTTCTTCACGAAATGGCCATGATTTCCTCGAAACCCCTTTATTTGTATGGCTTTTCGATCTGAAAGAAAAGTCGCGAAAAAACGCGAGAAAAGGTGATCAGCGCGCTCTTGGATGACATGAACGCACACAAGTCACTCACCGCAGCAACAATCTCAACCATCGCGATGTTCTCGCTCTTCGGGGCAAACATCGCCCAAGCCGCCCCCGGAGGCAACGGAAACGGTCGCAACGAGTCAATCGATCTCGGCCCAGCTCCTGTGCAACTCCACAACGACCGTGCAGAAGTCAAGAATGACTGCCCAAGCGATGATGCTTGGTGGCACTTCGTACTCGCTCCAAATAACGGCCAGTACGAATTCTCATCGATGAACCTCAACATCGGCGGCACCGCAACTCTCGTCGTTGGTGACGACATCGTCACCAACGGCGACCAGACCGACAACGTGTTTGTTGCAGTTCCAGCTGGTGCCGACCTCAACGATCTCACCGCAGCTGGTTCGAGTGCGATGGTCGCCCCCTACAGCATGAATGTGAAGTTCGTCCTCTCACATGTCTGCGAAGGTGGTGAGGTTGTCGACGAGGAGCCAGTGGTTGACGAGGAAGTCATCGAAGATCCGGTAGCTGACGAAGAAGTCACCGAGGAGCCAGCAGTTGACGACGAAGCCATCGAGGACGAGGTCATCGAAGACGAGGCCATCGAAGAGGACATTGCCACCGAAGAGCCAGCCGACGAGGTCATCACCGACATCGTCACGCCAACCCCTGACACCGAAACTGTCGAAGAGGTTGTTGAGGAAATTGTCAACAACAACGAGCCAGTCATCGAAGACGAGCCAACGGTCAAAACAGCCGAAGACGCTCCCGCCGTTGAGAACGTGAACGAGACGGTTGCTAACTCGCTCGACGAGGTCATCGAAGTCGCACCTGCCATCGACGACGCTCCCGCAACTAATGAAGCACCTGAAGTTGCCGTCTCTGCTGACGACACAGATCACAACGCATTGCCAGCCACAGGAATGGAACTCTCCCTTGCATTCCTTGGCCTAGGACTGGCCGGCCTCGGGGGAACGCTCCTCGCCGCACGCCGTCGCTTGACGATTATCTGATCTCATCCAATGCGTTCACAGCGCCCCCTCTCGACGAGACTTGCGTTGAGAGGGGGCGCTCTTTCGTTCCCGTGTTGAGGAGCATGAGTATGTACGAGACCATTCTTTACGAAGTCGAAAATCCAGTAGCAACGATCACGTTGAATCGACCGGAGGCAATGAATGCCTGGACGAACCGGATGGACCACGAAATTCGCGACGCAGTTGCGAAAGCAAGTGCGGATCCCGCGGTAGTCGGCATCATCATCACTGGCGCAGGTCGCGCGTTCTGCGCCGGTGCCGACATGAAACTTCTTTCAAATATTTCGTCAGGAAACGAATCGAGTAACGACGCCGGATCGGCGGTTGCTGATGGCGAGGCCGCTGCAGATTCGAATGGCGACTTTGACGGCCGTTTCCCATTTCTCATGACAACCCCGAAGCCGATTATCGCCGCCATCAATGGCGCTGTTGCGGGAATGGCATTTCCATTCAGCCTGTGTTGCGATCTGCGTGTCGGAACAGAGAAGTCGCTCTTCCTCACCGCGTTTGCACAGCGCGGCCTTATTGCTGAGTGGGGTTTGAG
>JAYNVD010000011.1:17999-35087 GCA_038100275.1 Ilumatobacteraceae bacterium
GCAGCTGAAGCTGAGGCCGCTCAACTGATGGTCGAGAGTTTCAAGCGTCCAGACTTCGCCGAAGGCGTGCAGTCATTTGTCGAGAAACGACCACCATCGTTCTCGCGAATTGGTGACAGTTGACCCTTAGGCCATTGCCACGTTGAGGTCGTCGATAAGACGTTCATAGGCGGCGGCGGTCTTCAGTACATTCACATCAGCGAGTGGTGCACCAATGAGTTGAATGCCGGCCGGAAGTCCGCTTTCAGAGAACCCCGCAGGCATGGAGATCGCTGGCAAACCGGCGTAGGTCGCGTAAATCGTGCATTCCATCCAACGATGGTATGTGTCCATTGCGCGACCGTTGACCTCTTGTGGCCACCTTGTCTCAATGTCGAAGGGCCACATTTGAGCAGTCGGCAGTGCAAGTAGGTCATACGCGCCACCACCCGAGGTGAACATCGATGCGACTCGTTCGTAATACGCAGTACGCGTGACTGATGCTCGCTTGAGATCAAGGGCGGTCAGTGACATGCCCGACTCTGCCTCCCAACGAACTTCTGGTTTCACTTGAGCGGCAGTGGACTCACGTTGTAATAGCGGCCCGTACGTCGCTGCGTTGTAGGCATGACGGTTATGGAGCCATGAGGTCCAGAGGGCATCGAGGTCAACATTCAAGGTGGCCGGCTCAATCACGGCCCCGTCGGCCTCCATCCGCTTCAGAGCGGTCTCGCAGGTCTCGAGAATCCCGGGTTCTGTCGCTAGGTGCCCACCAAGGTCACCTAACCACCCGATACGAACACCGGCGAGTGTTCCAGACAGATGAGCTGTGCATGACTCGACCGACGCGAACTCCTCGAGAGTTCCGGCGACCGAGTTCGGCACTAGAGAGTCCCAACCGGCTTGAGTTCCGAGCAACATCGCAACGTCGAGTACCCGACGTCCCATCGGGCCCTCGGTTGCACACAATGTCGAGTAGGAATCAGTGCTCGGATAACTCGGGACTCGACCGAAACTTGGCCGATACCCAACGACGTTGCACCAGCCTGCCGGGTTGCGGAGCGACCCCATGAAGTCACTCCCATCGGCAACTGGCAACATTCGAGTCGCTAGCGCAACTGCAGCGCCACCGCTGCTTCCACCCGCAACCTTGGACGGGTCATACGGGTTAGCCGTCGCGCCAAACACCGGATTAAACGTGTTCGAACCAAGCCCAAACTCGGGCACATTCGTCTTGCCCATGATGATTGCGCCAGCCGATCGGATTCTCGCCACCTGCAACGCGTCGTGGTCAGGGACGAACGATGCAAGCAGGGGCGAACCCTTCGTCGTCAGCAAACCTTTCGTCTCTGCAAGATCTTTTACCGCGTGAGGAAATCCATGCATCCATCCCCGCGAGGAACCAGCTGCTAACTCTTCGTCGCAGACTTCTGCTTCTTTCAACAGGTCGTCGCGGTCACGAAGCGACACGATTGCGTTCAACTCACCATTTCTTGCCGCGATCTGATCGAGGTAGGCCTCCATCACCTCGCGGCACGAGACCGTCCGATCATGAATGGCGGCCGAGAGTTCGGTCGCATGAAGATCAGTGATATCCACGGCGACAGCATGCCACGAAGAACGCTGCGCGAAACTGTCATATGAGTTCAGTTGAGTACGCACCGTGGTCAATTACCGCCACGAATCTTCCAGTCCATGCTCGAAATCCCATCCACACCGATGAAGGTGGCCGTGCTGCGGGCTTCCCTGGTGCGCTCGTCGCAGGTGTCACCGTCTACGCCTATCTCTGTCACCTTCCCCTCGTTACCCACGGAACTGCGTGGGTTGAACACGGAGGCGGTGAGGTGCGCTTCCGCCAGCCGGTTTTCGATCAAGACATGGTCACGGTCAGCGCGAACGATAGCGACGGGTCAACACTGATCGAGGCGCACACCGGATCACCCCAAGCGCGAGCGGTGCTGCGACCAATACTTGATGCCGGCAGCGCTCCTGCGCTTCGAGACGGTGACGATCTTCAACCAGTCACCATCACCGTTGACACCCCCTACGGATCGGACTACGCCGTTCCCGCTGGTGATGACCTCGACGTCTGCACCAGAGCTGGCATCGTCCACCCAGCGGTCTGGCCTGATCTTGCGAATCACATCATGCACGAACAACTCGCACGAGGAAGCTGGATTCACACCAGGTCGATCATTCGTCATCATCGCGCTGTTGCCGTCGGAAGCGAGATCACGATTGTGCCAAGAGTCGTTGATCGGTTCTTCGCCCACGGTGAGCGAGCGATAGTCGACATGCACTTCATGCTGAATGACGAGATCGTCACCTCGATTGAGCACGAAGCCATCATCGACCTCTCTGCAACGGCCTAGCCGCCACGTTGCCCCGAGCCGATCGTTCACGCCTCACTCGGGTACGTTCAGCACAAGGAGGCGATTGCAGTGAATCCACCAATTCCACATGAGATTCCCGAAGAGCTACAACAACTCCTCGGGCAACTAGATGACTTCATCGATGCCGAGATTCGGCCGCTCGAAGAGTCGAACGACAACATCCGTTTCTTTGACCATCGAAGAGAGGACGCTCGAACTGACTGGGAGCGTGGCGGCCTCCCAAATGATGAATGGGAAGACCTCCTTCATCAAGCGAAGCGCATGGCAGATGCAGCGGGCTTCTACCGGTACCCCTTCCCTGCCGAATATGGAGGCAGCGACGGGACGATCTACGGGATGGCCGTCATTCGTGAGCACTTGGCACGCCGAGGCCTCGGGTTACACAATGATCTGCAGAACGAACACTCCATTGTCGGCAACAACGTCGGGCTTCTGTTGATGATCACCTACGGCACCGATGAACAGAAAGCCGACTGGGTCGACGACCTCGCTGAGGGCCGTCGCGGTTTTGCGTTCGGTATCACCGAACCTGAGCATGGCTCAGACGCGACTCACATGGAGACCCATGCCGTTCGCGATGGGGATGAGTGGATCATCAACGGCGAGAAGACCTGGAACACTGGCATCCATAAAGCCGACTGCGATCTCATCTTTGCGAGGACGAGTGGTAAGGCCGGTGACGGTGACGGCATCACCGCATTCTTGGTGCCGACGACATCCCCCGGGTTCGACATCCTTGAATACCTCTGGACATTCAACATGCCGACCGATCATGCGCACATCAGGCTCACCGATGTTCGAGTGCCGCATTCAGCGATTTTTGGTGGAGAAGGAAAAGGGCTGCAGGTCGTGCAGCACTTCTTCAACGAGAACCGCATTCGCCAGGCCGCATCAAGCCTTGGCGCAGCCCAGTTCTGCATCGATGAGTCGGTGAAATACGCGCGCGAACGCAAGCCGTTCGGAAAGGCCCTCTCAACGAATCAAGCAATCCAATTCCCACTCGTTGAACTTCAAACCCAGTGCGAAATGCTTCGGGCTCTCATTCATAAAACTGCCTGGCTGATGGATGAGCACGGCGCCTTCAGCCAGTCCGACAAAGTCTCGATGTGTAACTACTGGGCAAACCGGTTGTGCTGCGAGTCAGCTGACCGCGCAATGCAGGTTCACGGCGGAATCGGCTACAGCCGCCACAAACCGTTTGAGCACATCTACCGTCACCACCGTCGCTACCGAATCACCGAGGGCGCGGAGGAAATTCAGATGCGTCGTGTCGCTGGCTACATGTTCGGCTACATGAATCAGCAAGCCCCGAAGGGCGTCGCAAGCGTCAGGGGCTGAGATGCATCAGCCACCATCTGCTGCCGATCTCCTTCGAACGGTCGCTGAAACACTGACTGACGACGTCGTGCCGGCGACGACAGGACCAGCACAACACCAAGCGCGGGTTGCAGCAAATATCGCATCGATCGTCGCACGTGAACTCGAGTTAGGTCCTGATGTTCGAGCTCGCGAAGACCAGCTCTTGCGTGAGATCGGAGGAGCTGCCGTCGACAACGCCGACGATCTCTCGGCTGTCGTTGCTGCGGTACTTCGTGCTGGCGCGGCAGATACCGAAAGCGAACACGACCGAGTGAGAGCACTTCTCACCGAGATTGTCCGTGGTGATCTCTCAATTGCAAAACCTGGCTACGACGACTGGGATGGCGAATGACCGGCAGCGCACCGACTACTGATGCTGCGGCCCAACTTTCGAGTTGGCTCAGCGATGCTGAGGGCGTCGACGTCGTAGTCACCAACCTCGACGCAGTGTCGGCTGGAGCTCGACGCTTCAACGCCCTCTTCACGGCATCGTCAGGAGGCACTTCAACGAGGTTCGCTCTCACGATGATTCCGACAGCATCAATTCAGTTGCTCGACGTCGCCGATGAGGCCACCGTTCGTCAACTTGCTGAGTCGGCTGGTGTTCCCGTGCCACACATTCATCACGTCTGCACTGACGAAGATGTGCTGGGTGGACCGTTCTTCATCTCGATTGCAGTTAAGGGTGAGACCGTACCTCGCCGAGTGCTCCGACTCATCGCGGAACGCGACGGTCTCGGGTCTGTCATCACCCGCCAAATTGGTTCAGCTCTTGCGAACCTTCACACCATTCCGGAATCATCGGCACCACGATCGCTCTTACCCGAGACCGGACTTCCCGCAATTGCTCATGCCCTCAGCCAAGTTGATGAGGGACTCAGCGAGTTACTTTCACCTTCACCGGCATTTTCGTTCTGTGCGAGATGGCTTGAACGAAATGCGCCAGATGAACCGAGTGCACCGACGATTGTGCATAGCGATGTGCGCAACGGAAACATCATCGTCGGCGAAGACGGGCTGCGGGCGATTCTCGACTGGGAAGGCAGCCGGATCGGTGACCGAATGGAAGACCTGTCGTGGACGACCCAACGAATGTGGAGATTCCGCGAAGATCACTTGCCCATCGGTGGGTTTGGAACGATCGACGATCTTCGCTCGGCGTACGTCGACCACGGTGGCGATTGGGATGGAGAACGTTTCAGGTGGTGGCGAGTGCTGCTCACCGTCCGATGGGGTCTCGGTATGGCCGGCCAATCACGTTCGCATCTCGACGGATCGTTCAAGTCAATTGTCATGTCAGCGAGTGCGCGCCGAATGGCAGAACTCGAATTCGACGCTCTTCAATTACTCCGCTGAACGAAGCGAATCAGCCGAGGCCAAGTTCGGCGATGGTGTCTTCGCGCAGTTGCCGCTTCAACAACTTGCCAGAACCCGTTCGCGGCAGTGGCTCCATCATCGTCGTGATATAACGAGGAATCTCGTACTTTGCGAGATGGTCAACGAGGTACTCACGAAGTTCGGCTTCATCGAAATCTTCGGTCACATACATCGTTGTTCCAACTTCTTCGCCAAGGCGCTCATCAGGAACTGAGTACACCGCTGCTTCGATCACCTTTGGATGTGATGACAATGCAGCTTCAACACCACCGCATCCAATGTTTTCTCCACCTCGGATAATGAGGTCTTTGATGCGGTCAACAATGAAGAGATGCCCATCGGTATCGATGTAGGCAACGTCACCGGTCTTGAACCAGCCACCTTCCGCAAATGAGTCTGCGGTTGCCTCAGGCTTGTTCCAGTACTCACGGAACATCGACGGACCACGAACTTGAAGTTCTCCGCGCTCACCCGATGGCAATTCATTCCCCTCATCATCGACGACTCGCAAGTCGATGACACATAGTGCGGGACCAGAGCTGAGGCGGCGCTCGGAATACTCCGCACCAAGAATCAATGTGCCAATGGCGTTGGTTTCGGTCATTCCCCAGCCCGTATTGGGCAAAGCCTTCTCGAATGAGTCGTCAATCTGACCAACCTGTGCAGGCGGCCGAGCCGCTCCTCCACCTCCAACGGTCAATAGCGACGACAAATCACGACCCTCCGATTGTGCGACGCGCACAAGGTCTCCACTCACCGCAGGCGGGCCAGTAAACGTAATGATTCGTTCACGCTCAATCAGTTCGGCTGCGACCGATGCATCCCACTTGTACATAGTGACGAGCTTTCGCTGGCCTCTGAAACTTCCCAGGAACACGGCATGAAGACCAAGCACGTGGAACAGCGGAATGCCGAGCAGCGTTGCCGGCACAAGCCCTGAGCTCTCTTCGGGAGCGACAACATTTCCGGGGCGCTCAACGAGTGCTCCGTATTCGACTTCCCATGCCATCAACGCAACGATGACGTTGTGGTGATTTGAGAGCACACCTTTCGGATGTCCGGTTGACCCAGATGTGTACAAGATGAGAGCCAAGTCGGTTGCCGCAATTTCGACCTCGGGCATTGGGACCGCGCCAATCGCTGCCATCCGCTCCGACAGTTCAACATCAGCAGCGGGTGAGCCCGAGTGTCGAACAGCGACAACTCGCAACCCGTCAATCGGGGTCTCCATCGATTCGAGCAATGCGAGACGTTCGGCATCGGCAAAGATCACTGATGCACCAGAGTCGTTCAGCCCATACGCCATCTCATCGGCATTCCAGAGCGAGTTCATCGCAACTGCAACTGCACCCACTGACGTCGCAGCCGTGAACGCGAGCATCCACTCGGGATAGTTGCGCATCGAGATCGCGACGCGATCACCCTTCTTCACCCCAAGTTCGTGAACGAGCATGTGACCGATTGTTGCTGCGTCATTCCAGAATTCAGCGAAGGTCCAACGTTGGTCATCGGCGACGATGAATTCAACGTCACTGATCGCTTCCTCATAGACCTGACGAAGCGACACTGGAGCATTCACAAAGGTGCGCACCGGGCCGCGAATGTCATCGCGGTCGACAAGTTCATACGGCTCACCAGCCGCAGTGATGCGTGCGAATGCATCAAGTCGTTGTTGTGCCAACGAATCAGTCATGTTGTGGCCCCTTCCTCGGCCACAACGTAGTTCAGCGAATCGAATTCTCATGTAGCCGAAGGAGATCACCCCGATGGATATCTCACCTTGCGAGATCACTAGCGTGATGGGCGCAAACCTTGTCGACTACATCATTTTGGGGAGATCACGATGGGTGCAGAACCAACACTTGCGTGGACCTTGCAACGTCCCGCTGCTCAGTACGCAAACAAAGTCGCAACAGTCGACCGTGGCACTGGCGAGCGCCGCACCTGGTCAGAGGTTGCCGAGCGTGTTCATGGCCTATCTTCAGGCCTCCTTGGTCTCGATCTTGAGATCGGTGACCGCGTCGGCGTACTCATGCTGAATAGCAGCCGACATTTTGAATTGTGGTTCGCCATCCCTGGTGCCGGAATGGTCATGAACGACCTCAACTATCGCCTCGCCGAAGAAGAACTTGCATTCATCTGTGGAGACTCAGACGTCAAAGTGCTGTTTGTTGACGACACCTATCTCGACACCGGCCGAGCACTCCTTCAGCGCCTTGATTCTCTGCACACGTTGGTGTGGACTGGCCCCGGAACAGATGCTCCCGACGGGTGCGTTGCCTACGAGACCCTCGCTGCTTCCTCGCCCGTTGAGCTTCCGCCACAACACCACGAAGGACTGGCCGCAATCTTCTACACCGGCGGAACTACCGGTCTGCCAAAAGGTGCAATGCTCACCCATCGCAACCTCACTGCAAATGCGATGCACGGAGTTGCCGTCATGGGAATCACTTCGCGAGACAAGTACCTCCATGCGGGGCCACAATTTCACCTCGCCGATGGCTCAATGACCTACGCGGTGTCATGGGCCGGTGGCGCACACGTCTTTATCCCAGCATTCGAGCCAACTGCCACCGTCTCGGCCCTCGCCGATGAGCAATGCACGATCAGTCTCCTCGTACCGACGATGCTCGGCATGGTGCTCGCAAGCGGCGCCCTGGAAGGTGCAGACCTCACTGCACTGCGCGCGCTCATGTATGGCGCGTCGCCAATGCCTGGAGAAGTGCAGCGACGCGTTGCAGAAGGGTTTGGCTGCGAGATGTTCCAGTTGTACGGAATGACTGAAGCGTCTCCGATCGCAACCTCAATGGATGGTGAGGATCATCGCCGAGGAATGGCTGGTGAAGAGCCATTTGCAAGTCGCCTTCGTTCGGCTGGATCGCCAGTTCCTGGCGTTCGCTGCGAGGTTCGCCGTGAAGACGGATCTCTTGCCGATGTGGGCGAGCCAGGTGAGATCTATATCCAAGGCCCGAACATCATGGCTGGCTACTGGAACCGGCCAGAGGAAACCGCTCATGCTCTTGTCGACGGGTGGTACCGCTCGGGTGATGTCGCGTGGCAAGACGCAGACGGTTACCTCTACGTCGTTGACCGCGCGAAAGACATGATCATTTCCGGTGGCGAAAATATCTACACCTCCGAAGTTGAGAATGCCGTGTACTTGCATCAAGGGGTCGCCGAGGCAGCCGTGTTCGGTATCCCTCACGAGAAGTTCGGAGAAACGGTGCACGCCGAGGTCGTACCGAAGCCTGGTGCAACGATCACCGAAGAGGAACTCATCGAACACTGCCGAGCACATATCGCGGGCTACAAGGTTCCTCGTTCGGTGACGTTCCGGTCTTCAGACGATCCGCTTCCAAAGTCTGGTGCCGGCAAAATTTTGAAGCGCGAATTGCGCGAACCCCACTGGGTAGGTCGAGACCGTCACGTCGGTTAGTGACACTTCCGCCCAACGGAACGCGCACATCATTTTGGCGACTACGGTTCGTACATGGCAGACATCACTTCGCTCGTCAACGGAGTCACTGAGCTCGTTCAGATACCGAGTGTGAATCCGCTGCAATCCAATGACTCGGCCGTTACCGGTGAACGTCGACTTGCTGAACATCTCGCCAATCGAGCAAGCGATCTTGGCGCCGAGGTCGAACTCGACAATGTCGTCGACAACCGTCCAAACCTCATTGCAAAATTTGAGGGTGAACGCTCAGAGACGATCGTCGTCGATGTTCACCTCGACACCGTTGCCGTCGGCCATATGACCGACGACCCATTTGACGGTCGTGTTGAAGGTGACCGGGTCTACGGCCGGGGTTCGGTCGACACAAAAGCAACTTTTGCGATCGTGCTCGATGTGATGTCTCAACTCAAACAAGAGGGGCGTCGACCGGGTCCAACAGTTCACCTCGTTGGGACAGTTTCTGAGGAAATGGGAGGACTACTTGGCGCCCGCCACCTCAGTTCTCGTTTGCAGCGCGATGGCCATCACGTAAATCGCATGATCGTCGCCGAGCCAACAATGTGCGCTCCTGTCCATGGCCATAAAGGTGGGGTCGGTCTCGAAATTTGCATTCACGGTCATGCCGCACATTCATCTCGCCCCGAACTTGGAGCGAACGCAATTTCGGCGGCAGCACGAATCATTGGTGCGCTCGATCACGAGCAGTCACGGCTCGAAGCCCTCGATGCAGCAACCGCGGTCGGGCGAGGCACGGTGTCCGTAACGGAGATTGGTGGCGGTGTTGCTCGCAACATCATTCCTGATCTCTGCACGTTGTATGCGGGGCGTCGCATCGCACCCGGTGAAGATCCGCTTGAGATTTATGAGTCACTAAAAGCCCTTGTGGTCTCTGCTGGCGCACCGTTGCAGGTCGATGTCGAGATGGCGAATGGAACTGCATTTCCGGCGTTCTTCACCGACCCCGACGATGACTTCGTTCAACTAATTGCCGGCTTTTCTGAACGAGCCCCTGAGACGGTGACATACGGGTCAAATTGCTTGGCATACGACGACCTCGCAGCATCGAAAGTGCTGTTTGGACCCGGGTCAATCGACCAAGCTCATCAGGCAGTCGAATGGGTTGAGATCTCTGAACTTGTTCGCGCGTCAAACGTCTACCAACAAGTATTCACTCAAGGATGATGTTGGGGTTACCGGCGTGAACGCCGGCAGCCCCCACGATCTCATCACATCGTGACGTAGAAACTGTTGAGAATGTTGTCGAGGGCTTCGAGGTCAGCTTCCGTCACAACCTGAGCGAGCACACGAATTGTGTAGTTCTCCCCACCCCACGGTTCGGCGCCGAGCACAAGCACGAGAGCCTGCTCTGGTCCGCAGTCCTCGTAGATCTGAACGATGCCGAGGTAGTAACCATCGTCATAGTCTTCGGTTCCACCATCACTACATAGGCCTGTCCAAAATTCGTAATCGTCGAGCACAAGGTCGTAAGCGCTGAAGTAGCCATCCATACTCACGTCAATCTGCACGCCGGGAGTCGAGAACGATGCCGTGAAATCATCGATGCTCGACGCAGCCCAGACGCTTGGACCGCCGTAGTAATCGTTGTACGTCCCATCGACGTCGGACCACTCGACTGGAACGAGCACACTGACTGCACCACTGTCATCTTCGATGTAGTCGTAATCGGAGTACGACGCGTAACTCGATGAACCGGTATCAGCGACCGAATCGTCGAATTCCTGAGCGAATGAGAAGGTGAGTTCAAGCGGATCGCCGTTGATCTGGCCGGCAAGCACCTCACTCGTTGCCCAACGAAGCACCTCAACAGTCATCACTGAATCAGTGCCGTTTGTTCGTAACACATCGCAGTAATCGGCCATCGTTCCATCTAGACCCATTGGCAGACCTTGTAACGAAGTGATGAGGTCACCGCCTTCAATGCCGGCTTCGTCGGCAAGCGACCCAGGCTTGACATTGGCGACCCAAATGCCACTTACGCCGGCGTATTCGTCCCAGATGGCCTCACCGTTAATGCCGAGAGATTCAACATCCTCGCCGGCAGCCAGTCGATCAATAATCCTCTGGGCGTCGCTGGCAAATATCGCGTAGTTCTTATCGATGTCTTCGTTGCCGGCATAGTTCACTCCAACAATTCGTCCATCTTCATCGACAAGCGGGCCGCCTGAGTTGCCGGCGAGAATCTGGGCTGTGTGCTCAAGCGCACTTCCGGGCAAAGATGACCACGATGACTCCCCTGACGCGTTCGTGCTTGCGACTATTCCTTGGGTAAGGGTGTAGTCGGCCTCCTCAAAGTCATCTTCATCGACAGCGGGGTAGCCAGCTGCATACACCTGTAATCCGGTCTTCGGTTCTTCCTCGTGGAAGTCGAGTGCTTGATAGTCCTCGCCTTCGAGATCGATAACGGCGAGGTCATAACACTCGCTTGCGCCAAGAATTCGGGCATTAACGAGTCGATCCTGACCAGGGATTTGCACCTCGATCAACGCCGCTCCCGTGACAACGTGGTTGTTTGTAACCACGAGACCATCGTCAGAAATGATTGCTCCCGAGCCGATACCGGCGAAGCTGTAGGCCTCAAGTGACTCGTAATCGGTGAACGAACCCTCAGAAAGAATCTTCACGATCGATGGTTCGATCATTGAAATGTCGAAAGGTTCTTCTGTAGTCGTCTCCTCAGCAACAGTTGACTCGGGCGCCGCTGCTGGAGTTGTTTCAGCAGAAGCCGAAGTCGTCTCGGTAGCTGTGTCAGATCCACCACCACATGCACTGATGACCGCAGCCATCGTGCAGATGAAAGCAAACTTCCGTCTCATCGGTACCCCCATTCACTTACTTACGGAGAATCTAGCAAAATGCGCTAATCACAAATTTTCCAAACGCCCCCGACGCAACGGGTCGAACTACATTTGAGTAAATGATGACAGCGTGTATGACACCATCGAACGGGCGTTGCACATGCAAGTAGCAGTGATTGGCTCCGGTATGGCTGGCATCTTGGCCGCCATCGAGTTGAAGAACGCTGGCTTCGAAGTCATCGTGTTTGAGAAGGCCTCCCATCTCGGTGGAACCTGGCGTGACAACTCCTATCCAGGCCTTTCCTGTGACGTACCTGCTCACTCATACACCTTTTCGTTTGCTCGAAATCCTGACTGGTCGCAGCACTACGCACCTGGGCCGGAAATTCGCGAATACTTCGAGCGAGTAGCGGACGAGTTTGACATCACTCCCTGTATTCGGTTCAACAGTGAGGTCACCTCACTCGAATGGAACGACACCTATTGGCACCTCGAAACCAGCGATGGATTTACGGGAGATTTTCCCTACGTGTTCGCGGCCACAGGCGTGCTGCATCACCCGAATATTCCCGAATTTGAGGGCATCGACGATTTCAACGGCGCAGTTTTTCATTCCGCCCGTTGGGATCACTCTGTTTCGCTCGATGGAAAGAAGATTGCCGTCATCGGTACCGGCTCAACGGCGGTGCAAATCACATCAGCACTCGTTGACCGAGTACAGGAATTTTCACTATTTCAACGAAGTGCGCAGTGGGTGCTTCCAGCACCGAACCCCGAGTTTTCAGAAGAAGAGCGCGCCGAGTTCCGAAATGATCCTGACGCTCACGAGGAATATGTACGAGACCTCGCAATCACGATGTTTCAGCGAACATCATCGGCGGTGACCGAGCCTGACTCTGTTGAACATCAAAAGATTTCTGCGCTCTGCCGGCGCAATCTAAGCACAGTGGCCGATGACGACTTGCGGGAGCGCCTTACCCCTGACCACGAGCCAATGTGTAAGCGCCTCATCGTGTCACCCGATTTTTACAACAAGATTCAGCGGCCACACGCGCAGTTGGTGACCGCGTCGATCGAACGGTTCACACCGAATGGCATCCGCACCACCGATGGTGCGGAGCATGAGTTCGACGTCATCGTGCTCGCAACCGGCTTCCGCTCAGATCGATTCATTCGCCCCACTCGAGTGATCGGCGTCGACAACATCGATCTCGATGATGTCTGGTCACCGTCCCCACTCGCATATCTCTCGGTGATGGTTCCCGGATTCCCGAATCTGTTCATGTTGAACGGCCCGAATGGTCCGATCGGCAATTTCTCGCTTATCGAAATCGCTGAGCGCCAGATGTCGTATTGCATGCAACTCATCGCTCAGGTCGATGAGTCAGGTTCACGCTCCGTGGCTCCAACCACTGAAGCAACAAAGGCCTTTGAGCGCGAGCGTCGTGCTGCAGCGCAGAACACGATCTGGATGTCGGGCTGCAATAGCTGGTATCTGGACGCAACGGGAGTTCCGGCCTCATGGACGTTCAGTTATGACAGATTTGTCGACGAGATGGCGGCACCAGATTTGTCGGCCTTTGCACTGACGTAGGTGACGAGCATCCCGCAGAGCAGACAACGCCATCCGTAGATTGTCGGCATGTCGCTCTCTTCAATCAACATCTTGGTTGTCATCGTTGCCGCATTGATTGCGTTTATCGCCAACTTCGTGTGGTTCGGACCACTCAAGATGTACACGCGTTGGACTGCCGCCCTTCAGCAGCCAGCCGATCACGTTCCAGGTAGCGGACTGTCGACCCCGGTGCTCTTCGGGCTTACATTTGCCTCACTCGTTATTGAATCGCTTGTGATCGCGCTCGTCATGTTCGGAGTGTGCGATGACCCGTCGGTGGTGAATGGTCTCGGAGTCGGGATTCTCCTCGGAGTCGGCGTCGCGGCAATGCCCTCCCTCGGCCATCGCCTGTTCGCTGGCCAGGGGTTCAAGGTGTGGATCTACGAAGTTGGCGCTGACGTGTTGGTTGCCGGCGTCATGGGCATCGTCATCGCGGCACTCGGGTAGCGACCACGCCGTTCGGCTAGGGCTCCGATGCGATCTACGATGACGTAATGGATATCGGCGCACTTATTTTTCCAACCGACAAAACCATTCGACCAGACCGACTCGCTGTCGCTCTCGAACAACGGGGTTACGAATCACTGTGGGTTGCCGAACACACCCATATTCCGCTGACCCGCAAAACCCCCTACCCGGCTGGTGGTGAGCTGCCTGATTTCTACAAGCGAACGATGGATCCGTTCGTTGCACTCTCGGTCGCTGCGACTGTGACATCACAACTCAAACTTGGAACTGGCATCTGTCTGGTGAATCAACACCATGCGATCAACCTCGCGAAACAGGGAGCGTCAGTTGACCTAGTTTCGAACGGTCGTTTTCTCTTTGGTGTCGGTGTTGGCTGGAATGAAGACGAAATGGAACACCACGGCGTCGACCCTTCGAAACGTCGATCAACTGCCCGTGAGCGAATCCTTGCAGTGAAAGAACTGTGGTCGAATGAAGAAGCAGAATTCCATGGCGACTACGTCGACTTCTCACCAAGCCTGAGCTACCCGAAACCAGTGAGTATCCCTCCGGTCATCATGGGAGGATCCGGTGGACCGGTGACCTTCAAACACGTCATCGAGTACTGCGACGGTTGGATGCCAATCCATGGACGGACCGACCCGATTGAAAAAATCGATCTTCTTCATCAGATGGCTGAAGATGCCGGTCGTGATCCGGCATCTATTGAGTTAACGATTTACGGGTGCCCGATGGACGCAGACATCGTTGAGCGATATCGAGCAGCCGGTGCTCAACGACTCGTTTTCTGGCTACCTGCAACTGCCGAATCTGAGGTGTTGGAAGCAGTCGAACAAGGCGCCGCCTTTATCAACTGATCACACTGCGGAGTGCAGCACGGGAAAGAGCGGATCATTCATCACTGCCCCTGCAGGTAACCGTGATGCGAGGCCTGGAAATTCAGGTGAGGTGGCCCATTGACGCGGAGCATGAACCATGTCATCGCCTAAGAATCGAAGCGATAACACCCGCCGCCGATGTGGTCCAGGGTTTCCTGCAGCGGTGTGCAGCGTCTGCATATGAAAGCACACGACATCGCCTGGCTCGAGTGCCCAGCCGATCACTCGCGGGTCGCCATCGACGATCTCAGGTAACTCGCTCAGACTTCCCTCAGGAAACCATTTGGCCTGTTCATCAAGAAACGAACGCGGCATGTGCCACGGCCCGAGATGCGACCCGGCAAGAAATTCGAGAGTGACCGCACGCGGAACTGGGTCAACCGGTATCCACATACTGACGTTCTGGCGTCCTTCGACGTTGTAGTACGGGATGTCTTGATGCCATGGAGTTCGCTGTGAGGTGCCTGGTTCTTTCACCAACATGTGGTCATGGAAGAACCGAACCTGTTCTGAACCCATCACCTCGGCTGCGAGTCGAGCAAGCGCAGGTAACCGAACAACCTGCTCGACTTGCGGAACACGCTGCCACGAGCAGAAGTCTTCAACAAACGATCCATCCTCTTCAGCACTTGCGCGTTTCGCCAGAGGTGAAAGATCGTTGAGGTTCGCCTCGATTGCTGAGGTCACAAGAGCAATTTCTGATGGGCTCAGCACCTGTCGAACACATACTGCACCGTGTTCGTCGTAGTCGGAGCGGATGTCCATTTCGCGATTCTCCCACGAACATCGATGAACATCTGCCACTCAAAGACCTTGGGGGACATCGTTGGTGCACTCCATCTAGCAACTACCCGAGAAACGGCTTAATCTTCACCTATGTACGGAGCAGCGATTACCGCCGTGTCCTGCCTTCGGGCGAACACCGAAGCGCACATCGCATGGATGGTCTCCTCAACTGGTCTTCCTGTTCACGACCCGACCGAGGTAGTCACCCTCACCGCCGGAGGTGGGTATATCGGGTCACTGTGTAACGGCATTCTCAACCAACACGTCGAGTTCATTCCGGGATCAACCCGCGGACGACTCGTAACTCTCGAAATCTCGGGAACGGACGCCCTCATCGCGGGAATTCCCGACGGTGGATCAGCCACCATTGCGATCGCTCCAGCGTCGGTCCTACCCGAGGCGCTCTGGCCTGCCCTCCTTGAACGACAGCCGTTGATGCTGTCGGCTGAGATCGCCAACGGATCTCTCGACTCTTTCACCCTCGATGACATTGATGACAGCATTGAGGGCACTGGAACTCGATCTCAACTGACGAGTGATCGACTCCGCTCATGTTTCGTACCGGTTCAGCGCCTCGCCGTATTTGGAAACGGACAAATCGTTGATGCGCTGTCGACCTATGCAAGTGCGCTGGGGTGGCAGTTCGCGGCAGCTGGCGACCCAGAGCGGGGTATCGGATTAATGAATGCGTTATCACAGATCGATTCGGCGGTGATCATGGGTCACGACGTTGAGTCGTCAAGTCGAGTGCTCGAAGCCGCACTCGAAAGTGATGCTGGCTATATCGGCTCGATCGGTGCACCCCGCATGCAAGACCAACGCGCCGACTGGCTTGCGTACCGAGGCGTGACCGACTTGTCTCGGGTGCATGGCCCTGCAGGTCTCGACATCGCAGCCAAGAACCCCGCCGAAATAGCTCTTTCGGTCATTGCAGAAGCAGTTGGTCACCACAATCGACGTGCAAACGCGGAATAGATCTCGACACAGAACGTTCTTACAATGAGAGAAATCACCACAGGAGAAACGTGATGGACGATCAACAAGACCCAAAGCAGATGCTGACATCGATTTGGTCGTTGGACGCGGCCGGTGAACTCGATCCTGATGAAAACTGCAGTCCGACAAAGCAGTGCCGCAACACAAAAGATATGACGTTCGATGGTTATGCACCGGAGGGCACTGATATCGGTGAAGCGTGGCGAGCCTTGTTACGCCGCGAAGGGAAAATGGCCAACAGTGGAGAATCCATTCGCGACCTTGTCTTGGGAAATTCGCACCGCGAGGACTGATCTGAGATGCCAGCGGCGTTCCCGCCATCTGATGTCGCTGGACTCACCAACGACCTAACCGCTACTGGGTACATCCCAGACCGCGGATTGGCCACTGCAGCGTTTCTTGCCCTGCAGCTTGGAAGGCCACTCCTCCTCGAGGGTGAGGTCGGTGTGGGTAAGACCGAACTTGCAAAAACGTTCGCTGCGATGTTCAACCGTGACCTCATCAGGTTGCAATGTTTTGAGGGAATTGATGCTGGCCAGGCTCTCTACGAATGGGACTACGCCCGCCAAATGCTTGCGGTCCGCGCCCTCAGCGGGGTTCAAGGCACCAACGTTGACGCTGTAGACGATCTCTTTAGTGAGTCGTATCTCGTTGAAAGACCCCTGCTCAGCGCGGTAAAGGCCGGTGATCGTGCTGTGTTGCTCATCGACGAAGTCGATCGCGCTGATGATGAATTTGAGGCATTCCTACTCGAGTTACTCTCAGATTTTCAGGTGACAATTCCTGAACTTGGAACTATCTCGGCTGCTACTAAGCCGATCGTTATTTTGACGTCCAATCGCACCCGTGAATTGCATGACGCTCTGAAACGCCGCTGTCTATACCACTGGATCGGCTTTCCCGCCCCCGAGCGTGAACTCCAAATTGTGGCTGCTCGACTCCCTGGCATCAGCGAAGCAATGTC
>JAYNVD010000011.1:35187-53133 GCA_038100275.1 Ilumatobacteraceae bacterium
GCGACAAACTCGCAGGGCGTTCTCGAAGTTCCCGATACGGAGTCGTCGGGCAACGAATCAAACGACGAGGAAATTACCTTGGGTTATATGGCGTCTCCTGCAGATGTTCGCCGTAATAAGCACTTTTCCGAGTGCACTCCGGAAGAGTTGGCCGCTCTTAGACGGATCATGTCGACGATTCGCGTTACCCCTCCCAGGCGACGCACGCGTCGCAAAGAACCAGCAGCACGCGGCAGATCGTTACACCTCAGGAAGATGGTGCTCGAGACGATGCGGCGTCATGGCGAACCGGCAACGTTTATTCATTCCCGTCGACGGCGGCGAGTTCGGCCTCTCATCTTGCTTCTCGATGTCTCCGGGTCAATGGCTGACTATTCACGCAACCTTCTGCAATTCGCGTACTCGACGCGACGTGCCTCCGGGCGTGTTGAGGTGTTCTGTTTTGGCACTCGACTCACTCGCATCACTCGCCAACTTGATCGGCGACGTCCCGACGAAGCCATGGCCGATGCAGCGCGAGCCGTCTTTGATTGGGACGGCGGCACCCGTATCGGTGACAGTATTGCAACGTTCGTTCAGAAGTGGGGTCGTCGCGGAATGGCCCGCGGCGGCATTGTCGTCATCTGCTCTGACGGTCTCGACCGGGGCGACCCAGAAGCACTCGATGATGCGTTAGAGCGGCTAGAGCGGCTGTGCCACCGCATTGTCTGGATGAATCCTCATGTTGGCGATAACACTGAGGTTGTCCCCAACAGCGTCGGCATGCTCGTCGCCGAGCCGTACATCGACAAACTGCTCTCAGGCCACAACTTGAGAAGCTTGGAAGAGTTCGCCCGCATCTTGCCAGAACTCGGTTAGGAGATCAGCATGAATTTCAGTATTTCGATCGTCGCCGAGGGTGACCGCGAAATCACGCTCGACGAGGTCGTCGAGCTTGCCGACGCAGTCGCGTCACTGAACGGTGTCGCAAGCGGGGCAGGTTCATTTTCCTACGGCGCCCAGATCGTGGTCGATGCGCCTAATTCTGACGAAGCGGTTGACCTTGCGATTCCTCTCTTTATTGATGCAGCGCGTCGAGCTGGTCTGCCTGAGTGGCCAGTCACACGGGCGGAAACCATTAGCGAGATCGATGAACTTGAGGAACTTGACCCGTGATTCGCCTCGGCTCGCTTGCTGGCTACCCGTTCGAGGGTCCTCGTGTCTTGGCTGGCTGGACCGCGCCTGCCAAGCCAGCGGTCTACGCAATTCTGTGCCGAAACGACCCAGAAGGAAAACCGAATGACTACTCGGTTATCTATGTCGGACACTCTGATGACCTCTCTCAGGAGAGATTTCCGTTTCGCCATCCTCACGCCTCGGCGTGGACAAAACGAGCGGGCTCAAAGTGGAACCTGCATATCTGCACCTACGAGGTACCAGGCGGCATGCGATCACACCGCAACCAAATTTCTCAAGAACTCATCGCGGTCTACAAGCCGACCTGTAACCCTGATCAATATGACCGTCAATGGCGCGCCGAGTGGATTGGTTCGTATTCGGCGCCAACAACAGCGCCTCTGACGACATCAACTGATGTTGACGCCAAAGACCTGTAAACGCTTCTACCTGCGGAAGCCGACACCGTCGAGTTGACGGGTACGACGAGTTCCCATCGCCGGTTTTGCTGGCGGACGCTCAGTGCCCTCGGGCTCAGGCTGGTAGGTCGCACCGGTCACAATGCCTTCGGCCATCCCGTAGAGCAGTGGTAATGCTCCAGCAATAACCCCGCCCGTCTGATTAATCCGTTCAACGCCTGGGCCAATTACTTCAGCATTCTTTTTGATATCCCAGACGACGTCGGCGCACTCCTCAAGCTTTCCAGCGACTTGAGTGAGTTGTCCGCCGACGATGTAAAGGTAGATCGCAAGGCCTGCAATGAGCAGGGCGATATCAATCACGGTGAGAACGACAAGTGTGGTCATGAGCGCACCTTCTCTAGTACACGGCCGAGGAACAAGTGGTGTTCGAGGCCTTCAGCGAGCACTGCATCAACGCGTGCTGCCGTTTCACCGATGAGAGATGTGTCATCAGTATTTGCTTTGGCCTGATCGAGAGTCGCTTTAATCATCGACACCCGGGTGTCGATCGTGCGAACTAACACGACGAGGATGGTGAGGAGTGCTGCAACTGCGAGCACAACGACAAACCCGAGCACGATGGCCAGCCACCACAGGGTTTCTTGCGAATCGGTAAGCGCCAACATGTCAGCCTCCCAACTTCTGACGACCACGGCGGAGGCCATCAACGATGATTGTTGCTGAGTCAATAGTCGTATTGAGCTCAGAGAGTGCGGCCGTGTGTGTTACGGCCTCTTCAAGCCCGCTGTTAATTCGCTGTGCCTGACCGCCAATTGATCGAGCGAGCAAGAGAATCGGAACAACGAGTGCAACGACGACAAGCACGATTGCGATACCGATGATGTATCCAATCGTGAAGCCTGCGTCGGTTGCTGCAATGAGTGATGTCATGACAACCTCCTCAGATCGACTCGGTGAAATCTCGGACGGGCTTCAACGATGCGTTCACGGACGGAAGCACCGTCGGAACGGTAGAGGTTCGTTCTGCAATGACGCGAACACCGCCCTCCAACGCATCTAGAGAACGACGCACTGCAACGAGGTGCAGGATGACCCGGATCAGGCCGAGTGCTGCGGCCGCAACGATGAGGCCGGCAACGATAAGTGTGACGATTGCTGCTACTGCCATTTCTCCCCCTTAGCCAAGCAACTTTCCGACGGAGCCGGCGTAACGGACAGCTCCATCAGCAACTTCTTCGATGGTTCGATCAGTCGTGGCAAGTAGGTCAGGCGCACCATCGATTTCACCGATAAGTGCAACGCCACCGGCAAGGGCGTCGTCTGCGGCCCCACGAATGCGCTCGAGTGCGCCAAGTACACGGCTCAGCAATGCGAGCAGTACCGGAATCACTACGACGATGAGAATGATGTTTCCAAGTCCCCAGAGTGTCATGTCTCCCCCTTTAGCGACCCGTTGGTTGTGGTTGATACGGCATGAAGAAACGTCGGAAAACTCGGAGGAGAGCCATGCGGGCCGCTCGAGCTGTGATTGCAAGACCACTCGCTGCTTTCGCTCCGGTCACACTGTTCGGGTCGAGCCCCTGTGCAATGGCATCAAGACGACTCTGCATATTGACGCCAAATTCTTGGAGCAGGACTGCTGTCACGTCTGCGACAAGTCCACGGCCGTATTGAGCAGCCGCACCTGAGATCGTGAGGTCAAGCGACACGTCGACGCGTGTTCCTCCTCCGAGTGGCACAAGGGCTGCAGTGAGCGCAAGTACAGCTTGACCACGACCTTTGCGATCAGCACCCGACGCATCAACCGTAATCGTGCGATTTGCTTCATCGCGATCACGGATCTCCGCTGATCCGGCAAATTCGAGTTTGACCGGGCCAGCTTTGATGATGACATCGCCTTCAAAGCGATCGTCACCAGTTTGATCGGTGAGATTTGTTCCAGGAAGACAAGCCGCCACCTGCGGAATGTCTCCGAAGAATGTCCAAACCGATTCGATCGGTTGAGACACCTCCACTTGTTGCGTTATCAGCATGGGGCCTCCTGAACGAGGTATGAGGCCGGATTCTCTTTGAACGAATACCGGCAACCGGGACAACAGAAGTAATACGTCACACCTTCGTGTTCGTATGACTTCGAGGATGAATCAGCAGCGACCGTCATATTGCAGACAGGGTCAACCGCTTGAGGAGTACGTTCGACAACCGCCCCACCGCTCGGCAGTTCTCCGGCGGCACGCCGACGTACAAGATCAGCGAGGATGGCAACCGCCATCTCCCGATGGGTCGTGTGACCAAGATCAGCACCGGCTGGGATGTGCATACGATCTAATGACGATTCGGACACTCCGTGATCGGCCAGGAAGCCGCGGAGCGCCTCTCCTCGCTTGGCTGATGCGACGACGCCGAGATACGCCGGTTCGACTGAGGCTGCGGCAAGCAGCACATCTTCGTCACCATGACCTTGGGTCGCAACGACAACAACCGAGTGTTGGTTAATCGAGTCGGCATTGAATTCATCGCCATCAATGAGTTCAACTCGCCAATCGAGGAGACGAGCCATTTCAGTCAACGTCACCGCCATTGGAGAACGCCCGACAACGACTAGGCGAGGAGAGTTCTGGGCGGGCTCAATGTAAATCTGCAATGCGCCGTCACTCTGACAAGAAATCGGAACGGTAACCACTCCGTTCGGGATGTGCATCGCTTCAAGTTCTTCGCTTTGTCCGAGCCAGACCAGTCGGGCTTCACCTGACTCAATGACATCGAGCGCTTCGCGAATGAGGACCGGCTCTGCACAAGCGCCTCCAACCCAACCAACGACCTCTCCGGCAGCGGTCACGATCGCTCGTGACCCTGTATGACCAGACGATGGAGCCTGACGCCATACGACGGTAGCAAGCGCGAAGGGCTCTCCCGATTGGGAGAGTTCCAGCGCGCGTTGCATCACGCCCCAGCCGTCGGTCGGAGATGTCACGGAGCGTCAGTCCTGACTGGTGGAGCACCCGAGATATCGCTACGTGTCGCGATGGCTTCATGAACACGGTCAGGAAGCAACGGCATGTCAATATTTCGCACGCCGAGGTGCTCCACCGCGTTCATCACGGCGTTCACGAATGCTGCAGGGCCACCGACGGTTGCGCATTCGCCAATACCTTTCGCGCCGATCGGATGGTGCGGACATGGTGTCACCACTTCGTGGAGTTCGAATCCAGGAGTCTCCCATGCGGTTGGCAGGAGGTAATCCATGTAATTGGAGCCCACACAGTTGCCTTCGGCATCGAAAGTGATGAACTGCATGCTCGCCATTGCGTAGGCCTCGGTGAGCCCACCCATGATCTGGCCTTCGACGATCATCGGGTTGATGCGAACACCACAGTCGTCGACTGCGACCATTCTCAACACATCCCATACACCCGTCTCAGGATCAACCTCGACGGTTGCGACATATGCCGCAAATGGCCATGTGAGGTTAGGTGGGTCGTAGTACGCAGTGTTCTCAAGACCCGGCTCCATGCCGTCGGGCATGTTCGAATAAGCAGCCATTGCGCATTCTTGGATGGTCACACCACGGTCAGGAGATGACCGCACGTAGAACCGTCCGAGCTCCCACTCGATGTCCTCTTCTGAAACCTCGAGAAGGTGGGCTGCAATCTTTCGCGACTTCGCTCGAATTTTGCGAGCGACCATCGCAACAGCTGCTCCAGCCACTGGGGTCGAGCGAGATGCGTAGGTACCCATACCGAATGGTGCGGTATCGGTGTCACCCTCTTCAACGACGACGTCATCGGCGGGGATACCAAGCTCGTGTGCCACGATCTGCGCCCATGTCGTTTCATGGCCCTGACCCTGCGTCTTTGCTCCTGTGCGCAGGATCGCCTTACCGGTCATGTGCACGCGAAGTTCGGCGGAGTCAAACATCTTGATACCCAAGATGTCGTACTCACGGCTGTTGCCCGCGCCGAGCGGCTCGGTCATCGTTGAGATACCAATCCCGAGATATCGACCGTTCTTGCGTGCCTCTTCCTGATCTTTCAGGAATTGCTCATATCCGATCGCTTCAAGAGCAACGTCGAGGCATTTGCCGTATTGACCTGAGTCGGTGAGGAACCCGAACGGTGTTCGATGCGGGAAGTCATCGTCACGAACCAAATTGACCCGGCGGAATTCGGCCTGATCCATTCCGAGGTCGTCTGCTGCGGCCTGAATCATTCGTTCTTGGAAGAACATTGCTTCAGTCACTCTGAACGAACATCGATACGCGACTCCGCCTGGGGCCTTATTCGTGTAGTAACCCTCTGCAGTGAGATGAGCTGCGGGGATGTCGTAGCACGCAAATGCCGAGTGCATGAGTCCGATCTTGAACTTGCTCGGCTGAGCATCAGAAAAGAACGCACCGTGGTCAGAGATGGTGTGCATCCGGACACCGAGAATCTTGCCGTCCTTGCGAACGGCCATCTGCCCCTTGAGGTAGACGTCGCGACCGAACCCAGTCGAAATGAGGTTGCCGGTTTTGTCTTCAATCCACTTCACCGGACGTTCGGTAAGGATTGACGCAAGGATGGAGATGACATACCCCGGATACACCGGCACCTTGTTTCCGAAGCCACCACCAAGATCAGGGGAGATGATTCGGATCATGTGCTCTGGCAGTTCAGCCACGAGGGCAACGGCAGCACGAATAATGTGCGGCGCCTGAGTCGTCATGTAGACGGTGAGCTTGCCGGTTGACCGATCAAAGTCTGCAATCGAACCGCAGGGCTCGAGCGGTGACGGGTGTGAGCGCGGGTAGTGCAACTCAATCTCAGACACGACATCAGCTTCTTCGAACGCTTTGTCGGTTGCTGGACGATCGCCAACCTCCCAATCGAACACCTTGTTATCAGGCTGGTTCTCTTTGTCGTCACGGATGAGCGTTGCCCCTGCAGCCATCGCCTGATCAGGATTCACGATTACCGGCAAGGTCTCATAGTCAACGACGATTGCTTCGCAAGCGTCTTTTGCGATGTACGGGTCATCGGCAATGACAGCGGCGACTTCTTGGCCCTGGAAACGAACCTTGTCAGTTGCAAGGACCGCTTGGGTGTCGTACGAAAGTGTTGGCATCCATGCAAGGTTGCGAGTCGCCATCATGTCGCCGGTGAGGACGAGGCGAACACCTGGAATCTCCCAGGCCTTGCTCACATCAATCGATCGAATACGAGCATGGGCGACCGGGCTACGAAGGATTTCCATGTGCAGCATTCCTGGTAATACGACGTCGTCGACGTAGTTGCCCCTGCCGCGAATAAACCGGTTGTCTTCTACACGGCGACGGCTCGCACCCATTCCGCCGATCTTGATTTCATCGAGACTCATCGGTGACTCCCCTCATCCAGCGCTGTTGCGCATTTTCTCTGCAGCCCAGAGGACCGACTTCACAATGTTTTGGTAGCCCGTGCATCGGCACAGGTTTCCTGAAAGTGCCCAACGCACTTCGTCTTCGGTTGGGTCAGGGTTTTCTTCAAGCAGTGCCTTTGCGGCAAGCATCATTCCTGGGGTGCAATATCCACATTGGAGCCCGTGCTCTTCTTTGAAACCCTCTTGAATTGGGTGGAGTTCGCTTGCGGTCGCAAGCCCCTCAACTGTCATGACGTCACGACCATCTGCTTGGACGGCCAACATCGTGCAACTCTTCGCAGGCCGACCATCGACAAGGACGGTGCAGGCGCCACAGTTTGTCGTGTCGCATCCGGTATGCGTGCCAGTGAGTTTGAAACCTTGGCGCAGTAGGTGAGCGAGCAACAGGCGAGGCTCGACGTTGGCGGAGCGCTTCTCACCGTTGACAGTGATCGTGACCCGCCGAACGGGGATATCAACCGAGGTTTCGGTGATTTCTTCAAACAGACTTGTCATCTCAGGCGGCCCTCTCATTCGATTCGGCGATGCTCCCCAACAGGCGAGCGGTAAATGTGCTGATGATGTGACGCTTGTACGTCGCGCTTCCGCGGTGGTCACTTCGTGGTTGTGCAACCGATGCTGCGAGTTCTGCGGCCTGCGCAATCGATGCTTCGTCAAGCGAACCACCCACAAGAGCAGCGGCCGCATCAGACGCATCAACCGTGGTTCCGCCAACGCCAGTGAGCGCAATTCCTGCCCGTGTCACCTTGCCGCCAGACATATCGACAGCAACGGCTACTGCAGCAGTTGCGAAGTCTCCGACGCGGCGCTCAAGCTTCATGTAACCACCAAGTGCAGTTCCCTGTGGCGCTGGAATGACCGCTTCGACTGCCAGCTCGTTGTAGGCCAGCACATTCTGGAAAGGCCCAGATACGAAGGATCGAACCGGGATATTGCGGCGACCATTGGGACCCTGAGCAACGATGTGCCCGTCGAGAGCCACCATGCACGACGCCCAGTCACCCTGCGGGTCGGCGTGACACACCGAACCAACGAAGGTTCCGCGAGTCCGAACAATCGGATCAGCAACGAGTGGCGCAGCTGCAGCAATTGTTGGCTGTCGAGCACTGATCTCAGCCGACTTTTCGAGATGCTCATGCCGGCAAAGCGCTCCGATGTGCAAGGAACCATCGGCATCGAATCGGTGGTAATCGAGATCAGCAATGTTGTTGATGTCGACGAGCAGCTCGGGCGATGCGAAACGAAGTTTCAACATCGGTACGAGGCTTTGGCCACCGGCCAACACTTTGGCCTCGCCCTTTCCTTCTTCGAGAAGCGCGATTGCTTCTTCGATTGAGGTCGGTGATTCGTATTTAAATCGTGACGGGTACATGATTCTCCAGTCGTGGCCTAGTTGCCGCCGTCGTCGGGGATCGCAGTCGGAAGCGAATCTGCATCAGGGTCGGGTCGCGGCTCTTGGTGGGGAGGCCAAGGACCCTGGACGGGCTGACCGGCGACCTTTAAGTAGTCGATGATCTGAGGCCATGCCCATATGGTTGGGCTTTTGCCCTCTTTCGGGGCGTGTTCCACTAACTCGTACAGTCGCGGATTTCCCGCACTGTGTCCTGACGACTCAACAGCCATCGCCAACCCCCTTCTGTCAACAGTTCGACTCGTGTAATAGGTGTGACGAACGTAACACCTATTTGTGGAACTGGGAAGAGGTGCGAAATATTCCCGGAGAAAATCAAGATTTCTAAAGGCAGAGATCGCTCCAACGAAGTGTTGAAGAACCTCGCTGAGTCGGCTACCCGCGCCGCTCAGTTTCGATGCGCCGCTTCGTCGCAGTCCACGAACAGATCGGGCATGCGGTCAGGTCATGATGGCGTGCTGGGCAGTACTCGCGGCCAAAGAAAATGATTTGAAGATGGCGACGGTTCCATGTCTCACGCAGGAACACGGCCTTCAGGTCTTTCTCCGTTCGCTCGACGGTCGAATCATTCGACAACCCCCATCGTGCCGCAAGTCGATGAATATGGGTGTCAACCGGGAAGGCCGGGTGACCAAATGCCTGCGACATGACAACGCTTGCCGTTTTGTGGCCGACGCCAGCGAGTGATTCAAGAAATTCCCAATCGTCGACAACCTCTCCACCTGCCTCGAGAATTTGCTCGGCCATCCGACGGAGGTTCTTTGCCTTGGTGGGAGCAAGACCGATCTCGCGGATGAGGCTCAAAATCTCATCGGGTTCGAGCAGTGCCATCTGTTGTGGCGTGCTGGCGCGTTCGAATAAGGCAGGCGTGACCTCATTGACCTTTTTGTCAGTGGTCTGCGCAGAAAGTGCCACTGCAACGAGCAACTCATACGGACTCGAATGGTCGAGTGGAATTGGCGGGTCTGGGTAAAGATCGTCGAGGATCTCCCCAATGAGGTCGGCTTTTTCTTGGCGACGCATTACGTAGCGACGCTAGCCAACAGACCCGCGAATAATGGCTCGCTACGATTGCATCATGACCATGACTGGACAATGCCTCTGCGGCCAAGTGACCTACACCATCTCGGGAGACCTCATTCGCACTGCCGTATGCCACTGCGACCATTGCCAACGTCAAAGTGGTGGAGCGTTCTCGGTCAATCTCGTCACGGCTGCCGAAAACTTTGCTGTCGAGGGCATGCTAAAGATGTACGGCGACCCCGGCGATGACCCATCAGGAACCGTGCACGTTGAACGGCACTTCTGCGGAGAATGCGGATCACCCATCATCTCTATTGCCACCGGTCGACGCGAGGTCGTCATCGTGAAGTCGGGAACTCTCAATGACAAGTCAATCATCTCACCCGATGTTGAAGTGTGGTGTGAGAACAAGCAGCCGTGGGTCATCATGCCTGAAATGGCAGTTTCGAAAGAGCGCGAATAACGGCGAGTGAGATCTCTCAATCGCACAGCATCATGAGAGTTGTCAGCCTTGTTCCTTCAGTTACCGAAACGCTGAGCGCGTGGGGAGTCACGCCGGTTGCGTGCACGAAATATTGCGAGCGACCCGATCTTCATCATGTTGGTGGAACAAAGAACCCTGAGGTTGAGGCGATCGTTGCGCTTGCACCCGACCTCGTCGTCGTTGACGTCCAAGAAAACCGCCTCGAGGACTTTGCCGCGTTGACGGGTGCTGGCCTCAATGTGTTAGCTCTCGACGTCATCTCACTCGAATCCATGAACGTCGATCTTCAGCGCCTCGCTCATGCCATTGGCCGTGAACATCCTCTCAACGAAGTGCCTCAAGTGACGCCACTCAACCGACGAGCATTCGTCCCGATTTGGCGGCGGCCGTGGATGTCGATCGGCGCAGACACATTCGGATCACGTCTTCTCGAAGCGATGGGCATCACAAACATCTGCTGTGAGATGGAATCGAATTACCCCGAACTCGACCTCTCGACGGTCGCCAACCTGCAACCAGACCTTGTCGTTGTTCCGTCAGAGCCCTACGAGTTCCAAGATGCTCATCTGGAAGAGTTCACTGACATTGCTCCAACGGTTCGCGTTGATGGTCGAGACCTGTTCTGGTGGGGTACCCGAACTCCTGAGGCGATGAAACGCCTGCATGAACAACTCCGCTCGCTCTGACGACTCTTCCATCCGCCAAGATGGCGTTATGACTTCGGAACTTCTCGCCGGCAAGACCGCTCTCGTTACTGGTTCGTCACGTGGTATCGGACGTGCAATCGCGATTGCGTTCGCTGAAGCCGGCGCGAATGTTGCCATCAACTACGTGAACGATGCCGATGCTGCCGCATCAGCGGTGAACGAAATTGTCGCATTGGGTAGTCAAGCTGTTGCCTTTCAGGCGAATGTCGGCGAGCCAGATACAGCGGTCAATCTCGTCAACGCAGTCACGGCTGAACTCGGCCCGATCGACGTTCTCGTCAACAACGCCGGAATCGGTGGACGTGTTGCCGACCCTCAAGACCTCACCCTCGAGCAGTGGCAGATGACGATGAACGTCAACCTCACCTCGGCGTTCGTCCTCACCGACGCAGTGCTGTCATCAATGCGAGAGCGCCAATGGGGTCGCATCATCAATGTGTCATCAACCGCCGCTCAGACCGGTGGATCGATAGGCCCTCATTACGCCGCATCAAAGGCCGGCATCATCGGCCTCACTCACGGCTACGCCAAGATGCTCGTCAAAGAGGGCATCACCGTCAACGCGATCGCAATGGCGCAGATCGATACCGACCTCGTCCACTCGTCTACCCCAGCAGACCCGTCGAGAATTCCAGTAGGTCGGCTCGGATCAACAAGTGAAATCTCTGATGTTGCATGCCTTCTTGCGACGAATGCCTACATCACAGGTCAAACCATCAGCGTGAACGGTGGCATGTACTTCACTTCGTGAAGTCGAAGCTGGCGCGCACCGCACGGGAATAGCAACGACGTATTGGGGGTTGAGATGGATGTGAACACCATTGCTGCCACACCTGAACGTTTGCGCAATCTACGAACCTGGAACCTTGCGCTCACCGTCCTGCACTTTGCTCAAGCGGTCATCATCGTTCTCATCGCAGGCGACTTCGCAATCGATGTCACCTCAACATTTCCTGAGGGGCCTCCAGGAACCCGGGTACCGGTAGCGGAGCCTCTCTTTGGCGTGCGCATTGGTGCAGCAATCGGTCTGTTCTTGTTGCTCGCCGCCATCGATCACTTCCTGACCGCAACCGTCGCTCGCTCAACGTATGAGTCAGATCTTCGGTCCGGCATCAACCGGTTCAGGTGGGTGGAGTATTCGATCAGCGCAACCATCATGGTGCTGTTGATTTGCGCCTACTCCGGTATCACCGGTGTGTCGGCACTACTTGGAATCATCGGAGCGAACGTTGCGATGATCCTCTTCGGTTGGATCCAAGAGCGCAGCAATCCTCCTGGCCGAACGTCAACTTCAATGACCGCATTCTGGTTCGGCACGATTGCTGGACTCGCTCCATGGGCCGCCATCGTTGTGAACGTCATTGGTTCAGAGACGGTTCCCGGATTTGTCTACGGAATTGTCATTACCGAAGCAATTCTCTTCTTCAGTTTCGGTCTCAACCAATGGCTGCAATATCGCGGCATTGGACGCTGGACTGATTATCTCTACGGCGAGAAGGTGTACCTCGTACTCAGCCTCGTTGCGAAGTCAGTGCTCGCCTGGTTCATCTACTTCGGATCACTCGCCAACTGAGTTACGCCGGAGAAGTCGGTTCGCCCGAGTTACTACTGCAGTGGGGGTGGAAGGTGGCCAGTTCCTCGTTCACGAAGTTCATCTGCATCACAGACTCGACATCGCGTCTCAACATGCATCGCGGTAATCGACATTTGCGTACCCCGCGACCGTTCGATCAACGGAACCGGGTGAGCAACAACATCAGTTGACCCACAACGTTCACAATGTGGCGCAGCCGGACGATCCCAACTCAACGAACAGCCACTGCACGTAATGGTGATGACGGCATCGTTGCGCTCGCCAGAGAGATTTTCATCTGTCTCACAGTTTGGGCAACTGATGTCGAGTGACATACCCGCAAGGTTAGGCAGCGTCGGCAGTGACTCGGTGTCGATCAGCCGGCAACGGTGTGAGGGCGGCGATCACTCCTGACGTGATGGGGAGCACAACTACGAGTCGCGCAGCACTCGTGTACGAGCCAGCCCAATCAGCTAACACCGAGAAGACAAAGGGCGCTATTGCGGTGGAGATCACCATGACCGATGTCATTCGCCCACGCCACGTGCCGAGTGTTTCACGGCCGATCCATCGAGCAAGCAGAGCACCTTCGCTCGCCGCGATTGACGCACCGGCAGACCCCAACGCAATTGCGAACCCGATCGCCCCGAGCTTTGAGTTCACAAACGTAAGCGACAGCACAGCAATCGTCAGAACGGTCATGGCGAACGGCACAACAACTCGACTCGGCACTCGGTCAACAAGTCGCCCAATCGTGAGGGCGACTACCGCTGAGGCAATGCTCTGTGGCAAAAAATTGCTTGCTGCGGCAGCCGGTGAAAGTCCTCGCTCACCGAGCACGGCAATTTGGTGAAATGCGAGAGCGGTCGAGACGAAACCCATCGTTGCGTATCCGAACGTAACGACGAGGAATCCGTTTCGGCGCAGGTGTCGCGGTTCAAGCGACCCCATTGCATCCTCTGTGCTCGCCGGTTCATCTACATGAGGATGCTCTAGTCGAAGTCTGCGAATAATCCGAGACATCACAATTCCCATGCCAAGTACAACAACGCCTTCCAGCATCCATGTCGTCTGCCATCCCAATCGTGGAATGAACCGAGCAGCAATAAATGGAGTGAGGGCGATCGTTGACCCGCCGAGTGCGGTGAGTAGACCAAGGGCCGCACCACGTCGATGAACCACATTTTTTGCAACAAAGACCGATGCAGACAACGGCATTCCGGTCTGCCCAAATGACCGCAAACCATAAATCGCAACCGTCAACGCAATGAGGTTCGGGGACTGAGAAGCCAACAAGGTGGCGAGACAGAGACCGAGACCCACCCACGGCAACACCGTTGCAACACTCCGGCGGTCAATGACGCGTCCAAGCCATGTGCCGGTTGTCGACGCTGCGAGGGTGCCAAGTAGATACGCAAACGTCAGTTGTCCGCGGGTGACGTCAAGATGCTCTGTGAGCGGATCAACAAACACCGAGAACCCGGCGGTCTGGCCAGGTCCTGAAAGTGCGATCAACACGGCACCAGTACCAATGATCGATCGTCGATGTTGCTGAGGTGTTGCCACAACTCTCCTTAGTGAGCCGGACAGAACCTACTCAGCCAAACAACTTCGAACTGTGACCCATCTAATTGGGCACGTTGCATTGTTTTGCTGCACTTTCGAATGACTCTTGGTGAAATTGTTATTGTCGGCTTGTGCATCATTTCACGAGTTCGTTGAGCACCCGCTCTGACCGGGAGCCAAGGGCTGACGGTGACGATGGCTACTGATGCGCCCACACAGACAGCGATGTCTCGCCTTGCTCCACGATTAGTTGCGCTGGCAGTGCCAATCACCGCCGTGATCGCAGCCCTTTCACTCGGGGCCATCATGCTGGTTGCCCTTGGTGCATCACCATTGAACGGGTACGCCGCTCTCCTCGATGGCGCCTTCGGCGGGTGGAACGCACTTGCCGACACCGCCGTAAAAGGCATGCCACTCCTCTTCGTGGGCGTCGGCATCTGCATCGCATTTCGAACGGGCGTCATCAATCTTGGTGGCGAAGGTCAGATCATTGCCGGAGCGCTGGTTTCAACGATCGTGTCGCTCGCTATTCCCGGAACTCCACGGATCATTCTGGTCCCGATCCTCCTTCTCGCCGGGGCGATGGGCGGCGCGCTGTGGGGAGCCATACCCGGGTCGCTGAAGGCCTATTACGGGGTGAGTGAGATTCTCAGCACGATCATGATGAACATCATCGCTGCTCAGTTCCTCAGCTTCTTGTTGCTTGACTGGCTTGCCGAACCTCAAGAGATTCGTATTCAACAAACACAACGCCTTTCACCCAACGGCGACCTACCTGTATTACCTGGTGGAACTCGACTGCACCTCGGGGTGATCATCGCCATCATCGTTGCCGTCATCGGGTTCATCATCTTGTTTAAGAGTTCATTGGGTGTTCGATTACGAGCCGTCGGCCACAATCCGCACGCCTCCAAATACGCCGGGATGCCCGTGCAGCGCAGCGTCGTCGAAGCACTTGCCATCAGCGGCGCGTGCGCCGGCATCGCTGGAGCAGTGCTCGTCTTTGGTTCTGAATCTCACCGACTTATTGGCGAGGGTGGGGCGATCGGATTCACGCAAAACGCCGGCTTCAACGGCATCGTTACGGCACTGTTTGGCGGACTTCATCCTCTTGCAACAATCCCAGCAGCATTCCTCTTCGGAGGGCTGCTCACCGGCGGCATCAAACTGCAGCGTGAACTTCAAGTGCCTGCTGCCCTCATCGTTGCGCTCAACGGAGTGATTGTCATCTTCGTCGTCGGAAGTTTGAAATTGCGAACACGACTCAGCGCATGGGCTGCGCGTCTCGGGGGTGCTGCACGATGAGCGATTTCTTCACCTGGTCGGTCATTGCGGCAACTCTCGCATCGGGTATTCGCCTTGCGACGCCGTTTCTTCTGGCATCTCTTGGCGAGATGATTGGTCAACGGAGCGGCGTGCTCAACCTTGGGGTAGAAGGCGTCATGCTCATTGGAGCGTTTGTCGCGTATTACACGATGTTGAAAACTGGCAGCGCATTCACCGCCATTATCATTGCGTTGCTCGCCGGACTCGTCATGGGGGTTCTCTACGCGCTGATCACGCTCGTCATGCAAGCGGAACAGGGAATCAGCGGTATCGGTGTATTTCTTTTCGGACTCGGATTCACCGACCTTCTCTTCCAGAAGCAAGTTGGAACCCCGATACCGGTGAAGGGTCTCGAAGAAGTTTCAATCCCGATTCTCAGCGACATCCCTGTCGCCGGAGAGGTGCTCTTCCAACACAGCCTTCTCGTATATGGCGCCTTCATTCTCGTGCCCATCGCCTGGTTCACCATTGAGAAGACCACATTCGGGCTCAACATCCGAGCTGTCGGAGAGACTCCAGAAGCAGCCGACACGCTTGGTGTGAGCGTCCAACGAACGCGACTGTTCACAATCCTGATTGGCAACACGCTTGCCGCCGCAGCTGGTGCAGCCCTCGCACTCGAGCTCGGCATTTTCCAACAGAACCTCACCTCTGGTCGCGGATTCATCGCCATCGCCCTCGTCTATTTCGGTGCCTGGCGCCCACTCGGCGTGATGTCAGGGGCCCTGCTGTTTGGCCTGGTCTCGGCAATCGTCAATCAATGGAAAACGATTGGCATTATCGAAGGCGCTGCATCAAGCCTTGCATCGATGGCGCCAGCAGTGCTCACCATCATCGTGCTCGTCATAGTGAGTCGAAAGATTGCCGCCCCGTCAGCCCTCACCCGACCATTCACACGCTCGGAGTAACGAAAAGGCCACAGAATCTCATCAATAAATATGTCGTTGTTTGCTCATGGCAGGCGACGGCACCGTCAAAGGAGAACAACATGACATCAACCACTGGAAGGAGAACCCGCCGAGCGCTCGTTGCGCTTCTCGGAATCTCATCCCTCGTCCTTGCCGCATGCGGTGGTAGTGACAATTCAACTGCGGAGGAACCTGCAGAGGAATCGTCAGCTGCTGAAGAGCCAGCTGAGGCCTCGGCTGACCCGATTCGCATTGCGATGGTCGCCCCATCGGCGATCAATGACCTTGCGTTCACGCAGAGTATGTACGACAGCGTCCAACGTGTCGCTGAGAATCGTGACATCACCCTCGACGTTTCAGACGGTCTGTTCATCGTCGAAGATGCAGGCGCAGCGATTCGTGGATATGCCGAAGATGGCTATGACCTTGTCATCGCGCACGGCACCCAGTTCGGTGGACCGCTGGAAGAGATTGCACCCGATTTCCCCGAGGTGAGCTTCATGTGGGGAACGTCAACTGACTTCAAGGGTCTCGACAACATCTATGCCTACAGCGTTCGCTCGGACCACGGTGGGTATGTCAACGGAACCATTGCTGCTCAGATCACCGAATCAGGCACGATCGGAGTTGTGGGGCCTGTTGAGGCTGGTGACGCGAAGTTGTACGTCGACGGGTTCGTCGCCGGCGCTGCGGCCCAAAACCCAGATGTCGTCGTCAATGTGAACTACATCGAGTCATTCAGTGACGTTGCGCTCGCTGCCGAAGCCGCGACGAGCCACATTGCATCTGGCGCAGACGTGCTCACCGGAACCGCCCAAATGGTCGTCGGTGCCACTGGTGTCGCTCAGGCAGAAGGCGTTCCATGGTTCGGCACTCAGTCAAACCAGACTGCACTCGGTGAAGACATCGTCGTTGCCTCGCAGGTGTACCACTGGGAAGTCATCCTCGAGCCAATCCTCGATCAAATCGCTGCAGGTACTCTCGGTGGCGAGGTCTTCGAGTTGACCCTCGGTAACGGCGGCCTTGTCATCGAGTTCAACGATGCCTTTGGTCTCGACTCGGCAATTCAGTCCGCAGCAGAGGAGACCGTTGCTGGTCTCACCTCAGGTGAATTGAGCACGGGTCTCTGATCCGTTGACCTAAGTAGATGATGATGCATTCTGATCCGACAGTCCCGATGCTGGAAATGCGCGGGATCACGAAACGATTCCCTGGGGTTCTCGCGAATGATCGCGTCAACCTGTCGGTTCTGTCGGGTCAGGTGCACACCATCCTTGGAGAAAACGGGGCGGGCAAAAGCACGCTGATGAAAATCCTCTACGGGCTATACCGGCCCGATGAGGGCGAGATTCTTCTCAATGGTGAACCGGTCACGATTACCTCGCCGTCAGATGCGATCGATCGGCAGATCGGAATGATTCACCAGCACTTCATGTTGGTTCCAACACTCACGGTGGCCGAGAACGTTGCTCTTGGACTTCCGGGACGCAGGGGCCTGTCCGACATGAATCCAATTCGTCAACGGTTACACGAAGTTTCTGAACAGTACGGACTGCAAGTCGACCCTGATGCCTACATCTGGCAACTTGCCGTTGGTGAGCGGCAGCGCGCCGAGATTCTCAAAGCGCTTTACCGCGATGCTCAGCTGCTCGTACTCGACGAACCAACTGCTGTGTTGACGCCACCAGAAGTTGATGAGTTGTTCGTGACCTTGCGGAAACTCACCGACGACGGTCGAGGTCTCATCTTCATCTCCCACAAGCTCCATGAGGTCATGGAGTTGTCAGATGAGATCACCGTTCTTCGAGATGGAGCCGTCAGCGGAACCACACAACCGACAGCAACGAGCCGTGAACATCTAGCTGAAATGATGGTTGGCCGCCCGGTCAACCTCACGCGCACACTCGCCGAACAAACAGTTGGCGCTCCGACATTACAGGTGAACAACCTGACGGTTACCGGAGACCGTGGCAC
>JAYNVD010000012.1:0-33015 GCA_038100275.1 Ilumatobacteraceae bacterium
GCCTTCTTCTTCTTCGCTGATGATGCCATGAGTTTCTCCCTTACAGCAGCCCCAGAAGTTACCTGTTAATTAACGCTGAGCGGTGGCAACAACCCGAATTACTTCATCGCCATCCGAGATCTCAACTGCCGTTTCAACAGTAAGAGTCTCGTTTTCAACCATCTCCTGATGGGCTCTAAACGCCTCAGCCACGTCATCTGACGTCGTCAACGTCAGAGAAATGCGGTCACTCACGTCCAGGTTCGCCTCACGGCGAGCCGTCTGGATCCGACGGATGAGGTCACGAGCAACACCCTCGCGCTCTAGTTCGGGAGTCACCAACGTGTCGAGAACTACAATTCCACCTCGACCGGGCAATGTGGCAGCCGCCCCATCTGCGTCTGAGACCAAACGAAATTCGTATTCGCCCTCGACGAGCGTTATCCCACCCACCGTGACAACCCCGCCCTCGCTAGACCAATCGCCAGATTTGTGGGCAACAATGACCTTCTGGGTATCACCGCCAAGACGTGGACCAAGAGCCTTCGGCAGCAAGACCAACTCTTCATTTCCATGGTCTGCAACGCGATCGGTGAGGTTCACTGTTTTGACGTTCACTTCATCACGCAGGATCTCAATGTGCGGCCGAACCAATTCAACGTCTGGCGTTGCAAGTGTTGCTGAAGCAAGAGGGAGACGAACGCGCAACCCTTCGGTCTTACGTAGCGAGAGAAGCGTCGAACAGGCATCGCGGACTCGACGCATTCCCGTAGCGAGCGAACTGTCTCGGGGAAGGTCATCAGATGACGGCCAATCTTGGTGGTGCACACTTCCCTCACCGGTTAAGCCGGTGTGAACTTGCTCAGCAATCATCGGCAAGAGTGGCGCTGCGACGCGGGTGAACAGGACAAGAGCCGTATGCAAAGTGTCGATCGCATCCTGGTCGCCGTCCCAGAACCGATCTCGACTCCGCCGGATATACCAATTCGTCAGGGTGTCAAGGAATCCCTGCACATGGTCGCACGCGCCGTACAAGTCGTATGCATCCATCGAGCCCGTAACCACATCAATGAGTTCTGCAAGTTCACCGAGGAGATACCGGTCAAGAACGTCGGTCTGATCAGTTCGGAACGTACCAGTAGTTTCGGCGGCCCCGGCGTAGAGCGTAAGGAAGTAATAGGCATTCCATAATGGAAGTACGACCTGGCGGACCGTGTCACGCATGCCCGTCTCTGTCACCGAGAAATCTGAGCCCCGCAAAATCGGCGATGAGAGCAGATACCAGCGCATCGCATCAGACCCGTACACCTCGAACATCTGGTTCGGATCGGGGTAATTACGCAACGACTTCGACATCTTCGCGCCGTCATCACCTAGGACAATGCCATGGCTCACACAGTTGGAGAATGCAGGACGATCAAACAGGGCCGTTGCCAGCACGTGCATCGTGTAGAACCAGCCACGCGTCTGGCCGAGATATTCCACGATGAAATCACCCGGGTAGTGATGCTCGAACCATTCGGAATTCTCAAACGGGTAGTGGACTTGAGCAAATGGCATCGAACCTGACTCAAACCAACAATCGAGCACTTCTGGAACCCTGCGCATCATCGACTGTCCTGATGGATCATCGGGGTTCGGACGCACGAGTTCGTCGATGACAGGACGGTGCAAGTCGTTCACCTCAACGCCAAAGTCTGCCTCGAGCTCGGCGACAGAACCGTAAACGTCAATACGCGGGAACTCAGGATTGTCGCTGACCCACACCGGAATTGGAGACCCCCAGAACCGGTTGCGGCTAATCGACCAGTCGCGAGCGTTCTCTAGCCACTTTCCGAAACTACCGTCTTTCACATGCGACGGAACCCAATTGATCTGCTGATTGAGCTCGACCATCCGGTCCTTCACATCAGTCACCTTGACGAACCAAGATGAGATCGCTCGATACACCAGTGGCTCCGCACAGCGCCAGCAATGCGGGTACGAGTGCATATACGAGTCGTGTCGAACCAGACGCCCCGAGTCCTTCAACGCACGGATGATGAGCGGATTCGCGTCGAAAACGTGCTGTCCAGCCCAATCCGATACTTCTGCGGTGTACTGCCCGTGCCCATCCATCGGACAGACCGTCTCGATGCCCGCGGCGTTGCAAACGTTTTGGTCCTCTTCACCGAACCCGGGAGCCATGTGCACAATTCCGGTGCCGTCTTCGGTCGACACAAAATCGGCTGCGAGAACCTTAAAAGCGTTCTGTGCATCAGAGAAGTAGTCGAAGAGTGGGGCGTAGCGCCGACCGGCAAGTTCGGATCCCTTCATCGACCCAACTTGAACAGCTTCGCCTAACTGTGCTTCGTACGCTCCAACCCGAGACTCGGCAATGATCCAACGTTCGCCATCGGCTTCGAGAACGGCGTAGTCGATCTCAGGTCCAACCGCCAAAGCAAGGTTTGACGGCAATGTCCACGGGGTTGTCGTCCACGCAAGGATCCGCTCCCCCGTTTCGAGCTGGAACCACACGGTGACGGCTGGATCTTGCCGATCCCGATAGACGTCATCCATACGAGTCTCGGTATTCGACAACGGGGTCTCGCAGCGCCAGCAATACGCAAGCACCCGGTATCCCTCATAGATCAGGCCCTTTTCCCACAGGCTCTTGAACGCCCACATGACGCTTTCCATGTAGTCGAGGTCGAGCGTCTTGTAGTCGTTATCAAAATCGACCCAGCGCGCCTGACGAGTCACGTAGTCACGCCACTCCTCCGTGAACTGCAGCACGCTTGTTCGACACGAGTCATTGAACTTGTCAACACCAAATGCAGTGATCTCAGGGTGACCTGAGATACCAAGTTCTTTCTCAGCTTGAACTTCTGCGGGCAAGCCATGGCAATCCCAGCCAAAACGGCGCTCCACTCGACGACCACGCATTGTTTGGTAACGGGGGATCGCGTCTTTCACGTAACCCGTCAATAGGTGGCCGTAATGGGGAAGCCCATTTGCAAAGGGCGGCCCGTCGTAGAAAACAAATTCATTCGAGCCATTTGCACCGGCGTCTCGCATATCAATTGACTGCTGAAACGCTTGCTCCGCTTCCCAACGGGCGAGCACCTCCCCTTCTACGGCAGGAAGATTAGGTTGCGAGGAAACAGGGGGATACATGCAGACATCCTGTGAGAGCGAAATGAACGGATTCAGGCTACCGAGCGACCCGCCGCGACGTACGGACGTCGACGTTAGGAGTCTGAGTGGGAGCCGCCGGTTGGTTTCAGCAGATACACCCCGTTCGCAACTTTCTCCATAGAGCCGTCGAGGGCGTAACACAATCCGCTCGCGAAGTCGATAAGCCGGCGAGCCACATCGCGTTCGCAAGCGTCAAGATTCATGATGACGGGCTGACCGCGCTTCAACGTGTCAGCTACTTCTTGCGCTTGGTCAAAACGGGCCGGGCGAATCGCTTGTGGTTCAGTCGAGCCTGCACGTGATGCCTTCTGCGACCTCACCATGACCCCCGAATCGTCGCTGGATGCCTGCCGGCGCGAGGGCGATGCATCAAAGTCTCTACTTGGGAATACAGGGCGCCCACTTCCAGTGTTGTCGGGCTGCTCGTAATCATCGTCAACAACTGGGCCTGAGCGCGACCCAACGTCACCACGTCGCTGACGCGGTTCATACTCTTCGTCAAACTCGTCGTCGTAGTAGGCCTCGTCAGGGCCGAGACCCAAGTAGTCCATCGTGCGCTTCCACAGAGTCATTCGGCTTTCCTCCTCGATTCGACAGGCTAACCCAACGCAACCGCACGGACGCGGAGGGTGGAATTAGTTTCTGCTCCCCAGAATTGCACTGCCTACACGGACCATTGTCGATCCCTCTTCAACGGCTATTTGCAAGTCACCTGACATTCCATAATTTCGAACGGCAAGACCGTGATCTGACGCGAGCTCGCGTACCCTACGAAATGCTTGGCGTGTTGAACGCAAGTCTCCTGACGTTGGCCCGACTGCCATAAGGCCCTCGACGAACACGCCCCGATCGCTCGAGTGTTCAATGAGCTGCGGCAACGCTTCTGGCAAACAACCGCCCTTGTTCACCTCGCCAGTCGCATTCACCTGAAGATGTACCCGGACGCCTGGCATTCGCTTGGCAATCTCATCTATCAGGGAAGGTCGGTCAACACTTGCAATGCAGTCGACAAGTCCGGCCAACAGCCGAACCTTATTTGTCTGGAGCTGGCCAATGAATTGCACCTCGACACCAGAGGACCTGATGTCATCAATGACAGCGGCCTTCTCACGGACCTCTTGCGCATAATTTTCACCGATGATTCGTGCGCCAGCTGCGGCAACATCGCGAACGACCTCAGATGAGTGGGTTTTGGTCACGACCACAAGATCAATCGGTCGCGAAGACACCGATTCAATCTGCTGAGTGACAGCCGAAATACGACCTCGGATCGTCGAAACCGACAACTCCATCGCCGTAAATGTGCGCTTGCTACTTCAAGAATGACGGCACATCAAAACCGTCATCTTCCTCTTCGTCTGAATCATCAGTGAACAATTCAGAGAGTCGCGATGTGCCAGACGATGACGTGTTATCAACAGCAGAGACAGAATCGACACGATCAAAGCCCGCAGCGACAACAGTGATTTTCACGTCGTCACCCATCTCATCATCGATCACTGTTCCGAAAATGAGGTTGACATCAGGGTGAGCAACCGAGTGAATGATTTCTGCTGCAGCGTTCATTTCGAACAGACCCATGCTCGATGGACCAGTGATATTCAGCAGGACGCCGCGAGCGCCATCGATGGCTGATTCGAGCAACGGACTCGATATCGCCGCCTTCGCTGCCGATACAGCGCGATCCTCGCCACCAGCTTGGCCGATTCCCATCAACGCGGAGCCTGCCTCAGACAGCACCATTCGAACGTCAGCAAAGTCAGTATTGATGAGGCCAGGGATGGTCAGGAGATTCGTGATTCCTGCGACGCCATCAAGAAGAACGTCATCCGCCATGTTGAAGGCACTCAACACACTGGTCTTCTCATTTGCGACCGAGAGCAAACGGTCATTCGGGATCACAATGAGAGTGTCAACTTTTTCTTTCAGCCGCTGAATACCCGATTCGGCTTGCACCGCACGACGACGTCCCTCGAACGCGAATGGACGCGTGACGACACCAATCGTCAGCGCACCAACACCACGAGCAATCTCAGCGATCACAGGTGCCGCGCCGGTTCCAGTTCCACCGCCTTCTCCAGCGGTAATGAACACCATGTCGGCGCCCTTTACCAGCTCAGCGATCTCAGACTCATGTGCCTCAGCTGCCGCTCGACCTACATCTGGGTCGCTACCCGCACCTAAACCACGGGTGAGTTCACGACCGATGTCGAGTTTGACATCGGCGTCGCTCATCAAAAGCGCCTGCGCATCGGTGTTCACTGCGATGAACTCGACGCCACGAAGACCAGCATCGATCATTCGGTTCACTGCGTTGACGCCACCGCCGCCAACACCGATCACCTTGATCACTGCGAGATAGTTCTGCGGTGAGCCAGCCATTACTTGTTCCTCTCTGAGCAACTCCAATTACCTACCTTGTGTAGCACAGCCACGAGCGACTGCTTGCAGGTGATTTGAGGAGCACGTTCTTTCATCAGATGTTCTGCCAAATCTGCGTCTATGTAATTTCAGAACAACGCCAAGGCAACGGGGAGATGCTACCTCAGTAGCACCTCATCAATCACGAATCACCTGCCGAGAATGACTTCGTCGGTCGACACGTCAACTACAGCACCCGGGAGAATCTCACCTGTGGCGAGCACCGTTTCCAAACGGACCAACTTTGGAAAGAGTTCTCGAGCCGCTCCAAATTTGATGACCGTGCTGTCATCAAGCGTCATACGAAGATCAGTGCCGTCAGCATCGACTTCAATCAAACTCACACGGTCACGAATGCCGGCAGTGAGGACAGCACCGAGTGCCGCTGCCCCTGTGGGTCCGGAAGGGGCAAATTCCGCAACACCAAGATTTGGAGTGTCTGCTGATACAAGCAATAGGTACTCGAACGGCCATCCATCGATTACGTCAAGCACCCGCCCATCGGCGTCAAGTACCCGGAAAAGACCATCTTGGCCGGGAAATGACAAGACCGGCTCACGCTCACGAATATCAATGATCAATCCGAACGGCCAATCAGTACGAACGGAGGATTCAGAAACCCACGCAATCTCGTCAATCTGCTCCTCCAGCGAGTCTGTGTCAACGAGAATTACCGGCGTGCCGAGCACCCCATCAATAATTTCATTGAGTTGAGACGGATTCGTATACACATTTCCGGTGACCCGAACGTCGGTTGATCGGACACCGAACCAAGAGGATCCGAGGACGGCAAGGGCAGCAACAAGGACCAACACTGCAATGATCGCCCCAACCAGTCGGACAAGTCGACGACGACCAAGTGCGCGACGAACGGCTGCTCGGCGGGCACGAACTCGACCATCCATTGATCGACGCGATGATCGTGACGAAGACGGCGATGATCGCTCGTCGTCACTCTCATCGATGATAAGCACCTTCCGACGGGTGCCTGCCTTTGCGCCTAAGTCACCATCGACGTACACCGAATCAGGTGCTCCATCATCGGAGATGGAAATCCTGCGACGAAGACCAGGGTCAATTGACCGACCCGGACGCTGATCTTTGGAATCCATCGATGCCGACGCTAGCGATCATCCACCTTGCGGCGGTGTCACCCCTGCAACTCAAGGCTCACGGGGTCTGAGAAGCCGAAGAGTCGGACCTCTGAACGCAACTCAAAACCGGTTGCCTCTCGAACTCGCTTCCGCACCACACCCAGCACCTCAAGGACGTCATCGGCAGACCCATCCACATCGGACTGAATGAAATTGGCGTGCTTTTCTGAGACCTCGGCTGACCCAATACGAAAGCCTCGCAAACCGAGGTCATCAATGAGTTCACCAGCGCTCACCTCGCCAGGGACTGGGTTGACAAACACCGAACCGCAATTCTGACCGCCGGGCTGATGCTCCCGGCGCCAACGCACAATTTCTTCGACGCGCTGCGATATCACCTCAGGGTCACTTTCAGCTCCCCTCAACCGCGCTGCGACGACAACATGATGGTTCTCAAGCGCAGAAGATCGAAATTCCAACTGCAGTTCGTCAGGTCCCCACCGATCGAATTTACTGCTGTGTAAATCAACGACATCAACATCAATCACACTGTCTGCCATGTCGGCACCATGACCGCCAGCATTCATTCGGACAGCACCACCGATGGATCCGGGAACACCGACCATCCACTCAAGGCCAGCAATCCCAAGTGATGCCAGTCGCCGGGAAAGTATCGGCAGAGGGACCGCTCCCCCAGCCTCCACGACAACACCTCCTGCGTGATGCGCCCCAGACTTTTCAACGTGGATGAGCTCTGAAAATTCACCAAGCGTTATGACAACACCATTCCAGCCTCCATCAGCGACCAACGTGTTCGAACCGCGCCCGAGTACATTCACCGGTGCTCCGCAAGCACTCGTCACTTCTCCAAGATGCACGAGGTCGTCAACCGATTGAGCTTCAACAGCACACGTCGCGGTTCCCCCAACTCGATACGTCGTCAGCCGACCGAACGGAGCGTCGCGCTGGATTCTGCGCGCTAATTCGGGTGAGCGCACCGTGACACCAGAAATGATGTCCTCAGCGGTCCACCCAGCGTCGGTCACTGAGGATCACTTTCTGGCCGGACTCCTCTCGCCATCAGCACTTCATCTGGCAGCGTTGCGATGTCTCCGCACCCCATCGACAAGCAGAGGTCACCGGAACGAAGTTCACCTGAGAGAAACTTGACGAGTGATTCACGTTTTGGCATCCAAACCACTCTTGAATGTGGCTCAGCCTCGAGAATCGCATTCACCACAAGTTTCCCGGTGACTCCAGGAATCGGCTGAGTTCCCGACGAGTAGATATCGGTGATGACAACGACATCAGCATCGCGGAAACTTCTTGCATATTGATCCGAAATTTCCGACATTCGGTTGAATCGGTTCGGTTGAAAGACTGCCACTACTCGTGACCAATCAGCCGACGACTCTCTCGTCGATGAGAGCACGGCTTCGATTTCTGCTGGTAGATGCGCATAGTCATCAACCAACGTTGTGCCATCGATAATTCCTCGCACATCAAATCGTCGGGCCACACCACCAAAAGTTGCGAGCGCATCGGCAGCAATTGATGGCTCGACCCCAAGTTCGGTTGCAAGCGCCAGCGCCGCCGTCGCATTTAAGACATTGTGACGTCCACGAAGCGGAAGTTCGACGCGAACGATCACCTCACCATGCCGCTCAATGTCAAAATTGTTACCTGTTCGATGCGGTTGAATATTGATCGCGCGATAGTCCGAACCCGCCGTCGTGCCATACGTCACCACGGAGCGGCCCTCAACGAGCCCTCGTGCAACATCGCAATCAATTCCGACTACAACTGGTCCTTCGACCGAGTCGAGATACCTTTCAAATCCCTCGACTATCGCGTCAAACGTTCCGTAATTATCGAGGTGATCGACGTCAATATTCGTTAAGACGGTGCCAGCCAGCGGTAGACGGAGATGGGTGCCGTCGCTCTCATCCGCCTCGACCACGAATGACCCCGAATCTGACCACCGTGCACCCGTTCCTACATCCGCAACATCGCCGCCGATGACGAATCCCGGCTCGCGACCGGCCGCAGCAAGAATGAGCATCAACATCGACGACGTAGTCGTCTTCCCGTGGGTTCCCGCTACGCCGTATGCGTTCGTTTGTCTGCAGATAGCGCCGAGAACTTCTGACCGATGAACGGTCGGGATTCCACGCTTTCGAGCCTCGTCGAGTTCGTTGATATCTGCAGGAATTGCAGTCGAATACGTGACAACATCAGCGTCGTGGACGTGCTGACGGCTGTGCCCGATATGCACGTTGACTCCACTGGCGCGCAGTCGGTCAAGAATTTGACGCTCTCTGATGTCACTACCAGACACCGAATGACCCATTTCAGCAAGAGCAATCGCGATTGCACTCATTCCAGGCCCGCCGACGCCGACGACGTGTACTCGTCGCGGAGAACTCAGTTCCCACTCAACCTCTCGGCGTGGAAAGACCTCTGCAAGCGGGTCAGGGCTACTCAACATCGACACGGTCTTAGGCTACGACGCGCATGCTCCCCGATGACGGCACCACTTTGCCAACGGCTATCTGAGCGCGTCGAGAATGAGTTGAGAAATCTTGCCACCGTGATGCACCTCGCCGATTTCACGAGCACGTTCACCCAGCAAACTCCGTTGCTCAGCATCATCGAGTACTTCTCCGATCGCCGCAACGATGGCTTCTGTGTCGTTGTCGTCAACAAGCACAGCCCCACCTGCGTCAGCTAACCACCGAACGTTTGCAGTCTGATGATCATCAGCAGCACCCGACCACGGAACGAGAATTGCAGGTGTTCCGGTTGCTGCGATTTCGTGCACCGTGCTCGCTCCGCCTCGACCAACAAAGAGATCTGTAGCCGCGTAGAGATCCTCTACGTCAGAGACGAACTCGCTTCGTCGATACCAGATCGAGTCGTCTCCATCGATCACGTCCGGTCCGCTCACCCGTTGTTTCCCGGCGACATGAATGATTGCCAGTTGGTCCCGCCCCAAGTTCTTTTCGATAAACCGGTGGACTGCGTCGTTGAGCACCCCAGATCCCAACGAGCCACCCATGACAACGATGACGCGACGACCGTCTGGAATTCCCAATCGTTGGCGAGCACCGTCAGCGTCACGGCTGCGATCGAGTTCAAGAATTGAACGACGCAGAGGCGCTCCAGCAACTACTGCATTTCGAAGTGTCGATTCGCCGAATGCAACCGCAGTTGAAGTTGCCCAACGGGCTGCGAGACGGCTCGCGCGACCTGGCGTGCGGTCATAACTGATCACCACAATCGGCCGGCGAAGCAGCACAGCAGCAAGGACAGGAGGAAGGCTTGCATAGCCACCAACCGAGACCACGACACCAACATTCCATCGACGCAACAGACGAAGTGAACGAAGAGTTGCGGCCGCTTGCTGGATGACAAACTTCAGCGTTCGAAATGAAATCTTCCGACTGACACCAATGACTGGAAGAAATATTCCAGCAAATCCGCTCTTCGGCACCAGTTCCGTTTCGATCCCACGTTGAGCCCCGATGTATTTCACTCGGGTCTGATCTACCCCCGTATCGACGAGACCTTGCATTACGGCGATCGCAGGAAACACATGACCTGCAGTGCCACCGCCCGCAACCACAATGCTTGAGGTGCTCGACTGAGGTCGCATCACGATCAGGACTTTACGGGCTGGCGTGAGATGTTAAGCAGCAGGCCAATTCCGACAAGACATGACAGCAGTGAGGTGCCCCCGTGTGAGAAGAAAGGAAGCGTCAGACCAGTCACCGGCAGAACCCCCGCAACTCCACCAACGTTGATGATTGCCTGAATAGCAATCCATGAGGTCACACCGGCAGCGGCGAGCATGCCGAATCGGTCAGGCGCTCGCAGCGCCGTCTGCATTCCCAAGATGGTGAGCAATGTGAAACCACCGAGCACTGTTACAACACCGATGAGGCCGAGCTCGTCAGCAATGATCGCAAAGATGAAGTCACTATGAGCGAGCGGTAAGTAGCCGAGTTTTGAACGGCTGCCTCCGATGCCCGAGCCGGTCAACCCGCCGTTCGCAATACTCAGCATTCCTTGCCACACCTGGTAGGCGTAATGCTCCTTATTTCCTTCGATATCGAAAAAGGCGGTGATGCGACCAAATCGACGCGGCGACGCGACAACCATGATTGCGGCGACAAACGCGCCAAGGCCCACCACGCTTCCGATGTGCATCCAAGGAATTCCGGCGATGAACGCCATCGCCATCACGATCAGCACAAGCACAATTGCCGATCCGAAGTCACCCTGGATGAGACTCAGGATGAACGCTGCGCTCGTCGCCGTACCAATCGGCACGATTGTTCGTCGCCAGTCGTTAAGGACATCCTTTCTTCGAGTCAAGATGTCAGCAACTCCAAGAATGACAGAGAGTTTGAAAATCTCTGACGGCTGGAACGTCATACCACCAACCGACACCCATGAATTTGCATCATTCACTGTATGGCTCCAGCCAGGCACGAACGGGAGTGCCATCATTCCGAGGCCGATCGCCCAGGTCAATGGAACGAGACGCCGGAACAGTTGATAGCGGACCCGAATAACCACCGCCATGAGACCGAGGCCAACGAACGCAAATACTGTCTGCCTGACGACCATCGAGTACGGAGACCCGTCCCCCGCCGCCCGAAGCGGACCGGAGGCTGAGAGCAACATCACGAGACCGAGGAGCACCATGACGGCGACAACAGCGATGATCGCGAAGTATGTTCTCGACGCCTCAACCGCTCGATCGCGTTGTAGCGCCTCGCGAAGCGATAACCGATCATGACGCTCGTGCCGCTTTCCGCCAGCGCCACTTACACGTTTCCGCTTTGCCGCGGCGAGTGCCTGCCTTCGGCGGTCGTCAATATTCCCACCGTGCTGTATTGCAAGTGTCACTGTTCCCCTCCCGACAATTCGGAAACCCGTTGGTTCATTCGCTCTTCCACGAGACGAGCAAAATGTTCGCCTCGCGCTGGGTACCCACCAGACGGATACCAATCAAAACTTGCGCAACCCGGCGACAACACAACTTCGCCCTGACCTGCGGCCAGCCGCGCAGCGAGATCAATCGCTGTTTCCATCGACCCTGCGGTTACGACGTCGACCTTCCCAGCGAACACCTCTGTGATTTCCTCTGCTGCCTCACCGATCGCAACTACTCCACGAAGAGATGCACCAGCTGACGCCATCGGGGCGAGATCAAGGTCTTTGTTTCGCCCACCCGCAATGAGAACCGCCGTCGGGAACGCTCGAATCGCTGCAGAAGCGGCATGTGGCGTAGTCGCTTTCGAATCGTTAAACCACCTGACTCCGCCGACTTCTCCCACGAACTGCAACCGATGCGCTGGCGCTGCAAAGTTTTTTAAGGCCGATGCAACCGCTTCCGCGTCGACAAGTCCCGTTTCCATCACCAGAGCAGCAGCGGCCAACGCATTTGTAATGTCGTGTGGAAGTGACCGAGTCATCTCCGATGTCGCAATGATCGGACCACTTGGCGACATCAACATGCCGTTGTCAACGAAATAATCCCCGTCAAACCCAAACGTGAGCTGCCGTCCCCGTGAGTGCTGGAGATGAGACGTGACAACTGGGTCATGTGAACATCCGATAGAGATATCTGTCTCACGCTGATGAGAAAACAGTCTCGCTTTTGCCGATTCGTATGACGCCATATCTCGGTGCCAATTGAGGTGATCAGGCGCGAGATTGAGCCACACCGCTGCGTCGGCGCGAAACGTTTCAGTCCAAGCAAGTCGGAAACTCGTACATTCGACCACATATACATCAAGGTCTCGCTCAAGAGCATCAATCATTGGGGTGTCGGTATTGCCAACCGCAAGCGATCGGACACCGCCTGCGGCCAACATCGCAACGGCAAGTTCGCAGGTCGTCGTCTTTCCATCAGTACCCGTCACCGCCAGTATTGGCCGTGGCCCTCCATCACGCTGTTGTTCTGCGGCGTAGGCGATTTCAATCTCACTAGAGATCATTACCCCAAGGCGCTGCGCACATGCGATGAGCGGATGATGCTCTGGTACACCCGGAGCGGGAGCAACGAGATCAAATTCATCGATAAATACCTCAAGCGCATCGCCAGCTGGCAACGACCCAATCGAGAATCCTGCGTCGGATGCCCGCTGTTCTTTTGTGCGATCAATCGCATCGTCGGTGACCACCACCTCGTGACCATGTCGTCGTAATGCTCTGGCAGTTGACTCACCGGCGATCGCGAATCCGTGGACAAGGGAGCGCATCTCAGCCGCCAACCACTGCAGTGAAGTCGCCAATAAAGATCGCAAGTGCAAGCGCAACGAAGACAGCAGACAGCAGCCAGAACCGAATGATCACGGTCGTTTCAGGCCATCCGCTCAGCTCGAAGTGATGATGAATCGGTGACATTTTGAAGAGGCGCCGTTTGCGACCCGACAACTTAAACACACCCATCTGAATGGCGACCGAGCCCGCCTCAATGACGTTGATACCGCAGATCAAGATGAGCAGCAAGTGGGTGTTCATCGTCAGCGCAAGAGACGCGAGGGCAGCACCGATCGCAAGCGCCCCAACATCACCCATAAAAATTCGTGCTGGCGCAGCATTCCACCAAAGGAACCCCAAACACGCTCCAGCGAAAGAAGCTGCAAGCACACCCATATCAAGCGGATTCACGACGCTGTAGATGTCTGGATTTCGGAATGTCCAATACGAGATGATCATGAACGCCCCGAACCCCATGAGAGCAGAGCCTCCAGCGAGACCATCGAGGCCATCGGTCACATTCACAGCATTTGTCGTCGCCCAAATAATGAGGCCAGCCCACACGATCCACACGACCTGAGGGACCTCGAATCCGAGATCTCCCGCTCGGGTGATCGAAATCGACTCCTCAATTCCCGTGGCTGCTACGAGCCACCAGGCAATTCCGAAGCTCATCAACATCGTGATGTAATTCTTTTGCTTCCAGAAGATGCCGCGATTGTGGCGTTTCCTGACCTTGATCCAGTCGTCGAGGAACCCCATAAATGACATTCCGAGAATGCCGACCCAGACAATCATTGCCTGATCGGAAAATGCAATATCTCGGGTGTGAGCAAGGAGCCATCCAATGAGCGCCGACACAACAATCGCAAGGCCGCCCATTGTCGGCGTTCCCTGCTTACCCATGTGATGCTCTGGCCCGTGGTCCTCTTTCCCCAAGATCGGCTGCCCCTGTCCTCGAACAGAGAACCACTTGATCAAAAACCGTGTGCCAAGCAACGAGCAAAGCGCGGCGGTTGCTCCCGCGAGCATGATGGCGATCATCGGTTGGCCTCCATTGCCGCGCGGATATGTGCAACATCGTCAAATTCCGTTTTACAAGCAGCGACCTCTTGATAACGCTCGTGACCCTTGCCCGCCACAACGATCACATCACCATCTCGCGCATGACCAATTGCATCGGCGATCGCCGTCGCCCGGTCTGCTTCCACGCTCCACTCAGCCATCGTGGTGTCGGTGAACCCGGCACAAACCTCATCAATAATGTCGGCCGGATTTTCGAACCGAGGGTTGTCTGAGGTGACCACGACAACATCTGCAAGGTCGCCAGCGATTGCCGCCATTTTCGGACGCTTCTGATTATCTCTTCCACCTCCACAACCGAAGATGACGACGAGCCGGCGGTTGGGGGCCAACTCGCGACAGGTGCGGAGCAGGGCGTCTAATGCCTCAGGGGTGTGGGCGAAATCGACAATCGCATCGAAACTCTCCCCCGACAACACCTGCATTCGGCCGGGAACCTGTTCAACCGATGCAAGACCTTGAGCGATTACCTCATCGGAGATACCGAACGACCTCGCGCACGAAATGACAGCAAGCGCGTTTTCGATATTAGGTCTTCCGGGAATCGGCAAACTGAACGTTGTTCCGCCGAGGACAAATGTTGTCCCGTTGATATTCATGTCAAGCGACTCAACATCAGACATCGAGAATCGATGAACCTCACGCACGTCTGATGTGAGATCTCCGAGCAATCTGCCGTGCACATCGTCGTCGTTCAAGATCATTCGCTGCAGGCCGTATGAAGTGAAGAGCAGCGACTTCGCGCGGAAATAGTCCTCTTGGGTGCCATGAATGTCGAGGTGGTCATGACCCAAGTTCGTGAATACACCAGCAGCGAACGACGTGCCCCGGACACGTTGCTGGACGAGCGAGTGCGATGAAACCTCCATCGCCACCACCGAGATTCCATCGTCAGCGAGATCTCGTAATTTTCGTTGCAACACCGGCGCCTCCGGTGTGGTCATGTCTCCCTCGAGCGTTCCAATCACCGCCGAGTTGCGTCCAGCTGCGGTAAACACCGTGGCAAGCAGTTGGGCAACCGTCGTCTTTCCATTGGTACCCGTGATTCCAATGACATCGATTTCGGCTGAAGGTCGACCTGAAATCATTGATGCGACTTCTCCGAGAGAAGCCCGCACATCAGCGACAATGAGTTGGGGGACATCAACATCAAGCTCATGATCGACGAGTAACGCAACTGCTCCGCTATCGAGTGCGTCGGCCGCGAAGTCGTGTCCATCGAATTTTTCACCGGACACACACGCGAACAGCGAGCCGCTCACTACCCGACGCGAGTCCATCACAACCGAACCAACATCCACCGAGACCCCCTCAGGGGCAAGACGCACATCCGACTGAAGTAGATCTGAAAGGTCGCTGGCAACCGATCCATTCAATGTGAAGAATTTCCGAGGCGCCGTCACGACATCATTCCGAACAGGCCGGGGCGGTAGAGGGTGGCTGGATTCCCAACTCATGAGCGATTGTGGGAACGAGGCGGGCAAACACTGGTGCGGCTGCGGTTCCACCAAAGCGATTTATCGTTCCTGCCGGTGGCTCGTCAATACTGATGAGCACCGTGATCTGGGGATCCTCCGCCGGGAAGAAGCCAACAAAACTCGCATAGTACGAACGAACACCAAACTCGTCTTCGTAACCACCATTTGGTTGAGCCTTCAGACCAGTTCCGGTCTTGCCAGCAACATTGAACGATGACACTTGCGCACGGGTCGCCGTTCCTGAACAGACGACATCAGTCATCATGGACTGCATCACCTCAGCGGTATTGGTCGAGATGACTTCATGCGTCGCAGATGGCGCTGTTGGGTTGATGTCGCCATCTTCACCAACGAATCCACGGACAAGCTTCGGAGCGACATACAGGCCATCATTCGCAATTGCATTGACGGCGGAGATCAATTGAATCGGGGTGCTAGCCAGACCCTGACCGTATGAGACGGTGTACTTCTCTGAGCCGAATAGCTCGTTCCAATCTTTGAAGATCCCAGTTGACTCGCCGGGGAAATCGAGTGCGGTTGCTTCTCCGAGCCCGAACGCTCGCATGAAGTCCCAGTGGCGCCGTAGCTGCACCTCTTCTTGCACTTTGATGGTCCCGATATTCGACGATTCGACGAGAATCTGCCGCACGGTCATGTCCTCATCTGGGTGCTCATGCGAGTCACGAAGGAGGTCGTCACCATATTGAGCGCGCCACGGAACGTTGAACACCGTGTTTGGACCAACGACGCCGGTCTCGAGACCGGCTGCGATCGTGATGACCTTTGCAACAGATCCGGGTTCGTAGGCATCAACCGCAGCATGGTTACCCGAGGTGATGAGAACTTCGTTCGTGTCAGTATCTCGCTTCACTGATGCCATGGCGTAGAGCTCGCCTGAATCGGCATCCATCACAATGCACGTTCCGGCTTTTGATCCAGTGTTCGAAACTCGTTCAAGTAATGCCTGCTCACAGGTGAATTGAATCGAACGGTCAATCGTCAAGATGAGGTCATCTCCTGGCACCGCTCCATCTACCGCGTCCTCAGTTCCTGCAATCGACCGTCCGCCTGGAGCAACTTGTCGCGTCAGACTGCCGTTCTCGCCAGACAGGATTGAGTCATATTGCAGTTCAAGACCTGCAGTTCCGACACCATCGATGTCAGTGCGACCAATCACCGATCGTCCGGTATCACCACCGGGTAGTAGACGAGTGGGCTCTGAATCAACGTTGACACCCGACAGCTTCAGGGCAGCAATCTGCTCGCCGAGATCGGCGTCAATCTGCCGGCGAACGTACACAAATCCTTTATCCTTCAGAATCATTTCGTCGTAGAGCCTCTGCTGCTCTTCGACGTCAAGGCTCAACATCGTTGCAAGCATGTTGAGAGTCGCTTCTTCATTATCGATCAACTTTGGGTTAATGCTGATCGTTGCAGCCGGGATTGAGACTGCAAGTTCCTCACCATTCCGGTCGAAGATGGTTCCGCGATCTGCAACCACTGTCGTCGTGCGGGTCCACTGGTTCGCAGCCTCGGCCCGCATTGCATCGCCACCAGCGGTCTGAAGTCCGATGACCTTTGTCGTCACGACGATGAGCATCACCAGCACAACTGCCACGACAATTTGGATTCGGCGGCGCTGGTTTCCGATCTTGAACCGTCCTGCTGTCGGCTTCGCTGAGATCACCCGGAGTTTGCGTTGCGGGGATGCTGAATGAGAGCGAGGAGATGGCTTTGGCGAGTTCGATCCTGATCGGGAACGCTGCTGCGAAGATACAGAGCGCCCCTTTCCTGATGTAGGCCGAGTCCTCTTTTGAACTGAAGGAGCTGATCGTCGCGCCGATCGTTGCGGGATTTCTCGACGACTCATCAGTCCATCCCATTCATAATCTTCACCATTCGGAATTGGTCGAGCGGGCCTAGATAGTCCGGAACATCAGCAACGTCATTATCGGTGCTCGTCGATGCCATCGCCATCGCAAGCACAAGCGGGTCGACCGACAAGAAGCTGCTGTCGAGTGCTGGCGCCATACCGAGTTCACGGGCCCGTTGGTCAAGGCGCATGGGAGCACGAAGTTCAGCTCGAACAGCGCGAAGCGTGTCGAAGCGGTCGTTCTCCTCAGCGATGCTCCGGTCAAGCTGATCGATGACAGCTTGACGTGAGGCAATCTGGGTGTGAATGACGGCGAGGGTTCCCAGACCGATTGCCACCAAAGTTGCGATGAACACGACAACTCGGGTTGTACGACGACGTGCCTCGACGACTTGAAGTGTTGGACGTCGAGAAGCCCCCGACCCGCTCGCTGGTTTGCGCAATGCGATAGCCATCAGGATTCCTCTTCGATTCGCTCAACAACTCGAAGTCGCGCTGAGGTCGAACGGCGGTTGCGTTCCATCTCAGATGTTGATGGCTTCTTCGCAATTTTTCGAACGATGCGTACGGTCTGTACTGCGCCACAGACACACGGCAACTCAGGTGGACATTCACAGCGATTTGACGCGTTCAGCAGTCGCTGCTTCACGATTCGATCTTCACCTGAGTGGTACGACAGCACTGCCACTCGCCCACCAGGCACGACCCGGTCGATTGCCGCATCGATAGCAACAGGCAAGGCATCGAGTTCTCCGTTTACTTCGATTCGAATGGCCTGAAAGGTTCTCTTCGCAGGGTGTCCGCCAGTTCGTCGCGCCGGCGCCGGGATCGCAGCAACAACCACTTCTGCGAGCTGGTTTGTCGTCTCAATCGGCCGGGCGGCAACAATGGCTTGCGCAATACGTGATGCAAACCGTTCTTCCCCGAAGCGACGTATGACATCGGCCAGTTTCTTTACGTCGTAGCCGTTGACCACATCGTCTGCAGTCCACGTGGTATCCGGGCCCATCCGCATGTCGAGAGGGCCGTCATGGCGATAACTGAATCCTCGACTTCCTTCGTCGAGTTGATACGAGGACACTCCGAGGTCAAAAAGAGCACCACTCAGACGCTCAACCCCATGTTCGGCAAGACCACCGTCGATGTCGTCATAGCGCCGCATGGTCGTGCGAAATCGGGACCCAAACCGCTCAAGCCGGGCTGTCGCAGCCGCAATCGCATCAGGGTCGCGATCAAGCCCGATGACATCAATATCCTCTCGAGATTCAAGTAGTGCCTCAGAATGGCCTCCTCCGCCAAGAGTGGCATCAAGAATTGTTCCAGGCGGGACGTCCGCAAAGACGCCAACAATCTCGTCGCGCATCACGGGGTCGTGAGAGAAAGAAGCGCGCTGTGCGTCGGCCACTGACATCAGTCCTGCCATACCCGTGGGTTTGCCTCGTGCAAGTCTTCCGCTTCGATGGTCTCGTAACGAGATGGCCGCCACACCTCAATCGAATTGAGGTTTCCGACAATCATTACCTGATCTCCATCGGTTAAGCCGGCGAACTCTCGAGCCTTGTCATCAAGCGTGAGTCGTCCTTGCTTATCGACCGACACCGAGACCGTTCGCGTTGCGACAGATCGACGCTGTGTTGGAGTTGCGGTGCCGGACTTTATGGCCTCAATGACGTCGTTTGCCTCAGTTTCGAATACGGCGACCGTCCGGAGGGTGATGCAACCCTGTGGATCGAGAGTTGCGTAACAACGGTCACCGAGTTCGGTGCGAAATGGGGCGGGAAGGCCAAGACGACCATTGTCGTCGATGCTTCGGTCGTACACGCCGACAAACATCGTTCCCTCCCTTTCGACCCGCTCCGCCTCGGCTCATGAGTTGCGGTTTCTCGTGAGCCCAATAAGTATTTCACCTATTAACACCAATATCAACCATTTCCCACCAATTACTCCCAACAGAATGCGTCGACGAACCAATGAGGTGCCAACGAGATTGCGGGTCATCAATAATTTCCCTCGATCGAGGTGACCCGAGATGTTGATTCGAGGAATCAGATCGGCAACATCAAAATTGCCGAAGCCATGCGATCTGCGAAGTTGATGCCGGGAAAGAGTCAGTTGATTGCAGCAGTCAAGGAAGCGAGGAGACCCGCCTCGATGATCTCTCGGCATGGTCCAGATATCAGTGCCGGCCGCCGAGTGAGCGGTGACGACTCGGCGAGAACTTCCAACATGACATCGGTCGGATCCTCGAAGTGCAGCTGCCCCTGAACTCGTGCTCCGTCACGTGTTCGACGTTGACTCAGTCCAACGAGTTTCGACTCGCCCACCATGAGTTCTCCATGAGCTCGACCAGCGAAACAGATGACGTCACCCCCGGCGTCACACTCCATCGCCCCCTCGAACTGGGAAATATCAGGTGGGCAACAGTTGAGAGATCGGAGACCCTCCATCCACCACTTCCCCACTTTGGCCATCATTTTCATCGGTTCAGGGCAATAACGAGGGTCCTCAATGCCAACTTCGATATCAATCCAAACAGAATGATTCGCATCAACGAGGACGGCGCCACCACCTGAGCGCCGTCGAACGATCTCTAGCCCCTTCTGCACAGCAACATTTCGATCAACAATTTCCTCAGATTGTCGAGAGCCAAGAACAAGCGCTGTGACCGTTGGAATGCATTGCGTCACACGAACCCCTTCGCGCCAGATCGGCTTCACCGCATGCAACTCGCTTGCCGACGCGTTTCGGACGCGTGAATCGGTCTTCAACTTGCGACCGGAAGATATGCGCGCCAGGCCGATGGCATTCGAGAAACACCGATGACAACCCATGCTGGGGACTTCGGCGCAACCGAAGGCCGCCTCAGCACCATCCCCGCCTCTTCCGGCGTTCGATCGCGCTTCGCAAGATTGCACGGCTTGCACGCCGCTACAAGATTTTCCCAACTGTGCATGCCACCCCGAGACCGCGGAAAGACGTGATCGATCGAGTCAGCATGACCTCCGCAGTACTGGCACTCATAATCATCACGAGCGAATACTGCTCGTCTAGAGAGCACTGCCCGACGTTGACGAGGTGCCTTCACCATGTAACGCAATCTGACAACAACCGGGATGTTCATTGCGATAGAAGGCGATCTCAACAACTCATCACCAGCCTCAACGATTTCGGCTTTCTCAGCGAGCACCAAACACGTCGCTCTGCGCGCTGACACAACACTCAACGGCTCGAAACTTGCATTCAGAACGAGCACGTTACGCATCGGCTACGCCTGCACGTCCTGCCGAATCACTGGCCGGCTAGCCGGCGCATTTGACCACACCACGCGAGATATTCCAGCACATCTCTAGCTGTTGGCGGGTGATTACTTGCTCCGTACTGGGTCACCGTCCTGAATGCGAGGTAATCCGGTGCAGGCAACGGGAGAAATGGAAACCGTCGGATCCATCCCTTTGGTGCAAGCAATTGCGCCTGCCGCACAGCGGTCACCCAAAGCTTCGGACGGCGACCAACAGCAAACACAACAGCGAGAACGAACCGGGTCCTCGCTAACGATCCGCTCACGCCGGACGGGGCTCTTTTGGCAATCCGAGAACCATCTCACCGATGATGTTTCGCTGTACCTGTGATGATCCGGCGTAAATCGTCCCGGCACGAGCGGACAGGAACGTTCCCACCCACGAGGCCGAAGAGTTTGGAGCGCCGGTGTCATCGGTTTGGAATGACGAAGATGGACGCCGACCAGCCGGAACCATTGCCTCAGCCCCAAGGATCTTCGTCGACAATTCAGTCACTGTGAGGTGGTACTCACTCCAATACAACTTTGAGATCGCCGCATCTGGACCAGGGTGGTGTCCCTTCAAAAATTGTGTCAACACCCGCATACCGTTGTACCGCATGATCTGAACCTTGCCGTAGGCCTTCATCAAGTCCTGGCGGATCACCGGGTCCTTTGTCAATCCTCGCTCAGCTGCAAGCATCAACAAACGATCGATTTCTGCTTGGAAACGAATCGGCATTGTTGCCGCTGATTCGCCTCGCTCGAAACCGAGAAGCGTCATGGCAACAGCCCAACCATTGTTCACGCCGCCAACGACGTTGTCCTTCGGGCACACCGCGTCGGTGTAAAACACCTCATTGAATTCTGAGTCGCCATTGAGCATCTTGATCGGGCGAACCTCAACTCCAGGTTGACGCATATCGACGAGTAGGAATGAAATGCCCTTGTGCTTTGGAGCATCCGGGTCGGTTCGAGCAAGTGTGAAAATGTGATCGGCGAGATGCCCTGCCGATGTCCAGATTTTTTGACCGTTTAGCACCCACTGGTCACCGTCTAATTGGGCCTTGAGCCCGACATTTCCAAGGTCTGATCCTGCGTTTGGCTCCGAGTATCCCTGACACCATGTGTCTTCGCCTGACAGCACACGAGGCAGGTAATACTCACGCTGCTCCTCGCTGCCCATAATAAGCAACGTATTGCCAAGCATCTGAATGCCGAATGTGTCGTTCGGGCCGCCAGTTGGTACTCCAGCGAGGGCGAACTCCTCTGCAAGAATCACCTGCTCGAGGGCAGAGAGTCCGGCTCCACCATATTTCTGAGGCCAGCCGGGTGCGAGATATCCCGATTCATACAATGTCTTCCGCCAGTCAGTGACGAATTCGGTGACTTCATCACCCTCGAGAGTTCCGATTCCTCGGAAGCCACTTGGCAACTTGTCGGCAAGAAAGGACTTCACCTTTGCGCGGTAGGCATCGGCGTCTACGTCATACACAGGAAGCATGGGAAGAATCGTAGCCATCGCAACCCTCGCCGCTATAGCGGAGCGCCGCAGACATCTAGGCCGCAGACATCTAGTTCGTAGCTGCAGTCATGGGCGCTGCCGCTAATGCGACTGCCGAAGCTCCAGCGAGCACATGAAATTGTGCGACGGCGACATTGAGATCTTTAAGGTGTGTTAAGCGCGACCGTTCGACAAGTTCATGATGAATCGAATCGATAAAGGCCTCGCGGAAAGCCTCGACCACTACCCCACCTATTCGAATCTGACTAATGTCCATCATCGCCGCAAGCGAGGCACATGCCCGGGCAACCATCATCCCAGACTGGGTGATGAGCGATGAGGGCGTCGAAACCAACCCTCGACCAGTTGACTCTTCGATTCCACGAACACTCGCATACATCTCGAGGCACCCTGACTTGCCACAAATACATGGCCGGCCATCAACTTCCACCCCGATATGCCCAAACGCCCCGACTGAACCTCGCTCACCCGTCAGCAGGCTCCCACCGACAACCACTCCCCCGTCGACGTCATCACCGAGATGCACCCCGATCACCGAATTTCCACCCGATGCTGCGAGAGCGTAAGCCCGACCCGTGGTCTCAAGGATTGTTGGGCATCCAACAATTTCTGAAATTGCGTCTCTAATGAGCAAGCCGTTCCACTCGTTCGGGCCAACCGGAGAGAAACCTCCAAGATCTTCGTCGACTGGTCCGGGCCCCGTGACAGCGCACAACACCGGGCGTTGATCCGCAGGAGTTGCCGCAAGCACCCGATGAATGAGGCGGGTAAGCGCTGAAAGACGATCCTTCGTCGGTGTCACGACTCGGTCGCGGACCCCAACATTGCCGTCGCCATCGATGATTCCAACGGCGAGATGACGCTCGCCAAGGTCAACGACCATGCGAACATCGACAGATTCAGTTGAAAGAGCCTCATCGGCCATGCGGAATCAACCTTGCCGACGCGCTCGAGCCGCAGCTGCCCATGACGACATTGAGGCCCCGCTCAGTTGCTCGCGACCGATAACAGCAATCTCGTTCGCGGCAATCACTCCGAGCACGACAACACCGACAAAGAGCACGAAGGCAAGCAAGTAGCTCACTGCGAGCGACAACACTGTGGCAACGATTCCAACAGATGCGCCAAGAAGTGAGATTACGAGCCGCCGCCTCGACAGCGCCACGCCGCGTTCTGAAAATGACGGATCCTGCTCGAGCTCTTGCTCGATCTGGCGCAATATGCGCTGCTCGTCTTCAGAAAGTGGCATCGAAAGTTCCTGTCCTTAGTGAACGATGTCGTCTCGAATAGTTTCGCACGCAACGAGCCCGGACTCAACGCCTACGCGGTGGAATCTCACCAGATCTAGATTCAAGAGTGCCTGCAAGACGTATTGCGTCACCGCCGAAACGCTCTCTCACCGCATCAACCGCAGTATCTCGCCGCCCTCGCTCGGCTCCGGCGTTAGAGAAAAGGTCCAACTGTTCAACCGGAGACCCGAAACTCGAAGCGCTCACACCCAGCAACCTCACGGGACGTGCAGCAACTGCCTCAACGAGCAAATCGTCGAGGGCATCTGCGACTTCGGACACCGACGACACCGGCGTGTCCCATGTTCGCGACCGAGAGATTGTGGAGAAGTCATGGAGCCGAATTTTGATTGACCAGGTTCTTGCACCGCCGACTCCCAATCGAACCCGACCAGCCACGATGTCGATCATCCGGATGAGCTCACGATGCAGCGAATCTACGTCGGTGATGTCAGATCCAAACGTCTCCTCGTGCCCAATCGATTTCGCCTCTCGATCTGGGACCACTGGTCGGTCATCACGGCCGTTTGCCAACTCGATGAGTTGACCTGTCAACGCATCGCCTAATTGGGATCGAAGAACCTCGCGCGGCATCGATGTCAGGTCAGGGACAGTACGGATACCAACCTTGCGTAATTTTTCCCGAGACTTTGGCCCCACTCCCCACAGCCGACCGACCTCAAGTCGTTGGACGTACTCAAACTCGCTTCCTGCGTCAACGACGACGACACCTGGACCTGGCTGCACTCCAGTGGACGTCGGAATAGGTTTTGCATCAACGGAAGCCAATTTCGCAATGAACTTATTTGTCGCCACACCAACCGAGCTTCGAAGGCCAAGTTCGTCGAGGATCTGCTGACGTATCGTTCGCGCCAACTCCGCAGCGCGCGGAAGGCCTGGAGCTGGAACTGTCACATCAAGGAATGCCTCATCGAGCGCCAAGGGCTCGACCAGGTCAGTGTGCCGTTCGAAAATTTTCCGCACCCGAGCACTCATCTCTCCGTACTTGCGGTGATCCGGAGACAGCGCAATGAGCTCAGGGCACCGGCGTTTTGCTTCCGCTCCTGACATCGCTGACCGCACCCCATATTGGCGCGCCTCATACGACGCAGCGGCAACTACCCCACGATCAGAACTCGCCCCGACAACAACCGGCAGACCGACGAGGTCAGGGCGGTCAAGAAGTTCGACCGAAACAAAAAACGCGTTCATATCGATGTGAAGAATCGAACGCATCTGTTTCTCGGAACCCGGTTGGCGAGGCATAGCGGCGAATTAAGTATCGCATCGATCCGCTACACACCGGCGCCATGCGAACGGTACGGTGTGGTTCGTGCCTCAATCAGACCCTCAGGCCACTCGCTCTCGACAACTTTCTGCACTTCCGCCCCAAACGGCGCGAGCGATCGCCTTCGCAATGATCGTGATCGTCGGCACCCTTGGCGGCACTCTCGGTTACGCCTTGGGCAGTTACAACTGTGCCGACGATTGCTCGATGCGATCAGGTGTCTACCTTCTTATAGGCGCGATTGCGGGTGCTGTTGGAGGCGCCATCATGTCGGTCCTCACTTTGCGCGCAATGGGCGAATGGAGCGAGATTCGCGATCGCGAGCGAGCCGGGCATGCACCCAACTGAATCGAGTGCACACACCGACCCCGAGGATCTCGATGCACTCCTTCGCCTTTGCACTGATCTTGCGGTAAACGCCGCTTCACGAACCGCACTCCGCCGCGCCGAGCAGACCCACCTCGAGACCGAAACAAAATCATCGGTCAGTGACCTTGTCACAGAATTCGATAGAGCAGCAGAGGACTACATTCGTGGCCGTCTTGCCAATGAACGCCCTGAAGATGGAGTTATCGGGGAAGAGGGGGACGATGTTCCCCAATCGAGTGGCCTGACATGGATTGTCGACCCAATCGATGGCACAACAAACTTTGTGTTTGGACTTCCTGCTTGGGGGTGTTCAGTCGCTGTAACACGGGGAAGCGAAATTCTTGCTGGAACAATTCACATTCCAGCGACGAACGAAACCTTTTCCGCTGCGATTGGCCAAGGGGCAACTCGAAACGGCTCCTCAATTCGCACCACCACCAGATCCTCGCTTGAGACATCGCTCATCGCAACAGGGTTCTCATACGACGCGCATCACCGTGCCGAACAGGGAGCGACCGTCGCCCGCCTGCTTCCGAAGGTTCGCGATATCCGTCGATCAGGTTCTGCGGCCTACGACCTGTGCTGTGTTGCCGCCGGAACTGTTGACGCATACTACGAGCAGTATCTCTCAATTTGGGATATCGCAGCTGGGGTGCTCATCGCGCGCGAGGCGGGTGCGAGGGTCGAATTTGCACCTCTCAATACGGCAACCAACCTCACAATCATCGCCTCAACGCCAGCAATTTTCGAATTGTTACGGTCTGTTGTCAGTCTTCCCTAACAGCCGCATGCTCTCCGTGTGCGCGCGTTACGGCTGAATTACGGCACAATACAGATGTGGGAACTCGCATTCTGAGCGTGGAAGACGACGAACGCATTCGCCAGGCCGTCAAACTTGCCCTCGAAGATGAGGGTTGGACTGTCGATGAGGCCGAAAGCGGAGAGGTCGCGATCGAAATCTTCCAGCGCCACCCTTCTGATGTCGTTTTGATCGACATCATGTTGCCAGGCATCGATGGATTCGAACTTTGTCGAACAATTCGTCGGACAAGTGACGTTCCTGTGGTCATGGTGACCGCGAGGAACGATACCCACGACATCGTGGCCGGTCTTGAGGCTGGTGCCGATGACTACCTCACAAAACCATTTGCTCCCAAAGAACTCTCGGCTCGAATTCGGGCACTGTTGCGCCGGACTCGACCGTCTTCGACACCTCATGCCCGAATCACCCTCGGCGACCTAGAAATCATCCCCGATGAAGGAAAGGTCACTCGTGGAGGCGAAGAAATCCACCTCACCAAAACCGAATTTAGGTTGCTGTGCGAACTAGCTGACAACCCGGGCAAGGTCTTCAGCCGAGAGGCTCTCCTCGACAAAGTTTGGGGATATGACTACTTCGGTGACGGACGACTCGTTGACGTTCACATTCGGCGACTTCGAACCAAAGTTGAAGCTGATCCAGCGAACCCACGACATGTCGTCACCGTCCGCGGACTCGGATATCGCTTACAAACGTGAGCCTGGCTGACATTCCGACAGCCGAAGAGTCGGCGCACGAACAACCTCAGCGACGACGCAACCGGTGGAGTCTGCGCCGTCGAATTCTTGCAACCTTTGCGGCCGGCGCAATCCTCATGGCGGTACTGCTTGCCCTTACGACCTACGGACTGGCGAGTTCAAATGTTGTTCAGCAACGAGACCAATCAAGTGTCGAGACAGCCAAGCGAAATGCTCAGATCGTGCAGACTGCGTTGCGCGGGCCGGCGGCAACCGCACAACCAGCGTTAGACGCACTTGCCTCATTCGGTGTCGACTCTGCCATCGTGTGGTACACGAATACTTGGCACATGAGTGGTACCGACTACGAACCACCATCACTTCCGCAGTCTCTTGTCGACCGAGTCATCGAAGATGCCGTACCAGCTCGCATGGTGACCAATGTCGGAGGCGACCCGCACATCGTCGTTGGATGGCCGATCGCAAACGACGGAGCGTTCTTCGAGTTTTTCAGCCTTGAAGAAGTCAACTCCGCGTTATCAAGCGTGCGCCTCTCCCTCTACATAGCTGGAGGCCTGACCCTCGTTCTGAGCGTCATTGCCGGAGTATTCGCATCACGACGAGCAGTTCGCCCGGTCGCCGACGCAGCCCGAGCTGCTAAGTCCATTGCAGGCGGTCGCCTCGACACTCGACTCAATCCCGAAAATGACCCTGACCTTGGAGTGCTAGCCGAGTCATTCAACGACATGGCGGCCGCACTCGAACAGAGACTCGAGCGCGACGCAAGGTTCGCCTCCGACGTCAGCCATGAGCTGCGCTCTCCCCTAATGACGTTGGAAGCATCGATCGAAGTAATGGAGAGTCGTCGCTCTGAGATGCCGGAACGAGCGCAGGCAGCCGTTGATCTTCTGAGAAGCGATATCACACGGTTCCGCACTCTCGTTGAGGATCTTCTTGAGATTTCTCGCTTCGACGCTGGAGCAGTTCGCCTCAATCTTGATGACCTCCGAGCATTGCAGTTTGTTGAACAGGCGATTTCAGTAAGTAGCGCTCCTGACACATTGCTTGTCAGCGAGGCACGCGTTGCAAACCTCATCATCCAAGGTGATCGCCGGCGACTTGCCCGAGTTGTGGCCAACCTCATTGACAACGCTCGAATCCATGGTGACGGCGAAGCAAAGATCTCGCTTGAAATCCCAACTCATGCAGGGCGCAGTGAGCAACTTCTGCACATCGTTGTCGAGGACCGGGGTCCCGGAGTTCCATCAGATGAGCGAGATCTTGTGTTCGAACGATTCGCGCGAGGCGCAGCGGCCGGGCGTCGATCATCGAATGACGGGTCTGGGCTCGGCTTGGCTCTCGTCGCAGAACACGTTCGGCTGCACAACGGTCGTGTGTGGGTTGAAGACCGACGTGATGGGAAACAGGGTGCTCGATTCGTCATAGAACTCCCCGCCGAGGAGATTGACGACGAATGAATGCCGGCTTGAAACAGTTGATGGCCTGTCTGCTACTGCCGCTTGTTGCATCATGCGGTATCGCCATAGACGCTTCCCCTCGGGATATCCCAGTGTCAGAGCGCCTGCTGCCACTCGAGAACGAGGCAACCTCGTTTGACACCACCGGGACGAGCTTGATTTACCTGGTTGCCGCCGGCGATGATCGGCTTCTTAGGTCGGTGCGACGAGAGAGCGAGAGTCAAGCAGACCTCTTGCAGTCGCTCATTACTGGGCCAACTGAGGATGAGTCGCTTGCGCAGATCAGCAGCTCACTCCCACCTGACCTAGAGATTCTGTCTACACGGAGCGTCGGCTCTGTTGCCTATATCGACCTCTCCAACGAGATCACGGAACTCAGCGGGCAAGCCCTCCTCAAAGGCGTGGCTCAACTCGTACTGACGACAGTTGAGCTTTCTGGTGTCGAGGCTGTGCAACTGACTGTCGCGGGTGAACGATTTCCTTGGCCGACAGCTCGAGGAGATACGAGCTCTGGCTTGTTGAGAATTTTCGACTTCTCTGGCCTTTACGAAAGCTCTCAGCCGAATTTCCCGTCGCTGCCACCGGGCGCGTAACAATTCCGTTCAGGCAAAGAATATTTCGGCTACATCAGTGACCAGATCGAGGTCAACTGTGCGAGTTTGACCTGCGGCATCACTCAGAGGGACCGTCTTGATGACGTTATTTTTCAACGCCACCATTGAGCCCCACTCGGCACGTCGTGCTGCATCGAGGGCAGCAACGCCGAATCGTGTCGACAAGACACGGTCGAATGCAGTTGGAGTACCACCGCGTTGCACATGTCCGAGCAGTACAGGTCGGGTTTCATATCCCGTGCGGACACCGATTTCCGCTGCGACGATGCTTCCAATTCCACCAAGCCGCACATGTCCGTACTCGTCACGGGACTGATCAGGAAGGGTAAGTGTGCCGTCAACAGGCATCGCACCCTCTGCAACCACCACGATCGAAGCAAATCTTCCACGGCCGTGCCGACGAGAAAGTCGCTCACAAACCTCGGCAATATCGAATGGTCTCTCCGGAATGAGAACTACGGCAGCTCCCCCGGCAAGCCCAGCATGCGTTGCGATCCACCCACTATGCCTTCCCATGACTTCGACAACCATCACACGGTCGTGTGATTCAGCAGTCGTGTGGAGCCTGTCGATCGCATCGGTTGCGATTTGCACCGCTGTATTGAATCCAAATGTCAGGTCGGTGCCTTCGATGTCGTTGTCGATCGTTTTGGGCACACCGAGAACTGGAATCCCGTGTTCCCGAAACAAGATTTCACCGACAGTGAGTGATCCGTTTCCACCAATCACGATCAAACCATCGATGCCCATATCCGACATCGTTGCCCTCACCCGGTCAACGCCATCAGGGGTATCCAGTGGGCTTCCGCGCTTGGTTCCGAGAACGGTGCCACCTCTAGGCAGAGTTCCTCTCATGGTCTCGACGGTCAGCGGACGCGTTCGACGCTCCATGACCCCTTCCCAGGCATCAACAAACCCGATGATCTCGTCACCGAAGACGCGCTCACCTTTGCGGACGATCGCGCGAATCACAGCGTTCAGTCCCGGGCAGTCGCCGCCACCTGTAAGAACACCTACACGCACTTTTCGAAGGATATGCCCATCGGCTGATAGAACGAACTCATGGCTTGGGATAGCAGTCGTACGGTACCGTGGCAGCGGCTCATTCGCGAATGGCTCATTTACGTCGCCATCATGGTGGCGATCGTCTTCATTGCGGTTCAACCGTCAAGCCGAGTTGGCGCATTTACTGGACTTCTTGTCAGTGGACCGGCGTACCTCGCATTCGGAGCTGTGCTGGCAAAGTTTGGATACAGCCGCGATCGTTTACGTCGGGCTACCCCCAGAACTCAGCCCGAAGACGCACCGACTCGGCCTCGGCCTGCTCCCACCAAACGAACTGGTGGCGGCACACCCCGCCGACGCTGACGCGGCGGCGCATATCCCTCGGCGATTAATCTCAACACATGGTTACTGCCAGATGCGTCATTGCAATCGATGCTGGAACGACTGGCGTCAGGGCCCGGTCGGTTCATTCTGACGGGCGGTCTCCAGAGTCCGAGTATCAAGAGTTCACCCAATTCTTTCCCGAACCTGGCCTTGTCGAACACGACGCAGATGAGATCTGGGCAGCAGTTGTTGCAACTGTCAATACGGTGGTGGCTCGCGTCGGTCGGGACAATGTTGCTGCGATCGGAATTACGAATCAGCGTGAAACAGTGGTTGCGTGGTCACGGTCGACCGGCAAGCCCCATGGCCGAGCAATCGTCTGGCAGGATCGCCGAACTGCGCAAGAATGCGCTCAACTTGAGCGAGACGGTCTACTACCTATGGTGCGAGAGCGAACCGGGCTCGTTCTCGACCCGTATTTCAGTGGAACAAAATTTGCACGAATGCTTCGTGATAGGTCGATCCCGGTCGATCACGATCTCGCTCTCGGCACGGTCGATAGTTGGATTATTTGGAAGCTCACAAACGGGGCGGTTCATGCAACCGATCCGACAAATGCGAGTCGAACGATGCTGTACAACATTCGTGAACATCGCTGGGATAACGACCTATGCGATGCCATCGGAGTTCCGATCAATGCCCTTCCAGCAGTACGCCCGTCCTCTGGCCGTTTTGGATTGACAGCCACCGAATCTGGAGTTCCCGAAGGAATCCCCATCAGCGGAGTCGCTGGTGACCAGCAAGCCGCACTGTTCGGTCAGGCATGTTTTGAACCAGGAATGGCAAAGAACACGTACGGCACCGGAAGTTTCGTTCTCTTGAACGTTGGCGTCGACTGCCCACCAGTCACCGAAGGAATGCTGACCACCATTGCATGGGATCTCGGCGATGGAGCGCCAACGTACGCGCTAGAGGGCTCAATATTCGTCACCGGTGCTGCGATTCAATGGCTTCGCGATGGCCTCGGCATCATTTCTTCTGCACCTGAGATTGGGCCGCTTGCGGCAACCGTTGAAGACAACGGCGGTGTTGTCATCGTTCCTGCATTCACCGGACTTGGTTCGCCGTGGTGGGACCCGCATGCGCGCGGGACGATTTGTGGGCTCACGCGCGGCTCGACTGCAGCACATATTGCACGGGCGACGATTGAGTCGATGGCGTTCCAGACCAGAGATGTCATCGACGCGATGACTGAAGCATCGGGTGTCGAGTTCAACGACCTCCGAGTTGATGGTGGCGCCTCAGTGATGGACTTCCTACTCCAGTTCCAGGCCGATCAATTGGGTTCAACCGTTCGACGACCTGTCGACCACGAAACAACAGCGCTGGGGGCTGCTCGACTGGCCGGACTTGCCGAGGGCGTGTGGGGTTCGATCGAGGAACTGTCCAACGATTGGCAACTTGAGGCCGAATTCTCGCCCGAACCAGACCGAACGATGACCGATCTCGCGTATCAACAGTGGCGCAGAGCAGTGGAGCGATCGCTCGACTGGTCAGAGTAGATATCGAGCGGGCTTCAGCCGAGTTTCGTGAGACCGCGACGAAGATTTCGCATCGCTTGAGAGATTCGCTGCTCATTCTCGATGAGTGCAAATCTCACGTACCCTTCGCCGCCGGGACCGAACCCAACTCCGGGCGACAACGCAACGTCACATTCCTTGACGAGCATCGAACAGAACTCCACCGAATTCATCTCGCCATAGGCCTCAGGAATTGGGGCCCATACAAACATCGTCCCGCCTGGTTTGGGTACTTCCCATCCAAGTTTCGACAACCCATCGATCAAGGCGTCGCAGCGTGATTCGTATATCGAGCAAATTTCTTTCGGGTAGTCAGATGCTTCTCGGAAGGCAACGGTTGCTGCAATCTGGACTGGCTGGAACATGCCGTAATCGAGATAGCTCTTTAACTTGACGAGGGCCTGGACAACCTCTGAGCTTCCGACCATGAAGGCGCTACGCCAACCCGCCATCGAGAAGCTCTTCGTCATCGAGTACTGCTCAACAGCAACTTCCTTCGCGCCTTCGGCTTGAAGAATGCTTGGTGGACGAACACCGTCGAAACCAATATCGGCATACGCAAAGTCGTGCACGACGATCATCTCGCGTTCGCGGCAGAAATCAACGACACGTTGCATGAAGTCGAGATCAACGCAGGCTCCGGTCGGGTTATGCGGAAATGAGATCACGAGCACACGCGGCTTTGGCCACCCGATGTCGTATGCACGATGCAGATTGTCGAAGAACTCCTCAGAGAAGTTCGCTCGTTCATCAGGGTGCGATAGACCCCGCATTGGAAGCTGACGGAGGTCTGCACCTGCGAACAGCGGGCCATACATGTGAATTGGGTAACTCGGCGTCGGCACGATCGCTGCGTCACCGCGTTCGAGGAGCACCCACATCAAGTGGGAGAAACCTTCTTTCGAACCAATTGTGTTGGTGATTTCGAGCTCTGGGTCGAGTTGAACTCCCCATGTTTTCTCGTAGTACTTCGCGACTTCCTCACGCAGACGGGGCAATCCGCGGCTGAGTGAATAACGGTGGTTTCGAGGATTCTTTGCGGCTTCAGCGAGTTTCTCGACCGCAATGTCTGGTGACGGTAGATCGGGGTTGCCAAATCCGAGGTCGATGACATCGGCGCCACGTTGGCGCGCCTCAATCTTCAATCCGTTGATGATTGTGAAGACATACGGCGGGAGATTCGTGATGCGGCGAAATTCCATAACGACTCGACGTTACCCCCGCTCTGAGCGGCTCGCGAAGTCTCCTCGCCAGGCTGGAAGCAGCGCCGCACCAACAGCACCGGCATATTCGCCGAGTTCGGCTTCCAGAATGTCCGGTAATTCTCGTTGTTGCGATTGATAAATGAGGTCAGCGAAGAATTGTCGGACTAACGCGAGTCGAGAACCGAG
>JAYNVD010000012.1:33115-47171 GCA_038100275.1 Ilumatobacteraceae bacterium
TGCCGTCCGCGCTGAATCGAACCATTCGAGATGAGCCCGCCACCAATTCCGGTTCCGAGCGACACGAACGCAACATCGGTTGCCCCCCGTGCAGCTCCAACTTGCCATTCGGCTAGCGCCCCGCAGGTCGCATCATTCTCAACTGTGACAGCCTTGCCGACTTCGACAGAGATCGAAGTTGCGATATCCAGATCGGCAACCCCGTCGAGGTTGGGAGCTGCGCGCAGGATGCCGTCATTCGTGACCAAGCCGGGCACACCGACACCTACAGATTTACTCTCGCCGACTGATTCTTCGATGTGGTTGATCGCGCCGATTATCGTCGGCACGAGCGCTGCAACACTGCCGGCTCCTCTTGGGGTGGACAATCGACATTCAGCGATCACACTGTTGTCATCGTCGATCGCAACGGCGAGGCATTTTGTGCCGCCGACGTCTACGCCAATTCTCAGACCCCGCACAGAGGCCACTCAATCACCCTTCAGCGAGGGTTTTCATGCCGTGAACGGCGTTGAGAATTCGACGCTCTGCACGACGCTTCACAAAGCCTGGCAGTGGCACTGCGAGTTCAATCTGAAGGTCGTACCGAACTTCAGTTGCGCCATCTCCGCTCGATGTAAGCGAGTATGCGCCGTCAATCGACCGCTGAATATCACCTGAAACCATCGACCAACTCAACTTGTTCGGCGCAGATGTGTAGTCATATCGAAGGGTGTAGTGGGTGGTTCTGCCAAGCGCAGAAGCCCGGAATTCGACATCGACTGGGCGACCCTGATCGTCGGTTGACTTGATGTCGACGGACTTCACATCATGTGCCCAACTGGGATACGCCGCCACATCGGTTGCGATTTCCCAGACTCGTTCGAGAGAGGCCTGAATATTGATTGTTTCCGATGCGCTGTCGGCCATATCTCTATTGTGCCTTATTCGTGCTCGTCGGTCGGTGACGGTCGTGAATTGTGAGGGCGCCGAGCGCCGAAGGTTCCGTACATGCTTGCCCAAAGTCCGTTCAATCCGAGGCCAAGCATCGGAACAAGAATGCCAAGCGCAAGCGAAGAGCCAGGATTGCCGTCAGGCCCAGACGACCGCCAGAATGTCGTAACGAACGCCGTCACGACTTGAACGATCAACATGAGATTCATTTGGCGTTGCACCTGAGTTGGGGCACACCCTCCACTCAGGAAAAACACTGAGGTCACCGCAAGCTCTTCAGTTCGGCTGCGTTGAACCGCATTCCAGAAGCCCCAGAGGAAGACGACCACGCCGATGCTAAACAGCACCATTGCGGTGACGGCCCCCGTCCATTGAGCTGGTGTATCGAAGACTAGGGCGGCATACAACGCCGTCAGCACGAAGACAGCGGTGAGAATTTGGTGCACGCGCACCAGCTGAACTCCGGGTTGAGATGCCATCACGTCAGCATGCCCATCGACCGAGTCGTCGACAACCCGAGACAAATTAGGAGACCACCGGGTCGGACAACACTTCGGAGAGCCGCGCAGAAAGCGCGTCGTAGGTGAACTCGTCGAGCACACGCTGCCGTGAGTTCGTAGACATCTTCGCTCTCAACGATGCATTCCTCAGCAACTCGGCCAGGGAGCGAGCAACGGAGCCAACGTCTGTCGGGCGGTCAACCACTACACCCGTCTCGCCATCGACCACTGCTTCATTACTTCCGCCGCTTCTGCCTGCCAACTGCGGCGTGCCACATGCAGCTGCCTCAAGGAAAACAATGCCAAATCCCTCTTGCTCGAGACCAAACCATCGATCTCGACAGAGCATCGCGCCAACATCAGCGGCGCCATACAGCGTCGGCAAGTCTTCGTCGGCAACTCGACCAAGCAACTGTGCCGGCGCGCCTGTCCGGTTAATCACCGACTGAAGTCGTTTACTGTCACGGCCCGAGCCAGCGATCAATACATGCAGGTTAGGAAACTCGTTCTTCAACATTGCAGACGCCTCGATCAACGTGTCGAAGCCTTTGCGCGGGACAAGCCTCGAGACTCCAACCACAAGTTGTGCGTCCGCACTAATGCCGTGACGTTCGCGAAACCCAGAAATCACTGGGGCGTCGGCCGGCCGAAAACGTTGTGTATCAACCCCCGGGTACAAGACGACTCCAGGGAGCGACCGACGTATTGACCGCTCGGCCTCTGCGAGGGCGTATTCGCCGCATGAAATCACTTGCCGGGCGTGACGCAGCGTTCGATTGAGAAGTTGGCGAGTGACCGGTAAACGACCTGGGATCGTTACCTCTGCTCCGTGCAGCACCACGTCATAGGGCACATCGAGATGAGGCCCAATGAGACCGAGGGGAACTGCGGGGTCGAGCACCACAAGTTCTGCCCCTGTCGATTGAACAAGACGGTTTACTCGCTTCACCATGATCGGGTGTGGCAGCAGTACCGGCTCGCGGGTTCTCACAACTTCGAACGGCTGGTCAGCATCAAAGCGCTTCGCGTCAGGATGTGGACTCGTCAGCACGGTAAAGGAATCTGACGGCAGGCGGCGCCACCACTCCCATAGCACCGATTGAATTCCACCAACCTTTGGCGGGAAATCGTTGGTGACGAGCAGATGCTTGATCGTCATTACTGACTGGCCTTACTGCGCCCAGCAATTTCACTGATTGCCCACTGGGCGTGCTCTGCCAGGACATCGTCGTCTCCGTCACCGATTTGCGCGAGAACGCGTAGCGCCTGCACGTCAGATGGATCGCACGTGTTTCCGAGGACGATGATTGCGTTTCGGCGGAGCCAGCGAGGGTTTCGTTCTGCGATGTACCAGACACCGAACCTGTCGAGGAGCGATTCATCGGACATCGAGAGAATGTCGAGCGGGTCGATCCACTCGCCTAGTTGCGGTTTCACTGAGGACATCACCCGTCGGCCAAGCCGAACCGTCGGAGGGCAGACCTCCTGACATTCATCACACCCGTAGATGCGGTCACCAAGAGCCGTTCGCATGTCATGGGGAAACGTTCCTGGTTTCTGCAACAGCCAGGCGAGGCATCGCCGAGCGTCAACGACCCCAGGGGCGACAATCGCACCAGTTGGGCATCCGTCTAAGCAGCGCGTACACGACCCGCATCCGTCAGCAACAGGCTGGGACGGGGTGTAATGCGCCGACGTAACAATGCTGCCGAGTACGAAGTAACTACCTGCTCCGGGAATCAGCAGGTTCGCATTTTTTCCGAACCATCCAAGTCCGGCGAGATAGGCCGCCTCTCGATCGACAAGCGCGTTGTCATCTGCGAAGGCGACTGCGCGTTCACCGGCGGCTCGAATCTGACGAGCAATTTCTCGCAAGCCGTCTCGAAGAATTGAGTAATGATCTGTTCTCGCGTATCGAGCGATATGCGCTCGACGCCCTTCAGGGATGTTTGCGTCTTCGGAGAGGTACGGCAGCGCAGCAACAATCAACGATTGGGCGTTTTTCACTGACATTTCTGGAGTGGTTGACCGATCGGGGTTTCGCCATGTGAACGCCATCGTGTCGGAATATCCCGAGACTTTCCGATTTTCGAGTTCCTGACGGGCCCGGCCCATGTGGGTCGCCGGGGCAACTCCGACGTGCGTGATTCCGGCTGTGGCCAATTCGGCGGTGATCGCCTCAATTGTGGGGAGTGGTGGAGTGGCACGCATGGCTATGACTGCAGGACCTGTCCAAAGTGAGCACTGCTGACGATGTTGGCACCGACATGTCGCACGTCTCGCTGAATTTCGTGGTCGTCAGTGACCACCACCACTGGGCGCTGCGCAGGAATTCGCCGAACTTCCTCACGAATGACATCATCAGCAATCACCCCAGATGGCGAGTACACGACTCGGATCATTGACCGACTCTCTCGATGTGCGCCAGGTACGTCTGCCCCATCGAAGACAACGATGAAATCGGTTCCGAACCGAGATGCGAGTGTGTCGGCCCCTGTGATCAGCCTCTCACGTTGTTCTTCGAGCGAAGCCTGAGGCCACCGACCTTTGGTGACGTTGTAGCCGTCGATAATCACTGTCGCAGACGATTTCAAAAGAAATACCGTCATACCGAGAGGGTTCCCATTGAGGCGACCCGGCGTCGGAATTGGAGTTCGTTCTGCCACCTCATGAGCCTGAGGGACCACCGCTTCAAGGCGGTCGCTGAGGTCGCGGAGGCCATGAAGAATTCCTGTCAAGTCGCTCAAATCGGCCATCGCTGTTCGGCGATCTTCAAGAGCGCGGTTTCTCACTTCTTCGGCGCGCTGTTGTGCGTCTAGCGATGCTTCTTCTGATTCAGAGGACTTTGCCAGCCGTTGTTGAGCAGCATTCAATCGGTCGTTGGTGTGTCGAAGTTCTTGTCGAAGCCCGATCACTATTTCTTCGAGTCGCTGCTGTGAGGTCTCACTTTCTGACAACTTCGAGCGAAGGTCGGCAACTTCTGCCACGAGCGCTGCAAACTGTTGCTCACTCTCAAGTTGAGCTGACTCAGCAGCATCGGCGCGCTGTTCGGCCGCAATGCGCCGCCTCTGTTCACGAACAATGTCGGCCGCTGCGCTCGCGTTATCGAGTGACCGTGAACGTTCTTCAGCCTCGGCGAGCACCAGGTCTTCCCACCCTTCGGGTTGGTTCAGCCACCAGCCGATGATGACATCATGCTCATCGGTGAGCGATGCTGCGAGCGCTGCACGGAACTCGTTGTCGCCCTCAACCGCTTTTCGAATACGCCTCAAATCAGATTTGAGGAGTCGGGGGCGGGAGAGCAACTGACGAAGGTGAGCCGGGTAACGAAATTCGGTGTTGGTAAGGCGATGCTCGCGCACGAACTCGATGACAAATTCGAGCGCTGGGCGAATGACCAGATCTGAGATATCCCCCGAATTCGCCACAAGGTGATCGTACCGAACTACCTAGTTCAGTGAGAGGTAGTTCTCCAGTTCTGACGCGCACACCGATGCCTTGAAGCAAGAATTGCCACTGATTTTCGACACACGTCCTCCGATGTGCCACACGTCTGTGGTACTTGTACAGCACTGTGAAAAGTTCGGCAAACACCTCGGAGGACTTCGGGCTTCAACTCAGCTTGGAGGATCTCGGCCAGCCGCTCATCGACACGACGTTTTGTATTATCGACGTTGAAACGACCGGCACGAACTCTCGCCACGATCTCATCTGCGAAATCGGTGCCGTGAAAGTCAAGGGTGGCGAAACCCTCGGAACCTTCCAGACGCTGGTGAACCCTGGGGTCGCGCTTCCACCTCAAATTACGGTCATCACGGGCCTCACAGACGCAGTTCTTGCACCCGCTCCTCGCATCGAACAGGTCATTACCAGCCTTCGCCAATTCATTGGCGAAGCCGTGTTCGTTGCGCACAACGCATCATTTGACCTCGGATTCGTGAAAGCGGCGTTTGAGCGAGCGGGAATCAACGACTTTCACCCAACTGTTGTCGACACACTCGCCCTGTCACGACGACTGTTCCGAGACGAGGTGCGCAATTTCAAACTTGGAACCCTCGCCGAACGCTTTGGGATCGAAAATCGACCAAGTCACCGAGCGCTCGATGATGCCCTTGCGACTCGCGACCTTCTCTACCTCCTCATCGAACGGGCATCTGGGTGGGGTGTCACCGGGCTCGATGACCTTGTTGCTGTCGGCAAACTTTCAGGCCATCCACAAGCGAAGAAACTTCGACTCACCGAGTCACTTCCTCGCTCGCCCGGGGTGTACCTCATGGTCGATGACAACAATGTCGTGACCTACGTCGGTAAAGCGACAAACCTGAGACAGCGGGTCCGCAGCTACTTTGGTAACGACGAACGGCGGAGTGTGATTCCGATGCTTCGGCACCTCGCCCGTATCGAACACATCGAGACCCCCGATGCCTTCACGGCCGAAGTTCTTGAACGCAGACTCATCAGTTCACTCGCTCCTCGACACAATCGAGTTGGGCGAAGGAAACGGCGACCGGTCTATGTCCGACTCGACACGAACGAACTATGGCCCCGACTATCAATCGTTCACCAAGCTCGGTCGCAGGGCCAATATCTGGGGCCACTGTCAAGCCGGCATCAGGCAGAGGCAGTCATCGAAGCGCTACAAACCGCATTCCCAATTCGACGATGCACCACGCACATCGGCCCACGATTCGTCGTAGATCCAGACGCAGCGCCATGCTCTGCGGCCCAGCTCGGTGTCGCACCATGCCCCTGCTCGGGAACCGCAGATCCGGCGGCACATGCAACAGCCGTTGAAGGAGTTGCCCAGGCGATGCTGGGAGAACAGCACTCCGTGGTTGAAACTCTCTCTGAACGAATGAGCCAACTTGCACGGCAACAGAGATTTGAAGAGGCAGCAGCTGTTCGCGACCGATTGACCTCGCTACTGACAGCAACAAAAACCGCACAACTCGTCAACGCCGGTGTAGCCGCTGGGACAGCTCGGTTCACTCTTGCTGGTGTCGACCATGAGATGAACGATGGTCTGCTCAACCTGCAGCACCTTGGTATTGCACACCGTTTTGATACATCAGAAGCTGACACGAGTGCTGAGCGAATTCTTGTTGCACGAATGATTCAACGAGCGGCGAGCCAGAACCGGTCGATTCGAAATGTCGACTGCTCGGGAGAGTGGCGATTTCCGATTCCGGAGGTCGCGATCGATCGCCTCAGGCCTTCAGCTAGAGGCGACGCCGCTGTGGTCGACATTGACGACACGGACTTGCCCGCCGCTGAGTGATGACTCCGCGACCTCTGTCGCCCCACGTCGGAAAAAACCAGCGACAGTTGGGCCACTTCCTGAAAGCCATGCCCCAATTGCTCCCGATTCGAGCATCACGTGTAGCGCTTGTTCCGAGGCTGGAACTCCCGCAAGGCGCTGCGGCTGGTGAAGTCGATCGAACACCCCAGCACGAACCAATTCCTCATCGCCTGAAGACACGCCCGCAATGAAGTGGGCAATCGCAGCCAGATTGGTCACTGCGTCAACACGTTGAACAACCGGTTCGAGTTGTGTTCTCGATTTGTCGGTGGACGTCGTGTTTTCGGGAATCCACACCAGCACGACCCAATCTTGCGAAATCGGAATCTGAGCGACATGATTCAGAGAGGCTGCAACCAGACCGCCATAGACCGATGCTGCAGCGTTGTCAGGGTGGCCTTCAAGTTCGGCAACGACGCGAAACGCTTCCTTTCGGGCTGCGTGGTCGTTTGTAACCTCGTCTGATCCCTCGCGTTCGACAATTGCGAGCATCGCACCTGCGGCTCGCGCTGCGCCGCTAAAACCAAGCCCTCTTCCCATTGGAAGCTTTGATCTCGACCACAATTGTTGTCTTCCGCCGAGTTGCTTGTATGCCACTGCGGCTGGATGTCGATCGTCGATGATCTGGGCGCCGTCTGGGGCATCACCTAGGCCGGCTTCGGCGCGAAGATCAACTGCGAGTCCGAGCACGTCAAATCCGGCACCGAGGTTTGCCGACGACCCGGGGGCCGAAACGCTGATTCTTGAGGAAATCTGATCAGCCATCTGTCGCTTCTGACTGCGAGACGGCAACCAGGGCGCCAAGCGCCGCTGAAGCTGAACCATCATCGATGCTCCGTGCCGCCAGCTCGATACCAGCCGCGATGTCGTCGACTCGGCCGGCTACCACCAGGGCTGCTCCAGCATTGAGCACAACGATGTCTCGATGCGCACCACGTTCGCCGCCGAGTACTCGCTCTACGACCTGAGCGTTCTCCTCTGGGCCGCCGCCAGTGAGGTCCTCGTTGGTGGCAGGCGCAATACCCAGGTCGGTTGCGTCAATCGTGAACGTGCGTACCGTTCCGGCACGAAGCTCGTGGACAGTCGACGCCCCGGTGGTTGTTAGTTCATCAAGTCCGTTTCCATGCACTACCCACACATGTTCAGCCCCACGCTGCTTCAGCGTGCTGAGCACGAGTTCTGCGCGATTTGGGTCAGCGACTCCGATGAGTTGCCGCTGCACGCGTCCCGGGTTTGCCATCGGGCCAAGCAGGTTGAACGCCGTCGGAATACCGATTTCTCGCCGTGGAGGGCCCGCAAATCGGAACGCCGGATGAAACGTCTGAGCGAAGCAAAATCCGATGCCAGCTTCGTCAACGCATCTTGCAACAGTCGCTGCATCCGCGGCAATGTTGACGCCGAGTTGTTCGAGAACGTCCGCAGTCCCGCACGACGATGAGGCTGAACGGTTGCCGTGTTTACAGACCAGTGCCCCCGCTCCGGCAGCAACGAGGGCTGCCATCGTCGACACATTGATTGAGTGCGATCCATCTCCACCGGTCCCGACGACATCGATTGCGGCGAGTTGCTGCTCAGAGGTCAACGGAACGCCAACTGCGTGTTGCAGTACCACGTCGAGCATTGCGGATAACTCACTGGCAGTCTCACCGCGGCCGCGTAATGCAACGACGAAACCAGCGATCTGGGCAGGAGTTGCATTGCCTTCGAGGATGACCTCTAGCGCTACACCAACCGTTCGGGCATCCAGTTCCTCACCGGACAGAACCTTCGAGATGACTGTTGCCCATCCGCCGACTTCACCGATTTCTGCCATAGGCGCAGGCTAAGCGGAAAACGTTCTCTACGTTCAGGCGGAACGGCGGCGCTGCCGAATGATTCGGCGGCGCTCACGTTCTGTCGCTCCACCCCACACGCCAACTTTCTCCCGACGAAGGAGCGCATGTTCAAGACATGCAACCTGAACGACACACGAACCACAGATCTCTTTGGCGATATCCGCCTCGTCATCTTCGTCCGGATAAAAAATGTCGGGATTGAGACCGCGGCAGGCTCCGGCCATTCGCCACTCGAAGTCATGATCTGCCATTGCTGCTACCCCCCCTTGGTTACCAGCTGTGACATTTGACACTAGAGCGCGGATAGCGACGTATGCAATGGGATTCTCAAGATTTTTCAGAGTTTTTGCACGTCTTTCCGGTGCCTATCTGCGCCTCACTACGATGACATCGTGCGCACTTTCGAATCGCCGATCGGAATTGACAGAGATACCTTCTCTCGCCAGTTACGCGAGCGCGCCGAGAGTGGTACGGCATTTGATCTTGTCGTGATCGGTGGTGGCATTACAGGGGCCGGTGTCGCTCTCGATGCATCTTTGCGTGGTTTTGATGTGCTTCTTGTCGACAAAGGTGATTTCGCCTCAGGAACATCGTCGAAAAGTTCAAAGCTTGTGCACGGCGGCCTCCGGTACCTGCAGCAAGGAGATGTTCCGCTTGTTCGGGAGGCCCTTCGCGAGCGAAGCATTTTGCAACGAATCGCACCAGGGCGGGTTGATGTTCTCCCGTTCTTGCTGCCCATCTTCACTCGAGACGGGCTGTTTCCTCGCAGAATTGCGCGGGCGCTCGGCAGTGCATTGTGGGCGTATGACACTGCAGGTGGGTGGCGTATTGGTCGATTGCATCGGAGGTTGAGGAAGTCGGGGGTCGCCAAGATGGCTCCCCTGCTGAACAGCGATCGAATTGCTGGTGGGTACATCTACTACGACGCTCGAGCCGACGATGCTCGGCTTACTCTCGACGTCGTCAGCACTGCCGCAGCTTCAGGTGCAATCACAATGAATTACTGCCCAGTAGAGGAGATCGTCACAGAAGACGGCCATGTCACAGGGGTCAGTCTGAACGTCGACGGAGCAATGCTCTCAGTACCTACATCGTGCGTGGTGAACGCTGCTGGGGTGTGGGCTGAACGAGTCGATGAACTTGTCAACCAACAACTCAGCGAACCACTTCCGACATTGACAGTTCGCCCGGCCCGAGGTGTTCACGTCACCATTCCCTGGGAACTCGTACAGACACGTGTGGCGATGGTGCTGCCGGTACCGGGAGATAAGCGGAGCGTCTTCCTCGTTCCCGATATGGCCAAGCCAGATGGCTCATTTGAGGTGGCCTACATCGGCACTACCGACACCGACCATGAGGGTTCGCTCGATAATCCCGAGTGTTCGTCAGACGACGTCGACTACTTGTTGCGAGCAGTTAATGCAACGATGCAAACCACGGTCACCCGCGACCACGTCATCGGGGTGTGGTCAGGTCTCCGACCACTTGTCACCTCAGATGATGCACCCGAGGGGCGAACAGCAGATGTGAGCCGGCGTCACCGGGTCGATAGCAGCAGTTCAGGGTATGTGCGCGTCGTCGGAGGCAAACTCACGACCTATCGGGCGATGGCTGAAGACACGATGAACCATGTCGAGCAAGTGCTCGGTAAACGAAAGCCTTGTTCAACGAGAAAAACCTCCCTTCGCGACCGCCACTCTCGCGTAATGAGCGAGATAACCGCAGCCGGCTCGTCGCAGGCGGAATTGCTACCAGGCTCACAACTCACCGAATCCGACGTCGTGTACGCAGTTCGGCACGAGGCAGCCGTTCATCTCACCGATGTCATGACGCGGCGGTCACGGCTCCACCTTCTCCACCGAGATCTTGCCGAGCGGTGCGCCGAACCGGTGTCGCTCATCATGCAGCACGAACTCGATTGGTCGGACGCCCGCCGTCAGGAGGAGCTCATGAATTATTCAGACCTGTGCCGCTCCGAGCTTGACGCAATGAACGAAGGAATGAGGTAATGCCAGCAACTCCAACTCCCCCAATCGAACTCGACGGGCACGCAGAGCACCTCAACGCGAACCGAACAACGATCTCGCCAGCAACTGTTGCCGCCCTTTCATCCGTATGCCCGACCACTACTGCATCTGAAAACTCTCAAGAGGTAGCCGAACTCAGCCGTGACTGGTGGCCACTCGCACTGCATTGGGCGCTTCACGGGGAGGTCGGTTCCCTTGCCGCTGTCGTTGCCCACCCGCGGTCCACTGAAGAGGTCTCACAAATTCTTTCAATCTGCAATGAAGCATCGATTCCTGTCACTGCGGCAGGAGGTCGCTCAGGAGTGTGCGGCGGTTCGATCCCTGTGCATGGTGGAGTTGTTCTCGATCTGTCAGCGATGAACTCCATTACTGCGGTCGACGACATTTCAGGTGTGGTAACCGCTCAGTGCGGCGTGTTCGGCCCCGACCTTGAAGCAGAACTCCGGGAACATCACGGCATCACTGTTGGCCACCACCCGCAAAGTTTTGACCTCGCCACCGTTGGCGGGTGGGTTGCTTGCCGTGGAGCTGGGCAATATTCAACCCGATACGGGAAGATCGAAGACATGGTGGTTGGGCTTGAAGTTGTCCTTGCTGACGGCTCGGTGATCAACACCGGTGGCCATGCCGCCGGTGCCGTCGGACCAGATCTCAACCATGTGTTCGTTGGCTCAGAAGGAACGCTCGGCATCATCACGTCGGTTTCACTGAGGACGCATCCCGTCAGCGACTACCAAGGTCGAGCTTCGTACTCGTTTCCAACACTTCATGACGCATTCGAAGCCTGCCGCGTAGCCGTTCGCCACGACGCGACGCCGGCTGTGCTCCGTCTATATGACCCGATCGAATCAGCGCGGTCACATGGCGGCAACGGCGACGAGACGGTTGTGTTGGTGCTCGACGAGGGGTACCCACGCATTGTCGATGCAACACTCGAGACAGTGCACGAGTGCTTCACCAACTGCGGTGCCACCAAGATGCCTGATGATCGCGTTGCACATTGGCTGGAACATCGAAATGACACCACCGCCCTTCAGGGCCTCACCAAAAAAGGTTTCGTGATCGACACGATGGAAGTAACCGTTCCTTGGTCGAAGCTAAGTGAGGTCTACGACGCTGTTCGAGAGGCGGTCCTCTCAACACCTCATGCAGTTTCTGCTTCGGCCCATCTTTCTCACAGTTACTTAGATGGTGCGTGCCTCTATTTCAGCCTCGCCTCGCGTCCTCCGCGGGATACGCCTCTCGATGAGATCGATACAACCCATCGAGCGTTGTGGGATGCCGCTCAACGGGCAGCACTTCATGCCGGAGCCAACCTTTCGCACCACCACGGCATCGGACTCAACCGCTCGAGATATATGCGAGAGGCTCTCGGTGCAGCATTCGACTCTCTACAGAGCATCAAAGACGCTCTCGACCCGCGTGGAATCATGAATCCTGGAAAGCTGGGATTTGACGACACATTCGGATCTTCAGGGTGGTGAACATGCAGTCCACACAACGTTGGGATACCACCGCATTACGCATGGGTGCAATGGTGTCGCTTGTCTTCGCAATTCCGTTTTCGATCGGCGCCTCGTGGGCCGCGAGTCGCGATGCGACATCTCTTGCCGTCTGGCTCGTGCTCGGCGCCGTCGGGGGTTTCACGCTCGGCGCAGGGTGCGCTGCATGGGTGCAGCGTCTTGATCTTCCTCTCAGTCATGGGCTTGTGACTGCAACCGGCACATACTCAGCCACGCAGGCCGTGTTCATTCTGGTACAACTCGCCACTGGCGGCAGCGTGAACTGGTTCGGAGCGTTCTTCAATCTCAGCGTCGTTGCAGGCGTCGGGCTTATTGGCGGTTGGATCGGCCGACGGCTGCGCGCCAAAGGTTTCATTCCTTCATTCGAACGGTCGTCGAAATGATTCTCGTCATCGACATCGGCACCACGAGCGTTCGTGTTGCGACGATGAACGTCGACGGCGAAATCGTTGACTTTCGGCAACAGCAACAGCCACCATCGACACCGTTTCCAGGCCTAGTCGAGTTCGATCCGACGTCGCTCTCCCGCTCTGTCATCGAACTGGCATCCGCCGCAGTTAATGCCGCTGGTGCGATCACCGGCGTTGCAGTCACAACCCAGCGTGCCAGCACAGTTGTGTGGGATCGATCCTCCGGAGAACCAATCGGTCCGGGGCTGAGCTGGCAAGACCTTCGCACGGTCGGCGAATGCATGACAGCGAAGAGCGAGCACGGTGTCGCAGTTGCTCCAAACCAGAGCGCAACGAAAGCGCAATGGTTGTTGAACTCAGTCGAGAACGCTCGAGGACTTGACCTCTGCATCGGGACGATCGATTCGTGGATCGTGTGGACGCTCTCAGGTGGTCAATCACATATCACCGACCACACCAATGCGGCGGTTACCGGCTGGTACTCACCGCAGTCAGGCAATTGGGATGAACGGCTTTGTGAGGTGTTCGACACACCGATGTCAATGTTGCCGACAATCGTCGACAGCGTCGGCGAATGCGCAGCCGCTCATGCACTACCGGGTTCACCACCAATCGTTGCTGTCATCGGTGATCAGCAAGCGTCGCTTGTCGGCCAAGGCTGTGTATCACCAGGTCTTGCCAAGATCACCTTTGGCACAGGCGGAATGCTGGACACTGTGATCGCAGAGAACTCACCCCTCGCCCACAGCACACGTCGTGGCGATGGAGGGTGTTTCGGAATCGTGGCCTGGGCAGAAGCAGGGCAACGGGTCTTCGGTGCTGAATCGATCATGCTCGCGGCAGGGTCGAATATCGACTGGCTGAGAGATGATCTCGGACTCATCGCAACAAGCGCCGAAAGCGATGACGTCGCATCACAGTGTGAGACGACAGAAGGAGTCCTCTTCGTACCTGCCCCGCTCGGAATTGGGACTCCTCACTGGGATTACGGCGCCCGCAGCACATTCGTCGGCTTGACTCGGGGCACCACTCGGGCACATATGGTGCGAGCAGTGCTCGAAGGAATTGCACATCGAGGGGCAGATCTCGTAGACGCTGTGTCTACCGACGCCGGAGTTGATGTTGATGTCATTCGTGTCGACGGCGGAATGAGTACAAATACGACGTTCGTTCAGGCGCTTGCCAACTTCACCGGTCTCAAAGTCGAAGTTTCACCTCACACCGAAGGAACGACCGTTGGCGCCGGACGACTTGCGCTCGTCGGAACAGGCGAAGTTCGGCGCGTTGTTGATACTGCAGAGATGTGGAACCCATCTCAGGTACTGCATCCAAACGCCTCGGTTGATCGCGCCGCGGCGCGGGCTCTGTGGCAGAAAGCAACAACACGGTCGTTGGGCTGGATCCCAGAGCTGTCAAGTCTTGATTTCTGAGTCAGCCGGATCGTCGCCTGATCAACTCTTCTCTCAGCGGGAAAACCATCGGCCTGGGGCGCGATGGCCTACCGCTGGAACTACTCCGCTGGCTGCTCA
>JAYNVD010000012.1:47271-52701 GCA_038100275.1 Ilumatobacteraceae bacterium
GCAATAACGATCACAATGATTCCAGTTGAGCCACCGGATCCGCCCGAACCTGATTGCGCAAAGAGCACCCCTTCCTCAGGCGGGGTGAGGAGATTGAATTCCCAGTTCACGGTGCTTCCGCTTGCATCACCGTTGTGCTCCGTAATGGAACCGGGAAGCGTGACCGAGAGTGAGAACCCGATTTCAACGCCCATGAGCGCAAGCATCTCGGGATCCATCTCTTCGCCTTCGTCTTCGCTCATGTCAGCCGTCAACGGCGAAACGTCGTATTCAAACCTCCAGCCTTCCCCGACCTGCGTGAGCGATACTTCTTCGCCGCTGCCCTCCACTAATTCGGCGGCGCCAGCAGACCAAGATCCGGTGACAATCTGACGACATATTGAGCCATCGTTTTCGGTGTGGATTTCCGCATTCTCACCGGCAAGTTCGCTACCGCCTGCATCGTTGAGTGACTCTTCGCAAAGTGATGTCGGATCGACATCCTCGTCACCAGCCAAGTCCGCAATTGCCTCAAGATCGACTTCAAGCGCCATTTCGTATGTGCCTGATCCGTCTTCGTTGACATCAAACTCCATCGAAATCTCATAACAACCTGCGAGAAGAAGGGGTGCCAAGAGAAGTGGGAGTTTGCGAGAGATCTTCATAGTCAGACGGTACCACTCACGGTTGCGAGCAAACCGAGATAACCACATCGCGCGTCGTGCTCCGTCATGGGTACGACATGAAGTCAGCGCTCGCCGATACCAGAGCAGTTCGTCTCGCCTCGAAGTGTCGAACTCGTTTCTCATTCTTCGCGCCCCCAATCGTAAATAAAGCCTTCAGCGTCCCTCAGAGATAGACTCAATGAGGAACTTTCGTAGAACGTTTCGACCGAGACCAGAAAATTCAGAAAGGCAGCCCCGTGACGAGCACCCGGGACGACTCCCCACAACTCACTGATATTGATTTGCGCCGCAAACTGCTTGCCGGCGGAACTGCGGCCCTTGCGCTCACCATGGTTGGTGGACGAGCCGCATCTGCAGCTGGTTTGTCGTCAAATGAACTGGACCTTTTGAAGTTCGCCCAAGGCCTCGAGCTAGCACTCCACGATCTCTACGATGAGGCCCTTCAAATCGACAACAACTCTGCTGCATGGACGGCCATGGCGAACAGCCATGAGTCGTTTGCTCAGGCAATTGCTGGTCTTGCCGGCCTCAGCGCAAACGAGCGCAATGACGAACTTTTCAGCAACTACCGAGTTGCGATTCGCGGAGAAGACCGCGTGAAGGCTGCATACGACCTTGAGTCAGCTGCGGCGGCTACTCACATCGACCTCATCGGCAAACTTTCTGACGCAGGGGCAGCTGAAGTGATTGCTTCGATTGCGGCTGCCGAGTCTCGCCATTGTGTCGTTCTTGCCAATGTGCTTGGCAAAGGCAATGACCTCGGATTGACCCTGACCAACTCGGCGAAGCCGATCGAAGCGTGAGAGACACGACCATGACCACTCCTACTCCTGCTCAGAACTCTGGCTTCGATCGCCGGACACTGCTTCGCCGTGGCGGCCTCACACTTGGTCTCGGCGCATTCCTCTCTGCTTGCGCAGCCGACTTTGGTGGCGACACCGCTCCCGGACGCGTCGGCCTTGTTGAGAGCGAAACAATGCTCCCGGAAGGCACCGTGAACGACATTGTGTACTTGCGCACAATGCAGTCGCTGGAGCATTCGGTGGTTGAGTTGCTCTCTGCTCTCATTGCCGGCGGACACTTCACTGAGGCACAGCAGAGCTACATCGACCGCTTCATCGCCGATCATGTCGCTGCGTCAGAGGTTTTGGGAGGACACGTCACCGAGGCAGGTGGCGATCCGTATGCATGTGAGAACACATGGGTTCGCAGCCGCTTCATCGACCCCGTACTCGCTGCGATCGCATCATCAGATGACGCAAGCCGCGATGCTCGAAGTTCAGCGCACGCCTTCGAAACAATGCTTGCGCACTCGTATCAGCACCTCGTCGGGGCCGCCTCGGCACCTGCGATTCGACGTGGTCTAATGTCCCTCGGTGCTTCTGCAGCACGTCGTTCGGCGCTTCTTGCAGCGCAGTCGAGCGCTTCAGAGTTCGGTTACTTCGGCCCAGAAATCAACGATGAAGCCGCCGAGACCGATGCTGAAGGGTTCCCCATCGGCTACGCACTTCCAGCCGTCTTTGGCCAAGTCGGGCAGATTTCACTCATCGTTGGCGCCGTTGATGACGAGGGTGCGCGCTACTCGACCTCGTTGCAAACCCCAGCAGAGAATACGTTCGTCTACGAATACATGTCCTGCTGAGCCCGTCCCATTGGCGAGTTCGCATCCCCTAAGAGTCGAACCGGCATGAAAGAGACCTTCAGTTCGAAAGGGCGACGACGTCACGAGAAGTTTTCGGCTTGCCTGTTCTTTGCATTGAGTTTCTTTGGCGTGTTGGCCGCAGTTCTCGGCATCTTTGTAAACAGCACGTGGAATTGGTGGATCTGGAACGCAGATGCTCTTGGCCAATTCACCATTGCGAGTGATCTCGCAACTGGTGGCCGACTCGGAAATTGGAACTTAGGTAATGCTACGTACCTATTCCCAGACCTAGTTTTTGCATTTGCTTCGAACATCTTTTTGCCGTCGGTGCAGGGCGTCGTCCTCAGCAACATAATTTTTCAACTCATATTTCTTAGTTTGGCCGTAGTGGCGTATGGCAAGGCAACTCTTCATCCACACCCATTCGTGCTCACAACGCTCGCTGTCTCAGCACTTCTTGCACTTGCGGCGACCATCGGCGAGCCATTTGCGTTGCTTCTCGCAAGCGCCCATCACGGCAGTTCGTTTACTGCGGGAATGCTCCTCCTCGCAGTTGTCCTTCGTCAACACAAGTCGAAAAAATCCCATCTGTCACTCCTAGCAATAACCGTCGTGCTTTTTGCAATGTCAGATGATCTGTTCACAGTCTCCTACGCAATTCCGATTGCCGGTCTTGCGTCGATCCTTCCAAAAGCGCTTGTGGCACATCGCAAACAGCAGACCCTCATCATTCTTGGATCAGCGATGACCGGACGCCTCATCGGAACTGCAGTGCCGGGCGACCTCAATTCTCTCCCGCGTCAGATCTCACTTTCATCCATTAAGAAGAACTGGTTTGAGGTTGTCGACGTCGTTTTGTTTGCAGAATCAAGAACCCTGACATTAGGTATCGCTGTTCTGGCCTTTACTGCTTATTCTTTCCTTGCCACGATCAAGTTCCTCAACCGCGGGCCAGACACACTGCCAACAGGGGATCATTCCCCATTGATCCTATTCACTGCTCTGTCGTCGGTGACGACGATCGTTCCGCTGCTCCTTGGCTTGGGCAGCCCGATTGCTGAGCGTTACTTGCTGCAAATATTTTTCATCCCCGTCATCGTTTTGGCTGCGGTTCTGGCGAGGGTTGCTTCAACCACACACCTACTCCCCGTGGCAGGCCTTATCGGTTCGAGTTTTCTCTTCACGGCAAGCATTGACCGAGCAGAAGCTGGCCCGTGGCACCCATGGAACCCGTCACTTCAATGCGTTTTAGACGAACTTGATCTCTCCCAATCAGATCAAGTCATCACTCAATATTGGGATACCCATGTTCTGACATTGCAGGATGAAGGCACACGTGCCTTTGCCCAATTTCTCTCATCAGGCGAGGAATATGTCAACGTGACTTCGACTGAGTGGTACTCGCCAGATGGGTGGTACGACGCGGCGATCCTGAGTTCATATGCAGGACCTGCTCATACCTTTTCTCCTGACCAATTTGTCACCAAGTCAGGGTCTCCCATCTCGTCCGTGATTTGTGGGCCATGGACAATCCTGACGGCCGGAACGGATTCACTCGGTTTCGCGGCGTCCCACATGAAGAGTTCACACTCATAGACTCACCGATGACGGGGAGTCGAACGGGTGGCCGCGGTTCAGCTTTGACTGAGTCGAGGAAAGTCGGGACTCCACAGGGCAGGATGCTGGCGAGAGCCAGGTTGGGGCGACCTAACGGATAGTGCAACAGAGAAAGACCGCCGATGGGCCGGGCAACTGGCCACAGGTAAGGGTGAAACGGTGCGGTAAGAGCGCACCAGCGTATGGAGTGATCTGTACGGCTCGGCAAACCCCTTCCGGAGCAAGGCCAAGCAGGAAGTGAGCGGCCCGCTCAATACTTCCGGGTAGGCCGCGTAGATGGATGGTCACCGGCGTTTCGACGTCACAGGATCCCGCTTACAGGTCGACTCCCCGTCGCTTCGCCATCTCTGTTTGCGCGACCTCGTACTGCGCCGGCGGTTACTGTGGACATATGCACAAGTACCGAATTTCGATTACGTATTGCGTTCCTTGAGACTATTCAGACCGCGCCGTGAGCGCGGCACGTGATCTCATTCATCACTATCAGCACGTCATTGCTGACCTCTCGTTGGTGACGGGTGACAAAGGTGTCTTCGATGTAATCGTCGACGACGAGGTTCTGTATTCAAAAGGTGACACCGGCCGCCATGCAGAACCTGATGAGGTGCTCGCTCTCTTCACCGAATTTCTGCCTGCGGATACTCCTCGTTACGAACGCGGGTAGCGCACCCATTTCGGGTGTCACTAAGGACGCTCGTTGAACGTGACAAGAACGGGGTTCGTCCCCGCTACATCTATTCGACAAATCGCCGCTTGATCGAGCCGTGAACGGTGCGACACGGCCGGATCGGCTCCCAATGCCCATGCAGACGCTGATTTCATCGGTGAAACATGCGAGACGACGATGACGTCCCCGTCAACATCATTCGCGGCAAGTTCCTCGCACGCCGCATGAACACGTTGATGCAGAGCAGCGAAACTTTCGCCACCCTCCGGAGTGAACTCAGGTTCGGTTCGCCATCGGTTCCAGATCTCGCGAGGAACGTCACCGAGCGGCAGGCCGTCGTACACGCCGTAATCAATTTCAATCCATCGATCGTCGGTGGAAATTTCGTCGATCGAGAAATGCTCTGCGATGCGGTGAGCGGTCTGTTGGGCCCGACGCAGTGGGCTCGAAATGATTTTCACTGGATTGTCGCGCTGGGCGAGATATGCGCCAACCAATGTCGCCTGACTCTCCCCCACCTCGTCTAGTTCGGCATCAACCCGACCCTGCAAGCAATGGGTCGCATTGAGTTGAGTTCTTCCGTGTCGAACGAGGATGATCACGAGAAGGCCAACTTTCCGTCACGACTCCACGATCGAATCTGGCTAGGTGATGTCAGATGATTCTTTTTCGCAATCCACCAAGTGAGGTAGATACCAGCGGCTTCGAGAAGTAATGACCAGATACCTCGCTGGAAGACGAACCCTTCAATTCCGTCAACGTCAATCCCAGCAAACGGCCACCAAAACACTTCAGTTGTATTCCACGATGCTCCAAAGACCGAGTGCAACAGAAAGCCG
>JAYNVD010000089.1:0-1970 GCA_038100275.1 Ilumatobacteraceae bacterium
AAGGGAGTTCTGGAGTCCTCAGATGTTGTTTGTTTGTCGAACGGTCAACGGATCAACGTTCCAGCCGTAGATTCCGTCGCCGTCGGTGACGACGTTCAGGTGAGTCTTCGACCCGAGCGAGTCATGATCTGCCAGTTAGATGCTGCGCCGTCGGGAGTCGCGAAACTCTCGGGTGTTGTCGACACCGAGACGTTCCTTGGCAACAGCGTCGTCTATCGAGTCGCTCTCGACTGGATGACAATCGAAGTTGAGACAGATCATCGTCCTGATGTTGCCCGACATGCAGCTGGTGAACAGGTTGACGTGTGGTGGCGTGACGATGCAGTGGCGGTGGTAAAGCCGTGAACGTCGGCATAGCGGAAGCCAAACGCGAACGAAGCGAGCGGCGCCGAGGCTTTCTTCTCGCACTTCCGTCGTTTGCCTACATGGTGCTGTTCTTCGCAGTTCCTCTCATCATCGTGCTCATCTACAGTTTTGCGACACGTACGAGTACAGGATCAACATCTCTTTCAGACTGGAATCTTGACGCCTATCGCAAGCTCGGTGAACCGATCGTGCGAAATGTGGTCGTTCGGTCGGTGATATTGGCGCTCGTCACCACAGTGATTTGTCTTGTCGTTGCATATCCATTCGCCTGGTTCTGCGCACATCAACGACCGACTATTCGCAACCTGCTGCTCATCGCCGTCATGATTCCGTTTTGGACAAATTTTCTCGTCCGTAACTATGCCTGGCGAATTCTGTTATCGAACGGTGGTCCGATCTCGTCATTCACTGAGGCGATCGGGCTCGGCGAAACCGACATCTTGTTTACGAAGACTGCTGTTGTCATCGGCTTGGTGTATGCCTACCTGCCGTTCATGATCCTGCCTCTCTATGCATCGATTGATCGACTTGACCGTCGTCTCGTGGAGGCAGGACGTGATCTGTATGGCTCGGGATCACAAACGTTCCGGCGAGTCGTGCTGCCACTGACGATGCCGGGCGTCATCGCAGGATCAATTCTTGTGTTTGTCCCGTCGATGGGGGCCTATGTGACACCTGAACTACTTGGTGGCGGCAAGGAGACTCTCTTGGGGTCGTACATCGTCACACAGTTCCTTACCGCTCGAAACTGGCCGGTGGGTGCATCACTTTCCTTCGTGCTCATGGCGGTGATGCTGGTCTCGACCATCGTGTATTTCCGATCTGGCGGGAAAAATCTATGAGCGAGACGATTACTCGACGATTGCCCGGCTGGGCCCTTCGGACAAACGGTGTGGCTGTTCTCATCTTCCTGTACGCGCCAATCATCTTGCTCGTCGTCTTTTCGTTCTCGGCAAGTCGGATTCCTGGTCAGTGGGGAGGGTTTACTTCCGAGTGGTACGCAACATTGTTTGATGACAGTCGCTTGCAACGAACAATTTCGGTATCGGTGAGGGTGGCGCTGGTCTCAACATTGCTCGCCACGGTTCTTGGCACAATGTCGGCCCTCGCCCTCGAGCGATTCAAGTTCAGAGGCCGCAAGGTATTCGATGCACTGCTCTACCTTCCCATCATCATTCCCGATGTGACGATGGCAGTGATGATGCTCATGTTCTTCTCCCAATCGTTCAGCCTGCTCGAGAGCGTGTTTGGCGTCGGGCTGTCAAAAGGCTTTGCCACGATCGTCGTCAGCCACGTGGCATTTAACATTGCATTTGTCTCAGTGGTTGTTCGTGCCCGAATCGCTGGAATGGATGCAACCCTCGAACAAGCGGCTTCCGATCTTTACGCATCACGTTGGCAGGCATTCAGATTTGTGACGCTTCCATTGATTGCACCGGGTGTGCTCGGCGGTGCGTTACTTGCGATCACGTTGTCTCTCGACGATGTTGTCGTTACCCAGTTCGTAGCCGGTCCTGGATCAACTACTCTTCCGGTTTACGTCTTTTCGCTGATCAGAAAAGGCGTGACACCAACGATCAACGCAGTATCAGTCATCATGCTGG
>JAYNVD010000013.1:0-50687 GCA_038100275.1 Ilumatobacteraceae bacterium
GGCTTCTCGTTGCACCCAGTAGCCGCACAGCGATTCTCGTCGGTCGGCTTGCTGGAGCGATGGTCTACGGACTTGCCCAAACCTTGTTCTTCACGCTCGTGCTCTTTCCATTCGGCCTCAGTATCCAATCTGGAGTCGTCGGGCTCATCGCAATGATGATCGGCGGGCTGTTCACCGCCCTCGCTGTTGGGGCGTTGATGTCAGCAATGGCAATCAAGACCGGGTCTAGCGAAGCTGTCCAGGGCTCGTTCCCGTTGATCTTTATCCTGCTGTTCTTCTCATCAGCGTTCTTCCCGAGACAAACAATGGATGGCATCTACCGGCGCATCGCAGACCTCAACCCACTGTCATATCTCGTTGAGGGATTCAGGTCGCTCACGATTGACCAATTAACGCTGACCGCCGTGCTGCAAACGATTCTCATCCCGGCAGCGATCTCGGTGGTTGGTATAGGCATCTCGCTCCGAACCCTTCGCAACAGGCTGGCAGCATCATGAGCGCATCACTCGGCATTGCAACACGGAGCCTTCGCAACATCCGACGGCTGCCCTCGGCATTCATCCCAGCGCTGCTGATGCCGGTCTTCCAGGTCGTCTCGTTCTCAGGCACTTACGCGGGCGTCACGCAGATGCCCGGCTTCCCTACTGACCGATCAGTCAACTGGTACCTACCAATGGCGGTCACCATGGGTGCCTCCTTCGCCGGGCTCGGCACTGGCTTCTCGATGATTCGTGATCTTCAGACAGGTTTCTACGACCGCCTTCGCATGGCCCCAACAAGTCGGCGCCAACTACTGCTTGGCCCGTATATCGCTGCATGGGTTCGGGCCTGTATTGCAGTCGTGCTCGTCACCCTTGTCGGATTCGCCCTCGGTGCACGACCGGTCGGCAATGGCCTCGGAACGTTCAGCCTGTTCATCGCGGGTATCGGAATGGCAACGATCGGCACCGGGTGGGGCCTCGGGCTGGCGTACCGATTTAGAGACATGCGAGCAGCGGCAATCATGCAGCTCACACTGTTCCTCGGATTGTTCCTCACCGATGCCCAGACACCCATCGATGTGATGGACGGATGGCTCGAGTTCGTTGCACGCTGGAACCCGCTGACACGGGTGCTGCACGTTGCCCGAATCGGATTCATCGACGGAATTGGTTCCACCGACCTCTTCGTCGGCATCGTCGTCATGTCGATTGCAAGCGCAGGAGCGTGGGTCTTTGCGCTGACCGGACTCGGCCGCCTCAACGACTAACGGATGCTGTCAGGCCGACCGGCCGCCGGTACCGTAAAGACGTGTCATCGACAATGAAGCGACTCCGCATTGCCCTCGGGCTTGTTGGCGCTGTCGCTGTCGCAGGCGTCATTGGCTACCGACTCACCGGCATGAGCTGGATGGAAGCCATCTACATGACGGTCATCACCGTCACCACCGTCGGTTATCGAGAAGTCGGCGGACAGCCATCGAATGGTGAGCAAATTTTCACCATCGTCATCATCACCACCGGCGTGTCAACCGTGCTCTACACCTTCACATTGGGTGTACAGACCGTCGTTGAAGGCCAATTACGCGAGTTTGTGGGAAGGCGAAGAATGAACAAAGTGATTGAAGGATTTCGAGGCCACACCATCGTCTGTGGTCTCGGCCGTGTCGGCCGCACTGTCGTCGACGATTTGGTGGCACACGGAGAAACCGTCGTCATCATTGACGAGAACCCACAACGAGTGAACGACGTCGACCACCCCGTCGTAATCGGTGATGCAACCCTCGACTCGACATTGCGCTCAGCAGGAATCGAACACGCCCGAGCACTTGTCGCAGCCCTTGAAGGCGATGCAGAAAACCTTTTCGTCACACTTTCTGCTCGGACCATCAACCCGGGATTGTTCATCGTTGCACGAGCACGTGCCGGTGAAAGCATTGCGAAACTTTCTCGCGCGGGAGCTGATCGGGTGGTTAACCCTCAAGATTTGGGCGCGAGTCGCATGGCATCGTTCGTTGTGCAGCCAAACGTCGCAGAGTTTGTCGACGTGGTCATGCACGAACGCTCCCAAGAGTTCCGGATTCGAGAATTCCAGCTGCAACCAACCTGTTGGCTCGTCGGTCAGCGCATGGGTGATGCCCGTTTGCGGGATCGGACAGAAGCCCTCGTGTTAGCGGTGCGCAAGAATAATGGTTCGTTCCTCACCAACCCTGACCCCGATGTCACTCTTGCTGAGGGCGACATTCTCATTGTGGTCGGCACCCAGCAAGGCCTCACCGGTCTCCAGGAGGCACTCGCATGAGAAGCGAACGAACCCATGTGCTGCTCGACCTCGACGGAACGCTGAGCGACTCCGAACCGGGCATTCTGCGTTCATTGCAATGGGCATTTGAAAAAGAAGGGTTCCCAATCCCCACCGAAGAACAAGTTCGGTCAGTGATTGGACCGCCGTTTGAAATCGGTCTTCCGCAGATCGGCATTCCCGATGATGACCTCGAGCGGGTTATCCATCGCTACCGCGAGCGCTATGCCACCATCGGCGCATTTGAGAACACGCTGTATCCCGGAATTCTCGAGATGCTCGAAGCATTGACCAACGACGGGCTCATCCTTTCAGTGGCAACCGCAAAACCAGAGGTCACGGCCCATCCGATTCTCGATTACTTCGAAATCTCACACTGGTTCAAAGTTCGCGCCGGTGCGACTCTGACCCCAGATCGCCGCGCCAAAGCTGAAGTGATCGAGTTCGCATTGTCTGAGCTCGGAATCTCAGGCGACCCAGATGTTGGCGACCACGTCATCATGGTTGGCGATCGCGATCACGATGTTCTCGGCGCAAAGAAACACCGCATTCCGTGCATTGGCGTGACCTGGGGCTACGGCGAACCGCCAGAACTTCTTGGTAGCGGTGCTGTTGCACTCGCAGATTCCCCACACGAGGTTGTTGACCTCGTTCACGAGTCGTACCGTCTCACTCACTGGTGATGAATACGACGCAAACCCCTCCCACAACGCCATCTGAGCCTGTGCGTTCAACTGCCGATAAGGCGATGCGCAGACTTTTGCGACTTGATGTCAATGCTGCCAAGGCCACACCAGAAGACGCTCGAAAGGCCTTCCAGACCTCGATTTTGGTCGCAACTGTTCGATGTCTGCTCATGTACATCGTGTTCCCGTTCGTGCTGCCTGCGCTAGGCCTCGCAGCCGGGGTTGGCCCCGCAATCGGCCTTCCCATCGGCATTGCAGCGATTGCCGCTATCACGATGAGCGTCCGACGATTCTGGCGAGCAGACCACTCGAAGCGCTGGCACTACACCGTGATTGGCACCACTGTCGTCGTATTCCTCAGCGTGCTTGTTGTTCGAGACTTCGTCGATCTCTTCAACTAGTTCCTGACCCTCATGCTCGCTGTCGACACGAGCGACCCCAATAAGGCATGATGTAGGGATACACATCGACGCCGGTCGGTGAAACGTTCAAAACCTAGAGGGGGATCCGTGGAGATCAGCATCACAGTTAATGGCCAAGTGGTGAGCGCAGATGTCGAGCCTCGCACCTTGCTCGTGCAGTTCATCCGCGATAACGCCGGACTCACCGGTACGAACATCGGTTGTGACACATCATCATGTGGGGCGTGCTCGATCCACCTCGACGGCGAGGCAGTCAAGAGTTGCACCGTTCTCGCCGCACAAGCAGACGGCGGATCAGTCACCACCATCGAAGGCATGGCTGCTGCCGATGGCACCCTTCACCCGATGCAGCAAGCGTTCATGGATAACCATGGCTTGCAGTGCGGATACTGCACACCGGGCATGGTTATGGCAGCAACAAGTCTTCTCAACGAGAACCCATCAGCTACCGAAGAAGAGATCAGAATTGGACTCGAAGGCAACCTCTGCCGTTGCACCGGCTACCACAACATCGTTCAGGCCGTTCTTTCCTGCACCAAGTCGTGACATCTCGTATCCAATTCACCGTTTTGACACCAACGTTCGCCGTTAACCCAGCCCAAGGAGACTCTCAGTGATTCCAGCAGCATTCGAATACGTCCGAGCAGGATCAGCTGAAGAAGCGATCAGTCTCATCGCCCAACACGGCGACGAAGCAAAGTTCTTGGCTGGCGGCCACAGCCTCGTTCCACTGATGAAACTTCGCCTCGCCCAGCCGAGCGTCCTCATCGACATTGGTCGAGTCTCAGATCTCTCATATGTGACCGATGCGGGTGACCACATTGCAATTGGCGCACTCACCCGCCATCGCGATGTCGAGACCTCACCGATTGTGCTCGAACACGCTCCACTCCTCGCTCATGCAACGTCTCATGTGGGTGACCCGCAGGTTCGCCACCGTGGAACCATCGGCGGGTCGCTAGCCCACGCCGACCCGGCATCAGACCTCCCGGCGACCACCCTCGCGCTCGGCGCAACGTACGTTGCCCAAGGGCCAAACGGAACCCGAGAGATTCCAGCAGGCGCGTTCTACGAGGGCTATCTCACCTCGGTTCTTTCGCCAGACGAGATGCTCACCGAAATTCGTGTCCCGAAGATGAACGGTGCGGGTTGGAGTTTCCAGAAGTTCAATCGCCGTGCCCAAGACTGGGCGATCGTCGGTGTTGCTGCATGGCGAAACGGTTCCGAGGCAGCAGTTGCACTCGTCAATATGGCATCGGTCCCTGTGCTCGCAACGAGCGTCGGGTCAGCGATTGCTTCAGGCGCATCAATCGAAGATGCCGCCGCGCAGGCCGCTGCTGAGGCTGACCCGCAGGCCGATCTCAACGCCTCGGTTGAGTACCGCCAGCATCTTGCACGCGTCCTTACCCGACGCGCCCTCGAAGAAGCCTCTGCGTAGTTCGTCGACCTGACATACACTCTCGACCGGAGAGTGAAACATGTCGATCGACGACAACACCATTGACCAGCGGCATCTTGATGCCATCGCCAATGCCGACCACCTGCCGTACTGGCTGGACGGCGCACATGCCCCGGACACAAACCCCACGCTTGTTCGCACAGAGAGTTGTGATCTGTGCATCATCGGCGGCGGGTACACCGGGCTATGGACAGCAATCATCGCGAAGGAGCGGGATGCTTCGCGAGACATTGTCCTCATCGATTCAGGCCCCGTAGGGGGTGCGGCCTCAGGCCGTAACGGCGGCTTTATGGATGCCAGCCTCACACATGGCATCTCAAACGGTTTCCGCCATTTCCCTGACGACATTGAAGTTCTCGAAGAACTTGGAATGAAAAATCTCGATGACATTGAGCTTGCGCTCCAGCGCTATGGCATCGAATGCGATTATCACCGCAATGGAGTCATCGAAGTTGTCGCTCAACATCACCCCGCGTCATATGAGACCGAACTTCATCAAGAATTCGATCTCCTTCAACGGCTCGGGCACGACGTCGACTGGCTCGACCAAGAACAGATGCGCGCTGCTGTCAACTCACCGACCTACACGAGTGGGCTATGGGACAAGAGCGGTTCAGCCCTGGTCGACCCCGCGCGACTCGTGTGGGGGCTCAAATCAGTAGCGGAGCGCCTTGGCGTTCGTATTTATGAAGATACGAAGGCGACGAACCTCGAACGCGATGGCGTCGGTGTGCTCGTCACCACACAACTTGGCCAGATTCGAGCCGGCCGCGTCGCCCTTGCAACAAACGCATTCAAACCTCTGCTTCGTCGCATCTCGAACTACATCGCCCCGGTCTATGACTACTGCATGACTACCGAGCCACTCACTGAAGAGCAACTTGCGAGCATCGGTTGGCACGACCGTCAAGGGCTTTCTGACAACGCGAACCAATTCCATTACTACCGACTCACTTCAGACAACCGCATTCTCTGGGGTGGCTTCGACGCCATCTACTACTGGCGAGGAAAGGTGTCATCTGAACTTGAAAGCCGTCCTGAGTCGTGGGCGAAACTCAGTGCGCACTTTTTCGAAACCTTCCCCCAACTCGAAGGGGTGCAATTCAGCCATATGTGGGGTGGGGCAATCGACACTTCGAGCAGGTTCACCGTCTTTTGGGGTAGGGCAATGGGTGGACGGGTCGGGTATGCGCTCGGCTACACCGGTCTCGGTGTAGCAGCCGCACGTTTTGGTGCAGCAACGATGCTCGACCAGTTGTATGGTCGCAGATCGGTTGCCACTCAGACTTCGCTCGTCAGAGACAAACCGTGGCCATTTCCACCCGAGCCATTCCGCTTCATGGGAATCCAAGCAACGCGGTGGTCTCTTGACCGCGAGGACAAAACAGGTCGCCGCAATCTCTGGCTGAAAGCCCTCGACAGGGTCGGTCTCGGCTTCGACTCATAATCACACAAGATGCCGGGACGGGTTCGCCCAACTAGCCTGACAGCGTGACCCCAGACGACGTTCGCAACGCCCTCTCGTCCGTCGGCTATCTCGCCGACGAAGGACTGTCGACGGCTGTCTTCTTGGCGATGGAACTGCGGCGCCCACTGATGTTGGAGGGTGACGCTGGAGTCGGCAAGACCGAACTCGCCAAAGCGCTTGCATCATGGACAGGCGGCAACCTCATCAGATTGCAGTGCTACGAGGGAATCGATGCTGCACAGGCGGTCTACGACTGGGACTACGCACGTCAACTTCTCCACCTGCGCGCGGCAGAAGCAACTGGTGAATCATCCAGCCAGACCGCTGAGGCGTTGGAGGCCGAGCTCTACGACGAGCGGTTTCTGATCCGTCGACCCTTGCTGCAAGCCATCGCCGGAGACCGCGAAGTTCCACCGGTATTGCTCATCGATGAAATTGATCGTGCAGATGATGAGTTCGAGGCGTACCTGCTCGAAGTTCTCTCGGACTACCAAATCACGATCCCAGAAATTGGGACATTTCGCGCCGAGCAACCGCCACTTGTGATTCTCACATCGAACCGAACCCGAGATGTACACGATGCCTTGAAACGTCGATGCCTCTACCACTGGGTCGAGCACCCAGAGGTTGACCGAGAGGTCGAAATCGTGCGTTTACGAGTTCCAGAAATTGCCCCCACACTTGCAACAGAGGTGGCACAGGCAGTCGAATTCATTCGCAGCCTTGATCTCTACAAGCCTCCTGGGATTGCCGAGACCATCGACTGGGCGACGGCGCTCCAACGCCTCGGCGCTATCAATCTGACCACAGGGGCTATTTCTTCCACCCTCGGCACAGTGGTGAAGTACCGAGAAGATGCCGAACGCGTCAACTCGGCAGGTCTTGACTCGGTCGTCGAACACGCAAGCCGGTCATAAATGCCGACAACACAACCGGCTCGTCTCTCTGCTGGGCTCGCGGTCGCATTTGTTGACGCATTGCGATCGGCCGGACTGATCGTTCCAACGAGTAGCACCATTGGATACGTCGACGCTCTCTCGGCACTAGGTATCGACAATGAATCAGGTGTCTATTGGAGCGGGCGTTCCTGCCTCATCACCCGCCCCGAAGACATCGAGACATATGACGATGTATTTCAACGGTTCTGGTTTGCGACAGGCGCGGGTGAACTCAGATCGTCGATCACTGAAGAGTTCACGCTGGCGATGGACAGCGATGACAGTTCCGATGACGATTCTGGCGAGGGCGGTGACGCCGACCTCAATGAGCCGCCACCGATCGAACTGCGCTTTTCTTCTGCAGAAATTTTGCGCGAGAAAGATTTCGCCGACTGGACTGAAGAAGAACTTGCCGAATCGCAGCGACTCATGCGCCAACTCCGTTTTGTGGGTTCGCCCAGACGCTCTCTCCGCATGACAGCATCAAACAAGTCGGGCACCCGCCTTGATCTTCGCCGGACCGTGCGCTCAGCACTCGCCGCCGACGGCGAGCCAATTCGGCAACACTTCCGTCGTCGGTCATCACGACCTCGTCGTCTTGTGCTACTGCTCGATGTGAGTGGATCAATGGAGCCGTACGCACGTGCACTCATCAGGTTTGCCCATGCCGCTGTTGCCGGCCGCCAGCGCGTCGAGGTGTTTGCATTAGGGACACGCCTTACTCGAATCACCCGTGAACTCGCTCGACGAGATGTCGATGAGGCCATCGCCCGTGCTGCGGTCGCAGTCACCGACTGGAGCGGGGGAACGCGGCTCGGCGAGGGTTTACGTCGATTCAACCGTGACTGGGGTCAACGAGGAATGGCTCGCGGCGCGATCGTTGTCATTCTCTCTGATGGCTGGGACCGTGGTGACCCAGACGCTCTCAGCGAACAAATGCAACGGCTCAAGCGGTTCACCCATCGACTCGTGTGGGTAAACCCACTGAAGGTGACTCCTGGCTATGCCCCGCTCGCCCGCGGAATGGCTGCTGCTCTCCCCCACGTTGATGAATTTGTTGAGGGGCACAGTTTGCATGCCTTAGAAGAACTCGCAGCAATCATCGGTGATGCACACGACCGAAGAATCAGCCACACTGTTAGAGCCCCGGCGGGCGAGAAGGGAGCGATGTTGTGAAAGAACTGCTTGACGATCTTGATCGGTGGCGTGCATCTGGCACCCGTGTTGCGCTTGCTCGCGTCGTCGATGTTGAAGGATCCGGACCGCGAGGCCCTGGAGCTGCAATGGCAGTGAGCCTCGACGGCGAAGTCGTTGGAAGCGTAAGCGGCGGTTGCGTCGAAGGTGCAGTCGTCACCGAGGCGCTGTCGTTGCTACATGGCGAGCGAGAGCCAGGCATGGTCACCTTTGGTTACAGCGATGATGAGGCATTCGCAGTTGGCCTCACCTGCGGTGGCACCATTCGATTGTTCATCGAGGAGTTCAACTGGTGACGTTGTCAGACCAACTTGCGGAGCGGGCGCGATCGGGCGACCCCGTTGCCCTTGCAACTGTCATCGAAGGCGAAGGCGTCGGCAACCACCTGCTCATCGTCCCTGGCCAAGCAGCCGAGGGATCTCTCGGCCACCCAGATCTTGATCGTGTGGTTCACCGCGATGGCCTTGCTGAGCTCGAAGCCGGTCGCTCCGGAATCCGCACATACGGCCCTCAGGGACAGACCACCCCTGAAGACCTCGAGGGAACTCCCACCGTTCGAGTATTCGTCGAAAGCTGGGCGCCCCCACCACAGATGTGGATCTTCGGAGCAGTCGATTTCACCGCTGCGTTGGCGCGCGTCGCCAAAATCCTTGGATACCGGGTACTTGTCTGCGATGCCCGTGAAATCTTTGCGACGGGTCGACGGTTCCCGATGGCCGACGAAGTTCGCGTCACCTGGCCGACGCCTGTCTTCGAAGAGCGAGGCGCCTCGCTTGGGCCACGCGATGCGGTCTGCATCCTCACCCACGACCCCAAGTTTGATGTGCCAGCAGTGCAGGGAGCACTTTCCACCCGCGTCGGCTACATCGGTGTGATGGGAAGTCGCACCACACATGAACGACGCCTCGAACGTTTGGCTGAAGCTGGTGTGAGTTCTGATGGAGATCTTGATCGCCTGATGTCGCCTATCGGCCTCGACCTCGGTGCACGCACACCAGAAGAAACTGCGATCTCAATTTGTGCCGAGATTATTGCGAACCGAACAGGTCGCAGCGCTTCCCAACTGAGGGGCGGCTCGGGCCCAATTCACCCTTAGGGGTTTACGACTGGCATCGGGTCCGCGAATCTGGTCCACGAGGCTCGATTCGCTGAGAGCGTTCCGTATTCAACGGTCCGGCCCCTTGTCGGACTGTGCACGACGAGATCACCGATGCCGAGGTACAACATCACATGACCTGGGTACCAGGCGAGATCACCGACAAGGGCGCTCTCTCGATCGACTCGAGTCGATGCTCGATACTGGTTCCGACTCGAGCGGGGTAGTTCTGCTCCTGCCAACTCCCAAGCGAATCCAGTGAGACCGGAACAGTCAAATGACACACCGGCTTCTGCAGTGAACCGTTTGTAGGGGACGCCGAGTTGACTCAGTGCAGCCAAGGCAGCACGTTGCCCGTACAGGTCTCCCGCCGCCCAAGCTGCCTGTAAATCAGCTGGGATGAAGCCGCTTCCAAGCGCAACATGTTCTGCGGTGTCGTCCCGCGCGTCAACAAATTCGATGTAGGCAACGGTGTCTCCGAAACGTTCCCACCTATCAAACGCTTCAAGGGCCCGCGTTGCGTCTGCAACAACAGCAGGATCATCACCGACATATTCGCCAGCGGAGGCCACCGGCGGGTTCCAATCCGCGATGGCAGCGAAACACGCGATCACAGCGATTGCGACTCGCATTGGAATCGTGATTAATCGGGGGGTCATGACAATTTCCAGTTAGATATCAACACCAAAGATGTCGATATGACACCTTATCGTCATATTTTCGTAATAATTGGCGCATCGCCCAGTCCCACACCTCCTCATCACGCAAAATGGCGTAAGAATGGAGGCGATGGCATCGGCGGGCAACACGGTTGGGATTCTCCTCGCGGCGGGAGCAGGCTCCCGTTTCAGCGGCGAGACCCACAAACTTCATGCCAACATCGGCGGAATTCAAGTCTGGGAGCACTCCCTTAACGAACTCATCGCGGCAGACATCGGCCCCACCATCGTCGTGACTGGCGCAGTCGTCTTAGACCTCGCAAATTACGAGGTCCACGAAGCTCTCAACCATCGATGGAGCGAAGGCCAATCGACTTCACTCCGAGCAGCAATTGATGTGGCCGGCCAATTCGACCCAGAGGCCGCAATCATCGGCCTAGCTGACCAACCCGGCATCACTACCGAGGCGTGGATCAAGCTGGCCCGTTCGACCGCAACTCTTGCCACAGCAATTTATGACGACACACCTGGACACCCCGTCAGAATTGCTGCCTCACTTTGGCCCGAGCTACCCGAAAGCGGAGATTTTGGGGCAAGAGCCTTGCTCAGTAAGTATGAGGATCACGTCGAGCGGATACCCTGCTCAGGGTCTGCTTTTGACATCGACACAACCAAGGATCTTGACCAATGGCTGAAACAATCACCAACGAGTTCACCGTAAACCGCCCCATTGATGAGGCCTGGGCCGTACTTTGCGATGTTGAGCGAATTGCCCCCTGCCTCCCCGGAGCGCAATTACAAGAAGTCGAAGGTGAGACCTTCCGTGGCGTCGTAAAGATCAAGCTCGGTGCAGTGAACGCCAACTTCAAGGGCGAAGCAAAATTTGTCGAGCGAGACGACGCCAACTACAAAGCAGTGCTCTCTGCATCAGGTCGCGACACCGGAGGACGGGGCAATGCCAGCGCTGACGTCACCGCAGAAGCAGTTGCCCTCTCCCCCACAAGCACCCGTTGCACTGTGACAGCTGAACTTCATATCAGTGGAAAAGTTGCCCAGTTTGGTCGCGGCATCATGGGTGATGTTTCAAAGAAGTTGATGGACCAGTTCTCAACCAATCTCAACACCATGCTTGATGAGCAGCCCGCAAGCGCCGCTGAGTCATCAGAACCCGCACCCGAAGCCCCTGCTAGCGAGAGTTCTGTGAGCGAGGCAACTGACACTGCAGAGGCCGATGACACCGGAAGTTCAGATCGCCCCCGAGTTCGCAAGATCGAAGGGCCGGCGGCCGAACCGATCGATGTCGCAGGCCTTGCAGGACCAGCAGTGCTGAAGCGCTTCGCTCCGCTTGCCATCGGCGTGCTCCTCGTCATCGTGATCATTCGCGCCCTGCGGTGACCTACTCGCATCCCAACGACCGCGAACGAGTGACAGAACTCCTCGGCCGCGCTCCGATGGGACCGTTCACGGTTGTTCATCGAAACGACCTTGGTGATCCCGTCGTCATCGAGAATGCCCCATTTCTCGATGACGGCACCCCGATGCCAACGCGATATTGGCTAATCGGCACCAGAGAGACGTATGCAGTAGCAGTCCTCGAAGCCGATGGCGGTGTCCGGCGTGCTGAACGAGAAATAGATGGCACACTGATCGCCGCCGCCCACGAACGACACCAGGCATCGCGAGAAGCTCGTATTCCCGACGACTATGACGGGCCCGCTCCGTCGGGAGGAATTGGTGGGACGCGTCGTGGGGTCAAGTGTCTTCACGCCCACTATGCGTGTTTCCTCGCTGGCGAAGATGACCCCGTCGGGCGCTGGGTGCATCGAGAACTCGGGTTCGGAATCTGCAAAGTGGAAGTTGGTGACCCATCTTCGGCCGTCACCGCAAACGGGTCAACCGTCACCATCGACACACCGCTTTCTAGTATCAACGAACGCCTCGCACACGGCTCGTACGCCGATCCAGCAGAACTCACAAACATCATCGGAGAGATCACCGACTCGTTCGACGATTCGCTTCGACGAAACAACATCCCCAGGCCAACCGAAGTTGACCTCATCATCTCAGGACAACAAGGAATCGGTCTCGCGCGGCTCGAAAGCGGTTCGTCCACCTGCAACTCGACCACTATCGATCGCGACACCGTGGAAGAACTCTTCCGACTACTTGCCACAGATGCAGCCACTGACCGGCTTGATCACCCCGGATTGCTGGAATCCGATGGCGACCTCCTCGGAGCAATCTGTGTCGCCGTTGCGATCAGTCGATTTCTCAACCCTGCCGAAATCATCTTTGGCCACCCAACCACGTCATGATTCGCTCGCGTCACCACCGCTGGAACCCCCCAACACTGTTGGGGAAGCGAATCCAACTTCGACCGCTGAACGACGATGACTTCTCATCATGGAGCGAAGTACGGCTTCGCAACGCTGATTGGCTCTTGCGCTGGGAACCGCTCCGCCCGGCATATGCGCCCGATCCCGCCGTGGAGCGATCTGCGTACGTAAACCGTTGTCGAGCCAGAGAACGAGAAACGGCCGCTGATCAGGCCTATCCATTCGGAATCTTCATCGATGGTGCATTTGCCGGCGAAATCAACCTCAACAACGTTGCCCGCGGCGCACTTCAATGCGGAACTCTTGGATATTGGATCGACCAGGCACAGGCCGGGCACGCCTACATGTCTGAGGCGGTTGTCATCATGCTGAACTTTGCATTCGATCGGCTCGACCTTCACCGCATCGAAATCTGCATCGTTCCACGCAACGCCAACAGCAAGCGCGTCGTTGAAAAAATCGGCCTCCGATATGAAGGAACGGCCGAGAGGTATTTGCAAATCGCAGGAGTCTGGGAAGACCACCTCCGATACGCAATCACTTCAGAAGAATGGACTGAACGTGCGGACAGCCTTCTCAACGAGTGGGTGCGCGGCGGATCAACAAGTGATCCTTCGCCGTCACCATCAAGCTGAGTTAGGCGAGACGTTCGATCGCAGCAATGCGCTGCTGGCGCAGCACAGTGCGCCGCTTCCACATCTTCGTCTTCCAGTGGCGCCGATTGCGCTTCGCCTTTGCAAGCTTCGTCTTCGCTCTCTCAGAGTCATGGTGACGAAGTGGCTTCCAGGCCTCTCCCGGCTCATGGACATCTTCTGGATCAATGCCCGCACTCACCACATGGGCGAGTTGATCGAGTTCAACATGAATCCGGTGGCGCTCACCGTGGGCGTGCGCACGCAACTCCTGCTTCGGCGGCAGTTGGAATTCTGAATTCCTATGACGCTGACTCATCGGATACCTCCTTGTTGAAGTGGTGGTAATCCTCCCCCTGCGAACGACAATACACCATTTCGCGAGGGTGAAATTTCAGCGTTGGTCTGGTCGAGCCATGCTCAGGACTTTGAAGAAATCTTTGCCTTCAACGCGGCGATGCGCTCTTCGAACCACGGCTGTTTTGCTGTCCACACCTGCGGATCAAGCTCTCGAGCAACCGCGTCCGAGTGAGCATCGATATCGGCCATATCTCGAATGGTCTGCTTTGTGATGATGACCAACTCACGAGGTGCCGATGCGGCCCCGGCGGCAAGCCCTCGGGCAGCGTCCATCAAGGCGTCATCTTCTACGCAACGATGCACGAGGCCGATCCGCTCTGCTTCGGGTCCGTCGACGACCTCAGAGAAAATCACCGTCGCAAATGCCGCTTGCACACCGACAATCTGGCGCTGCATCCATGTGTGACCACCGCCAGGGTGCAGGCCGATCTGCAAGAAACGGGTGTCGAACTTTGCCCGTCTTGCAGCGATGCGAAGGTCGCATCCGAGAGCGAGATTCATTCCCGCACCAACCGCCGCGCCATTCACTGCGGCAATGGTTGGCAAGGTCGAACGCGCAATCCGCAGAAACCCCTCGTAGATCGTTCCGAGGCTTTCCGCAGTAGCGGTCTGAAGATTTCCGAGGTCAGCGCCTGCACAAAATGCCGAACCAGCACCGGTCACGATGACTGCCGAGCACCCCTCGTCTGCCTCAAAGGCATCCATCGCAGCACAGATTTCTTCCACCATTGGCATCGTCATCGTGTTACGAGCCTCCGGTGCGTTCAAGGTGAGCGTGCCAATTCCATCTGAAATATCTGTCAAAACGTGGGACATGACAAAAGTCTCGCACGATTGACACCCACTTCAGCAATGGAAGGCCACTGAAACCGAGTAATGTCACAGTGTTCACGTGAACAAGCCGTGTGAGGCACCTTGCTCCACTCGACACAAACCCACTACAACCCGAATAAGGGGGAGAAATGATCAAGTCAAAGCGCATTGCGATTGCGGCAATGGCGACGGTCCTCGCTCTCGCCGGTGCTGCTTGCGGAAGCGACGACCCAGTCGCTGAAGAGCCAGCAACCGAAGAGGAGGCAGCCGACGAGCCAGCCGCTGAAGAAGAAGCAGCCGACGAGCCAGCAGAAGAAGCCGGCCCATTCCTCGGTCTCGCATTCGACACCGGTGGCCGCGGTGACGGGACGTTCAACGACGCAGCCGGCCGTGGTGCAGACCAGGCCGAGAGCGATCTCGGTGTTGCCGTTCAGGAACTCGAAGCAACGAGCGACCAGGACCGTCAGCCAAACCTCGAGGCACTCGCAGGAGCGGGCAACAAGCTCGTCGTTGCAGTTGGCTTCGCATTCGGTGACGCACTAGGCCCAATCGCCGACGCCAACCCAGACGTATTCTTCGGCTGGATTGACGGTTACTACGACTGTGCAACCGACTGGGCAGGACTCTCCTGTGACAACATCATCACGACGGCATTCGCTGAGCACGAGGGCTCATTCCTCGTTGGTGCAGCTGCTGCGTTGAAGAGCCAGTCAGGACACATCGGCTTCATCGGTGGCCAGGAAATCCCACTCATCAAGAAGTTCGAGGCCGGTTACATCGCAGGCGCCAAGGCTGTGAACCCAGACATCGTGGTTGAGTCGCAATACCTCGGCCCCGAAGGTGACAATGCCGCTTGGGGTTCACCTGATAAGGCCAAGGAAATCGCTGCCGCATGGTACGCAGATGGCGCTGACGTCGTCTACACCGCAGCCGGTGGTTCAGGTCGTGGAACGATCGAAGCCGCTGTTGAAGCCGGTGACGGCTACTGGGCAATCGGCGTCGACTCAGACGAGTACTTCGTTGACACCGAAGAGCAGCAAGCTCACCGCTTGACCTCAATGCTCAAGCGAGTTGACACCGCTGTGTTCGAGATGGCTCAGCAGGTTCAGGACGGATCCGCAGTAGGCGGCTTCTTCCCATTCGACCTCTCAAATGACGGCGTCGGCTACGCCACCTCAGGTGGCCACATCGACGACATCGTTGACGAGCTCGAGGACTTCAAGGCTCAGATCATCGCAGGTGACATCGAGGTTCCAACCGAGCCCTGATGGTTTCTGAGACGTCGCTGGGGCTGACAATCTGACCCCTCAGCGAATTAAAGAGTGGTGGAGAGCCCGGGTCATCGACCCGGGCTCTCTGCTTTGTCCGTCCAAGGCACTACTGTTCTACGAGTGTCACAACACATCGCCGGGACAATCACCCGAACCAATAACTCAATCCAGGAGGGGCGATGACCAGCACGCTCGCTGTTGAATTACGCGGAATCGGAAAACGATTCCCTGGAGTCATCGCAAACTACGACGTTGATCTCAACGTTCGTGCCGGAACAATCCACGCAGTTGTCGGCGAAAACGGAGCAGGGAAGTCAACCCTGATGAAAACCCTTTACGGGATGCAAGAACCTGACTCTGGCACCATCTCGGTTGAAGGAACCGCCCGTTATTTCAAATCGCCAAGCGACGCGATCGATGCAGGAATCGGAATGGTGCACCAGCATTTCATGCTCGCCGACAACCTGACCGTGCTAGAGAACATCATCCTCGGCAGCGAACCGGGACGGCGAGGAGTTATTGATGTGCGCAGTTCACGCTCACGGGTTGAGGAAATCATGCGCTCGATCGGAACAAATCTTGACCCTGATATTCCAGTAAGTGAACTAGGCGTCGGTGAACGTCAACGGGTCGAAATCATCAAGGTGCTGTTTCGAGGTGCACGGATTCTTATCCTCGACGAACCAACTGCAGTGCTGGTTCCCGATGAAGTCGATGAACTCTTCATCACCCTCAACAGCCTCGTCAGCGACGGGGCGACAGTAATTTTCATTTCACACAAACTCGACGAAGTGTTGCAGGTCTCCAATGACATCACGGTCATGCGGCAAGGCACCACCGTTGCAGAAACAACGCCTGATCAAATCGACCGTTCAGGGCTCGCAGAACTCATGGTCGGTTCCGAACTTCCCTCCCCCGCAGGGAGAACTTCCACGATCGGTGACGAGATTCGACTTCAGGTTGAAGGTCTTACCGTAGCCGGGGTTGAAGGCCGACCTGCGGTTGACAACGCCTCGATCAGCATCAGATCGGGCGAAATTGTCGGCATCGCAGGCGTCGAAGGTAACGGACAGTATGAACTCTGTGCTGCCCTCCTCGGGCTCACCCCGTCGACCGGAACTGTGACGGTTGATGGAGCTGACCTCAGTAAGGCGTCAACACGCCAACGCCATGACGCAGGTCTCGCATACATCCCATTTGATCGCCACCGTGAGGGGCTGATGCTCAACGCTCCACTCTGGGAGAACCTGCTGCTCGGTAGAGAAGATGAAGCGCAATTCTCAAAGGGGCCGCTCGTCGACGCCGCTTCGGCCCGGAAGTACACCGCCGATGTGATTGACCGGTTCAACGTTCTGACACCAAACGAAACAACACCGGCGTTTGCATTGTCAGGTGGTAATCAACAAAAACTCATCGTCGGCCGAACACTGACCACCGAACCCGGTGTTCTCGTCGCTGCACACCCGACTCGCGGCATCGACGTTGGAGCACAGGCTGCGGTATGGGATGAAATTCGGCGAGCCCGCGACAATGGAATGGCAGTGTTGCTCGTTTCAGCCGACCTTGAGGAATTGCTCGGACTTTCCGACTCGATCGCAGTCATGTTCGATGGGAAGATCACCGCAACCCTTAATCCCGACGAAGTGACCGCTAGCGAACTTGGTAGTTACATGACCGGCGCACACGAGGAGGCATCGTCATGAGCCAAGCCACAACAGCTCCAGGCGGACCCCTTTCTAAGATCCTGACTCCATCTCGCGCATCAAACGTTCGAACCTCCTCAACAACAATTGCGAGTTCCCTCATCGCAGTCGTCATCGCATTAGCAATCTCTGCCCTCTTGCTGTACGTCACTGGGAAAGACCCGGTCGCTGCGTTCACGACAATGATCGACACTGCGAAAAATACCGACAAGTTGCTCGAGATGATGAGAAGGGCAACACCGCTTATCTTCTCGGCAACCGCAGTTGCCATCGGGTTCAAAATGAACATCTTCAATATCGGTGTTGAAGGGCAATATCTGTTTGCCGCGCTCATGGCCGCTGAAGCCGGAAGTCACATCAACCTTCCAACCCCGATCCACATCGCAGCGATTATTGCAGTCGCGATGATCGCTGGGGCAGCGTGGGCTGGAATCGCCGCCTTCCTCAAGGTGCGAAAAAATGTGCACGAAGTGATTTCAACGATCATGTTGAATTACATCGCCCTGTCGATCATCTCTTGGATTTTCAACAGCTTCTTCAAGGATGAATCCATTGAAGGGCTCAACGTTAAGTCGACGATCATCGGAAAGACCGGCTGGTTACCTGACCTTGTCGATGGCCGGTTGAACTCAATGTTCATCATTGCGCTCGTCGTCGTTGCGATCTTCTGGGTCGTCGTCTACCGAAGCCGGTTCGGGTTCAAACTTCGGGCCTCCGGTTACAACGCAACTGCAGCATCAACTGCGGGCATTAGCGCCACGAAGATGACCGTGATCGCCCTCCTACTTTCCGGAGCAGTTGCAGGTCTCGTCGCAATGCAGAGCGTCCTCGGCGAGACCCATGCCTATGGCCCGAGCGCAACCCCTATTCAGTTGGGCTTTGCCGGTATCACCGTCGCCCTACTTGGGCGTAACCACCCGGTCGGCATCGTCATCGCTGCACTTCTTTTTGGATTCCTCGACTCCACTTCGGCACAGCTGCAGCTCGCAGAAGTTCCGAACTCGATCGTCAAAGTGATGCAGGCAATCGTCGTACTCACCGTCGTCATCGTCAACGAGGCCACAGTTCGGCGTACAAATATCAAAACCGCTGAACGAGCGCGGGCCGAACTCGCAGCAGGGAGTGCAGCATGAGCACCATCACCGCTACCAGCACATCGACGGCACAGTCGCTCTCACCTCGCAAGCGGCTTCTCCTCATCGGCCTCTCGCTCGTCACCATCATGTCGATCACCCGACTATGGACCGGTTACGACGACCTCACATCTTCGGGCACAATCGGAGCCGCATTGAGACTCACCGTGCCGATCATGCTCGCCGGCCTCGCTGGCCTTTGGGCAGAGCGGGTTGGCATCCTCAATATCGGTATTGAAGGAATGATGATCCTTGGTACATGGTTTGGGGCCTACGGTGCTTGGAAGTACGGGCCATGGATTGGCTTCCTGCTTGCGATTTTCGGCGGCTCTCTCGGCGGCCTCATCCATGCGGTTGCAACGATTCGATTCAACATCGACCAGGTGATCTCGGGTGTCGTGATGAACCTCCTCGCCTTCTTCGGTGTTCGTTACCTCAGCGAACTGGTCTTCGTTGGCCAGCCCCAAGGCGGCATCAGCCAGTCACCACCGCAATCATCTGCAATCCCCAAAATTGATGTGCCGTTCCTTGCAGGCGGTCCAGTTGGCTCGTCGACAACACCGGACGCGCTTGGATGGCTCGAGGAACGAGGCTGGTTCATCATCGGTGACCTCGCAGGTGTGACGCGGGGCCTCTTGTCAGGGCTCTCGCTCGCCTCACTTATTGCACTGCTGCTCGTTCCACTTTCTGCCTGGGTGCTCTGGCGAACCAGTTTTGGCCTGAGATTGCGTTCCTCAGGTGAAGCACCCGAGGCTGCGGAATCACTCGGTGTGAACGTCATTCGAGTTCGATACATCGGATTACTCATCAGTGGCGGCTTTGCCGGACTGGGTGGCGGATTCCTTTCAATCATTTCGTCGTCTTACTACCGCCAGGGACAGACGGCAGGCCGGGGCTTTATCGGGTTGGCAACAATGATTTTTGGTAACTGGCGCCCGAGCGGAATTCTCGCTGGCGCTGCTGTCTTTGGCTACTCCGAGGGCATCAAACTTGTCGCTGGAGGGTCGATTACCGGCCTGTTCTTGTTCATCTTCTTTGTAAGCGCAATCGTTGGCGTGATCTCGCTGCTCAGACGACAGATCAAGCGAGGAAGCACTTCGATCGGAATTACGGTCATTGCCCTCATCGCGTACCTCACGGTGACCGAGGTGCCAGAGTCGCGTACCCAGTCGCGTGCGTATGTCAAAACCCCCCGTGGGGTGGCAACAGCCCGCCCAACGGTGTGGCCACCCGCCAAACACCGTGGCCCCCACCGGCCGGGTGGCGGGCATTAAATGGCAACTGAGGTCAGCTCATCGGCAATCGTTAGCGCCCCAAAGGCCCTCCTTCACGACCACCTCGATGGTGGGCTACGGATCGACACGATCCTTGAACTCTCAGAGGTAATTGGCTGGACGCCGAAATTGCCAACGACCGACCCAACGGATCTGCAGGCGTGGTTCACCGCTGGCGCTGCTGCGAAGGATTTACTGAAGTACCTGGCAACATTCGAACACACCCTCGCCGTGATGCAGGACCCCACCCACATCGAACGCGTTGCGTTCGAAGCGGTCGAAGATCTCGCAAACGACGGGGTTGTCTACGCAGAAATTCGTTTTGCGCCTGAGCTACACGACATGCCGTTTGCTACCTCGACTGAGGCAATCTGTGCCGGGTTTCGACGCGCAGAACAATCGGCGAGGGCAAAAGGCCAACAGATCTCGGCACAACTCATTGTCTGCGCAATGCGGACAGAGCAACGCTCGATCGAAGTTGTTGAGTTCGTCGATGAGTATCGGAATAACGACGAAAAAGTCGTTGCCTTCGACCTCGCCGGTGCCGAGACCGGCTGGCCGCCGTCGCTGCATGCTGAGGCCCTCACGATCGCACGCCAGCGACAGATCAACCTCACCATCCATGCAAGCGAACCGCCAGACTTGGAACTCATCTCAGATGCGCTCGCACATGGAGCTCACCGGATTGGCCACGGAGTTCGTCTCGACCGCGACACTCACACAGAGGACGACGAACTCGTCCTTGGCCCTCTTGCGACATTTATTCGAGATCGCCAGATCCACCTCGAAATGGCACCGACCTGCAACACCCAAATCGGAGCCGTTGCCTCGGTGCGAGACCACCCGGTTATCCCATTCATGCGGGCGGGCTTCAACGTTGGAGTTAACACGGACAACCGCCTCATGATCGATGTCATACCCTCCAGCGAACTTATTGCTCTCAACGACGCTAACGGATTGTCATGGTCCGAGATTGAGCGACTGGTAACGAACGCGATTTCATCAGGTTTCGCCCCGCTGCCTGAGCGCCAACGAATTCTCGCTGAAATTGTGTCCCCTGCGTACACAGCGTTGAAAATCGGCTGATCTCACTATGCATCTCTGATCGGCGTACGATCAGGGTATGTCTGCTCTGCTCTCCGACGAACAAGTTGCGGCGTTTTCGCGCGATGGATTCCTCGCAATACCTGACTTCATGAGCGCCGAAACACGTTCAGCAGTTCGAGAACGTGCAGTCGACCTTGTCAACGCCTGGGAACCCTCAGGTGAGAACACGGTGTTCACGACCGAAGAGCAAGAACGTGTCTCAAACCATGAGTTCTTGTCGTCAGGTGGAAAGATCTGGTGCTTCTTTGAAGAAGAGGCATTCGATGAGCGGGGCGAACTTCGCCAATCGAAAGAACTCAGCATCAACAAAATCGGACATGCTCAACATGATCTCGATGATGTCTTTGAGGAAGCGACCTACACCTCAGATCTTGCACAAGTTGCATCCGATATCGGCATGGCCGATGCACTAGCCCTACAGAGCATGTACATCTTTAAGCAGCCAGGAATCGGTGGCGAGGTCAACTGTCACCAAGACGGAACGTTCCTCTATACCGACCCGTTGTCGGTCACAGGATTCTGGTTTGCAATTGAAGACGCGACACTCGAGAACGGATGTCTCTGGGCCGCGCCGGGCGGCCACAAGGCTCCACTTCGCAAACTTTTCCGACGGCTCGGAACTGACGATGACGGCACCACCTTCGAAGAACTCGACGACACTCCCCTTCCTGATCCCGCTAAAGATCTCGTTCCGCTTGAAGTGCCAGCCGGGACAATGGTGATCCTCAACGGAAAGTTGCCCCACTGGAGCGATGTCAACCGCTCGCCGGTGAGTCGTCACGCCTACACCCTCCACTGCATCTCTGATGGCGCCGACTACCCCGACTGGAACTGGTTGCAGCGGCCCAGCAATATGCCGCTGCGCAGACTTGACCGAAGTGATCGACGGTGAGCAACATCACACCAGAGATCGCGATCAAAGCGCCGAAAGTCCTGTTACACGACCATCTCGACGGCGGATTACGAACTGAAACCGTGATCGAATTGGCAGAGGAGTTCGGGTATGAAGGCCTCCCCACTCACGACCCTGCCGAACTGGCGACATGGTTTAATCGAGGGGCAAAACGAAACGATCTCGTGCTCTACCTCGAGACGTTTGCTCACACCGTTGGGGTCATGCAACACCGAGATGCGCTCGAGCGCGTCGCATACGAATGTGGAGTTGACCTCGCCACTGACGGGGTCGTCTACGCAGAGGTGCGTTATGCCCCTGAGTTGAATGTCGAAGCGGGCCTCACGCTCGATGAGGTGGTCGCTGCAACAATCGATGGTTTCCAGCGAGCTGAACGTGAGACCGGAATTGTGATCAAAGTGATTCTTTGTGCCATGCGAACTGCCGCACACAGTCTCGACATTGCGCATCTTGCAGTGAAATGGCGCGATGCAGGTGTAGTCGGGTTTGACATCGCCGGCGCAGAGGCAGGTCACCCACCGTCGCGGCATCTTGACGCGTTCCAATACGTGATGCGAGAAAACTTTCATTCGACAATTCATGCTGGTGAGGCATTTGGGCTGCCGAGCATCTGGGAAGCGCTCCAATATTGCGGCGCCGCGCGCCTCGGCCATGGTGTCCGCATCGTCGATGACATCACGACAACCAGCACGGGAGTCGAACTGGGACGACTCGCTCAATTCGTTCGTGACCGCCGTGTTCCGCTCGAGTTGTGCCCGACGTCAAATGTCAACACCGGCGTCTGTGCTGACATTGCGTCGCATCCCATTGGCCTCCTGAGAGATCTTCGATTCAGAGTCACCGTCAACACCGACAACCGCCTCATGTCAGACACTTCAATGAGCAACGAGTTCGTTCAACTTGCAGCAGCCTTTGGCACCGACTTAGCTGACATGCAATGGCTCACCATCAACGCTATGAAGAGTGCCTTTGTCGACTTCCCTGAGCGACTCCGCATCATCAACGACATCATCAAACCCGGATACGCACGTCTCCTTGAAGAGAATTTCTAACGGCCGTTATGAGTTTTACTGTCACCGAAGTAGACCACCCGATCGCAAAAGACGCTCTTGCTCACATGCGATCGATTGAGACATCGAACGCGAACTTTCGAGCTCACCTCAACCGACTCGGAATCATCTTGCTCGCAGAAGCCACCAAGTCTCTCCCAACTCAGACAACTCAGGTCACAACACCACTCGCCGATACCTCCCAAGAAGTTCTCGCTGAGGTTCCTCTTGTCGTGCCGATTCTTCGAGCCGGGCTGGGCTTCGTGACCTCAGTCCAGCATGTGCTCGACGACGCAGACCTCGGCTTCGTCGGGGTGACTCGAAACGAAACAACCTTTGAACCCGAGCTGTATACCGACAAATTGCCCGCAGATATCGGACATCGACCAGTCATCATCGTTGACCCGATGCTCGCAACCGGAGGTTCTCTCAACCACGTCATCGATCTGATTGCAAACCGCCAAGTCACTGGCACGATCACAGTTGTTTGCGCAATTGCAGCACCTGAAGGGATCGAGGCTGTTCGCTCTCACGTGAATGGCCGTTGGGACATCCACATCGTGACAGGCTCGATCGATTCCCACCTCAACGAAAACGCATACATCGTTCCAGGGCTTGGCGACGCCGGTGACCGACTATTCGGAACGCCACGAAATTCTTCAGAGAGCGAGTGAATCTGCCGTCTCTTGCAAGATGTCGGCAAGGCTCGTGAGCCCCAGCTCTGGGTCAGCACCCACCGCTTCGCCGTAGAGCTTGATCTTTGGCTCTGTGCCGCTTGGGCGAACTTGAAGGCGTGTCCCGTCGATAAGGGAGAGCCGCAATAACCCAGCCTCAGGAAATTCGACAACGGTCGCGACATCAATACCACCGATCTTCGTCGGTGGATTAGCCTGCAAACGTTCAACGACGCGTTTGCTCAACGCCGGGTCCATCTTTATCGAGCGTTCGCCAATCACATACCTGCCGTAACGACGGGCGAGTTCTTCGAGCTTGCCCTCAATGGTTACGCCCTCTGAATCTGCGGTGGCCGCGATTTCAGCCATGAGTATCGCCGCAGTAATGCCGTCTTTATCGAGTGGTGGCTGCGAAACGAGATAGCCAAGGGCTTGTTCATAACCGAATACAAATCGCCGATCAGGATGTTCAAGAACTGTTCTGCCGATCCATTTGAAGCCGGTAAACGTCTCTTCGGCGTGCACCCCATGATCGGCTGCCATGACACCAAGCAGTGATGATGACACCAACGTGGTGACAACCATTCGATCATCGCCTTCGGTGTGGGTGAGCACATGATCTGCGAGGAGCCATCCAATTTCGTCACCGCTGAGTCGCCGCCACCCAGACGCTGTTGGAATTGCGACACCGAGACGATCGGCATCGGGGTCGTTCGCAATGGCCAACTTGGCCCCAGACCGAGTTGCAAGATCGATTACTGAATCCATTGCGCCCGGCTCTTCAGGATTCGGAAAACTCACCGTTGGAAACGAACCGTCCGGATCGAATTGCCCATCTACGACGAGCGGAACTCCAAGCCCACAGCGTTCAAAAGCCTCGACCAAGGTTGCTCCTCCGACACCGTGCAGAGGGGTGTACGCAACAGCAACTGGCTCGACATCTGTCACATACCTCACAGACTGGGTTGCGGCCAGATAGTCCTGTCGAATGGCGTCATCGAGCATTGTGACCAACGCCGACGTCGGCTCCGCAAGTTCAATTGAGAGCGGGTCAACTGCAGAAATCGCAGTGGCAATTTGCTCGTCAACCGGACTTACGATCTGCGCCCCCGTCTCGAGATAGACCTTGTAGCCATTATCAGCCGGAGGGTTATGCGATGCAGTCACCATTACCCCTGAGGCGGCGCCTTGCGCAGTGATCGACCATGCGAGCACCGGCGTTGGAACGACTGAACTGAACACCATCGAACGGATTCCCCGCTTCGCAAGAACGAGCGCAGTGTCGAGCGCGAAGAGTTCAGATTTTCGTCGAGCGTCATAGCCAATAACCACGCCTCGTTGCGCAGCATTCTCAACATGCTCGAGCAGCCAATCGGCAAGTCCTGCTGCCGCCTGCCTCACAACGAGACGATTCATCCGGAGAGGGCCAGCTCCAACCTCGGCGCGTAGGCCGGCTGTTCCGAACGTGAGGTGACCGTCAAAACGCTGGGAAAGTGTTGACTCATCGCCATTGATGAGATCCTGCAACTCTTCTCGAATGTCATCATCTGGCTCAGCTGCAAGCCAAGCAGCAGCTATCTCAGCGTTTGACATCACTTCAATAGCGTACGCAATTCAACGAGTGGACGCGGGCCGACGTGAGCAATGACCTCTGCCGCAGCAATACCACCAATTCGGGCGCATTCGGCGAGATCATCACCACGCGTATACGCGAAAAGGAAGCCAGCAGCGAACAGGTCGCCAGCTCCCGTGGTGTCAATGACCTTCGGTACGGGTTGAGCGGATGATTCGATCACCTCTGAAGGGGTGATGACGAGAGATCCTCGCTCTCCCATCGTCACAACTGCGATCGGGCAGTCGGCGCGAACCGCAGTGACAGCCTCGGCAAAGGTGTCAGTCTGGTACAGCGAAACAAGCTCTTCTGCGTTGCCGAACAGGATGTCGACCTCATCACTCACAAGATGACGGAAGTCGTCTCGATGCCGCTCCACACAGAACGAATCAGACAACGTGAGTGACACCATGCGACCGTGTTGGTGGGCGTGTGCCGCCGCCACTCTGAATGCAGCTTTCGCATCATCTCGATCGAAGAGATATCCCTCCATGTAGAGCACTTGCCCACTTGCCACCACGTCGAGGTCGACATCTTCGGGAGTCAAGAGACTTGATGCCCCGAGAAAGGTGTTCATCGTTCGTTCAGCATCGGGCGTTACGACAATCACACATCGACCGGTTGGCACATCGTTATCACGTCCACCCGGGGCAAAGCGGACGCCGACTGCTCGAAGGTCGTGACCGAAGGTAGTACCGAGATCGTCATCGGAGACCTTGCCGACATATGCAGCTTTTCCACCAAGACTCGCCACGCCACACACGGTGTTCGCAGCAGACCCTCCACTCATCTCAACTTTCGTTCCAACAGCTCGATAGAGCTCGAGGGCTCGTTCGGTTTCGACAAGGGTCATTGACCCTTTCACGAGTTCGTATTCGGTGAGGAAGTCTTCCTCTGCGTGAGCGATCACGTCGACAAGAGCGTTTCCAATTCCAACGACATGGAATGTCGCGTCATGAGCCGTTTGGTGTTCAGACACTCGTACGACGCTAGCGGCTCCGTCGCCCGTGTTCTGAAACCACTCACTACCATCGGCGACGTGACGACTGACTGGAACGACCCACACCGACTACCTCGCTTTGCCGTCCCCACGCGTTACGGAGTCACGATCACGCCAGATCTTCCGTCTGCCACGTTTACGGGCGCCGTTGTCATCGACATCGAGATATCAGAGCCTGGTCATCAGATGCTTGTGCTCAACGCAATCGAACTTGATATTCACTCGGCCGAGGTCGACGGTCAGCCCGCCACATTCGAACTTGACGAAACGACCGAACGCCTCACACTCTCGTCCAACGAAGAGCTCGATGTTGGATCTCACCGAGTGACGATCTCATTCGCCGGAACCATCAACGACAAGTTGCGAGGGTTTTATCGGTCATCGTTCACAGATGATGACGGAAATGAACATGTCATTGGTACAACACAGATGCAATCAACCGATTGCCGGCGTGCATTTCCCTGTTGGGATGAACCCGATTTCAAGGCGGCCTTCGGAATCACGCTGAATGTCAGGCGAACCGATACGGCAGTCTCAAACTCTCCTGAGATTCAACGCAACACCCTTGACAACGGTCTCGTAGCCGTCACATTCGCGGACACAATGGTGATGAGTACCTATCTCGTTGCATTCGTTGTTGGACCCCTTGAAGCAACTGAGTGGCGAGACGTCAACGGGATTCCGCTCAGGCTTGTGCATGTTCCAGGCAAAGGCCACCTCACTGCATTCGGTCTCGAGGTTGCTGAGTTTTGCCTCGCATGGTTCCAGGAGTACTACGGCATCGCATACCCGGGAGACAAGGTTGAACTGCTCGCACTGCCCGACTTTGCAGCAGGCGCAATGGAGAATCTCGGATGTATCACCTTCAGAGAAAACCTTCTGCTCGTCGACCCCGAAACCTCAACCCAGCCCGAACGACAACTCGTTGCAGACGTTGTTGCTCATGAACTCGCGCATATGTGGTTTGGCGATCTCGTCACCATGCGCTGGTGGAATGGCATCTGGTTGAACGAGGCATTCGCAACTTTCATGGAGATTGCTGCCTGTGACGCGTTTAAGCCTGAGTGGGGTCGGTGGCTCACATTCGGAATTGAGCGAACCGTTGCGTTCGAGACCGACTCGCTTGCAGCAACTCGCTCGGTTGAGTTCGAAGTGAACTCCCCCACCGACGCCGAAGGAATGTTTGACGTCTTGACCTACCAAAAGGGCGGCGCCCTGCTCCGCATGTTGGAACAGCATCTTGGCGAAGATCGATTCCGTGAAGGTGTACGGCATTACCTTCGCACCCACGCCTACGGAAATACCGAAACCTCAGACCTGTGGGACGCCCTTGAGGCAACCTCGGGGGAACCTGTTCGCAACACGATGGATTCCTGGATTTGGCAACCCGGGTATCCCGTCGTGTCGGCATCGTTCGCCAACGGTGAACTCGTTCTACGACAGCGCAAATTCTCTTTTTCTGATGATGCCGATGACACAACATGGATGATCCCGTTACGTTTCCAAACGACAGACGGAACCTCAGCAGTGCTGTTTGAAGATCGTGAGCATCGAGTAGCGGTCAACACCGACGGTCCCATCATCGTGAATGCGGGCGGGCACTCATTTGTGAGAGTCGAATACGACAATGAGCTCCGCTCTCGAATCACTCAGGAGGTGTTACCCACCCTTGATGTGCTCGAGCGTTACACCCTCGTTGACGATGCAATCGCTGCTGTTACCGCGTGCCGTCTTGAAGCGACAGATTTCCTCAACATGCTGTCCGAATTCCGCAATGAAGATGCCCTTTCGGTGTGGCAAAGCATCACCGCAGGGCTACGCCTTGTGTCCCGGATTATCGGCAAGGCAGACGAGCGAGCAATATTCGAACGCGTGGTTCGAGAACTCTGCGAACCAACTCTGCACCACCTCGGCGACCCCGAGAAGGGCGAAGATGACCTCACCGGCTCACTTCGGGGCCTCCTGCTGAGAACGATTGCACTCCTTGGGAACGACGACCCCTCTATCAAGCACTGCCGTCAGATTCTGAACGATTCGGCTACCACAGCGGTCAATCCTGAACTGCTCTCAGCCGCCACAACGGTGGTTGCCAGTTGCGGCGATGAATCAGATTATGAGCGCTTTCTCGAGGGCTTCAGAACCTCCCAAACTCCACAAGAACAGCTTCGAAATCTCTACGCACTCGCAGAATTTCGTGATGCATCTCTGATCGCTCGCACCTGCGAGCTTGCGCTCTCCCACGAGGTGCGGACACAGAATGCTCCGTTCCTGTTGAGAGCGTGTATCGCGAATGAGAACAACGGCTCCGCCGCATGGCGGTTTGTTGCCGAGCACTGGGGCGAGGCAAACGACAGATTCCCAACAAACACCATCGTGCGGATGATTGACTCAGTGAAGCTATTGACCGATGACAGCGATGTCGAACATGTGCAGAACTTCTTCGTCGAGCACCCGATTCCACAAGCGGTGGCGACGCTCAATCAAATTCTCGAGCGACAACTCATCAACGCCAAGGCAACCGAGACACAACGCCCGTCACTCATCACATCATTGCAAGGGTGAGGATCGCTGTAGTTACTCGTCCCAGGCGACAACCGCTCCCGAATTGATCAACTCCTGAATTCGGTCATCGTCATAACCAAGTTCTTTCAACACCTCGACGGTGTGTTCTCCAACGTCGGGAGCAACTCGGCGCGGTTTCCACGGGGTACCCCAAAAATCTGCTGGGGTTGCAAGCATCTCTCGGGTACCCGAACCATCCCGTTCAGGCACATCAACAACTGCGCCGGACGGGCGGAATTGTGGGTCTTCAACAACATCATCCACACTATTCACTGGCGCCCAGAACACATCAGGCTCATCGGCGAACGCAGTTGCGCACTGTTCCAAGGTCAGTGTCGCAAAGACGTCATCAAGCAGGCTGATGAGTTCGGCAGCGTTCTTAAAACGAGCCTTTTCACTGTTAAATCGCTCGTCATCAATGAGGTGATCAATGCCTAGAGCTCGGGCGAGCGGAGGCCAATGCCGGTCAGATGAGACGCCAACGAGCCAGAGGTAACGATCATCAGCGGTTCGATAACTATTCGCCATCGGGTTCGGATTCGTCGCGCGCTGTGCGATCGGAGCAACACGGCCCCAGTCGAGTTTCAGGTTAAGGTCAAAGCCGAGTGTGTAAAGGCCTTGTCGCATCAATGACGTCGTCACCAACTGGCCCTCTCCAGTGCGCTCACGATGAACAAGCGCTGCACTGATTGCGCCCGCAAGCGCAACACCCGTTGCATGATCACCCATGCCACCGCGTTGAATTGGGAGCCCTGCTCCCGGGATTGACAATGAATGAGCGATACCCGTTCGCGCCCAATAGGCAGCAAGGTCGTATGCGGCCCGCTCAGCATCGGGGCCTTCGCGCCCGTAGCCGGTGATGTGGCCGTACACCAGGCTCGGATGCTTCGCGAGGAGCGTGTCTGAGTCAAGTCCAGCACGTCGAAGCGCTCCGGGGCGCAAGTTGCTGATGAAGACATCGGCCTCGGCGATGAGATCTAAGACCACCTGACGACCATCTTCAGTGGAGATGTCCGCAGAGATGCCGCGCTTCCCACGGTTGTCAAGCTCGAACACCGGGTTGGTCTCGGGCTCTCCCCCGAAGATGTATTTGAACGAACGGTTCGGATCTCCGGTGCGTGGTTCAATTTTGACGACGTCTGCTCCCCAGTCGGAGAGAATCAGGGCTGCTGCCGGTCCGGCGATCCAGACGCCGAGTTCAACAACCTTGATGCCTTTGAGTGGTCCACCACTGTCGACTGCCATAGCCGAACCGTAGCGGCAGTTGATCACCAGGCTGGTAGCAGACGATGGCGGTTCATTCCCAATACGGATCGCGAAGTAATCGCTTCTTCAATTTGCCGCTTGCTTCGCGAGGTAGTTCATCTCGAAACTCGATGGTGGCCGGAATCTTGAATTTCGCAAGTCTCCCTCCAACGAATGCACGGAGGTCATCGCCGAGCGTCGAGAGGTCGGCACCTTGTGCTGGCTGGACAACAGCAAGTACTGACTGTCCGAACTCTGGGTCTGGAATGCCGAAGACCGCTACGTCAGCGACTCCAACATGTTCAGACATCGTTGCTTCAATCTCGGCGGGATAGATATTCGTACCCCCTCGGATGATGAGGTCGGTGCGACGATCAGCGAGGAAGAGAAATCCCTCTTCGTCAAGCCAGCCGATATCACCCACAGTGAACCTTCCATCGGGAAGTTGCATCGCCGATGTCTTCTCAGGGTCACCGTGATAGGTCGGAGTGCCGTCCACCCGAAGGGCATAGATGGTGCCGACCTCCCCCGCCGGCAGGTCGTTTCCTTCGTCGTCGACAATCGACAATGTGACGGCTGCAGATGCTTTACCCACCGAACCTGGGTGGGCTAACCAGTCCTCGCTCGTACAGATCACAGGCCCCGTACCTTCAGAGGAGCCATACAACTCAACGATGACCGGACCGAACCAGTCGATCATTGCGTACTTCACCCACTTCGGGCACGGCGCCGCAGTGTGTAACACCCATTCCAACGACGACACATCGAATCCGTTGCGCTGGTCCTCGGGCAATTTCAGCATTTTGATGAATTGAGTGGGCACCATCGAGGTTGTGGTGATCTGCCAATTCTGGATCTGCTCAAGCACACCGACCGGATCAAATTTGGCCGAGATATACAGCGAATGGCCACGGGCGAGGGAGGTTTGAATAAGACTGAAGCCGAGCGCGTGGTAGGCCGGGGTGGTCAACAACGCACGGCCATCGAGAGGCATTCCCACGTTGTCTCCCCACCTCGAGGCACCGGCCGCAAACGATGAAACATCAACTTTCATGTCGCTTCGCAACACGCCTTTTGAGCGGCCTGTCGTTCCACCGGTGTACATCAATGGACGACCTACAGGGCCGTCGACGGTTGGGGTGTCGGGCTGCGAAGCAAGCCACTCCTCATATTGCGAGCCGAGGGTAAGAATGTTTGTTACCCCTGCGATGTTCGCGGCCTGTCGCCCAATGTCATCTTCTTCTGGTCCGACGATGAGCAGAGTTGTTTCCGAGTCGATGAGCAGCTCGGCGATTTCGGGAGCGGTGAGATGCCAGTTGAGTGGCACATAGCGACTGTGCGCACGGGCGTTACCCAACACGAGTTCTGGCCACTCGATTCGGTTTCGCGACAAAATCCCGAATGCGCCTCCCTCGCCGATTCCAATGCTCGCGAGGCCGTGAGAAAGTCTTCGGGAACGACATTCGAGCTCAGTAAAGGTGAGGGTGCCGTCAGATGCATGAACCGCAATTTCTTCAGCGCGACTGTCAGACCATGCAAACAAATTCTCGACGTCATCCATCGGCACACCTCCTCGAGGCATCGTTTCACATGCCCAGTGCACAGCCGGCAGCGGGGCTTGACCCCCACCAATGCACACCGATCAGGGCGTCGGTGACTACGGTGCCGTCATGAACCCGTTACCGCAGAGTTCAACACGAGGCACCCGTCATCTCGTCGCTTCGGCCGATCAACTCGCAGCTCGCGCCGGCGACACCATCTTCGAGATGGGCGGAAACGCAGTTGATGCTGCGATCGCAACGAATGCGGCGATCGCTGTGACAGGACCGCACCTTTGTGGTCTCGGCGGCGATCTTTTCGCTCTTATCCATGACGGCACAACGGTTCACACCCTCAACAGCAGCGGCCGTGCTGGCTCAGGCGCAAATGCCGACCAACTTCGTTCCGAAGGGCTGTCGGAAATGCCATTTCGTCATGACATTCGGGTCGTCACCGTTCCCGGTTGCGTCGATGGCTGGGTAACGCTTCACGAGCGATTTGGGTCAGTGCCACTCGAGGACATTTTGCAACCGGCGATTGACCTCGCTGAACACGGCTTTCCTGCAAGCCCTCTTCTCGTCGGAGCTGTGCGACAGCTTGACGATGCAGGCGCAGAGAAGTTGTCTGAACTTGCCACCCAGGCCACCCACGTAGGTGCAACGGTCAGAAGGCCGGGGGTCGCCAGAGCACTTCGCGCAATTGCGACTTCGGGACGAGACGGCTTTTATCTTGGCGAGTTCGGCCAGGGGCTCATGCAGCTCGGAAACGGACTGTTCCATGAACGTGATCTCGAGCGTTCATCCGCTGAGTGGGTCGCCCCTCTGACGCGTTCAGCATTCGGAGTCGAACTACACACCATTCCGCCAAATTCGCAGGGTTACCTCACCCTTGGTGCCGCTTCGCTGCTTGACGGCATTGACCTTGGCGATACCGAGGAAGATCGTTGGGCGCATCTCACCATCGAGGCCGCAAAAGTTGCCGGCTTCGACCGCCCTCAGGTGCTGAGCGACCGAGCTAATGGCGAAGCACTTCTTGACGCAATTACGGCTCGACGTGATCTCCTCAATGCCAATACTGCAAGCAAGATTGGGGTGCGCTCTACCGATGGCGACACGACGTATCTCTGCACGGCTGAAGTTGATGGGCTTTCGGTGTCGCTCATTCAGTCAAATGCCTCTGGGTTCGGGTGTTGGCTTGCTGAGCCAAACACGCAGATCAATTTGCACAACCGCGGTCTTGGGTTCTCACTTGAGCCAGGTCACCCCGCAGTGTTTGGTCCTGGCCGCCGCCCACCTCACACTCTGTCACCCGCTCTCGCCACCAGAGACGGCGAATTCGTGTCGGTCTTTGGAACGATGGGCGGAGACGCGCAGCCACAGATTTTGCTGCAGATTGCTGCACGCCTGTTCCATCATCAACAGTCGCCGGCAGAAGCAATTCATGCTGCTCGCTGGGCTCTTGCCGGAGAGAAGTCAGGATTTGATAGTTGGGATGACATGTCGCGCCAACAAGTGTTGCTTGAAGGCCACTCCCCTGCTCTCTGGAGAGAACGACTGACGGCGCGTGGACATCGAATTCGCAGCCGGCCCGAATGGGATTCTGTCTTTGGCCACGCGCATGCCATCGTGCGAGATGAGCATGGACTTGCCGGTGCTGCCGATCCTCGTGCTCGGGTAAGCGCCTGCCTCGGCCGATAGTGCTGGGCTATCGGTCAGAGCACGAGTACTTTCGTGCCCACATCAGCAAAGGTCCACAAGAACTCAGCGTCCTGGAGGGCCTGCCGGGTGCATCCACCTGACAGTCGCTGACCAAGTTCTTCGATCGTTTGCAACATTTCACCTGATTCCCGCCATGACGGAATGGCGTGGAATCCGATGTGACCGCGCTCGGTCTGGGTGTAGCGAATCATGTACGGCAAGTCAGCTTGAAGATCCCAACCGAGGGCGCTCTCTGAACGGCTGTACACGGTGTGCCATCCGGGAACCTCGTTGCGGTAACGACTACCTGACACGAGGTACGAGCGAATGATCTGCTCATCATCATCGATTGCCCAGACACGTTGCGACGAACGCTCGTACACGACGCGCTTGCCCGTTCCTTGACCAGCATCTTCAGGAAGTTCTGGTGCGGCGCTGCCAGCGGAAGCAACCGGGGAAAGCGGCATCCCCGAGAGATCTACAGCACCCGGAGCAGGTTCTGGGGTTCTTACAACGAAGGCCTCAAGACCTGGCCACACACCAAGTTCGGTTGCGGTGACCTTGCCAATGATTCCATCGACATACAACTCAAAGTCGGTTTGAAATGCACGCGTCGCCTCATCAGTGGCATCGTCAAAGACACCATTGATGGTGACCTCGCTATAACCCGCAGCAACAAGAGCTGTCTGCGCGCAACTCACCGAATCGCCGGTATCACCCTTTGCGATCTCGAATTCGTCGATCGTGCAGGCCGACTCTGTGGTGGCAGTGTCGACGATCGTTGTTGTCGGCGCCGCATCAGCGAGCGTGGTCGAGCTCGCAATCGATATGTCTGCGGCCTCGCCTCCGCCACGTGTCGACACCACTACGAGCGCGACAACGACAGCAACAACTACGCCGGCAACGATGATGAGCCGACGTCGACCCGCATTGGGGTCGGGAATCTCGAGAGGTGCGAGTGGCTGAACCACACCCATGTTCTATCTACAGCCGAATAAAACGGCGACAGAACAATGTGCTGTGTCTAGCGAGGACGATCGCCAATCATGGTCACTCGTTCCATGCGCCGATGGAACCCGCCATAGTCAGGGATTGCGTAATGCTGGGTGCAGCGGTTGTCCCATTGGGCGACACTGCCAGGTTGCCAGCGAAAACGACACGTAATTTCAAGTCGATTGACCTGCTCGTACAGCCGGTGGCGTAGTGGCCGAGACTCTTCTTGGCTCATCCCGTCAATGCCAGTCACGAAATTTCGATTGATGAAGAGCGACTTTTTTCCCGTCTCTGGGTGCGTTCGAACGATCGGGTGGCGTTGTGGCGGGTATGACTCTTTCGCCTCTTCCACCACATCATCGGCAGCATGTCGATGCCCTGTTCGCTTCGCGCCGAACACCTTTTCGTACGAATGGATTGCGTACAGCCCATCAATTTGTTCTTTCAGATCATCTGGGAGGCGCTCGTACGCGAGCTGCATGTCAGCCCAGGCAGTGTCTCCGCCAAATGGTGGCAAGACGCGCCCGACAAGCACTGAGCCCTTCGGTGGACACTCTCGGAACGTCACATCTGAATGCCATGACTCTGCTGCAACGAAGTTTTCTGGAGTCGACTCAAGAATGATGACCTCAGGCTGCTCTTCGAGATTGTTAGTAAACGGATGCACCTCGAGTTCACCGAACGCCTTTCCGTATTCAACATGTTGCGCCGGCGTGAGATCTTGATCGCGGAAGAAGAGCACCTTGTGGTCCATCCAGGCCTGATGTAACTCGGCAACGATCTCATCGTCAAGGTCACGCATGTCAACTCCTGCAACCTCAGCACCGAGGGCGCCAGAGATGGGTTGAACCTTGATTCGATTGAAGTCACGGGCGATCTGTGCATCTACTCGCATGTCACGACGCTAGTCGCACACGCAAGGCGTTAGAGATGCCGACTCCATTCAACGCATTCGGGTTGTGGGCGAGGTCGTAACATGCGCTCAGAGTCACCATGGCTACCCAATCAACCTCAATCACGATTAACGCCTCGCCGGAAGCCATCTGGTCGGTTCTCGCTGACTTCCCCGCGATCGCACGGTGGGTGCCGCTCATTCAACATTCGTCGATGCTCAGCGCCCAAACTTCAGGTGTCGGGGCAATGCGCCGGGTTCAAATCGCTCAGCAAACACTGGTTGAGACCGTGACAATCTGGGAACCAAACGAGCGACTTTCATACTCCATCGAGGGAATGCCGCCGATTGTTGGAGTCGCAACAAACACCTGGACCCTCTCTCGTGCGTCTCATGGGGTCCTTGTCACCTTGACGACCGACATTCCGACTAGATGGAATCCGCTGCAACGTTTCGCCGCAACAAAAGCCCTCGAACGAATGAGCATTGCGGCTGGGTTGATGACCACCGGACTTCGAGTAGCCACATCGACAAGCCCGCAAGGAGGTGCTTCATGACATCTCAACCCGACGTCATCGTCATCATGACCGATGAAGAGCGAGCCGCACCTGCGTACGAATCAGACGCACTTACCGAATGGCGCTCGACACTCAGCGGCGCAAAGTGGTTTAACGATCATGCGGTCTCGTTCAACCGGCATTACACCGGGTCGCTCGCCTGCGTTCCGAGCCGACCCACACTGTTCACCGGCCAATACCCCGATGTGCACGGTGTCACCCAGACAGATGGTCTCGGCAAGATGGCAGACGATTCACGCATGCGGTGGCTGCGGGAAGGCGAGGTGCCAACGCTCGGCCACTGGTTTAGGGCCGCCGGATATGACACGCACTACGACGGAAAATGGCATATCACGCACGCTGATCTGCATGGAGACGACGGCCAACCCCTACCGACAAATACTGCAGGCGGTGAAGTGCTGCACGACAATGTCGACGCGTACCTCGCTGCAAATCCGCTCAACCCTTTCGGCTTCTCCGGCTGGGTCGGACCCGAGCCGCACGGCGGGCTCTTTGCAAACTCCGGGGTTGCACGAGATCCGCTAATCGCAGCGCGAGTCGTGACCTGGCTCCAAGACCGCTATGAACGTCGCCGCCTCGGCGATACGGATGCGCTCAAACCATTTTTGTTGGTCGCGAGTTTCGTGAATCCTCATGACATCGTGTTGTTTCCCTTGTGGATGCGGCGCGGGATGCCCGAGATTCTTGAAGGAATCGATGTTCCTGAAGTGCCGATGTCGCCATCAGATTTTGAAGACCTTCGCAATAAACCCGCTGCCCATATCGCCTATCGCGCTGCGTACCCGTCGTGTTACGGGCCGTATAACGCTGTGGCCCCGGTGTACCAAAAGAACCTCCAGCAATACCGAAATCTGTACTACCAACTGCACGCAGCAGTTGATGGACCCATTGACCTTGTCAGGCGCACCATCACCGACAACGCAAGTACAGAGACCGTCATCGTTCGAACCTCAGATCACGGTGAGTTACTCGGTTCGCACGGGGGTTTGCACCAGAAATGGTTCCAGTTGTATGACGAGTCGACGCGGGTGCCGTTCTCGATCGCCCGAGTTGGCTCACAAGCGACATCGCCGCGATCAATTTCATCGCCGACATCGCACGTTGACCTCGTGCCGACTTTGCTCGCTGCGGCGGGAATTGACGAACACGCGACTGCCGATGAGCTTCGTGCATCGTTCAGCGAAGTTCATCCGCTGCCCGGCAGCAATTTGATGCCGCTCGTTGACGGCGGTGTTGAAGACGACCGACGATCGGTCTACATCATGACCCGAGACAACATGCCAGAGGGAGACACCGGAGCGAGTGGTGTCGCCCGTGGCGGGGGCCAAGTCGATGATGTAGCCGGGCCTCTGCGCATCAATGTTCCTGCTCATGTCGCGACGAACTTTGAAGCCATCGTTGGTCGTGTTGCAGACGATGAGGCGAGCGGTGCGGGTGGGAATCTTTGGAAGCTTGTTCGCACCTTTGACGATCCATCGGCCTGGACCGAACCATTTGTTCGTCAACTCGCAAGCGATGGGATGGGTGGGCCTCGCTATCGCACAACCGTCATTCCCGATCAGTGGGAGTTGTACAACCTTGACGATGACCCTGCAGAGATGGCCAACCGCTGGAACGATGATTCTGCGGCGAGCGTGTTCGCACTGATGAAGGAACGCCTCGACGCCGACCGTTCTCGATGCATACCTGCACGCAATAATCCTTGGCCATATGTGACGAGCAACATCACGTCGATCAATAAGGTGCCGTTGCTTCCTCCTCGCCCAATGATCCAGCAAGTGGTGAAGGAACGTGTTCCCCAACAGATCAAGAAACGAGTTGCTGAACGGCGCTCGGGACCACGCGCCGCTACCCCGCCGCCTGCTCGACTCGCCCGAAAAGCGTTGCAGCGCGCTGGGCTTCATCAAGACAGTTCTTCTGAACAATCTTTTGATCTCACCGGCCGACGCGCCCTCATTATCGCAACGAATCACGGAACGCTCGGCGTGGGGCGCCCAACGGGGGTGTTTGCGAGCGAACTCACTGTTCCGTATTACGAGTTTCTTGACGCAGGGATGTCAGTCACAGTTGCGAGCCCGCTTGGTGGTGAAATCCCGGTTGACCCACTGTCGCTGAAGCCTGCGATTCGCACCTCAGCTGATGATCGAATGCTCAGAGACCCAGTGCTTAAGGCAGCGCTTTCGTCGTCAAGTTCATTGGGCGATCTCGATATCTCACAGTTTGAGATCGTCTATCTCGCTGGAGGCTGGGGCGCAGCATTCGACCTTGGCACGTCTTCTGTTGTTGGCGAGCAGGTGACCAAGGCCAATGCCAACGGTGCTGTCCTCGGCGGCGTATGCCATGGTCCGCTCGGGTTGTTGAACGCGAAGAATTCTGATGGCACACCACTTGTTGAAGGTCGACGGATGACCGCTGTTACCGACAAACAGGTACGAGAGCTTGGCATTACGTCAACGCCGCAGCATCCTGAGCGCGAGCTACGCGCCGCGGGTGCCGTCTTCGAAAGTAAACAACGACGCCGAGATTTCCTTGCTAATCACTGGGTGGTCGATGGAAACCTCGTCACTGGCCAAAACCAGAACGCTGCGCACAAAGTCGCTCAGCTCATGCTGGAGGCGATTGCGTGACCGACTGGCCTGGGCTGACTGCGCGAGCCGGTCGGGCGGGACACCACCTCGTTGCCTGGTTGATGTGGGATCCAGCCGCAATCAAGAGGTTCAGTGAACTTGGAGTTCCAAACGGTGCAGGATGGCTTATTGCGTGGCGGGTCGCTCCCCTTGGTGACCTCAGTCCGGCTGCTGTTGCTGCAACGACATATTCGATCCACCCCGATGTGATGACTGCGGTCCTTAACGTGGTGCGATCGTCGACCAGTCACGACGACATCATGCGCGTGCTCAATGAATCGGTGACTGCCGGGCTCGAAGACGTTGCTCCTGGTCTCGGCGATGAACTCGCGCCACTCGCATCTGATCTTTGGCGAGGAGTCGACTCCGTCGGTGGTGAATTCAGACCGCTGTTTGCTGCTCATCGAGCCGAGCCACGACCATCTGACCCCGCACTCTCCGCATGGCGAGCAGCAAATTGCCTACGCGAGTTACGAGGTGATGTGCACTGGGCGATCTGCGCAACTCACGACCTCAATGCCGTTGAGGTGGGGCTCCTTCATTCAGCGATGGTCGATCGCGAGGAGTACGGCGGCGAAGAGTGGATCGCTCGCAGCCGCGGCTGGGATGACGACGCGATCGCTCACGGCTGGGAACGGCTGACAAGTAAAGGCTGGGCGCTTGATAGGCAACTGAACGACACGGGTCGGGAAGTTCGCCACGCCATCGAACACCAGACAGATGAACTCACCTCATCTGCCTGGAAAGCGGTTGGAGAGGGCTCCACCCGTCGCTTTTGCGAAGCGATCGAAGCGCACGAATCAGCGATACTTCAACGTGTGAACGACACCGCCGGGCAACGTTGGATGCCGGCAATTCGAACGACTCCTTACACCTAATAACCCGGGCGAGATCTCATCTGCAGTTGACCGAAACCCTACGAGCAACCAGACTCTGAACATGTCGACGAATCCGTTTCTTAGCGGGAATATGGCACCCGTTGATGTCGAACTTACCGAGTTTGACCTGAAGGTCACTGGCCAACTTCCACCCGAACTCGACGGCTACTACGTTCGCAATGGGCCAAACCCAGTTACCCCTCCCGACCCCGAGAAATACCACTGGTTCACCGGTACCGGCATGGTGCATGGGTTGCGCCTCGGAGGCGGCAAGGCACAGTGGTACCGCAACCGTTGGGTTCGCAGCGCCGATGTTGCGAACGTGCTTGACGAAGATGCACCACCGAACCCCTGGCCGGCGGATCACATGAGTTTCTCCGCGAACACGAACATCGTTGCCCATGCTGGGCAACTACTTGCGTGTGTCGAGGCCGGTGCTCCACCGGTTGAGATGGACTCTGAACTCAACACGCTTGCCATCTCAAACCTCAACGACACCCTTCCCTACGCATTTTCGGCTCACCCAAAGCGCGATCCACTATCGGGCGAACTGCACGTCATGACCTACTGGTGGGGTTGGGGTAACCAGGTGCAATATCTCGTCGTTGGCACCGATGGAAAGGTACGAACGACACGAGATATCGAGTTGCCTGGCGGGCCAATGATTCACGACATTGCAATTACCGAGCGATACGCCCTCGTGTTTGATCTGCCAGTGCTGTTCGACCTTGATGCCGCAATGGGTGGAGCGTCACTTCCTTATCGCTGGTTTGCTGATTACGACGCTCGTGTCGGGTTGGTCCCACGAGACGACGGGCCATGCGCCTCAGATGACATCAGATGGTTCTCGATTGATCCTTGTTACATCTTCCATCCAATGAATGCCTACGACGAGGTTGACGCCGATGGAAATGTTCGGGTGGTGCTCGATGCTGTACGCCACCCCAAGATGTTTGACCGAGAGCGCCGTGGCCCCAATGAGGGAGCCCCGCGTCTTGATCGTTGGGAATTCGATTTAACCTCAGGTTCTGCGACCCAACGCACCCTTGATGACCATCCTCAGGAATTTCCGCGAGTTCGAGAAGACCTTGTCGGACGTCCGTATCAGTTTGGATATTCCGCCGGGCTCGGATCGGGAATCTCACAAGACACGCTCTGTCGCATCGATATGCATTCAGGCTCGGTCACTCGTCGCACAGACAACGACGAGATGGGTTACGGCGAGCCGGTCTTCATTCCTCGCGAGAACTCAACCGCTGAAGATGACGGTTACGTGATGGCTCTTCGCCACAACCGCACGAGCAATTTGTCTGATCTTTGCGTGTTTGATGCAGCAGACATCGCTGCTGAGCCTGTTGCCGTCGTTCACCTCCCTGCACGGGTACCGAACGGGTTCCACGGAAACTGGGTGGCTACAGACGAGCTCGCCTAAACACCTGAAGCAATCATCGGTTCAGCAGCGACGGCAACCCAATACGCACCGGCACCCCTGGCGAGTACAGCACATGTGGTTCGCCGCTCGGGTACGGCAACCCCGCTGCGGCCACTACTCCTGCATCAAGTTCATTGATCGTTGCGCTATGCAGCGGCCACGCCGGATGATCAACCGGTGCCCACACCGGCCGACCGCGGAACGGGTTCGCAACAAGCCCCCAACGAGCGGTGAGAAACCGAGAGAGATCGCCGTCATCACATTGCTCACCGACGGTGACCGAAAGTTCAGCCGACCGATAGCGGGTTGATGGCCACTTTCGATGTACCGAGGACATCACTCGGTCACCGACTCGCACGTGCCGCACGTCTCCTACGCAATACGGGATGCGGTAGCCGAGTCGGGCGACAAGTGCTGGTAGCCAACGATCAATATCGAGCGACAGAAACCAAACCCCGCGCTTGTTGCCAGCCCGAACGTAGGTGCGGACGTTCACTTCAGGAAACGAGCCGACATACGGCAACGGAGCCAACCCCGGGAAACCGAGACCATCCATGTGAAATGGGATGAGACCAACCCATGCTGAGCCGTCAAAGGTGTCAACTTCAACACCCGTAGGAAGTAATTGCTGTACGACCTCAGGCTCGTAGCGCCAGTGACAAAAGACGATGTCGGTCCAGTGCTGCACCATGACAGCCCGCCGAACTGCTCCATCGGGCGGATGCGATGTCAATGGCGGCTCTGGAGTCCAGATTGAAGGGTCGCTACTCATGGGGGATCTCTACGGGAAAGTAGCGAAGAGTCGTTTTGTCGCACCACTGGAGCGACGAGGATTTTCGTGGCTCGATCTTGTTGCAATGCATCCGAGGATTTAGTTTCTCAGCCGTGACACAGGTCGTTGGCATCTATAACGCAGATGGATCTGTTACCGGCGAACTCGCATACGCCGCAGCGAAGTTGACCGGGCGTGGATCATGCGAACTCTGTGATGTCACCCACGGCTGGAACCCGTTCGGTCGCCGAGAATGGAAAACGGCAATACGTCAGTCAGACCTCGACATCACATTCATTCATCGTGATGAAGCACTTCCCGAGCAACTTGCGGCGGCGGGTCGACTACCGAGCATCATCGCGTTGAGCGACGACGGTTGGCTGGAAATCATGACGAGTTCAGAGTTCGCCGAGTTCAAATCTGACCCCGGCGCACTCATCACTGAAACCGAGCGCAGAGCAGCCGCACATACGTAAGCCTCGGCGTCATAGATCAACGTCGATTCCCCGGGAGGGGTTATGAAATCACCCATTCGAAACAGGGATCACCATTATCGAGTCGTTGTGTAACCAAGAGTGTTTGGTCCTCCATCAACGCGAACCCTTCCCATAGCGCGTTCCAGCCGTCAAACACTGCGGCATCAACTGACGAAGGGTCGAACAGCCTCCACGAGTGAAGCCGAACGTGTTCAGCATCACCGACCTGAGCGACTTCACAGCGGTCACCATGCCCGGCGAGAAGATGGCCAAGTCTGAGCCCTAGCCCGCCATCAACCCCAACCGCTTCCATCACAGCGGAGTGAAATTGCATGCCGATCTGTCGACCGACCACCGAAGCCACCGCCCTCGTCGTGCCCGGACCTAATTCCTCGGTCATTGCCGGAAGAATCGTGTGGATGTAGTTCATGGCGTAGTTGCGATCAACTTTCGCGAGACGAACTGGGTCCCAGGTTGGCGAGGGCAAATCGGCGGCAGGCCCGGGTGGGCGCTCACCGGGCCGGAACCGAACTCGATCCTCAGGTTCGAGTTCATAGTCCTCTTCGATGTAGTACCCGACGAGACCGGGCTGACCGTCGGTGGTCTGTGACGTTGCGACGAAACCAAGACGCGGATTGCCAAGCGTGACTCCGTTTTGACCGTGCCATCCGCGGAGCATTGCTCGACTGAGTTCGGTTGGAATTCCACACACTGCGGTGCCATCGAAAATCCATCGTGGCGGCAGGTAGCGCACCCACGATTTCTTATCGGTTTCAGGAATCCACTCGACGCGCACTCCCCCGAGAGAATTTGACAGCACGTGGTACTTCGCGCAGGCGACCGCATCAGGTTCATCGGTGAGACCGAGCTTTTCAAGCCCAGGCTTAAATGCTTCGAGATGTTGATTTCTGAACGTTCGAAAGACAACGCGAGCGGCAGGTTCAACGCCGACACGGGTCACCATTCCAAGCAAAAGGCCGGTGAGAAAACGGTGGTAGAGCTCGCCTAGCGTCGACCACGCCTGTGGCGTTTCGTCAATCTCGCCCCACTCAGAAAATGTTGTCAGTGCCACTCAACCATTGTGGCAATGAGACTGGACGGTCGGATTACCGGGAAGGCGACTCAACAAATCGTCGATGTCACAGCACCTGAGAACCGTACATCTCGCCGAGTGGGTCGCTGATCAGTTCAAGACGCTCGCCATCTGGGCCGAGAAAGTAGAGCGACGAACCATCGACATGAGCCATTTCGACCCCGGCGGCTTCAAGCCGTTCACGGGCAGCATTCCATTCATCAGGTTCCATCGAAATTGCAAGGTGGTGGTGGCCGCCGAGGACTTCTTGATATGACCCGAGACCAAGACCTGGCATGTCAAAGAACGCGAGGCAGTTTCCATTACCGATGTCGAAAAAGAAGTGGGTGCTTCCGGCGTAGTCACGGTTCTCAAAGAGTTCGGTGAGCGGGAAGCCAAGAAGCCCCTGGTAAAAGTTGATGGTCTGTTCAACATCTGAACAGAGCAGCGCTTGGTGATGCACTCCCCTTGCTGTACTCGCCGGGCGTTCCGATGCCTGAGCGAGATAACGCTCGCGAAGGGCGTTCCACTCTTCCGTTCGATCTACTTGGCTTCCGTGACGGGGTTCGCTACTCACAGTGCAAGTCTGACAGCCTCCCGCTGCAACCGGTTCAACTGAGCAGGGTTTTCAGCGCCTCGACACAGCAATCAAGTCGAAGAGACTCGGTGGATCCAACACAACCCTGATGTCATCACGCTTGGAGCCTCACACCCCGCGACCTCGCACTTCGACTTGCGCTTGTTGCGGCTCTCGAGACTTGATGCTGAGAAGTTTGGTGACCCGAGGGTGGTCCACTTTTGCCAACCCTTCCAACGCATGCGGACCTTGTGTTGCCATCTCCAGCGTGGCACGTCACCCGAGCCATAACTTGCACGCTGTTTACGAACCTTGCGTGGGCTCTCGGTACTCGATGGCATTCGATGACCCTATCCGGCTCACGTGTCACCCGCATGAGGGAGCGACCAGGCCATCAACCCGAATTTCGAGAGGCCATCAACCCGAATTTCGAGAGGACCCCGGAGTGGAGCTGAGGGGAATCGAACCCCTGACCTCAACAGTGCGATTGTTGCGCTCTACCAACTGAGCTACAGCCCCGGAGGCGATGAGTGTATCGCTGCGTGAGTTCAGCGACGCAGCCAGTCGTCACCCTGCGCAGCCGGGCCCCACGAGTTTGGGCGCTGACGCATTGAGACGAGGACATACACGTAGCCGCACAGAGAAAGGAACGACATTGCGAAGAGGTACAGCATTGCGACCTCTTTCGTCGTTGCGGCAAGAAAGAGAAGACAGACAGTCGAAACGAGCAGTCCGACGAAGGTGTTTGCACGACGGCGACGTTGCGCCTCTCCAGCCGACATCGGGCGACGGGCTACCTGTGGTCCTTCAAGTGTTGGCGCACCGTGAACCTTGGGCCGGCGAGCTGCTGCAGCTTCCCGACGGCTTTGGGCGGCGATCTGCGAGCCAGCGAGCGGACGAGCCGCGGCCCGCATCGAGCCAGTTGCACGGCTTGGTACCGAACCCTGCAAACGGGCAAGTTGACGATTGAAGTCGGTCACCGACGAGTTTGGACGGTTCTCAAAGCGCGAACGCATCAACGGCGGCAGAAGCACTGCAGCCCACGCTGCGGCAACGATGAGAAGGACGAGTTCACCCATAAGTTCAAACTTTCAGGTCATCAATCAACGACCAATTGTTACGATCATACGACAATTATGACAACAACAGCAACGCGGGCTGTGGATGCTGTGACGAGCGTCACTCGCCCCGTTGGAAGTCACCAGAACGCCCGCCTGACTTCTCCATCAGCATGACATCGGTGATCACCATCGCCCGATCAAGCGCTTTACACATGTCGTAGATGGTGAGCGCAGCCGCAGTGCAGGCATGCAATGCCTCCATCTCAACCCCGGTCGGCCCCGTCGTTTCGACGACAGCCTCAATCGTTACCGACGACTCGCCAACCGAGAGATCAACCGACACCTTGCTCAACAGCAACGGATGACATAGCGGAATGATGTCAGCGGTTCGCTTCGCAGCCTGTATTCCGGCGATTCGAGCAACTGCGAGCACATCGCCCTTCTTCACGTCGCCATCCGCGATCGCAGCAGCCGTCGACGGCTCCATCTTGACCACCGAGCGAGCGACTGCTCGACGGCGAGTTGCGGCCTTATCCCCCACATCAACCATGTGAGCCGCTCCGGCTTCGTCAAGATGTGTGAATCCAGCTTCGTTCATTGCGCCTCTGCTCCCAGACCGATCTCAGCCACCGATTTGGCTCATCGTTCGTGCCGGTCGGGTGAACGACACCTGATTGATCTGGTGCCCAGCCCACTTCGTTCCGACGGCAGCAATGATGCGGTCAGCGATCTCGTCATCGGTTGCACCACCTCGCAACAACGACCGAAGATCAAACTCATCGGTTGCGAACAAGCACGTGCGGAACTGGCCTTCTGCGGTGAGACGAACGCGGTCACAGTCTCCACAGAACGGCTTTGTCACGGTTGGAATCACCCCAACCATTCCGCTGCCGTCGACATATCGCCAGCGATCAGCTGGCGCAGCACCTCGAGCGGGTACCGGCTCTAACGGAAACTCTGCGCTGATCGCTGCGACAATTTCATCCTGACCAACGACCTTGTTATTACCCCACTCGCCAGACGCATCAAGGGGCATGAATTCAATGAATCGCACTTCGACACCGTTGTCACGGCCGTATCGGGCGAGATCAACGATCTCGTCGTCATTCACTCCGCGTTCAACCACTACGTTGACCTTCACCGGATCAAATCCGGCAGAGCGAGCAGCGTCGATGCCCTCAAGCACTCGGTCAAGTTCGTTGCGCCGGGTCATTGCTGCAAACCGCTCCCGATCAAGGGTGTCGAGGCTGATATTTAGACGATTCAGACCAGCCGCTTTGAGATCGCGAGCCAGGCTCGTCAGTCGAGAGGCGTTTGTGGTCATCGCAAGATCGACACCAAGGTGTGACAACTTTTCGACGAGAGTGACAATGCCCGCACGAACAGTTGGTTCTCCGCCTGTGAGGCGGATGCCTTCGACTCCGAAACGACGAACGAATAACGAAGCGATTCGTGCGATCTCCTCAAACGAGAGCACATCGTCACGATCGAGCCATTTCATGCCCTCTTCGGGCATGCAATAGGTGCAGCGGAAATTACAGCGGTCCGTCACCGAGATCCGAAGGTCTCGGATGACCCGCCCAAATGGGTCAACAAGATCGCGCGCTTCCGCGTTCATGCCTTCAGGATAGAAGGAGAAGTACTGCGACTTCTCCCCCGGCCGGAATACCGTCGCCATCGGGAACGACAGCAATCGCGCTCGCCGACGACGTCGCAGCCAATTGATGGCTTCCCTGTGCCCGAACTGGCACGACATGGCAACGGCCATCATCACCAAATTCGGATTGCACTCTCATGAGATGAGTTTTGCCGTCAGGCCGGCGTTCTAACGCAACGTCAGCAACACCTACGACGCTCGGTCGGGCAAGTCGCTCAAATCCCATCATTTGACGCAATGCCGGCCGAGCAAACATTTCGAAACTCACGAACGAACTCACAGGGTTACCTGGCAGGCCAAATACTGGGGTGCCATTAAGGAGACCGAATGCAAATGGCTTGGCTGGTTTGATGGCGACCTGCATCCACTGCATGTCAGCAATTCGACCAAGCACAGCTTTCACGACGTCGTAATCGCCCATCGAGACGCCACCGCTCGAGACCACGACGTCATACGAATCAGCGGCAGATCTCAGCACACGTTCAAGTTCTGCTTCGTCGTCTCGCACCGTACCGAGGTCAGTCACATCACAGCCGGCGTCACGCAATGCAACCGCCAGCATTCGGCGATTACTTTCACGAATCTCTCCGGGTGCCAACGGCCGTCCGTCGTCGACAAGTTCGTCGCCCGTCGAGAGAACCGCAGCACGCACCCGTGGATACACCGAGACGGTCAGCGCATTCACCATCGCCAACACCCCGAGCACCGGCGGGGTGATGAGTGTTCCCGCAGCCAGCACCACCTCGCCAGGCTGAACATCATCGCCAGCGGGACGAACCGCGTCTCCGTTCTGCACACTTGCCGACAGCCGTACGGTGTTTTCGTCGATGAGTTCAGAGTCCTCGACCATGACAACTGCATCGGCGCCTGCCGGAATTGGGGCACCGGTCATAATCCGGATTGTCTCGCCGCGAGCCAGCACCCGGTCGGTTGCCGCTCCTGCCGCGACCTCACCAACAACTTGCAGTTCGACTGGCTTCTCGCCAGCGGTGGCAACGTCGGCGGCGATCACTGCATAGCCATCGACGGCAGTGTTATCGAACGGTGGCACCAACTCTGTCGCGATTACGTCTGCAGCAAGCACCATGCCAGCAGCCTCTTCGAATGGCAACTCGATTGGCGAACGCGCCGGACACCGCTCAAGAACGAACGATTGGGCCTCTGGCAACGGAATCACGCCCCTGACGGTACCGCGAGTGGGGCGGGCTTGCGTACGGCAGACTTGTGAGGTGAGCGCTTTCACTCCCTTTCCCGCCGATGGATACACGGCTCGCTGGGACACATGGGATGGTGAACACCACGAAGAACTCACCCTTCGTTGGGAAAACGAAGCATGGACAGCATCAGGAATGGTCGGGCGCGAACAGATCCAATATGTGGTTCGGCTGTCGGCAATGTGGGAGATCCGTCAATTTCTCTTGTTCCGCGATCTTGAGGAACCCGACCTCTGGCTTGGCACCGATGGCCAAGGACGCTGGGGCGAAATGAACGGAGCGCACCGCCCAGAACTCGACGGGTGCACCGACCTCGCATTGAACTGCACCCCATTCGACTATCTCGTGCCTGCTCGTCGCCACCAGCCAACTATCGAGGCGCCAACAATTGTGCAAGTAATTGAGGTCGACACTGAAACCCTTGGCCTTACCGTTGGCTTTCGTAACTACCAACGGCTGAGCGCCTCATCTTTGAGTGTCGAGCATCTTGGTTCGACAACTGAATTCGCGGTCGACGACTACGGCCTGCCGCTTGATATCGACGGATTGTTTCGGAGGCGCTAGTCGCACTTACTCGCTGCGACCACTGATGATGTCGCTGAGTCGAGACTCGAGACCATCCGCCCAACCATGCAAGAGAGCGATCTCAACGGCAGCGGTGAGGAAACCGGCCGGCGTGCCCGTATCCCAACGTTTCACCATCGTCTCAACACCGTGCAACGGTGATCGTTGAGCCTGTGCGCGAATTGCATCGGTGAGTTGAAGTTCACCACCGGCACCGGGCTGCAAGCGGCCGATTTCATCAAATATGTCGGTCGTCAACACGTAACGACCAATGATGATGAGTGAACTTGGTGCCTCTTCAACCGTTGGCTTTTCAACGAGGTCGCCAATTTCAACCACACCGTCAGTCATCTCGCCGACCGGTGCAACAACCCCGTAGGCCGACACCTCGGACCGATCGACCTCCATCAGCCCCACCACGCTGCCCGACGTTGTGGAGCAGACATCGATCATCTTTTGAAGGAATTGTGAACCACCCATGATCTCATCGGGAAGCGATACGACGAAGGCATCGCCATCAACGACGTCGGCCGCACAGCCGACCGCGTGACCTAGCCCTTTCGGATCTTCTTGGTGAACAATGCTGACTCGCCAGTCACGACCAATCGCAGCGAGACGGTCAGCCATTTCATCGTTGCCCTTCTCGCGCATCATGCGTTCAAGGTCAGGGCGAGGGCTGAAGTATTCCTCGAGCGCTGGCTTCGAGGAACTCCCAATGATGACGACGTGATCAATACCGGCACCAAGTGCTTCATCGATCACTAACTGGATCGCGGGGATGTCACCAATCGGCATGAGCTCCTTCGGCACCGCTTTCGTCGCCGGCAGGAATCGCGTGCCAAGCCCAGCGGCTGGGATGACGAGAGTTCGTACCTCCACTAGACCGACGATATCCTGCGAACTGCCATGCCGACTTACGTATACAAATTCGTTGACACCGGAGAGACCATCGAGGTGCAGCAATCGTTTAGCGACGATGCGCTCACCGAATACGCCCATCCTGATTCAGGAGAGGTACTCGCTGTGAAGAAGGTGTTTCAGCCTGTCGGCGTCACCTTCAAAGGCGGCGGTTTCTACAAGAACGACAGTCGTGGCGGGTCATCAAGTACGTCGACGTCATCGTCTTCAAGCACAACGAGTTCGACGAGTTCGTCGAGCACATCGTCTGATTCGTCTGGATCGACATCAACTGCGTCGTCATCGACGTCATCCAGTTCGTCGACAACATCGTCATCAAGCGATTGAACTGACATCCTGACCGCCACATGGCGAGCAGTGCACAACCTCGGGCAATTCCACTATTCGTCCGTGTTCGCCTGCGAATCATCAGCCGAATGGCAACGCTGCGTTACTGGCGAGTACGACATCCACTCATCGTTGATATGGCCACCGTGATGGCCGCGCTCGTGATCTTCGCACTACTCCTTGCTGATCGCCAACAACTCGTTGAGGAGCTGGCCTGCACAGCAAACGGCTAGGCGTATGCGATCGCAAGGACGACGATGCCGAGAATGATTCGGTAGACCACAAACGGCGCAAACGATCGGCGTTGCACAAATCTCAATAAGCCAGCGACGGCGAGCCACCCGGAAATGAAGGCTGTGATCCCACCCACGACCATCGCAGATACCAAACAATCTGGAACTCCGTCAGAGACAAGTTGTGCCATCTCAAACACAAAGGCCCCAAAAATCACGGGAATACCCATCACAAACGAGAAGCGAACGGCAGCCTCACGCCGAAGACCAAGAACGCGACCCACTGAAATTGTGATACCCGATCGCGAGGTGCCCGGGTTCAGAGCGAGCACTTGGGCAAATCCAATCGCTGTCGCATCGTTCAACGACACCGACTCCAGCGCCCGGCTACCGGCCGCACGGTCGGCTATGTACAGCAATACGCCAAACCCGATGAGCGACCAGCCGATCACTGCTGGTGTTCCAAGACGGTCATCGATCCACGAATTGAGCAACACACCCGCAACTGAGGCTGGAATTGCCGAAACAACGAACATCCACGCAAGCCGACCATCACTTGAAGCTTCCCTTGGCCGTTTCAATGCACGGATTCCATCGACGACGTACCTGACGAGATCTGACCGAAAATGAACGATGACAGCAAGCAAGGTTCCAAAATGCAGCGCGACATCGAACGCTTGGGCGGCAGAACCCTCAGGACGCGACCAGCCGAAGGCCCGAGGTACTAGCTCGAGGTGTCCACTCGAAGAAATCGGCAGAAACTCAGTGAGACCCTGAACAACGCCAAGAACGATTGCCTGAAATGTGTCCACGAGTTACGAACTTCCCGACACCATGACGTCTCGAATCACCAGTGACGGGCCTGATGCCCGCATCGGAAGCCATTCAAGGTCGGCGCCAACTTCGATGATGTCGTTCAACATGCGCTGAATTGTGCTCGCAATCGTAAATTCGCGAACCGGTTCAGCAAGCGTGCCATTGCGAATGGTCATGCCCGTTGCACCCACCGAGAAGTCACCACTCACGGTGTTCACACCTGAATGTAGACCGCTCACACCTTCGATCAGCACGCCGTCATAGATCGACGCGATGAGATCTGCCTGAGCGCGCTCACCAGGTATGAGCTGTAACGCAAGGCAGCCCGCCGAGGGCGAACCGGCATACCCACCGCGAATTGCGTTGCCTGTCGTTGCTTCACCGGCTCGTCGCGCCGAATAGCTCGAATGCACAAACCCTTTAAGTTCTCCCCCATCGATGAGCACATTTCGTCGGGCCGCAAGACCCTCACCGTCGA
>JAYNVD010000090.1:0-1851 GCA_038100275.1 Ilumatobacteraceae bacterium
TGAAGCCTGCAGGTCTCGACAGCATCGGCCGCGACATCGGACTTGAAGATCTCGACGAGGTACTCACTGGCATTCTCGAGGGCAAGGCTGTCGGCCGAGCCGTCGTCGACCTCAAGCGGAGTTGACATGAGCGAGCAAGGTTTCACCAAACCATCCGCGGAGGTGTTGAAGTCGATTCTCACTCCGGTGCAATACGAAGTCACACAGAATGCGGGAACCGAACGTCCCTTCTCTGGGGAATATTGGAATGTGTTCGACGAAGGTCGTTACGACTGCATCGTCTGCAACACCCAACTCTTCACGTCCGACACGAAATTTGATGCGCACTGCGGATGGCCAAGTTTTTACCAAGCAATCGATGACAGCCGGGTGAGTTTTATCGAGGACCGGTCTCACGGAATGATCCGCGTCGAGGTTCGCTGCGCAACCTGTGATGCCCACCTCGGCCACGTCTTTCCTGATGGCCCCGCCCCAACGGGTGACCGGTATTGCATGAACTCGGCTTCACTCAAGTTCGCACCGGCAACGGAGGGCTGACATGCCAGCAGCAATTGTCAATTGGGCAGACCAAGAACGTGTGTTAAGCCCTCACGTCAGCGTGCTCGTGGGAGATGCGAATGGCGGTTACCCCTCGGGTAACTCAATAGTCGTCAGGGGTTCAAGTGAGGCGGTCATTATCGACCCGTCGGTGACGGTCGTCGAAAAGGGTGGCGCTCCGGTTCATATCGACGCCATGATCACCAGCCATGGCCACGAAGATCATCTTCCCGGCACGGGGCTGTTCACCGATGCTCGGGTGCATGTTCATGAAGCAGATAGGCATGTGTTGCACGATCTCTCACACATGCTCGACGCCTATCAACTCACGGGCTCTGACCGCGAAGAGTTGCGAGAGTCGATCATTACCGAGTTCAACTTCGCACCACGACCAGATGCTGAAGGGTTTCACGACGGTCACGTATGGAACCTTGGCGAAGTTGACGTAGAGGCCGTCCATCTCCCTGGACACACCGCCGGACACTCTGGGTTTCGAATCTCTGAAGGGGTGTTCTTTCTCTCTGACATCGATCTCACCGGATTCGGCCCGTATTACGGCGACACCTGGTCGAGCCTTGATGACTTTGAGAACTCACTCATCAAGGTTCGTGACGAAGAGGCTGACTTCTATGTCACCTTCCATCAAAAAGGCGTCATCGAAGGTCGTGAGCAATTTCTCGAAATGCTCGATGCGTACCACGGCGTCATCCACCGTCGTCATAGCAACATGTTGGAATATCTCGCCGAGCCACGCACCGTTGCAGAGATGGTGAAACACCGATTTGTCTACCGCCCTCACGTCGAGATGTCATTCTGCGACTCGATTGAAAAGCGAACTGCAGAACTGCATCTCGCTCGCATGATCGAACGCGGCGAAGCCGCTGAAGTTGAACCGGGTCGTTTTCAGCGAGCCGGCTGAACGATCCCCGCAACGGCATCGCGATACTCAGCAATCCGCGCAAGGTAACCGTCAACATCGGTGTCGCCTGCGTTGTGAGTTGCAACAGAGAGATGCGTGCAACCCAAAGCGCCCCACTTCTCGGCGTGCGAACGCCAGCGGTCGGGATCACCACCGGCATACTGGGCCTGAGCGTGAATCGTGAAGTTGCTCATGTCGAGACCAAGTTGCTCGCGAGTTGATCGAATCGTGTCGATACACGCAGCCGACTTGTCGTTTGGTGAACCGAGAGGAATCCAACCATCGCCAAGACGAGCGCAACGCTCAAGCGCAGCCGGAGCTGACCCACCGAAACTCACCGGGATTGGCGCCGACGGGCGGGGGTGAATGCTGGCGAGCTCCATGTTGTGGAACTC
>JAYNVD010000047.1:0-7954 GCA_038100275.1 Ilumatobacteraceae bacterium
CAAACCTTGGGTTTGAGAAAGTGAATTTCCCGGCCCCGGTGTTTCACGGTGACACTATCCGTGTCGAGTCTGAGGTGCTTGAGGCACGCCCTTCGAAGTCACAGAACGATCGAGGCATCGTCACCTTTGAGCACCGTGGGTACAACCAAGACGATGTTCTTGTCTGCACGGTAGTTAGGCAGGCAATGATGCACCGTCGCCCTTCATGAAGCTCTCTGACGTCCTCGTTTATTCTGACGACTTCACGGCAGCGAGGCTTGCGCTGGTGTGTGCCGGAAGAGCTGGAAGTCGCAATGTCAACAGCCACGTGATTGCGACAAATGCTGCGCAGCCCACCAGCGCAATGTTGAGGCCTCCAGCCAGGAACAGCACCCCAGAGAGCAGAGTGCCGAATAGCCGGCCGGCGGCATTTGCTGAGTAGTAGAAACCAACATCAAGCGCAACGCCGTCGTCGTTTGAGTACGCAAGTACCAAGAACGAGTGCAGCGCAGAGTTCATTGCGAACACAACACCAAACACGATGAGCCCGATAATGACCACCCAGGTGCGTGCGACGTCGAGTGCTACACCAATCGCAAGAGCAGATGCAGTGAGTGCGAGGATGAGTCCCCACTGACGGGTTGCAAGTACCTCGTCGGTTGATCGGCCGTTTCTCGTTAACAGGCGTGGTGCTGACGACTGCACGATGCCGTAACCAATTACCCACAGCGCGAGGAATGCGCCGACTGCTTCGTGTGCCCAATCGAGTTCGTTGGCAAGAAAGACTGGGAGCGCAACAACAAACCAAATATCACGAGAGCCGAAGAGGAAGAACCGTGCTGCAGAGAGGCGATTGATCTCAGATGACTTCGACAGGATCGACCGCAGGGGTGCTTTCTTCTTTGCTTTGCCGATGTCAGCGTTGAGGAACAGCAAGAGCGCAATCACTGTGATGGCTAGTGCTCCGGCCATCGACCACAGGGTTGCGACATAGCCAATCCACGACAGCAACCCCGCTCCGATAAAGAAGCCCACGCCTTTCAGCGCATTCTTTGAGCCGGTGAGGATGGCGACGAGCCGGAACAACCCTCCATCACCCGCAACTTCTTTCACGGCGCTCTTAGACGACATCTTGGTGAGGTCTTTTGCGACTCCCGAAAGGGCTTGGAGCACCATCACGAACGAGACGGCAAACCACACCGGCCAGTCGTTGGAGAGGAAACTCAACGCCGCGAGCGAGATGATTTGTGTGAGTAGCCCTGCGATGAGTGTCACGTTGAGTCCGCGACGAGAACCAACCCAACCGCCGAGCAAATTGGTGAGAATTCCCATGAATTCATAGGCGAGGAAGAGGAAGGCGATCTGAACTGCCGAGTATCCGAGGTCGTTGAAATGCAGGAGCACCAGCATCCGCAACGCACCGTCAGTCAGGGTGAACACCCAGTACCCAGCGGTGACGAGAATGTAATTACGAAGGTTCATGAACCATCTGCTGCACGTTGAACGAGTTCAACGAGACGGTGTGCGTAGCCGAACTCGTTGTCGTACCACACGAGGACCTTTACGAATTGGCCATCAACGACCATCGTTGACTGAGCATCAACGATTCCTGATCGAGTGTCGTTCACATAGTCGGCTGAAACAAGCGGCTTTGTCTCAAACCCGAGCACGCCAGCGAGTGGGCCGTCAGCCGCCTGTTGAAGAATGCTGTTGACTTCGTCAATCGAAGTTTCTCGCATCATCGAGACCGACAAGTCCGTGAGCGATGCGTTGAGCATTGGCACCCGCACTGCGACACCGTCGAGGCGTCCTGCAAGTTCGGGAATGATCATTGTGATTGCTGTTGCCGAACCAGTCGATGTCGGAATCAGGCTGTTGAGCGCAGAGCGAGCTCGACGAAGGTCTTTATGGGGGGCGTCGACAATGACCTGCGTGTTGGTGACGTCATGGATTGTGGTGAGCGTTCCTCGTTCGATGCCGATCGACTCGTGCAAGGTTTTGACGACAGGCGCAATTGAGTTCGTCGTGCAGCTTGCGGCTGTTGCAATTGGGAATGTTGCCGGCGAGTAGAGAGCATCGTTGCAGCCGATGACGACATTCAAGACGGAGTCATCTTTGACTGGAGCAGCGACGATCACTGAAGTTGCACCGTTGTCGAGGTGAGGTTGGAGCGACGAAACGGTCTTAAATTTGCCGGTTGCTTCAATGACGATGTCAACGCCAAGTTGAGACCAGTCGATCTCGCCAGGCGTAGTGGCACGGGAGTACGTGATGTCACGCCCATCGATCGACAAAGTGTCACCATCGCTGCTCACAACACCCGGGTAGCGGCCGTGAACTGTGTCGAATTCGAATAGGTGGGCGGCCGTTTCAGCGTCACCGTGCAACTCATTGATGTGGACGAGTTCAAGTGACGGGTGGTCACGAAGAGCACGGGCAGCAAGTCTGCCAATACGACCGAATCCGTTGATGCCAACTCGAGTCATAACGTCATAAAAGCATGGTGTGGGTGTGAACTCAACTTGTCATGGGTGAACGACAGGTGAATTGTTGGGGTCATACCTTGTAGACGAGGGTGCCGGTGGCGCAGACCTTGCCCGAGTTCGCACCAGTCACCTCCGCAGAGCAGAAGATGATCGATCGTCCCTGCCGAGTGATCCACCCTTCGCATACGGCGTCTTCATCGCTGATCGAGCCCATGTAGTTGATATTCATTGAGATGGTCACCATGCGTGTCGGTTCGACCCCAACCCCGCCGATGGCGGGAACCACTGCGGTGTCGATGAGGCTCGCGATTGCTCCGCCGTGCATGATCCCGGCGGGTTGCATAATTTCTGGCTTGAGTGGCATGCGAAGCCGGGCGTAACCGGCGCGGATGTCTTCAACAATGAGACCCATGTGAAGGTTCATGTTGGTGGGTTGATCCCAGCTGGGGAATCGTGACCAGACCTCGCGGACGTCATCGGTAATTGGGGGAAAGTCATCGGCGCGCATATGTCGAAATTAGGCGGTGCTCCGCCGCTGGCCGCTATTCAACTTGTTGATGGCAATGTCGTACGGCTCCTTCCGCTCGGGTTTCGGATGGGACGACGTCGCATCCCATCGGCCAAACTTTGGAGGTGAACACTCCTTTTGACACCGTCAGTTTTTCGCGCGGGCCCACAATGGCGAATCGTTTCATGCTTGCACCGCTTACGAATCAGCAAAGCCATGATGATGGGACGTTGAGCGCGGAGGAACACAAATGGTTGACGATGCGTGCTCATGGCGGATTCGGCATGACGATGACCGCCGCCGCGCATGTGCAAGAGATTGGTCGGGCGTTCCCGGGGCAACTTGGAGTCTGCCGAGATGACCAGATTCCGGCCTTGGCGAAAATGGCAGAGGAAATTCGCTCAACTGGCAGCCTCGCGATTGTGCAGCTTCACCACGGTGGCAACCGTGTGCCGCAAGCGCTCAACAACACGACACCGGTCTGTCCATCGGACGACCCAGAGACAGGTGCTCGCGGTCTCACCACGGACGAGGTTGAGCAACTTCGTGACGACTTCATCGCAGCTGCGGTTCGCTCAGAGGCTGCTGGGTATGACGGGGTTCAGCTGCATGGAGCCCACGGCTACATCATCTGCCAGTTTCTCTCGTCAGAGATCAACCATCGCACCGATCATTACGGCGGTTCGCTAGAGAATCGTGCTCGCCTTCTCTTCGAAATCATCGCCGGTATTCGTGAACGGTGCAGCGCCGATTTCCATCTCTCGGTTCGCCTCTCGCCAGAACGCTTCGGAATGGTGATGAATGAGATCATCGAGGTCTACGGCTGGCTCGTGAACTCTGGCGATGTTGATTTCATCGACATGTCCCTGTGGGATTCATTCAAAGAGCCGAACGAAGACGAACATAAGGGTCGCTCGCTCATGGAGATCTTTGCGGAACTACCTCGAGGCGATGTCCGTCTTGGAGTTGCCGGCAAAATCCATGAACCCGCTGACGTACAGCGTGTGATCGATACGGGGGTTGACATTGCGATCCTCGGTCGAGTCGCAATCTTGCATCACGACTATCCGAATTTGCTAAGTAGCGATTCAGGGTTCGCGCCGCGACATGTCCCGGTAACTGCTCAGACCCTTGCTGTTGAGGGACTTTCAGAAACGTTCATCAAGTACATGAGTACCTGGAAAGGTTTCGTCAGCGACTGATGGCGCTGAGCGTCACGAACCGAGTTGCAGAACCGCAGCAAGGGTGACCTCCGCCCCAGCAACCGCGTGCTCAAAGGTGATGGCTTCGGCTTCATTATGCGAGAGCCCATCCGCGCACGGAATGAAAATCATTCCGGTGGGAGCAACCTTCGAGATGTAGCAGGCGTCATGGCCGGCGCCTGAGGTGATGTCGACTGGGTCTTTGCCCTGATCTGTTGCTGCGGTTCTCAGTGCCGACACGATTTCTGGGTTGAATTCGATCGGCGCCGAATACCAGATCTGTTCGACGTTGGGTTGAGGCTGAAGTGTTGTCGCGAACTCTCTGAATTCAGCGTCCATCTCGGCGAGGACGTCAGCGTCGGGATGCCGAAGATCAACCGTCATCCGAACGGTGCCAACAATGGTGTTGCGAGAACCAGGCTCGACCTCAACGACACCAATTGTTGACCTGCCTGCAGGGGCACGCCGACGGGCAATGTCATCGACCTCTGTAACGAGGCGAGCAGCGGAGACCATCGCGTCGCTGCGCCGTTCCATCGGGGTTGTTCCAGCATGAGCCTCCTGGCCGGTGATGGTGACGTCGTACCAACGAACCCCTTGCACCCCGGTCACGATGCCGATGGTGTGGTCACCTTCTTCGAGAATCGGCCCCTGTTCGATATGAGGTTCGAGGTAGTAACCGATCGGTCGCTCCCCGGGTAGCTCGGGTCCGGAGTAACCAATTCGGAGGAGCTCCTCACCGAGAACATCGCCCTGCATCGAAGTTGACCCGAGGCCAGCCTCCAACGAGATGTCGCCCGAGAACACCCCAGAGCCCAACATCGCCGGCGGGAACCTTGCGCCCTCCTCGTTCGTCCACGACACGACCTCGACCGGAGCGGCAAGCCGGGTGTCGTTTGCATGCAGCGCTCGGAGCACTTCGAGGCCGACCATCACGCCATAGGCACCGTCGTATTTACCGCCTGTTGGTTGTGAGTCGAGATGGCTTCCGATGACCACTGGTGAGCGAGAGGAATCGCTTCCTTCGTACCTGGCGAAAAGATTGCCGACGCGGTCGATATGCACGGTGCATCCGAGCGCAGTTACCCATTCTATGAATTGGTCCCGACCGGCTTTATCGACATCGGTGAGCGCAACTCGAGCCACACCTCCCGCTTCTGTGGCACCAATTTCAGCGAGACGATGCATCGTGTCCCACAGGCGTTCGCCGTCAATGCTGACGTCGGCGTGGTGGGTTGGAACTGGCGTTGACGACATCTAATGATCGTAAATCACATCTCCAACGGCGAACGAGGGCTATGTGATGGTGCACAATAGAGAGACCGCAGTGGGGGCTGCGTAACGGCTTCGAGCCGTGAATACAGCAGGGGGTATGCCATGCACGTTGGAATGTCCGTGATCTTCCAGAACCCGGGGGAACAGATTCCTGACCGGGATGTCTATGCGCGAGATCTTCATCTTGCGCTTCAAGCAGAGTCACTTGGCTTTCAGTCGATTTGGAGCGTTGAGCATCACTTCACCGATTACACGATGTGCCCAGACGTGTTTCAGTTCCTCACCTACATGGCAGCAAAGACGGAACACGTTCAACTCGGATCGATGGTGTGCGTGCTGCCGTGGCATGACCCGGTCCGGGTAGCAGAGCAAATCTCGATGCTCGACAACCTCTCTGATGGTCGTGTGATTTTGGGAATGGGTCGCGGTACCGGCCGGGTTGAATTCGATGGGTTCGGCGTCGATATGGGAACTGCTCGCCTCCGCTTTAAAGAATCCGCTGAAATTGTGTTGACGGCTCTCGAGCAGGGTTGGGTTGAGTATTCCGGTGAGCTGCTTCATCAGGAGCGACGCGACATTCGTCCGCGTCCGATATCGAGTTTCAAAGGACGCACCTATGCCGCCGCAGTCTCACCCGATTCGGCTCGAATCATGGCGGAGATGGGTGTCGGCATTCTCGTTGTCCCACAGAAGCCGTGGAAGGCAGTTCGGCAAGAACTGCAGGACTACCGGACGATCTACCGCGACGCGAACGGGACCGAACCACCGCCCCCGTTCGTTGCAGGGTGGACCTTTGTTGATGAAAGTGCTGACAGAGCAGAAACGATGGCTCGGAAGTACGTTGGCGGCTATTGGGACTCGGTGGTGAAGCATTACGAGTTCAACGAGCCTCACCTCAAGGACACTGCTGGCTACGAACACCACGGCTTGATGTACGACCGACTGGTTGCGCCGGGAGGCTACGAGCAGATGGAGGATTTCTTCATCAACCTTCAACTCTGGGGCACCCCAGACCAAGTCACCGAAAAGATCATCAATCTTCAAGACGAGATGTACATGGATGGCTACATGGGAGTGTTCTCGTATGCCGGCATGTCGCTAGAAGAGGCTGAACGCTCGATGCATCTCTTCGCAGCGAAAGTGATGCCAGAGTTACAGGCTCTGCCTGCTGTTCATGACCGCCTCGGAATTCCAGCCTAAGGAGAACTCATGCCGCGACTTCGACAAGTACGACGCGACGAAGCAGATCAGCAACGTGTTCTGCCGCTCTACAACTTTCTCTTTGGCGATCGCGACCCGGTTGACGAGCCCGGAACCTCAACCGGGACGACTGGCGACTGGTGGACAGTGTTTGCGCTCTCTCCAGACATCTTCGACCACTCGGTGAAAGGCTTCGGCCTCTACCGCAGCCCCGAACGTCGTCTCGACGCTCAACTTCGTGAGCTCGGCCAGACCCGGGCTGGTTGGTTGACCGGAAGCCAGTTCGTCTACTCGCAACATTGCAAGAGTTGTCGCGGCCTCGGTATGCCCGAAGAAAAGATCTCAGCAATTCACGCATGGGAAGTTGCCGACTGCTTCGACGCAAAGGAGCGTGCGCTACTCGCCTATACCGACTACCTCGTAGACCAGCATGGCCGGGTGCCAGACGCGGTGTTTGACGCGATGAAGACCCACTTCAGCGATGAAGAGATTCTCGAGTTCACCTACATCACGTCGCTGTACTTCATGCACGCAGTGATGACTCGAGCATTACGCCTTGAATTTGATGATCGCGATGAAGTGATCGTCGAGGTTGCGGCTCCTGAAGATTTCGATGCACAACAATTTGCCGGCCGTCGACGCGGAGATGACTGAGATGAACGAAAAATTTGAAATCAGGGGAGTGAACCACATCGCAATGGTCTGTGCCGATATGGCTCGGACGGTGCGGTTTTACCGAGATGTACTCGGTATGCAGCTCGTGAAAACACTCGATATCCCCGGTGGTGGGCAGCATTTCTTTTTCGACATCGGTAACAACGACTGCCTTGCGTTCTTCTGGTTTCCAGGTGCACCTGAACCGCAACCAGGAGTTGCAAGTGCCGGTGGAATGCCCGGTCGTGGCAGCCTCGCTTCAGCTCACGGGTCGATGAATCACCTTGCGTTTGATGTTCCGCTTGAGAAGTTTGAGGAGTACCGCCAACGACTCATCGACGAAGGCGTTGATGTGTCAGCGATTCTCGACCACGACGACAGCGAACTTACTGTTGCGCAGAGTTTCCACCCAGGAGTGTTCGTGCGCTCGTTCTACTTTTTTGATCCAGATGGCATTCTTCTCGAATTCGCATCGTGGACTCGACCGATGGGTACCGAATCAGATCTCGCAATTGATCCGGTCAATGCGGACGGCACAAAAGTCTCGGTGTAGATCACGACAATCGCCCCAAGCCTTTGCAGGGTGTAGTGAACTGGCAGAATCGAACCATGAAGGTCGATCAACTCTTCGTTAACGGCGACATCCACAC
>JAYNVD010000047.1:8054-10984 GCA_038100275.1 Ilumatobacteraceae bacterium
GAGGCAATTCGTCAACGGGCCGCAGAAACACCTGCCGGCGGCTGGGTGACCGGAGCGGGGTATGACCAAAACAAGCTCGCCGAGGGCCGGCATCCCCACGCAAAAGAACTTGACGCTGCCGCGCCAAACCACAAGGTGTGGCTAAAGCACACCTCTGGTCATATGTGCGCGGTGAACACCGCGGTTCTCGACATGATCCGCGATACGCCGGTTCCGAGCGGTGGCGAACTTGGTCGCGATGCTGATGGGGCCCTCGATGGCCTCGTGATGGAGCAGGCACAGTCGATGGTTCGCGATCTCGTCTACCCGCTCACTGTTGATCGCATCGTCGATGCAATTGACCAGGCCTCGCGTCGTTATCTCGCCGAAGGCGTGACGTCTGCAACTGAGGCAGGTGTTGGCGCAGGACTCGTTTCGCACAGCCCAATCGAATTGATGGCGTGGATGGAAGCCTGTAAGCGTGGCGTCCTGGGAATCCGAGCGAACCTGTTGGTTGCAGTCGAGGCGTTGCACCACATTTCTCATGCCGAGGGCGAAGACAGTGTGTTCGCCCTTGATGGAGGAATTCACTCTGGGCTCGGCGATGAGTGGCTTCGTATTGGTGGTACGAAAATCTTCTCTGATGGTTCGCTCATTGGTCGGACCGCTGCAATGTTTGACCCCTTTGAAGGTGGTGGAGGTGGCGAGTGCAGTTGTGGGTTCTTCCAGACCGAACCCGAAGTGCTTCGACGGCTCATCATCGATGCTCACAAGTCGGGATGGCAGGTGTGCACCCACGCAATTGGTGACCGTGCGGTCTCAACAGTGCTCGATGCGTACGAAGAAGCGCAGAAGCTGTACCCACGTCATGACCCTCGACATCGCATCGAGCACTGCGGTGTCTTGCAAGAGCAGTTACTCGACAAAGTGAAGGCGCTCGGCGTCATCCCAGTTCCTCAGGGTCGTTTCATCTCAGAAATTGGCGATGGCATGAAGAACGCTCTCGGCGTTCACCGGACGCCTGATGCCTATCGCCAGCGGTCATTCCTTGACCGCGGAATTCCGCTTCCCGGGTCGAGCGACCGTCCGGTGGTCAACGGCGCGCCGTTGCTAGGAATTCATGACATGGTGAACCAGCGAACAGCGTCCGGAGAACCGTTTGTTCCACAAGAGGCAATCTCCGCAGCAGAAGCGATCGCCGCCTACACCGGCGGTTCGGCATATGCCGCGTTTGAGGAAAAGGTAAAGGGAACCATTTCGCCGGGCAAGCTTGCCGACTTCGTGGTCCTTGGCGAAGACCCGCTGACGATTGACAAGGACGGCATTGGTCAGATCTCGGTCGATGCAACGATTGTTGGTGGCAATGTTGCTCATGACCTTCTCGGTATCGCCAACTAGGGCAAGTCGATGAGTTACGACTATCCCCATCTCAACGTCACGGTGAGCAATGGTGTTGCGATTGTTCTTATCGACAATCCACCCATCAATCTGATGACCCCGTCGCTGTTCAGATCACTCGCAAAAGTATCGGTGCAGCTGTCCGAAGATGATGCAGTTCGAGTTGTCGTCTTGCGAAGCGCGAACCCTGAGTTCTTCATCGCCCATTTTGATGTCGAAGCCATTCTGGATTTCCCCGTCGATGGTGAAGCGATGGAGGAGTCTGAACTTGGCGGTTTCGATCGGATGTGCGAGATGTACCGAACGATGGGCAAGGTGACGATTGCTGAACTTCGTGGTCGTGTTGGAGGCGGCGGAGCGGAGCTTTCTGCGGCCTGCGACATGCGGTTCGGTGATAGGGAAACCTTCAGGTGGAATCAGATGGAAGTTCCGTTGGGGATCCTGCCCGGCGGAGGCGGGACACAACGAATTCCGCGGTTGATTGGAATTGGTCGCGCAATGGAAGTGGTGCTCGGAGCAGATGATATTGATGCTTCGACGGCGGAACGCTGGGGGTTCCTCAATCGCTCGATGAGTGGTTCAGAGTTATCTACTCATGTCGATCGGTTAGCAAAACGGATTGCTTCGTTCCCGCCTGCCGCAGTCCGTGAGGCCAAGCGATCAGTGCGTGCAAGTGTTGATCGAAGCCTCGAAGATGGCCTGAGATATGAGTCGTACCTGTTTCAGGTGCTCTTGCGGGATTCGGATGCTCAGCCGGCGATGCGGCAGTACCTCGATGCGGGGGGCCAGACCCGCGATGTTGAGCTTCGCATCGGTGACGTGATGGGTGAGTTATTCGACTAGTAGTCATGTTGCGAGAAATAAACCGACGTCACTCTTGATGAATGGTTAAGGTCGAGCACATGAGGATTCGTTCAATTCCAGCGATTTCTATCGCAGCCGTTGCCCTCGTTGCGTGCTCGGCCGATGTCGAAGTTGTAGTTGATGGCGCTGAGACTGTCGAAGCCGAGGCTCCAGCCGCCGAGCCCGCAGCAGAGCCCGCAGATGATTCGTCAACGCAATCTGATACTGAGGCCGAAGCCGATACAGCGACCACCGTTGAAACAACCGCCGTCGACGCTGAAGATGATGCCGATTCCTCTTCGGCCGAGAGCGAAGAAGAAGTTGTTGAGACTACGGTGCCCCCAACAACATCAACCACCGAAGCCTCAGGTGAGGAAATGGCAGATGAACTCGAACTCATCGAGATCCTCGGTCTCGGTGTCGGAGGTGGAAGTGGCGAGAGAGTGTTGCATCTTGGTCCGCTACCTGAAGGGTTAGAGCGGATCAAGGTTTCGGTGTCAGGGCCTGATGGCTACTGCAACGCCTATGACTTCGACTGGGGAGGCGACGAGACTGGGGGAGCAATCACCTGGTTGGATAGTCCGGCGCTCGACTGCCAGTACTCAACCGACATAATTGGGGTTGCATGGGTGCATGAAGATGGGCGTCGGAGTGGGATTGCGTATCACCGCTTCTGCTCAGTTTCATTGCAGCCGTCAGAACTCTGCTGA
>JAYNVD010000048.1:0-10884 GCA_038100275.1 Ilumatobacteraceae bacterium
AGCACCAAGGTTGCAACCGGGTCACGCCCAATAAACGAGAACCGACTCCATCGCTCGCCGTTCTCGACCGACTCGAGCAAAAAGCCAGGTCGATCGCCCACGAGTTTCAAAAAGGCCGATACCGGAGTCTCGAGATCGCCAAGCACTTCAGTCCATACCGGAACAACACTGTGCTCCGCTGCGTATGCAAGAAATTGGTCAGCCTCAGGACGAATATTCATTCGGAATCGCCAAGAGAACGGAAGAAACACGTACGTTCACCGGTGTGGCACGCACCTCCTCCGTGTTGAACAACCTTGAAGAGCAGCGTGTCTCCATCACAGTCGTAATACGCCTCACACACCGTCTGGTGATCACCACTTGTATCACCCTTGCGCCAAAGTTCACTTCGACTGCGCGACCAGTACACCATGCGCCCCTCCGCTAGTGTGCGGTCGAGCGATTCGGCATTCATCCACGCCATCATGAGCACCTCACCGGTCTCAACCTCCTGCGCGATCGCCGGGACGAGACCATCAGCGTTAAAGGTGATCCGCTCGCGCACGTCCTCTGAGAGAGTGATCGGGCTCCAGTCGGTACGTGTTGACTCCATGACATTGAGCCTACGCCGGTAACGCCTCGGTCACCCGAGAGAAATGCGAGTTCTCAGAGGTACAAACCAGTTGACGCCTCGATGCGTTCGGCAGCAACCGCATGAAGGTCACGCTCACGCAGCATGACAAGATCTTCGCCTTGCACCTCAACCTCATAGCGGTCGTCAGGGCTAAACAGCACACGATCGCCGACCTCAGCTGAACGAACATTCTGGCCAAGCGCAATCACCTCCGCCCAGATCAGGCGTTTCGCCATCTGAGCAGTAGCTGGGATGAGAATTCCCCCAGAGGTCTTTCGCTCACCCTCGTCCTTGCCGATACGAACGAGCAACCGGTCGCTCAACATTTTGATCGGAAGCTTGTCGTTCTCAGACACCACGCTTCGAAGGGTACCGTGCAGTAATGGAATCTGGCTCGCCATCCGATGACTTCGCCTCCCCAAATCTGGACAGCCGAGAGACGATACAACTCACTACCTCAGACAATGTCACCATCGGCGTGGATATCGATATTCCACCGCAACCGCGCGCGCTAGCCACTCTTCTCCACCCACACCCGCTCTACGGAGGACGAAGAGACCACCCGCTACTACTCAGTCTGAGTCAAGCGCTGAACGAGAAGCAGATTATGACTGCGCGAAATGACTTCAGACACGCAAGCGGGAACACGATCGACGAAATGCCAGATGCAGTCGCGACCTGCGAAGAACTACAACGTCGACATCGCGATCTGCCGCTCGTCATCGTTGGTTACTCGTTCGGATCGATCGTCGCCGCAAGGGTTGCCGATCAGGTTGGTGCACGACATCTCGTGATGATTGCGCCACCGCTCTCGACGATCTCAGTCGAGACCCCGCGAGTGCCAACGACATTGGTCATTGCCGAACACGATCAGTTCTCTCCACCTTCGTCACTTGCGGATCACCCGATGACAGCACGTGCCACTGTCCACATTCTCAACGGGGCAGATCACTTCCTCAATGGATTTGTTGAAACAACAACCACTCTCACCGCCGACGCGATCACCACTGGCCTTGGTGAATAACGTCGGTAGCTGTTCGGCGCGCTCTCGTTGCACTTCTCCCTGCACCACGGGAACGAGGATCGGCTGCATCTTGATAACCAAGCGCCAACACCCCAACCGTCTCAAGCGACTCGGGAACACCAAGGCCTGAGCGAATCTCCTCTTCTGGTTCGGGAAGCGCAAAGAACAACGCACCGAGCGACTGCGCTTCGGCTGCGAGCAGCATTGCCATCGCCGCCATACCAGCATCAACGAACCAAAACGGAGTGTTCCACCGGGCTCTGCCCTCCCCCAGATTCGTGTGAGCCTTATCTCGCTCTGAATACCTATCGACATAGGCATCTGGGTCTGTGAACATCAGTAGAAGGACTGGTGCATTCAACAGGCCCGGAAACGCGAATGATGCCCGCCGCTCAGCCGGCAACGAATGACCCCACAACTTCTCACGGTCATCGCCGGTGAGCTCGACAATGTGCATGCCCTGTGATCGTCCTGCGCTAGGCGCTCGAGTGCCAAGATCCACAATCTCGCGAACGACGTCCTCATCAACCTCGTCACAAAGGAAGGAGCGGCACATCGCCCGAGAGCGAATCAGCGCCGCCAATACTTCAACCCCTGTCGGGCTATCTGGCTCCGAGCTTTGCAAGATCCTCAGCCATCGTCCAGCCGTAGGCGATGAGCACTCCACCCGACGATGCATCGACCCCTTTAAAAAGGCCTTTCGTTCCAGCGGCAATCTTTTCTGGCTTGGTCGACTCAAAATCGACAAAACCGCCTTCGGGATTCTTTGGCGACATGAATTGCTCGGCTACATACGACGAATCAAGCCCAAAACGCTTTGCGAGACGCCGTCCCCACGCACGCTCTTCCCCAACGGCACGCGAGCCTGGAGCTGGGATCACATCGTCGACTTCCTTCAATGCTTGAAGAGCATCTGGACGTGCGAAACGTCCGCCGACGACGACGTCCTCATCAGGAAATGCCATGAGCGCCCGGTGGAATGCCTCTTTCATCAAACCTTTCAGGACAGTGTCACGCTTCGAATTACGACGGACACTCATCACCCCAAGCAAGACACATGGCGTGCCGCCAATGCGTTCAAGGGTCGAGAACGTGAATCCGTGAAGCGTGCCACCATCACGAGCGGTTGTGGCAAGTACCCATGACTCGCGACAACCATCGAGGAACGCCAAATCGAAGGCGCCCTCAATCGCAGTCATCTCCGCAAGGTCGTCTTCTGTCAGCGCGCTCGCGTCGTTGGTGAGTACTTCCAATGCCATTTCATGATCTCCAGCAAAACTTCTTCACTACATTCTGCCATCTCGAGCCTCAACTCCAGCAGACGGGACAGTGAATTACGGCGCGACCGCCTCGTGGCCGAAGGCCACACGAAGCTCGCCGACTGCTCGTGATGGGTCGACACGGAAACCTTCGCCGAGACGCAGCACCTGACCCCTCGCTACTTCGATCTCTACAGGTGTGTCCCCCTGATGCTCTTCAATAATGCCTTTCAACCGCTCGAGCACATGACGATCAGGCATACCCCCAGGGAGCCTGAGCCGGACAGGTCGGGAACTGCCATTTTCAAGGCCGGTGAGCGTCTCAATTTCCATTGCTACGAGGCCAATCCGACTTTCATCACGTCGGTCAAGGCGCGCCCTCACCGCAACAATTCGGTCGTCGACAATCGACTGCTGAAGGGCGGCGAGTGTGCGAGGAAACACCGTGACCTCGACAGAGGCATCCAAATCTTCAAGAGTAAAGACCGCCATCTGGTCACCCTTCTTGGTGAACTTTCGAGCCGACGCAGTGATGATTCCGCCAACCCTCACAATTGACCCATCTTCCATGTCGCCGAGATCGACAACTGCGTGCTCCACCCTGCGCCGAAGAGCCACCTCGACGCCGAACAACGGATGGTCCGAGACGTAGAGCCCCAGCATTTCCTTTTCAGCCTTCAGCCGATCAGCTTTCGGATATTCGACATCAGGAATATCAATACGCTCGACCCGACCTATTTCAGCGGAATCGTCGCCATTCCAGTCACCAAAGAGACTCAACACACCTTGGTCACGCTCTCGACGACGACTCAAGGTTGACTCAATGATGCTCTCGTATACCGACACGAGGCCAAGACGAGGGTGTTCAAGACGATCAAATGCCCCACCGTTGATCAGAGACTCGATTGTTCGCTTGTGGAGAACCTGTTCGGGAGCGCGTTCGGCAAATTCGTAGAACGTGCTGTATGGACCGTTTTCATTTCGCTCTTCTACGAGTTGTGCGACGAGCCCTTCACCAACATTTCGCACCGCGGACATCCCGAACAGAATTGCTCCTGGCGAACCGACCGGAAGTTCTACATCACTAGGAACATTCTCGCTTCGCAGTGGCGCAAAGTCTGAGAGCGAACGGTTGATGTCTGGTGGCAGCACCTTGATGCCGCTCGCCCGGCAATCCGCTAGGTAGACCGCCGCTTTATCAAGGTTGTGTTTCACACTCGTCAACAACGCAGAGAAATACTCAACCGGGTAATGGGCTTTAAGGAATGCCGTCTGGTAGGTGATGAGGCCGTAGCCAAATGTGTGGCTCTTGTTGAAGGCATAATCGGCGAATTTCTCAATGATGTCGAATAACTGTTTTCCGAGATCGATGCCATAGCCGGTCGCCTCACACCCCTGCTCAAACATTTCGCGCTCAGCGACCATCAACTCACGTTGCTTCTTACCGCAAGCCTTTCGGAGGTTGTCCGCCTGCGCAAGCGAGTAGCCAGCAAATTGCTGCGCGACGCGCATCACGCTCTCCTGATAGATCATCAGCCCGAACGTGTCGTCAAGAACTTCGCGGGCATCTTCGTGAAAGAAGTCGACCGGCTTGCGACCATTCTTTCGATCGGCATAGTCGTTATGCATGTTCTCGCTCATCGGACCCGGCCGGTAGAGCGCAAGCACAGCCGAGACATCTTCAAACGAGTTTGGCGCTAAACGACGAAGCAACTGTCGCATCGGCGGTGATTCAAGCTGGAACACGCCAACCGTGTCACCTCGCGCAAGTAACTCAAAGGTTGCCGCGTCATCAAGAGGCACCGAATCAATATCAAATGTTGAGTCGAGTGACGACTGGATCATTGCTTGGGTGTCACTGATGACATCGAGGTTGCGTAGACCTAGAAAGTCCATCTTCAGCAAGCCCAGTTCTTCAACGCCATGCATCTCGTACTGGGTGACGACCGGAGCATCCTCGGGGGGCTTACCGCTCTCTGGCTTTCGTTGAATCGGCAGGTACTCGGTGACTGGCTCTTTGGTGATCACCACAGCAGCTGCATGAATTCCGTCGGAGCGTTTCAGACCCTCGAGACCCTTTGCGACATCAACCACCTTCTTGACATCCTCGTCCGAGTCATACATTGCGCGCAGTTCTGAGGCTGCTTTGTACCCGTCTGCGTACTTCTCGTTCTGCTCAAAGCAGTACTTGAGGGGCGTATCTCGCCCCATCACCAACGGAGGCATCGCTTTCGCGACACGGTCACCTACTGCATAGGGGTACCCCAAGACGCGCGCTGCGTCACGAACGGCATTACGCGCCTTAATCGTCCCGAATGTGATGATTTGGGCAACGTGGTCACGCCCATACTTCTCGGCTGCGTACCGAATCATTTCATCGCGGTATCGGGAGTCGAAGTCCATGTCGATATCTGGCATGGAAATACGCGACGGATTCAGAAAACGCTCGAACAGGAGGTCGTACTTAATCGGATCAAGATCTGTTATCCAGAGGCAGTACGCCACAGCACATCCTGCGGCTGAACCACGGCCCGGACCCACACGAATACCTGAATCACGGGCGTGGCGAATGAGGTCCCATGTCACCAAGAAATACGAGGCAAACCCCATCGACGCGATGACCTCAAGTTCATATGAAACACGCTCGACCACATTGTTCGGAAGAGATGCGCCCCATCGCCGTTTTGCGCCCTCCCAAGTGAGGTGTTCGAGATAGGCCCTGTCGTCAGCGAAGCCATCGGGAAGCGGGAAGTTCGGCAGAAGTGCTTCACCAAACGTGATCTCTACGTCAGCTCGCTCAGCGATCCATAACGTGTTGTCACAGGCTTCAGGGTGCTCTCGAAATTGATGGCGCATTTCGACAGCTGGCTTCAAATAATGCTCGTGCCCGTCGAATTTGAACCGGTTCTGATCGCTCATCAACGAGCCGGTCTGAACACATAGCAATGCATCGTGAGCAGCGTGGTCCTCACGATGGGTGTAGTGCGAATCATTCGTCGCAAGTAACGGCGCCCCGATTCGACGCGCAATTTCGATGAGTTGGGGGTTTGTCTGCTTCTGTTCTGGCAATCCGTGATCTTGCAATTCGATAAAGAGGTTGTCTTTGCCAAAGATGTCTTGCAGCCGAGCAGCTTTTTCAACCGCTCCCGATTCGTCACCGCGTAGCAATGACTGCAACACATGACCTCCAAGACACCCTGTCGTTGCGATCAGACCGTCGGAGTATCGCTCGAGCAACTCCCAGTCAATACGAGGCTTGTAGTAGTAACCCTCGAGAAATGCGAGGCTCGACAACTGAATGAGGTTTCGATAACCGGTCTGATTCTCCGCCAACAATGTGAGGTGGTAGTAGAGCTTCTGACCGGCCTCTGTGTCACCGCCTGAATCATCAAGGCGGCCTCGTCGAGTTGGGCGCTCATGGCGGCTGTCATGCGCCATGTAGGCCTCTGTGCCAATAATCGGCTTAATCCCGCGATTGCGGCACTCTTTGTAGAACTCAAGAGTTCCGTACATGTTGCCGTGATCGGTGATGCCGATCGCTGGCTGGCCATCAGCGACTGCTGTAGCGACAAGTTCGTCGAGGCGCGCCGCCCCATCAAGCATCGAAAACTCGGTATGAACATGCAGGTGGGTAAAAGAATCGGTCACGTAGTCGAAAAAATGGTTGTCGTCGTTCGGTAGCGGTGTCTCAAAAACTGAATTACAGGTGTGTGATCTATTGACTGTACCAGAGCAGTGAACGTCTCCGGTGAGGAAGATTTAGAGGTATATACCGCTTCGATCTTCAGGAGTTGCCCCTGTTGCAGGCAGTTGACGCATCTGTTCAAACTGTTGCTTCGCTGCGACCTGTTGGGCAAATAACGCAGCTTGAATGCCATGGAAGAGGCCTTCGAGCCACCCAACCAACTGTGCCTGAGCAACTCTCAATTCTGCTTCGCTAGGAATGTCGTCGCCCTCAAACGGAAGAGCAATCATCTTGAGTTCCTCTTGAAGATCAGGCGACAATGCTTCAGACAGTTCGATGATCGAACGCTCATAAATTTCTGCGAGCCGCTCACGACTCGCTTCATCGAGCGGAGCCTGGCGAACCTCTTCGAGTAATTGCTTCACCATCGACCCGATTCGAAGCACCTTGCCGGGTTCGGTAATTGCACCCTCGGCGCTACTTTCCAGTTCGTCAGAAATCCCCACCACCTCAGGACGTTCCACATCACTCTCAGTCATCACATCTGTCCTTTCAGTCAGGGGTACTTCGGGCTACGACGCTGTCGTAGCCAACACATCCTCCGCAGATTTTATCTAAGACCACGTCCAGCGATAAGCGGAACAAGCACCTCGTCTGGCGTGAGCGATCCGTGCCGGCAGATCAGCTCAAAAGGACCAGAATCGGCAGCCTCAAACAAGCTGACGGGTTCGAACGGAGCAACGACAACGTCACCAAGACGGTTCAACATCGGCGTTGGAAAATGCGTACCGAACCAACCCTCATCAATCACGTCAGACCGCCGCTTCACCCATGCGAAACCACCGAACTCGGCACACGCTGCATCAAATAGCTCAGCCTCAGCTCCTGAGCGAGCATGCATCCATCGCATGCGCCCTTCTCCAGATTGAAATTCCACAAGCTGCAGAATCTCCTCGCTTGGAACAACCACCTGGTCACCGACCTCAACTTGGCCGTGATCGGCCGTCACAAGCACCACGGCATCACTAGGGAGCCGTCGCAGAAGGTCGCCGATCATGTGGTCAGCCGCAACCAACTCGGCGTCGTAAAACGCACCAAAGCCTCGTTCATGAGCGATCTTGTCAACGCCCGGGTAGTACGCATGCACAAAAGAAGCCCCATCGGCAACCAGATCAGCCACAACTACCGGTAACGACGACAACGATCGGTAGCCGTGTGGTACACCACCAAAGAGATGCGCGTCCGAGAATGACGAGCCAATAAGTTCTTGACTTGTCACATACGGCACTCGCTGTCCGCAAAATGCACGAGTCGGCTGCAACTCGCGAGGCGGAACATCATGGCGCCGCTCCCCTGCGTCGGTTGCCCAACGCAACATGTTGGTCACAGCGCCTCTTATCAGCATTCGGTAACCAAGCACTCCGTGTTCGGCTGGGGTAAGGCCAGTTGCGATTGATGTCAATGCGGTCGCTGTGGTACTCGGCGCAACAGTGGTAATCGGACCTCCGACGAGCGAAGCGAGACTCGGAGCAATGTCTCGGCGTTCCTCGAGTTGATTCCAACCAAGACCGTCGAGCACAACAAGAACAACCGAAGATGCGTTGCTCACGACATCAGGAATCCAACTCGGAAGTGTTGCGCCTCCAAGGAGTGCCGGGATGAGACCGCTGACATTCGCACCGCTGTAATCAGGAAGGCATGCAACAGGTGCGCTGCCCTGTTGCTCATCAATGGTCAGATCCATCTTGCCCTCGGTCACATGGACAGTCCACCAGACACAGTCACTAACACCAACATCGAGACGGTTCGACGATTGATCACCCGACTCGCGCTAGGAGCCATTGATGACCACCGCAACGGCCTACGATGGTCGTGTGCGCGTTTCAACCAGAGGTGACTATGCCTGTCGAGCATTGCTCTCCCTCGCGCTCCGAACAAATGAAGCTGGCCCGACGTCGGTACGTGATATCGCAGAACGCACAGGCCTTCCGCAGCCATACCTTGAGCAAATCTTGCTTGCGCTGAAGGGCGCCGGCCTCGTTCGATCAAAACGCGGAGTCGGCGGCGGATACGTGCTCGCCCGTCAACCAACTGAGATTCGCCTCTCTGAAATTCTCTCAGCGGTGGACGGCCCAATCACCCTTGGCGATTTTGGAGAACCGCACACCGACGGGGCATGCGACCACGAAGGTCAATGCGTATTGCTCTCCATCTGGAATGCTGCTGGCGACGTCATGCGGTCGCACCTCGATGGATATACCCTCGACGCCATTGTCAACATGGCGGCTGGCGAAGCCTCCTGGCCCTCAGCTACCGGGTGAGTCCTCGGTGAGCGGCTGAAGACCGCTCAACATTGATTGCAGATCAGCAGCAAGTTCACTCGAAAATGAGACACGCTCTCCCGATCCCGGGTGATCGAATTCCAGTCGTGCCGCATGCAGAAACGGGCGCTCCATTCCGAGAGTTGGTCGCCGCTGCCCGTACCACGGATCACCAATCAGCGGATGCCCAATCGATGACAGGTGAACTCGAATCTGGTGCGTTCGTCCAGTCTCAAGTGAGCATTCAAGTAGCGAGCAGTCAACTGGCTCGGAGTAACGCTGTATCACTTGATATTCAGTCCGCGAATCTCGACCATCAGCGACCACGGCCATCTTGAGAGGATCTCTCCGAGATCTTCCAATCGGAGCGTCAATCACCCCGTGGAGAGCAGTTGGGTGACCCCACACAAGTGCTCGGTACATTCGGGTCGCCGAGTGATCTGCGAACTGAGGAACGAGGCCCTCGTATGCCTGCTGTGTTCGGGCGACGACGAGCAGCCCTGTGCTTCCCGCATCGAGGCGGTGGACAATTCCAGGACGGTGCGCCTCTCCAACATCTGTGATTTCTGGAAACACTGCAAGCAAACCGTTGACGAGGGTTCCAGCGTCGTTGCCGGCACCCGGATGCACCACCAGACCGGCTTGTTTGTCAACAACGATGATGTGGTCGTCGGCGTGGAGTACTGAAACCTCAACGGTGTCGTCTGCGTCAGGAAATGTTTCACCCGGAATCTGCGACGGGTCAACCGAAACCTCCTGCCCCTCGGCGAGACGCAATTTTCCGCTTGTTTCGACGACTCCGTCAACGAGCACAGTTCCACTCTCGACAAGGCCGGCTGCAACTGATCTCGAAACATCGAGAATGAACGCAACGATGCGGTCGACGCGCTCGCCATCAAGCGCGCTCGGCACTATTTCAACCAGCATCATTAACACCCTCCGACAAACGACCTCGACGAGAATCTGTCAGCACCGACAAAATCAACAAAGCAGCCCCAACATTGATTGCGATATCCGCGACGTTGAACACCGGAAACCATCCAAAATCAATGAAATCAACAACCGCACCTCGTAGCACTCCCGGTGACCGGAACAACCGGTCAACGAGGTTTCCAGTAGCACCACCGACGAGAACGCCAACTGCAATCTGATTCACGAGTCTCGGTTGGCCAGAAATCGACTTCGCCAAGAACATCACGATCACGAATGCGCCGATTGCGATCAGCGGGCCAAGCGATGAACCAGCGCCGAATGCCATGCCCGAGTTGTACGTCAGCCGGAATCTCAGGGTCCATATAACGTCGACAGCTCCGTCAGCTAAACGGCTGACAGCAAGCTGCTTCGTTACCTGATCGAGAACAACCACACACGCAGCAAGAACCCAAGCAAGCAGTTGCTTGGGATACTGCGCCTTAGATGTCATCGTCGTCCGATCCCGCCGACCTTCTCTTCGACAAGTTCCCGAGCCCACGGAATTGCCTCTAGCCGAGGCCGTGGAATTGGCTTCAGTGAAATGACCGAATAGCCGTACGTGCCAACTTCCATTCGGGCGAGAGCTTCATCAATCTCGACGACCGACTCGCGGGCTTGAGCGCTAAGCGCAAGATCACGCTCGCGTTCTACGACCATCGTGTCGCCTTCCCCACCTTCGTCATCGAACTGAACATCGCCCATTTCGGCTTCTTCGATAAGACTTGTGGCTTCTGCGTCTAATTGATCGGCCTGCCCAATGAGGCGCACCCGCTCAGCAATCAGTAAATCTCGCTGCGCCTTAAGGAATTTCACATCGAAGTCTTTGGTGTAAGCAATGCCGTCCTTGGTACGGCCACGCACCTTAGGGGCCTCCGGAGTCGCTGGTGCAGCTTTCTTCGCCGGAGCCTTCTTTGCCGGTGCGGCTTTCTTCGCAGGAGCCTTCTTCGCCGAAGCAGCCTTCTTCGCCGGAGCGGCTTTCTTGGCCGGTGCGGCTTTCTTGGCCGGTGCGG
>JAYNVD010000049.1:0-8886 GCA_038100275.1 Ilumatobacteraceae bacterium
GGGTTCACCCTCGATGAAGCTCGACGGCAATTAGTGTCGCGCGGCTTCTCGACGAGTGAAACCACCGAGGTAAGTGACGTTGCGGTCGGGCTCGTCATCCGCACCGACCCTCCAGCCGGCAGTCGTATTCGTCAAGACGAGGGCGTTGTCATCTTTGTCTCAGGTGGCCCTGATGAAGTGTCGGTTCCCGCAATTGTCTTGAACCAGAGCGAAGAAGCGGCCGTCGATTTCCTCACGAACACCACGGGGCTGTCGGTAACGATTGAGCGCATTGTCGACCCGGTCGTTCCTGAAGGAACTGTGATTCGCACCGACCCTGCACCGAACACGATCGTCCGCCGAGGCTCAGAGATCACGCTGTTTGTGTCGAGCGGACCAGGCAAGACGAATGTTCCGGTGCTCGTCGGGCTGCTTGAAGATGACGCGACCACGTTGCTTACCGATGAGGAGCACGAACTCACCTACGTCATTGAATATGTCGATCTCGATACCCCAGATGATCCAGATGGCGGTCGGGTCACCGAGCAGAGCATTCGCGCTGGCACCGAAGTCGACCGCGGCACCGAAGTGACGATTGTTGTTGGTGTTGCACCTGAGCCAACGACCACCACGTCAACCACAACGACGACAACGACAACTGTGCCGCCGACTACCACGACAACGTCAACCACAACGACGACAAGTTCATCAACGACGACCGCTCCTTAAGAGCGTCCCGCTAGAGGCGATTCAAGAAGTTCTTCAGCAGGTCATGCCCTGCAGCCGTGAGGATCGACTCAGGGTGAAACTGCACGCCCTCAACATCAAACTCGCGATGACGCACGCCCATGATCATCCCATCAGCCGTACGAGCTGTGACATCAAGACAATCAGGAACTGAACTCTCTTCGAGAACGAGCGAGTGATAGCGGGTTGCGGTCAATGGTGATGGCAATCCGGCGAACACACCGCCACCGTCGTGTGAGATCTCAGATGTCTTGCCATGCATCAACTCGGGAGCCCGCACCACCTCGGCACCATAGACATGCCCGATTGCTTGGTGACCGAGACACACCCCGAACACCGGCATTCCTTGCGCAGCAAAGACAGGAACCGCATCACAAATGATGCCGGCGTCCTCTGGCCGGCCCGGCCCAGGTGAGAGCAACACACCATCAGCACCAATTGCCACAGCCTCATCGACAGTGATCGCGTCATTTCGATGAATGATCGGATCAGCCCCGAGCTCACCGAGGTATTGCACCAAGTTGTAGACGAATGAGTCATACGAATCAATGACGAGAACACGTGGCACCCGCACAGCCTGCCGGAAACATTTGCGAACACCACCATTTCTGTTCGGCAACGCTCGTGAACATGCCTAGACTGGTCAACCGTGGCTCCTCCGAAGCGAAAGTCTGGCGGTCGTGTGACTGCATCTCCATCGGCAGATCAGTCAGCGAGTCGCGGCCCTGCGGCAAGCTCGAGGTACACGCCACCAATTCCGCAATCAGAAAAGGTTGGTCAGCCGTGGGTGCCCGTGCTCATGCTCGTGCTGCTCATCCTCGGCGTGATCGTCATCATGTTGCGCAATCTTGCATTTGCCGGCAACAACTGGTTGCTCCTCATCGGCCTCGGGTCGATTCTCGGTGGTCTCTACACCGCCACAAAATGGCGTTAGCTCGCTAGCCGTAGCCGCAGCGAACAGTCCCGAATAGGGCGCCGGTCACACTGACACCAAACGAGTTTCCCACAACGCGAAACTGCTCTCTTTCGCCACTTCCGCGCACTTATCCACAGCTTGCTGGGAAAACTTACAGACCTGTCACTCAAAGGTCGGGGCGACGATGATCATGTCCTCCAAGCAGTGCTTCGGAGGCGGAGGATCCTCATCTGGAGCCATCGTGAGCTTCAACTCAACCCCACAGACATCACAGCGAAATCGCATATTGACTTTGCGCATCTCGCCGGGGGGTGGCGGTGCAGGTGTCGGCATGGTGACAGCGCGCAGCATCGTGATGCCGATGCGCCACAGCACGTACATCAGCACGACGCCAAAGCCGTACCACACAATAGAACCGAGGCTCACAGCAATCATGTTAGGCCTCGCCCGACATAGTTATCCACAGGAACTGGGGATAATCCCAGATTGCGCCAGAATGCAGTGATCAACGGCTCTGATCAGCCAAGACGTTCAATGATGGTGGCATTCGCCATGCCGCCACCCTCACACATCGTCTGCAAGCCATAACGGCCACCAGTGCGCTCAAGTTCGTTCAACAACGTCGTCATCAAACGTGCACCTGAACAACCGAGTGGGTGACCCAACGCAATCGCGCCACCATTCGGATTGACCTTCTCCATGTCGGGATGGAATTCCTTCTCCCACGCGAGCACCACCGACGCAAACGCCTCATTGATTTCAACAAGGTCAATGTCGTCGATTGACATACCGGCACGCTCCAGAACCTTGGCGGTCGCCGGAATTGGTGCGGTCAACATGAGACGAGGGTCAGCGCCTGCAAGCGAGAAATTGACGAAGCGTGCTCGAGGCGTGAGCCCCAGTGCATTGGCCTTCTCTTCACTCATGATGAGCAGAGCTGATGCACCGTCAGTGATCTGGCTTGAGTTACCAGCAGTTACCCGGCCGCCGTCTTCTTCAGCACGGAACGACGGCTTGAGGTTGCCGAGCGACTCCATCGTGGTGTCACGCAAACCCTCATCGACCGACATCATCTCGCCATCGGCACCAAGGACAGGAAGGATCTCGCGCTCGAAACGACCTTCGTCAGTTGCCCGACGAGCAAATTCTTGGCTACGCACGCCGTAACGGTCAAGGTCTTCACGGCTCAAGCCCCACTGGTCGGCAATGAGTTCAGCTGAAATGCCCTGCGGCACGAGACCGCCCTGATCTGCATAACGGGCGCCAACCTTTGGCCCGAACGGGAAGCCGTACTTGCCGTCAATCATCGATGCACCCATCGGCACACGTGACATCACTTCAACGCCAGCTGCAACGACAACGTCATACGCTCCCGCGATCACACCTTGAGCAGCGAAGTGCGCTGCCTGCTGGCTAGAGCCACACTGGCGATCAATCGTGGTGCCAGGAACCGACTCTGGCCACCCAGCGGCAAGCACTGCATTGCGAGCGACATTCGCTGCCTGCTCACCGACCTGCATCACACAACCCATCACCACGTCATCAACCAACGATGGGTCGAGGTCATTGCGTTCTTGAAGGGCCTTCATTGTCTCGGCGGCCAAATCAACTGGATGCCAATCCTTCAACTTGCCATTGCGTCGCCCAAGCGGGGTACGGATTGCATCAACGATCACTGCGGTAGTCATCGGCACATCATGGTGCAGCGTTTCATCGCGCGAAGAGTCGGAAGAATCAACACGTTGACAATTGCTTCAGTGGAAACCGTCAAAGAGAACTGCAAGACTCTTTAAATGGGTACCCAACGAATGACCATCGCCGAAATGCACGAGCTCGCCCGGGACGCCACTGTTCCCCAAAAGTTCTTGGAGCACGTCGCCAACCGTGCCGACAAGGTTCTCTTCCGGTCTATGACCTCAGCGCCAGGTTCAGGAGACACCACCTGGCAGAACTACACCTACGCCGACGTACGTTCGCTCGCTGCGCGCACCGCAGCTGGCCTGCAAGCCCTCGACGTTGAGCCCGGCGAACGCGTCATGTTGATGATGCGAAACCGCCCCGACTTTCACTGGCTCGACCTTGGTGCGCAGTTCGTTCGTGCAACGCCGGTGTCGATCTATAACTCATCATCCGCAGAGGAATTGCAATATCTCGCCGAACACGCAGAAGCACGGGTCATCATTGTTGAAGACAGTGGCTTTTTAGATCGAGTGCTTGAAGTACGTGACCAGTTGCCGCTCGTTGAGCACATCTTCGTGATCGAAGCACCCATCGGAGGTCTGCCGGAAGGTGTCCGACTCGTCGACGACCTCCTCGCCAACGGCGAGGCCGACCTTGAAACGCTCGCCGCTGTCACCAGCCCCGACGACCTCGCAACACTCATCTACACCTCAGGAACGACCGGGCCGCCCAAGGGCGTGATGATCACCCAGTACAACGTGGTCTATGCCGTTGCGATTCTCAAAGAAGTACTCGAAGAAGACGACATCGAGAATTGGCGTGTCATCTCATATCTGCCGATGGCTCACATCGCAGAGCGAGTCACCAGCCACTACCAAGCGCTCATCACCGGCGGCGAAGTCTCAACCTGCCCTGACCCGGGTCTACTGCCGGCCTATCTCGGTGAAGTACATCCATCGATGCTGTTCGGCGTTCCACGAGTTTTTGAAAAGGTCTACGCCGGCGTCAACGCCGCCCTTGCAGCTGACCCTGAGCGCCAAAAGGCATTCAACGACGGTGTCGCAGCCGCTCTCGAAATCAAGGCTGCCGAACGTGCTGGCACCATCACTCAAGAGCAGCGCGACACATGGGAGTTCCTTGATGCTGTTGCCTTCTCGCAGGTGCGTGCACTCGTCGGCATGGACGAGTTGAAAATTGCCATCACTGGTGCAGCACCGATTCCATCGGAGATCATCGAATGGTTTAACGCCGTCGGCATCAACCTCACCGAGATCTACGGCCTGTCCGAAACCACCGGGCCGCTCACCTTCAGCCCGAAGGCCAACAAGCCAGGGTTCGTTGGCCAGATTTGTCCCGGTATGGAAATCAAGCTCGGCGACGAAGATGAGGTGCTCACCCGCGGTGGCAATATCTTCCAGGGTTACCTGAAGGCACCTGACAAGACTGCCGAGGCGCTTGACAACGAGGGTTGGTTCCACACCGGCGACATCGGAACGCTCGACGAAGAGGGCTATCTGAAGATTGTTGACCGGAAAAAAGAACTCATCATCACCTCGGGTGGAAAGAACATCAGCCCAGCCAACCTCGAAGCTGCCCTCAAGATGATTCCTGTCGTCGGACAGGCATGCGCGATCGGTGACAACCGCAAGTTCGTCTCAGCGCTCCTCGTACTCGACCCGGAGGCAGCACCAGTATGGGCAGCGGCCAATGGCAAAGAGGGAATGAGTCTCGAAGACTTGGCATCTGACCCTGACGTGCTCGCTGCAGTGCAGGCCGGTGTCGATGAGGCCAATACGAAGTTTGCTCAGGTCGAACAGATCAAGAAGTTTGTCTTGCTCGGCGAAGAGTGGATGCCTGACTCCGACTTGTTGACGCCGACGTCAAAGCTGAAGCGTCGCGGTATTCACGCGAAGTACGCCGACGACATCGAGTCGATGTACGTCGACGCCTAAGACCGACACTTCTCTGAGAGCGACTTATACATAGTCATCGAAGGGATCTTCTTCGATGACCGGAATTGGGGTCATCATCTCAATCGCGACGTGTATGGCTTCGATGAGATCATCGTCCATGCGTTCAGCGAACGTTGATTGGACGGCTCGCCGATACGTCACATTCATGGCGCGCCATAGTGTCCGACCGCGTGTGGTGAGTACAACCTGCATTGCCCGATGATCGCCGTCGATCGTCGTGCGTTCTCGGGTCACCCATCCATCTTCTTCGAGCCGGTCAAGTCGACGCGTAAGGCTCGACATTGGAAGACCAATTTCTTCTGCGATTGCAGTTGGTCGCGCCGTGCCACCCAAGCGTTGCAAGCCAGCCAACACATCAAACCAATTGAGTGGAATATCCCACTCGTCACGCAGTGCGGCATCGATCATTCGCTCAACATCTGCGACGCGAGCCTGCAGGCCGCGCCACGCCGCAATTCGGTTCGCATCCAGCCGAGCCATAGACACCAGTGTGGCGCGATCTAGGTTGATGGGATGACCACCGAACCAGATGCCCTCACCGTTGAAGCGATCAACGCCGTCGTCCAGTCATCGTTTCCAGGGTCAAGCCATCGCTGCCACGAAATCGGTGACAACTATGCGATCACCCGTCTCGAGGTCGAGGACTCGCATATTCGACCCGGCGGGTACGTCTCTGGCCCGACTCAATTCGGTGCGGCCGATGCGGTGCTCTGGTACGCATGTTTCGCTGCACTCGGACGGATCGAGCAGATGGCACTCACCAGCGAACTCTCCATCAGGTTCCTTCGCCCAGCAATCGGCAAGATCGTGTGGGCCCGCGCCGATATCGACATCGTCACTCGACGCTCAATCGTTGGCACCGTCAAGGTGTGGATGGACGACGACCCAACTCGCATCACCGCCACCGCCCAAGGCACCTACGCCATCCCGATTCCCAAGTGAGTGACGTCTCCCCGCAGCCTGTCGCAGCCGCAGATGACGTTCGGCTAGAGGATTATCGCGACCTCACCAACATTCCCGGCCGTCGCAAATTTGAAGGAGATGAGTTCTTTATCTGTGAAGGCCCCGTCGCCATCGAACGCCTCTTCACCAGCGGTCACCGCATTCGATCGGCGCTCGTTCTTCACGAGAAGGTCGATCGGCTGCAGCATTTGTTCTCTGCACACGGTGTCGACGCCCCGCTGTATAGCTGTGACCGTGATGTCATGCTTGCGGTCACTGGCTTCGACCTTCATCGTGGAGTCATTGCCGCTGCCGACCGAAAACCAATTCCGAAGGGAGACGAGCGACACGAAGTGCTCGCTGGTCTCAGCAAGATTGCGGTACTCGAAGGCCTTAACGACCCAGAGAACCTTGGGGCAATCGCCCGCAGCGCTCACGCACTTGGCGTGCAAGCTCTCATTCTCGATGACCGCTGCATGGACCCGTACACCCGACGAAGTGTTCGGGTCTCAATGGGTGAGGTTCTCCACGTACCGACCATGCGATTCGACGGTGCTGACGACCTGCGTAGCCTGCTCAACGGCTGGACAGCATGGGCGCTCACACCCAACCATGACGCCGACGACATTTGGCAACTCGAAGTCCCTCAACGGCTCGCTCTCATGCTCGGCGCGGAAGGTCCAGGGCTAATCGAGTCGACCATGAGCGTGGCCGATCGACGAGTACGAATCCCGCTCAACGAGGACGTCGACTCACTCAATGTCGGCAATGCGGCCGCCGCCGCATTCGCAATTGTTGGTCGCCCTTCAATTTCCTGACCAAAATCTGCGAACATCGTGAGATGAGCGCAAGCGAGATCAGCAGGTTCCATGTTCCGACCCTCGACGAAATGCCCGACGACATTCGGCAACTCATCGAATCAGTCGCCGAAAAGTCAGGGTTCGTGCCAAATGTCTTTGTTGCACTCGCCGCTCGACCAGAAGAATTCAGAGCATTCTTCGCAATGCACGACACCTTGATGGACAAGTCAGAGGGCCTGTCAAAAGCAGAGCGTGAACTCATCGTCGTTGCGACATCAGCTGTGAACGAATGCATGTACTGCGTCATTGCCCACGGAGCAATTTTGCGCATCAGGTCAAAGAACCCGCTCATCGCCGACCAGGTCGCAATCAATTCCGCAAAGGCCACACTCACCCAACGTGAACGCGACATTGTTGATTTCGCGCTTCATGTCGCAACCGATTCGGCCACTGTCACCGATGCTGAAATCGATGAGATGCGTGCGAAAGGATTCACCGATGACGAGATTTGGGACATCGGGGCAATCACTGCATTCTTCGCCCTTTCAAACCGGCTTGCGAACTTTGCTGGCATCTCGCCAAATGCCGAGTTCTACGCGATGGGTCGCTGACCCGCGACCTCCCGCAACGCGCCCTAACATCTCATTGTGAACCAAGGTCGTCCGAACCGATCGCTCGTCGAGTTCTCGCGACTGTTCAACGACGACGACCACTTTGATCGCAGTGAACGGATCGATGTTCTTAAGCGACTCATTCCCGACCAGGATCGAAAATGGCTGATTCGCTTCTTTTTGATGCTCACCCTTTCGGTGACGATCGCAGTGATGGGTCTCGCCGCAAACTCGGTAGCCGTAGTGATTGGTGCAATGCTCATCGCTCCGCTGATGACGCCAATCATGAGTTTCTCCGCTGCCGTCGGGCTCGGCCTCGGCCGTCGCGCAGTACAAGCAGCATTCGTCGTTGCGATCGGATCGCTCTGGTCTCTGCTGTTCTCAATCGTGCTCTCTCGACTGCTGCCGAGCCTCGACCTCGGCAGCGAAATCTTGGGGCGCACCAGCCCTGATATCCGTGACCTCGTGGTTGCGATCGCAGCCGGAGCCGCCGGTGCATACGCGATCGCCCACGAAGATGTTTCAGCAACGCTTCCAGGTGTTGCGGTTGCTGTTGCGTTGGTGCCACCACTTGCCGCCACCGGCATTCTCATCGGTGCGGGCGAAGGGGTGCTCGCCGAAGGATCGGCGTTGTTGTACGCCACAAACCTGTTTGCAATCGCGTTCAGTGCGCTTGCAACATTGCTCATCACTGGCGTCATTCCGACTGCCCGATTCTTCTTCCGAGATTCACGGATGGCGGCCGTCGTCGTGGGCATTTTCATCGCAACAGTCGCAATTGCAATTCCATTGACCTCGCGGTCACTCAACGCCGCCGAGTCGTCACGTCAACAAAGCGAGATCCTCACCGAAATCGAATCCTGGCTCGGCGGACGAGATCTCGATGTCACCACTCTCGAAGTGATTGGAACCACCGTAACTGTCGAACTCACCGGACTTGACGAGCCACCTGATGCATACGCACTTGCCACCCGCCTCGTGCCAGTACTTGGTGCCGATGCTGAGGTGACCGTGCGATGGGATGCCCGGGCTCAAGGCTCGGCGACCGCCGGAACGCCACCAGCTGCCGACCCAACCGAAGTCGCTACTGACGTGCTCAATGAATGGATCGCAACGGTCGCCAGCAAGGGCATCGTGCTTGAACTACTTGAAGTATCGGTAGTCGACGGACAAGTCGACGTTGTCGTGAGCGGACCAGCTGCGCCACCGAGTTCACCAGAACTAGCAAACGATGTTGC
>JAYNVD010000049.1:8986-10778 GCA_038100275.1 Ilumatobacteraceae bacterium
GGCAATGTCAGCGTCTCGATTCGAACCACACCGCTTGAGGTCATCGATCAACCCGATACTCCCGTCGCTGTTCCCTCGATGGGGTAGACGCCCCACGGCCTACGGCGTGATCAGTGGCAGCTCAAGTTCGAGATCAATACTTGACGATGTCACGACCGAGAACACCACGTCACCATCAAGAGGTGTCCCGGGGAAAACGAGCAACAACTCGCCAGATTGCCCAGCCGCGATCTCTTCAGATCCCCAGGCACCCAACGTCTCAATTGGTGCTGCGCTCTCGGACGTCAGCGGACGTTGAATTGCCGCAAAGCCAAACGTGGTGAGCGATTCTTCACCAGCGGTCACTGACACGAGGAGCGCAGTCACACCCGATGGAGCTCGATATCCGGACACCACCCGAGCCTGCAACGACTCGGCTGCCACGAGTGGGCCTGGCCCAATGACGAGCTGCTCGACAGGCACCCCATTTACCGAGAATGACCGGAGCATGCCTTCGTTGTCGAACACTGGCGTGTCGTAGACAGTGCATGTATTCGTCCAGTCACACCCCATTTCAACAGTTGTCGTTGTTGACGACGCATCTGGCTCTTCAATTACTGCCGGCTCAATCGTTGTTGATGTCGTCGGCATTGCCGCGATCTCCTCATCAGCAGCGATCGCAAACGCCGCAACGCTGAGTTGATGGCGGACCAAAATGTCAGCGGGAGAGCCCGGTGTCACGAGCGAACTCACCTGAGACAACACCTCAACCGAACCATCGGTGAGCGCTGAAAACACTGCGTCAGAGATTTCGGTCGACGCAATGGTCGTGGTGGTTGCGTCGCTGGTCGGCACCGTTACAACTACGTCTGTCGTTGTCGTAACAGCGCTGTCGTCCCCTCCACCGCAGGCCACTACGGCAACACAAATCGTCACAAGACCCATTGCGCAACCGAGACGTTTCACGACAAGCACGTTAGGCGAATCGTCTGTGTCTCGCACCGCCATCCCGAAGGGCGCAGATCGTTCAGTTTGTGATTGGCAAAACGACGGCGCAGACTCATGAGGTCATGTCGACCAGCCACATTCTCACGCTCATCACCCCAGACGAACCTGGCATCGTTCACGCGGTGTCCGCTGGGCTGCTCGACGTCGGTGGAAATATCACCGAGAATGCCCAATTCGGTGACCCTGGGTCGAACCTGTTCTGCCTGCGAACGGTTGTTGCAACCGCAACAGATGACCCCGCAGAGGTCGCAGCAGCAGTTCACGCACAACTCGCGGCTGCTGGCCACGCCCAACCACTTCGACTCCGTGTTCGTCGCGTGGAAGAACGGCCACGAGTGCTCATCATGGTGTCGAAGTTCGACCACTGCCTTGTTGACCTTCTCTATCGCTGGCGCAACGGGCTACTTCACATCGATATTCCCGCAATTGTGTCGAACCATCCTGACCTCACCGAGACCGCCGAACGTTACGGCATTCCATTTCATCATCTGCCGGTGACCGCCGACACCAAGGCCGAGCAAGAAGCGGCCATCATGTCAATTGTTGAAGAACATGACATCGACCTCGTCGTACTTGCTCGCTACATGCAAATTCTTTCTGACGATCTCTGCCAGCAACTTGACGGGCGAGCTATCAATATTCACCACTCGTTGCTGCCAGGATTCAAAGGCGCAAAGCCGTATCACCAAGCACATGCCCGTGGCGTGAAATTGGTTGGTGCTACCGCTCACTTCGTTACCGCTCAACTCGACGAAGGGCCGATCATCGAACAAGATGTTGCCCGGGTGAACCACAGCCACACCGC
>JAYNVD010000014.1:0-49064 GCA_038100275.1 Ilumatobacteraceae bacterium
CCGATCTGGTCTCGGCGGCGAAGTGCGATGGTGCTCATGACGCACCTTCAAGTCGATGGCCGGTTGCCTCGGCGAATACGTCGTCAAGGCTCGGTGCCCGAAGTTCGAGATGTTCAACCGCAATGCCTTTGGCATCGAGCGCTCTAACGACGTTCGAGACATCGCCCGCACCCTGGGTAAGGCCGACACCAAGCGTGCCTTCGGCGGTGGGTCGTGCTTCGCCAAATTGTGCGAGAACTTCCCGTGCAGTTTCGTCGTGGTCGTCGCCCACCGAGATGAGCAGTGTTGGTGCACCTACATCAGCCTTGAGCGCTTCCGGCCGGCCTTCGCGAACGATTTTTCCGTTGTCAATGATGGCAACACGATCTGCGAGTTGGTCGGCCTCTTCGAGATACTGGGTGGTGAGCAACACAGTGGTGCCGTCGTTGTTGAGGCGACGGATTTCTTCCCACAGCGACATACGGCTCATCGGGTCGAGACCAGTTGTTGGTTCGTCGAGGAACAGCACGGTGGGTTCATGAATGAGGGCAAGAGCGAGGTCGAGGCGGCGCCTCATTCCGCCCGAGTAGGTGCCGACCCGGCGGTCGCCGGCAGCTGACAGCCCGACTCGTTCAAGAAGCTCGCCGGCACGCTCGGCTTGAGAGTTTCGGGGAATGCCGTACAGCACTGCTTGCAGTCTCAGGAGTTCGGTTCCGGTCATCAGCGGGTCGATCGCGGCGTCTTGAAGCGCAACGCCGATACTGCGACGCACTGCATCGGCATCTTTGACGATGTCGAAGCCAGCGACAGAGGCGGAGCCCCCACTTGGCTTGAGCAGGGTTGTGAGCATGCGCACGGTCGTGCTTTTGCCGGCGCCGTTTGGCCCAAGAAACCCAAAGACCTCACCAGCGGTAACTTCGAGGTTGACACCGTCAACGGCGCGAACTTCGTCTTCGCCAGTTCCGAAGGTACGAACAAGGTCGCGAGCAATGATGGGGGACTGCGTCGTTGAAGACATGGGGGTCAGGCTATGCCGAGACTGAACGATGTATTGGGTTTAGATCGAAGAAGCTCGGCTGTCCGGTTTTCGCTCAAACCCAAATTCTTTGAAGGGAGGGCTGTTACACCGGTCCGCACATTTCAGTCTCGATAAACGACGGATGCCGGCCAAACCCTCACAACTTCGAAGGTCTGGCCGGCATCGAGTACCGGGTGTATGAACTATCGACTACGAGGCGGCATTGATTGCCTGCCACACCTTTTCAGGCGTGCATGGCATGTCGATATGGCGAACACCAAGATGCGACAAAGCGTCAATGACTGCTGAGTGAACTGCAGGGGTCGAACCGATCGTGCCCGACTCGCCGATGCCCTTGGCGCCAAGTGGGTTCACAAAGGTCGGTGTCTCCATCGGGATGCGCTCGATCGTCGGCATGAGATCAGCCGAGATCATCGTGTAGTCCGCAAGGTTTGACGTGACCGGGTTGCCGTCTTCGTCGTAACGAACCTCTTCGTACAACGCCTGGGCCGTTCCCTGAGCGACACCGCCATGAACCTGGCCGGCGAGCAGCATTGGGTTCACCATCGTGCCAGCGTCATCGCATGCGATGTGTCGAAGGTGCTTCACCAAACCGGTGTCACGGTCAACTTCGACCACGGCAACATGTGCACCAAATGGGTAGGTGGCACCAGGTGCCTGGAAGGTGGTCTCCTCGATGAGGCCCGCCTCACCAGCTGATGCTGCGATGTCTGCCCAAGAACTCGTGACCGCTGGAGTTCCAGCGACGTGGAATTCGCCAGTCTCGGTGTTGAGCACGACGTCGGCCGCGTCGGCCTCGAGCAAGCGGGCTGCAATTTCACGGCCCTGCTCGACGACTCCTTGAGCTGCCTGATTGACGGCGAGTCCGCCTTGCTGCAACGAGCGTGACCCCATCGTTCCACCACCAACGGGGGTGAGGTCGGTGTCACCCCACACAAGCGTGAACTTGTCGATGTCAATACCGGTCTGCGCACTCGCGATCATCGACCACGCGGTGTCGTGGCCCTGGCCATGTGGCGAGGTTCCGGTGTAAATGGTTCCGGTGCCATCTGGGTGAATGATGATCTTTGCGTCCTCTTGAGGAGCGCCAGCACCGCCAGTGATTTCGACGTAGGTGCACACGCCGATACCGAGAAGTTTCGATGAGCCGTCAGCACGACGCTTCGCCTGCTCAGCGCGAAGGTTCTCGTAGCCGGCATGCTCGAGTGCACGATCAAGGCTTCCGACGAAGTCACCGACGTCATAGGCCTCACCAATTGCAGTGGTGTGAGGTTCATTGAATGGCGCAATAAGGTTCTTGCGGCGAACCTCTGCCGGGTCCATTCCGATTTCGGCAGCAAAGAGATCCATTGCTCGTTCGGTAGCAGCGGTTGCCTCAGGGCGGCCGGCGCCGCGGTAGGCAACAACCGGAGTGGTGTTGGTGACGACCGATGCGCAGTGTGCTTCGACGTTGTCGAATGCGTACACGCCAGCGGCCATGCGGCGGGTGAAGAGCGCTCCGAGGATCGTTCCGACCTCGCAGAATGCGCCGGAGTCTTGAATCATTTCAAGCTGGAAGTGGGTGATCTTGCCATCGCGTGAACCGCCAACCTTGATGGTCTGATGCTGCGCACGTCCGTGGCCGAGGTTCATCATCGACTCGCTACGAGTCTCTGCAAACTTGATTGGGCGGCCAGTTTCTTTCGAGAGGCGACCAAGCAGAAGCTCTTCTGAGAAGCAACCAATCTTTGCGCCGAATCCACCACCAACGTCTGGAGTAATGACGCGAACCTGAGCGGTTTCGACGCCATTCGCTCCGGCGATTGGCCCAATGGCTCCCTGCGCATGCTGAGTTGACAACCATTCAAAGAGGCGGCCCTCATGCCAGGTGGCGGCAGCGGCGCGGGGTTCGAGCGGGCATGGTGCGACGCGCTGGTTCAGTGCGTCAATTGAGATGACGACCTCGCATCCTTCAAAGAATGCATCCCCAGTTGTCGGCTGGCCACCGAACGCTGCGGAGTCGAATACAGCGTTTGAGCCAGCTCCCTCATAGATGTGTGTCGAAGAAGTGAGTGCCTCCTTCATGTCGATCACTGCAGGAAGCGGATCGATGTCGACGAACACCATCTGGGCGGCGTCGGTTGCCTGAGCGTATGTCTCCGCGACGACCGCAACGATTGGCTCGCCAACCCAACGAACCTTGTCGCTCGCGAGCAGTGTGCGAGCAACTCCAGGGTTGAAGTTCGACTTTGTGGGTTCAAGACCGAGCGATTCAGCGGTGTAAATACCGATCACGCCGGGCATCGATTCAGCCTCTGAGATGTCGATCGACTCAATCACTCCATGTGCAAGTGGCGACCTTGCGAAGACGACATGAGCCGCCCCTTCGAGCAACGGCTCTTTGATGTCGGCGAGGTACTCGCCACCCGTCGTCAAGAATTTGGGGTCCTCTTTACGGAGAACCTGTTCGCCAAGAATGCTGCCTGCCATCGTCACTCCCTCGGTGTGGATGTCCTGTGGTTACGCGGACAACTCAAACTGTAGTCATCTGGCGAAGCCGCCGTGAATGCGAGCGGCCAAAGTTGGATTTCCCCACTCTCAGCAAGTGAGCTGCCTGAGCGGGTAAGCCCGTTCTCACTGCGGGCATGCGATCCCGACTCGGCCGCGGATCAAGCTTCATCACGAGGTCGACCACGTCCTCGACGGCTTCGACCTTTCCTTATATGTGACGGGGTAGCCCCTGACGGCTGACCCACACTGCGTGCCGTATTCGGAGCATGAATGAGCAGTTCACGTCAAACTCTTCGGTCCGACCCACCCCAATAACGATCCCGGATTTCTCGTTTGAGCACCTTCCCATTCGGGCTTCGTGGCAACGAATTGACGATCTCGACGCGCTTCGGAGCCTGAACTGAACCGAGATGTTCCTTGACGAGAGCGATGATGTCGTTGCCATCTATCTCTGCACCCGGCTTCAACTGAACCACCGCAGTCACAGCCTCTCCCCACTTCTCGTCGGGTACCCCGATGACAGCGCAGTCCTCTACCGATGGGTGGCTTGCAATCACATGCTCGACCTCGGCGCTATACACGTTGAACCCACCGGTGACGATCATGTCCTTCTTACGATCGACGATGTACACGAAGCCCTGGTCGTCCTTAAACCCGATGTCACCGGTGTGATGCCAGCCGTAATTGGAGACTTCTTGAGTGGCCATCGGATTGTTGAAGTAGCCGGCGAAGACGAGGTCGCCTCGGGCGACGATCTCGCCACGCTCTCCCGGCGCAAGAATTTCACCCGTATCCGACATGATCTCAACTCGCTGGCCAATCGTCGCCCTGCCGCAACTCGCCCAACGGCGCGAGTCCAGACCCTCATCGAGAAGGTCGCCAGTCGACAGAAAGGTGAGGAACATCGGGGCCTCGGCCTGACCGAACGACTGGCACATCACCGGCCCGAACACATCCATGGCTTCAGCAAATTTTGCTGGCGCAACTGGTGCTGCGGCGAGCACGATCGCTCTGAGAGACGAGTAATCGAACTCTCGCACACGAGGATGGGCGAGCATCGAGTAGAGCACCGTCGGCGGAATGTAGAAGTGCGTGACTCGATGCCGTTCGATGGCCTCCAAGATTCCCAGTGCATCAGCAGATGGAAGCACCACATTCGTGGCCGAACCCGTCATCATCATCAGCGCAACAACACCCGCGCCATGGGTCATTGGTGCTGCAACAAGATGCACCGGAGGCAGGTCGGTTGGCAAACATGTCCAGAAGGCCTTCACCGCTGAATCCCAGGTCCGTTGGCTCCAGAGCGCGGCTTTGGATAGTCCAGTCGTTCCGCCGGTGGGGAAGACGGTTTCTATCCGTGTCGGATCATCATCTGGTTCCGGTGCGGGATCAGGATCGCCGCCGACGAAGTTCAAATACGACGTTCCGATTGGTCCATCGACACCCGGGTTGAAACACACCACCGTTGTTAACGCCGGAACCAATTCCACCAGTTCGGCAACTTGATCAGCCAATGAATGATGGAAGAACACGACTGAACATCCGGTCGTACTCAAAAACGATGCATTCACCGATACCGGATTCCGAGTGTTCACTGGCACCCACTTCGCACCAGCGCGAAACAAACCGATCATGACGCAGAACGCTCGAGGGTCGTTCGGGCTGAAGATGGCGACATTCTCGCCAGCGATCCCCAAGCGGTTGAGCCCGGCGGCGACCTCCTCCGCGATTTCGGCCACCTCGCGATAGGTCACACTCTCCGATCCATCGACGTTAACGAATGCCGCTCGGTCTGGCGCTGCGGTGGCACCTCGTCCGAAGTGGTCGATAAGTCGCATGAACGTTCCTTTCGGCAGCGGACCACGAGGCACTGTCGGCGCCTTCGTCAATCGACCGTAGCGACCCCTAATGTCGCTGTTACAGCCGGAGCCAAAGGGCGACAGAATTGGGGGGGCGACCAACGTGGACGGGTTGAGTGAAGTTCGAGTCGACGTCGATGACATCGGCGTTGCGACGGTGACGATTCCGACCGCAGGCAGTGTGGGCCACAGGCAGGCCTCGATTCATCGTGAGGTTGCCATGGTCTGGGACCTGCTGGCGCGCGATGACTCAGTGCGTTCGGTACTGGTGACCGGCGCGGACGACGAGTTCTATTGCAGTGCCACCATCAGCGGCCTGAAGGCCATTCCCTCCCTGGACAAAGCTGCGACCTTCGAGGTTGTGCAACGGCTGCAGGCCGAATCTGATCAACTCGTCTACGGGATGGTCAACCTTGACAAACCTGTTGTGGCGGCGATTAACGGTCGCGCTGCTGGAGGCGGGCTCGCTGTAGCACTCCTTGCTGATATCTCAGTTGCCGATTCTGACGCGGTTCTCGTTGACCCGCATGCGGCCTTCGGGCTCGCCGCTGGCGACCACGCTGCAATGCTGTGGCCGATTCTGTGCGGCATGGCTAAGTCGAAGTTGTATCTGCTGACCGCAGACCCCCTCGATGGCGCCGAAGCCGAGCGGATAGGACTCATTTCACGGGCCGTGTCGAAATTCGAGGTTCTGCCCATCGCTCGGCAGTACGCGGAGCGGCTTGCAACTGGGCCGCAGCTGCCGATCAGATATACGAAGCGTGCGTTGAACCAGTGGCTCCGACTCGGAGGAATCGCCGCCCACGACTACTCGGCAGCACTCGAACTGCTGAACTTCTTCGGCCCCGACCTCGGTGCGGCAGCGGCCCAATCAGGCTGACAGGCCGGCATCGCTACGGGTTGCTGGTTCTGAATGTCATTACTGCGTCGATGAGCCCGTATGGCCAGCCGTTCGGGAGGTCAGATGGCAGGTCAGGAAACGGCAAAATCGTCTCGCGCTCATCGCCATCGGATACATAACCCAATTGGTCTCGGGCCGCCTCCTCGATGCCGGCATCTGTGCGAAGACGGCTCACTTCGGCTTGGAGGTCATCGTTAATTGCTGTCATTCGTTCAAGTTCTGTCTCAAGTCGCGCGATTTCGTCGCCTTGGCCGAGGTAACTCTGCAGCGGCAACACGATGACCGAGGTGATTGCAGTACCGACGACAACGAGGCTGACGGCGCCAATCAAGATGGTGGTTCTCGAGGCCGACGATGCTGCCCCTTGAATTTTTTGCCGAGCAGAAACTCGACTTGAACCGCGATCAGCTGCTGCGCGTCGAGGGCGTTTGATGCGCGTGCGACGAGCGCGCGATGAAGTTGAGGGTCCGGAACGCTTCGTCACGGGTCTATGTTTGCACGCCCGTCATCGAATGCGATGTCACCCTGATTGGAAGCAAATCAGCGTGGAGCGAGTGCGTCTCGGCCGAGGAACGCCGCGGTATCGCCAAGCTCTGATTCGATGCGGAGCAACTGGTTGTACTTCGCAACTCGGTCAGAGCGACATGGCGCTCCAGTCTTAATCTGGCCACAGTTTGTTGCGACTGCAAGATCGGCAATCGTTGCGTCTTCGGTTTCGCCACTGCGATGGCTCATCACCGATGAATATGAATTCGCAGTTGCGAGTTCGACAGTGGTGAGGGTTTCAGTAAGAGACCCGATCTGGTTGACCTTCACCAAGATGCTGTTGGCAACCTGTTGGTCGATGCCCATCTGGAGGCGCTTGCTATTCGTGACAAATAGGTCGTCGCCGACGAGCTGACACTTGTCGCCGACAGCTTGTGTGAGTGCTGACCAGCCGTCCCAGTCGTCCTCGGCCATGCCATCTTCGATCGACACAACTGGGTACGAGCCAACAATGCGAGCCCAGTAGTCGGCCAGCTCGGCTGCTGACAGCACCTTTCCCTCGCCATCGAGGTGGTACGCGCCCTCTCGGTAAATCTCGCTGACAGCTGGGTCAAGAGCGATCGCGATGTCGTCACCGGGGCGGTAACCGGCTTTTTCAATCGCTTCAAGCAGCAGCACGATTGCGTCCTCATTTGATGCAAGGTCAGGGGCAAATCCACCCTCGTCACCGACGGCGGTCGAGAGTCCGCGATCGTGCAACACGCCTTTCAACACGTGGTACGTCTGCGTTCCCCAGCGGAGTGCCTCGCTAAACGACGGTGCACCGACCGGCATGATCATGAACTCTTGGAAGTCGACGCTGTTGTCAGCGTGAGCCCCACCGTTGAGGACGTTCATCATCGGTACGGGAAGCACATGCGCGTTTGCACCACCGACGTATCGATAGAGCGGTACCTGCATGTCGGCTGCTGCGGCTTTCGCAACAGCAAGGCTTGTGCCGAGAATTGCGTTCGCTCCGAGACGGCCCTTGTTTTCGGTGCCATCGAGGGCGAGGAGTTCAAGGTCGATTGCTCGTTGGTCAACCGGATCCCAGCCCGTGAGGCAATCAGCAATTTCGGTGTTGACGTAATTAACCGCTGTGAGTACGCCTTTACCGAGGTAGCGGTCGCCACCGTCACGGAGTTCAACTGCTTCGTGCTCGCCGGTTGACGCACCGCTTGGAACGGCAGCACGGCCAACTGCGCCCGACGCAAGAGCGACCTCAACCTCAACCGTTGGGTTTCCACGAGAATCCAGAATTTCACGGCCGTGAACGTGGATGATTTCACTCATTGTGTTGTCCTTTTTGTTAGTGCGATCACGTGCGGTGACCAACGTATCCGATCGAAATCCGACGGCGTAAATAACGCGGGTGGCCGATCGGCGAGCGTGGTTTTCCTAATTCTGCAAATTGCGTTTTGCTTCATTCCAGAGGCTGTCGAGCCCATCGAGGCCAAGGTCTTTCAGCGGGGTGCCGTTGGCATCGGCAAGTCGTTCAACTTCTCGGAAGCGAGCGGTGAAACGATCGGTTGCTCCCCGAAGTGCCGATTCGGGTTCGACACCGAGATGGCGGGCAAGGTTGACGACTGCGAATAACAAGTCGCCGACTTCTGCGCGAATTTCTTGCTCATCACCTGACGCTTGAGCTTCGATCGTTTCGGCGGTTTCTTCGGCAATTTTGTCGACGGGTCCGCTCGTGTCGGGCCAATCGAAACCAACCTTGGCGGCTTTGCGCTGCACTGTGGCGGCATGCGACAGAGAAGGGAGTGACTGTGGCACTCCGTCGAGAACCGATGCTCGAACTTCTTGGTTGGTGGTGCGCTCGTCGCGTTTGATGTTTTCCCAGTTATTGATCACTGTTGCCGCGTCAGATGCTTCGACGTCACCGAATACGTGAGGGTGACGACGAACGAGTTTGTCGTGGATCGCTGAGGTGACGTCAGCAATGGTGAATCGTCCCTGTTGCTCGGCGATCGTTGCGTGGAACTCGATTTGATAGAGCAAATCGCCAAGTTCTTCGATGAGATGCTCGTCAGATTGCGGGTCATCGGTGAGTGCGTTGATCGCATCGACAACTTCGTAGGTCTCTTCGATGAGGTACGGAAGTAGAGAGGTGTGCGTCTGTTCGATATCCCATGGGCACTGCTCGCGAAGTGTTCGGGCGAGCGCGTGGAACTTGACGTATCCGTGGCCGACTGGAACGGCGAGGTCGGGGATGTAGAGCGAGGTGAGGTGGTCGGGAGAGATCTCACGTTCCATCTCGCCCCAGGTCGTTGTAACGACTCGCTCGTCGTCGCTGCCAATTCCCGTCAGCCCGATGACGACAGAAGAGTCGAGCGCAGATTGCGTTTCATTATCAGGTCCCGCATCAATTGAGTGACGAATGTCTGACAGCACCCAGTCGGCATGGACGTGAGCCACGAGCAGCGGCCCTCGCTCGCCAGCGGCCTCGGCCGCAAATCGATGCCCATCGATGAGCCGAACCCCAGCATCTACTGGATCGATATCGAGACGTGCCCACAGTTCGTCGAGAAACGAAATTGCAGGAAGAACTGAACACGAAATGTCGTTGCGTGCACGAAGAAGTTCAACTGTGCGCTCAAGAATGAGTGGAGACCCTGGAACTGCGTACAGCACTTCACCATGTGTGACCGCCGCTGCAGCAAGTGCCTCGGCGATTGTTTCATAGACGTCGCTGAAGCGGTCAGCGGTGTCATAGATCTCGTCAAAGGTCGATGCATCGGTAACCAGAGATGCACTTGGATGGCGCGCGGTTCGAAGAAAGCGATGTGAAGATGCTGCGATCGCCGCTTTCGTTTGATCGGTAACGAGCGATGGGTCTCCCGGGCCGAGCCCGACGACCGTGACGATCGGCAGACTCGTGGATGCAGCTGAATTCGGTGCGGAGGTCATCCGAGCGGGACGATTCGTCCCGAGGAGGGGTTCCAGCGTCCAAAGCGTGAGTCGACAGTGATCTCAATTGAGTTCAGCATGGCTTCGATCAGGAAGAGGGCGCCATCGGAGCTCGCGTACTCGGCGACGACATCGTCACCGATTTCTGCCCAAGGCCGGTTGAGAATGACATGCCATCCAAATTGGGTTTGGACTGGCTCCGACCACGTTGTTGCAGGAGCATCAAAGGCGGCTGCAACAAAGTCGGGATCAAAATTTGAGATGTACTGACCGGTCGGAAGACATTCTGATTCGGTGCCAGTGAGAGCGCCTCCGGTGAGCGCAGCAGAACTCTCAAGTGAGACTGCTGATGCAATCGTGACGAAGTCGACCCCGTCTTCGAGCGAGGCGATGACATCGTTTGCCTCGTCTTCGGTTGCAACAAGGATGTGGCGCAGGCAGAGCATTCCGGTGGATGTCGGCTGCTCGTTATATGACGTTTCAAGCTCTTCAGCAGTTGGCAGATCGATGCGGGAAAGTGCTGATAGCAACACATCTGAACTGGTCATGGCGATGAGGCGACGCATTTCAGCGCTGAGGTCGTTAAGCGGGCTCTCGGCTGGGACGGTCGAGAAGTACCGGTCAAGATCGGCGTCAGTGATCACCTCGCCTGATTGAGCAAGAATTGCCTTGACAGCGCTCGAACGCACGAGAGCATTCAAAATGAGTCTGGCGCGATCGGCATCACCAAAGCCACCTGCATCGAGAGCGGTGGTGCCAAAAATTTCTGACTCAGCGAAGTACTCGTCTAGAAGTGCATCAGTTTCGGAGGTCGTGTACCCATGTCCATCGATCTCAACCGCGAGATCGCTTCCGACAAAGGTTGAACATCCTGATGCTCCAAGCGCGACGAGAGAAACTGCAATGAGGGAACGAAGTCGTGAACGCACGCCAACGACGCTATCGGGAGGACAAGACCTCAACTTTGATCCCGTTGAGTTCAGGTGAGAGCTGATTCGAGCCGGTCAACCGCTGCTGGCAGGGCGGCTGGGATCTGGGGCTCGAAACGGCTGAGGTGTTCACGAATCTCAGGGATTGCGCTCTTCCATCCATCAACGTCAACACTGAGGATTGCCTCGAGGTCGGCGTGGTCAATGTCGAGACCTGTGGTGTCAAGGGCGCCTTCGGCGGGTAGCAGACCGATCGGAGTCTCGATCACTTCACTCTTGCCATCGACGCGATCGAATACCCACTTCAGCACACGGGAGTTCTCGCCAAAACCAGGCCACAAGAAACGGCCATCTTCGTCACGTCGGAACCAGTTCACGAAGAAGATTTTCGGCAAGTTAGCCGGATCGCCCTTCGAGCCAATGCTGAGCCAGTGAGCGAAGTAATCGCCGTAGTTGTAGCCGCAGAAGGGCAGCATCGCCATTGGGTCGAAGCGAAGTTTGCCGACCGCTCCCTGCTGCGCGGCAGTGGTTTCTGACGCCATGATTGCGCCGAGGAACACGCCGTGCTCCCAGTCGAACGCTTCAGTCACCAATGGGACGGTCGAACGACGGCGACCGCCGAAGAGAATCGCCGAGATCGGAACACCTGCAGGATCTTCCCACTCTGGAGCGATCGATGGACACTGTGATGCTGGGGCAGTGAAGCGAGCGTTCGGATGGGCTGCTGGACCATCTGATTCAGGCGTCCATACGTCACCACGCCAATCGGTTGCACGAGCGGGCTGTTCATCGCTCATGCCTTCCCACCACACGTCGCCGTCGGCGGTGAGCGCAGTGTTGGTGTAGATGCAGTTGCCCCAAAGTGTCTCCATCGCATTTGCGTTGGTATCGAAGCCTGTTCCTGGAGCAACGCCGAAGAATCCAGCTTCAGGGTTGATGGCATACAGGCGGCCATCATCTCCGAACTTCATCCAGCAGATGTCATCGCCGATGGTTTCCGCGGTCCAACCCGGAATGGTGGGGACGAGCATTGCGAGGTTTGTTTTGCCGCAGGCTGAAGGGAACGCAGCTGCGATGTACTTCGACTCACCCTCTGGGTTGGTGAGTTTCAAAATGAGCATGTGCTCGGCGAGCCATCCTGCGTCGCGAGCCATGACCGAAGCAATGCGGAGGGCGAAGCACTTCTTGCCGAGCAGAGCATTCCCGCCGTAGCCCGATCCGTATGACCAGATTTCGCGGGTCTCGGGGAAGTGGACGATGTACTTGTTGTCAGCGTCGCATGGCCAGGCGACATCGGCCTCACCATCGGCGAGCGGAGCACCAACCGAGTGCAGACATGGAACCCAATCGTTATTGCCGAGCACGTCAAGCGCTGCTTGACCCATGCGAGTCATGATGCGCATCGAAACGGCAACATAGGCCGAGTCGGTGAGTTGAACTCCGATGTGAGCAATTGGTGAACCGAGTGGCCCCATTGAGAATGGCACCACGTACATCGTGCGGCCCTTCATGCAGCCGGTGTAGAGGTTGGTGAGTTCGGTGCGCATCTCGGCGGGGTCGCGCCAGTTGTTGTTGGGGCCTGCCTCCTCGGCTGTGGGGGAGCAGATGTAGGTGCGGTCTTCGACACGGGCTACGTCACCCGGATCAGAATGTGCCCAGTAGGAGTTTGGACGCTTCGCTTCGTCAAGCTTGGTGAACGTGCCTGCCGCAACGAGTTCGTTGCAGAGCCGGTCATATTCCTCAGCAGTGCCGTCGCACCAGTAGATGTCGTCTGGCTGCATGATCGCTGCCCACTCGGCTACCCATTGCTGGAGGCGTTCGTTGGTGCTCTGTCCGCTCATTGTCGACTGCTCCTCAATTTGGGATTGGGGGATCCTCAAGAATCGTTGAAACATTCTTGCGCAGAACAGTGGGTTGTCAAGAGACGCAGGGGCGCGAATTCGTGCGTTTGTGATGATGTGCTATCGCTAAAAACGATGATGACAACTGCAATACCATCATCTTTAGAGATAGAAGGCAGATGAACTAAGGAAAAATTGGGATGAAACGTGACGCTGGCTAGTGACCAGGGGTGCCCATGTCAACTTCGCTACCCAAGCGAAGTGAGGTCGCACAACCGGCATCATCAAGGTCAAAGACCACCCGTTGGCCTTGACGGAGCATGCGGAATACCGAACCTTCGAGAGCATTCGACGCCAAGTCATAATCGGCAAGATCTGTATCGCACATCACGACACCCAGACCCGACGATGGATCGAAAGACTTAATAACTCCCTGCATGGTGAGAACTGTAGCGCTCGAGCGATACTGAGATCAGGTTGAGACCGGCTCAGCCAGCCTTAACGACCTTGCCTGACTTAATGCAGCCAGTGCAGACGTTCATACGCTTCGTTGCGCCATTCACCAATGCCCGCACGCGCTGGATGTTCGGGTTCCATCGACGCTTCGTGCGACGATGCGAGTGCGACACGTTCATGCCCCACGATGGGCCCTTACCACACAACTCACATACCGATGCCATCTCGACCAATTACTCCTTGCGATAGCGGACTTGTTCCGCCTCCGGGCAGGAATTCCTTCTCGAACTCCTGAGCGACCACTGCACGTTATCGGTGATGACCACCAACTAACACCGCGCGACCATTCGACGAAGAATTTTACGCTCCCACTAGTTTCTATGAGGTGGGCGACCTCCAGCGGGATTCCAAACTATGACCTCGACCTCCGCAGCGTCCGAAGCCCCATTGACGTTCGATGAGCTTGCTCAGATCGATATTGCGCGTCTGAAGGGAGTCGGCGATGCAAAACATCGAGCCCTCAACGAATACGGAATCCAAGACGTTCTCGAATTATTGATGACGTATCCGCGACGTTGGGTTGATCGCACTAACCAGCAGCGGGTCGCCGATGCATCAGCTGGTGAAGAAGTGCTGCTCGTCGTCGAGGTTCGAGGGGTCGAAGAACGTCAGATGAGAAACCGTCGCAAGATGGTGAATGTCCGCGTTGGAGACGGAACAGGGACCCTTCGAATCACGTTCTTCAACCAGCCGTGGAGAGCCCGCCAACTCACGGTCGGTCTTGTTGTCGCAATCCACGGAAAGGTGGAGGACTACCGCGGCAGCCTGCAGATGACGAACCCGATCGTCGACCTCATCGGCGATCGCACCGGTCGAATCGTGCCGATTTACCCGCAGAGCGAAAAAGTTCGGATTACCACTTGGGAGCTGGCGGCACTCGTTGATCAGGCGCTTCGACGCTGCGACTCGCGCGGCATCGCAGATCCTGTCTCGGAGAATGATCGAGAACGGCTCGGACTCATCGGCCGATTCGAAGCGCTGAAATCAATACATGGCCCCGAGTCGATGGCAGCGGCAACAGCTGCTCGGCGACGGCTTGCGTTTGACGAGCTTCTGCGCGTTCAGGTCGAACTCGTTCGACGGAAGCGCGAACTCGAACGCACGTCTCGAGGAATCCAACATGCCGTCGGAGGAGAACTTGTCGAACGATTCGTCTCGACGCTTCCGTTCCCGCTCACTGGGGCCCAACAGCGAGCGATCGCCGAAATCTCATCAGACATGGCCTCTCCTCAGCCGATGCATCGACTTCTGCAAGGTGATGTCGGCGCAGGAAAGACAATTGTCGCCGTCGCTGCCTTACTCAACGCGGTTCAGGGCGGGCATCAGGGGGCGCTGATGGCGCCGACGGAAGTTCTCGCGGAGCAACACGGCACCGGTGTTCGAGCCCTTCTCGGCGGTCTTGCAGTCATGGACAACGACAACTTGTTCGGAGAACGACCGCTTCGCGTTGAACTGCTCACGAACAGGGTGACCGGTCAAGACCGTCGTGACGTGTTAGCCGGACTCGCTGACGGTTCAGTTGATCTCGTCATCGGGACGCACGCTCTCATTCAAGACGGTGTTGAGTTCTCGAGCCTTGGTGCTGTGGTAGTTGATGAGCAGCATCGTTTCGGGGTTGAACAACGTGCTGCACTCCGAGCCAAGTCCGATGACGTCGTGCCTGACTTGTTGGTGATGACCGCAACACCGATTCCTCGGACCGCTGCTATGACGGTCTATGGCGACCTTGATGTCAGCGCCCTCGATGAACTTCCGCCTGGCAGGACTCCGATTGAAACGAAGTGGGCGGCAGGGCCACTTGCAGAGGCAAGTGTCTGGGCTTCCGTACGTGACGAGGTCACCGACGGCAGGCAGGCCTATGTGGTCTGCCCGCTCATTGAGGAAAGTGAAAATCTCGAGGTTGCCTCTGCTGAAGAGACTTTTGAGCAGTTGGTGGGTGGTGAACTTTCAGAACTACGCGTCGGGCTTCTGCACGGACGGATGTCATCCGCCGACAAAGAGCAAACGATGGATGCGTTTCGCGCGAAGAACATCGATGTTCTTGTCGCAACAACCGTGATTGAGGTCGGGGTCGACGTTCCGAATGCGACGGTGATGGTGGTGCTTGACGCTGACCGTTTCGGTATTGCGCAGTTGCACCAGCTCCGTGGACGTGTGGGTCGGGGTGAGCACGCCTCGAGCTGTTGGCTGGTGACGAGCAGTGAAGAGGCGAACCCGCGGATTGATGCACTTGTTGCCTCGACGGATGGTTTTGAACTCGCCGAAATAGATCTCGAACTGAGAGGAGAAGGAACTCTTATGTCGTCGGCGCAAAAAGGCCGAAGTGATCTGCGCCTTGCTTCGTTGCGGCGCGACCGTGAGCTCATTGAGCAAGCCCGTGAGGTCGCGTTTCGGATCATCGACGAAGACCCAGAGCTCACGAATTCAGAAGTGTTGCGCTCTGAGATTGCTCTATTGCTGTCAGAACGTGAAGGGGATTACCTCACTAAATCCTGATGCTCAGAACTCAGGGAACTCTTCATCTTCCGGTAGGACGAGATCCCAACGGTCAAGACAGTCTTCGCAGCGATACGCAACGATGTCTCCCGGGAGCCAACGAGGCCCCTCTTCCCGTGGGTGCGTGAGAAGAAATGCGCGCCCTCCACAATCGATGCAATCGATTTGTGGATACGGCTCAAAAGGTTCTTCTGCAGAACTCATAACCGCGAGTATGGCGGATTCGAAACGTAGCCTGACGACGTGCGCGTGGTAGCTGGATACTTAGGTGGCCGAAAAATTGAAGCCCCAGCGGGGAATAGCACCCGCCCAACGACTGATCGTGTCCGGGAAGCGGTGTTTAACTCTCTTGGATCGATGGGTGTGATCGAAGGAGCTCTCGTCGCAGACCTCTATGCAGGAAGTGGAGCAATGGGTATTGAGGCCCTCTCGCGCGGTGCTGCACATTGCACCTTCATCGAGAACGACAGATCAGCTCTTCGAGTGCTGAATGACAACGTCGCTGCACTTGGTCTGGCAGGGGATATCAACGTGATTCAAGGTTCTGTCGAGTCCCATGTGCAGCGCCTTGATGTCGACATTGTTCTCGCTGACCCCCCTTATGACACCGCTGATTGGGCCGGCTTGATGGCCAATCTCTCGGCCGCATTGCTCGTTGCAGAAGGAGCAAAAGAAGTTGAGCCGATCGTCGGTTGGTCAACCGTTCGTGCTCGGCGTTATGGACGTACCTGGGTCACGATTCTTAGTCGAGATGGGGCTTCAGATTGACGCGCCACTGTTCACTTGTTTCGCTCTACTAGTTTGGTTTCACCCATGAGTACTGCGTTCGTTCCCGGAAGTTTTGACCCGATGCATCTCGGGCATCTCGACGTTGTCGACCAGGCATTAGAGGTCTTTGGTGCTGTCGTTGTTGGCGTCCTGCATAACCCGTCGAAGCCGTCTGGGCTGTTCACACCAGACGAGCGCGTTGCGCTTGCGCAACAAACTGTTGGCGACCGACCGAATGTCACCGTCGGTGCGTTCAGCGGACTCGCAGTTCAGGCGGCAAAACAAGCCGGCGCTGACATCATTGTGAAGGGTTTGCGCACGATGAGCGATTTCGACGTCGAACAGCAGATGGCTCAGAACAATGTTGCTCTCACGGGCATTCGCACGGTGTTCGTTCCATGTCGCCCAGACCTTGCCTACATCAGTAGCCGGTTCATTCGGGAAATTTCGTCTCAAGGTGTATCGATCGACCACATGGTGGTGCCAGCGGTGTCGGCTGCGCTGAACGAGAAGCATGGGGAGGCTGGCAAATGAGTCATGATGGATGGGTGAACGATCGAGCATCTCAACAAGTCGATCCTGGTATCGACGTCGGTGTCGACGACGATGAATTCGAACAGCCCTATGAGGCTGCCCAGTCACGTGACCCGCATTTAGGCGACGCCGAGACGCTGTTGAAACGGGCAGTTGACATCGTCGTCACTGCACCAACGATGCCGCTGAGTTCATCGCCTCGAATCGATCGAGACGAGATGGTTGAACTGTTGTCCGAAGCGCTGTCGCGGTTGCCGGAAGAATTACGACAGGCCCGCCACTTGCTGCGCGAACGCGATGAATTCATCGCCCGTACTCGCCGAGAGGCAGCAGAGGTCGTCGAAGCTGCCCGAGTGCAGTCAGAACGAATGGTGCAACGCACCGAGGTTGTTCGTGCTGCTGAAGCACGAGCCCGGCACATTATGGAGACCGCTTCATCTGAGTCACGTCGTCTGAAGAACGAAACCGAAGATTTCCTTGATCAGCGTCTGGCGAGTTTTGAGATTCTGCTGGAGCGACTCACTCGTGCCGTTGCAACCGGGCGTCAAAAACTTTCGATCACCGGTGTCGACAGCGGAGTCCCTGAAGCGTCGGTCTCTGAACTTGATGAATCTGGGTTCTTCGACCAGGACCGTTAAACAGAGGAGCGGTGATGTCATCGCCAAGTACTCGAGCACTGCGAATCAACATTGTTGAACTCCTGCGGCATCCCGGAAGCGAGCGGCGTGTTGAGCACGAAATTTCCGTGACTGATCTCAACTGTGATCTTGCACCGGGACAGTCCAACATCTCAGGGATGGTCGTAGTTGATGTGAATGCCGTCTCCGCAACTGATGTTGTGTCGGTCGCTGGATCGGTCTCGATTCCCTGGAGTGGAGAGTGCCGGCGTTGCTTGAAAGCGATCTCAGGCGTTCACACAGTTGACTTCGATGAGCGATTTGCTCCGGAACGAAATCGAGATCGCATTGCATCGGCGGACAATGATGTGTCGATCATTGAAGGCGATCAGATCGATCTCCTCGAACCAATTCGCGAAACAGTGATGATCGAAACGCCGATGAGTGTGTTGTGCAACGACGCGTGCGAAGGAATCTGTGATGTCTGTGGAACCGACCGCAATAAGGGTTCCTGTGAATGTGTGGTCGTGGTTCGTGACGAACGGTGGGCTGCTCTAGATGGCCTCAAATTTGATGAATAAATCTTCCGACCGCAATCCGTCTGTTCCCCGATAGCCTCAACTCGCCCTCGAGGAAGAGAAGAGTCTGTTCCTTTAACTGAGTGACGGAGAAGTCAAGTGGCCGTTCCGAAGAAGAAAACCTCAAAGTCGAAGACCCGCAGCCGCCGTGCGAGCAACTGGAAGCTCTCTGCTCCAGCTCGTAGCACGTGCCCGCGCTGTGGAAGTGCGAAGACGCCGCACACTGTGTGCCAGTCATGTGGCTGGTACAAGAATCGCGTTGTTGTCGACGTCTCCTGAGTAGTCTCGCAACATGCTCCCGGTTGCCGTTGATGCAATGGGCGGCGACCATGCTCCCGATGCCATCGTGGCGGGGGCGCTACTCGCTGCCGAGTCAGGTATTCCAGTTGTCCTCGTAGGGCCTTCTGATCTGTCGTCGCGGGTTGATACCGGCTCGCTTCCCATCATCGAGGCTTCTGAAGTCATCGAAATGGATGAGGACCCGGCGCACGGTGTCCGTCGTAAGAAAGATTCCACCCTTGTTCGTGCTGCTGAAGCCGTTCGCGATGGTGTTGCCTCAGCAATGGTGTCGGCTGGCAATACCGGGGCGACAATGGCCTCGGGTCTGCTGCGGATGGGTCGAATTCGTGGAGTAGGCCGTCCAGCAATCGCTGCAATGATTCCAGTTCCTGGAGGAACGCCGACGGTGCTGCTTGATGCGGGCGCGAACTCTGAGGTTCAAGCCGACTGGCTGGTTCAATTTGCGCAGATGGGCAGCATCTTTGCTGAGTATCGACTAGGTATTTCAAACCCACGAGTGGGTTTGCTATCGATCGGCGAAGAGGCCGGCAAAGGCGATTCGCTTCGCAAAGAGGCGTACGGCGTATTGAGCGAAGCGACAGGATTCAACTTCATCGGAAACGTCGAAGGCAGAGATGTCATGTCCGATGACTGCGATGTGGTCGTTACGGATGGGTTCACCGGCAACGTTGTCTTGAAGACCTTGGAAGGCGCAATGCGACGGGTGATGTCTTCGCTCACAGAAGCGGTCACGGCCAATGCTGAACTCGCCGATCACGCCGCAGCACTTTTGCCCGAAATACTTCCCCTTCAGGCATCGCTCGAAGCAGAAACCTACGGCGGCGCAATGCTGCTCGGAACGAATGGGGTGTGCATCATCTCGCACGGCTCATCCTCGCCAACTGCCATTCACAATGCGATTGGCGTCGCCCGCGACATGGTGGAAGCCGATGTTGTCGGATCGATCGCCGCGGCTATCCAAACGCCGGAGTGATCTCCCGCACCGCTCGTCAGCGGTAAACTCGGGTTGTGGCTGAAGGACAATTGACACGTGACGAAATTCTCGACACCGTCCGCGATCGACTCGCTGACATTCTCGAGACCGATCCATCAGGAATTGCTGAGGGCAATTCGTTTGTTGATGACCTCGAAGCCGACTCTCTTGCGCTCATCGAGCTCGTCGAGGCGCTCGAGGAAGCCTTCGGCACCCGCATCCCTGATTTCCGGGTTGAGGACGAAGATCTTGAAGACTTGAAGACGGTTCGTGACGCCGTCGATTACGTGGCGTCTCGGGCTGGGCTCTGACACGTTGAGTCGGCGATGAGCCGGCAACTCGAAGACCTTCAGACCGCAGTCGGCCATCAGTTTGGTGACGAAGATCTACTTCGCCGGGCTGTAAGTCATCGGTCCTGGATCGCTGAAAGCAGCGATGAGGTCTCTAATGAGCGCCTTGAATTTCTCGGCGACGCAGTTCTCGGCTGGGTCGTTGCCGACCTCGTGTATTCCGAATTCGACGATTGGGATGAAGGCCGGCTCACCGACCTCCGCAAGAGTGTTGTCAATGCTGCGGCATTGGCAGACGTCGCTCGGGAAATTGGTTTGGGTCAACACCTCTTACTCGGAAATGGTGAAGATGCGGCTGGCGGGCGGGACAAAGCATCAATCCTTTCTGATGCGCTCGAAGCGGTGATTGGGGCTGTCTACATAGATGCAGGCTCGGAAACAGCGTTCGCGGTCGTGCAACGTCTCATCGGGCCTCGTCTGTCAGAGGCTCCTTCCCAACTAGATCGACTCGATCAGAAATCGACACTCCAAGAACTGCTTGCGTCGCTTGGTCGTCGGTCGCCGACATACGTGTTGACCTCGCAAGGCCCAGATCATGACAAAGAATTCACTGCGACAGTTTTGGTGGAAGACGAGGTGCTGGGCACTGGCACCGGACGCTCGAAAAAGATGGCCGAACAGCAGGCAGCCGGGGAAGCAATCGACCGGTTAAACGCGGCCGATCATGCCTGAACTCCCTGAAGTGGAAACTGTTCGTCGTGGTCTCGAACGTTCTCTGGTCGGTCGCCGCTTTGACGCGGTCTCAGTCGGTCGCGAGCGGGTTGCTCGCCGGACTTCGCGCCAAGAGCTCCGCGATGGGTTAACCGGGGCACGGGTGCTGGCGGTGCGGCGGCAGGGAAAGTACTTGCTTCTCGACCTAGATTCCGATGCGATTGCCATGGTGCACCTTCGGATGAGTGGCCAGGTGATCATTGATGACGGGTTGAGCGAGCCGCCTCGTCATAGTCATGTGATTGGCCTGTTGGATGACGGAAGTCGATTCCTGTTCGTTGATCCTCGTACCTTCGGCGAGGTCGTTGTTGCCCCCCGTCAACTCGTCGATGAACTGATTCCGGAACTCGGTCGGCTCGGTGTTGACCCCCTGAATGACGAAATCGACATGAAGACAATCACGGCGATGTGCCGAAATCGGCGTCGACGGGTGAAATCGTTATTGCTCGATCAGTCGTTTATCGCAGGGATCGGCAACATTTACGCCGACGAAATTTGTCATCGCGCGGGAATCCGTCCAGATCGCCAAGCAGAAACATTGTCATCGCGTTCGCGCCGTCGCCTGACCGAGTCGATCAATGAAGTCATCGAAGAGGCGGTTGAACTCGGCGGTTCAACCCTTGCCGACGCGCAATACGTTGGCGTCGACGGCAAGCCCGGCACATTTCAAGATCGTCACAGGGTGTACGCCCAAACCGGAAAGCGATGTGTCTCATGTGGTCGCGGTGTGATCCGCAGAATGGTGATCGATCAGCGGGGAAGCCACTTTTGCCCGGTTTGTCAGCGCTGAGGCATCACGTTTTGTGCGGTGCGGGCGAGTAGATTCGGACACGCGTGTTTCTAAAAAGTTTGACCCTCAAAGGCTTCAAGTCGTTTGCGGACGCAACGACAATGGACCTCGAACCTGGCGTAACTGTTGTTGTTGGTCCGAACGGTTCAGGTAAGTCAAACGTTGTTGACGCAATCGCTTGGGTGCTGGGCGCGCAGGCACCGAAGGCCGTACGAAGCCAGAAGATGGATGACGTCATCTTTGCTGGAACCGAAAAGCGTTCTGCCCTTGGCCGAGCCGAGGTCAGCTTGACGCTCGACAACTCGGCAGGGTTGCTTCCATTGGAGTTCACCGAGGTGACGGTGACCCGTGTGCTGTTTAGGAATGGGGACAGCGAATACTCGATTAACGGCGTCCCGTGCCGTCTGCTCGATGTCCAAGAGTTGCTGTCAGATGCTGGAGTTGGCCGTCAACAGCATGTCATCGTCTCCCAGGGACAGATCGATGCAGTGTTGAATGCTCGTCCCGAGGATCGACGTTCAATCATTGAAGAAGCAGCCGGCGTGTTGAAATACCGCAAGCGCCGCGAGAAGGCACAGCGACGCCTCGATGCAACGGAAGCGAACTTGGTTCGGTTGCAAGACCTGTTACGTGAGGTACGTCGACAGTTGAAGCCCCTTGAGCGTCAAGCTCAGGCCGCGCAACGGCATGTCGAACTCCAAGATGAACTAAACGGTCTGCGGCTGTATGTCGCAGGTCGAGAAATTGCGACTCAGCGGACAAAGCTCGTCACGATCGAAAATGACCGCCTTCAAGCGACAGAAACACAGAACACCTCGAAGAGCCGCCTTGCCGAACTCGACACAGCGGTCATGGGGATTGAGGCTCAACTCACAGCACGAGGTGCAAGTGATGTCCGAGATCGTCTTGCGAAGGTTGAACGGCTGATTGAGCGTGCCGACGGCCTGCTTGGAATTATTGATGAGCGGCGTCGATCACTCGAGCGTGATCGATCTCAAGGCCTTGACGCCGATGTCATTGCGACCCTTGAAGCGGATGTTGCCGGATACCGCTCCGAACTTGCGGATGTCGAAACCGCATTAGCGGCGATCCAGCCCGAGGTTGCCTCGCTCGAAGAAGAAGAGCAGCAACTCGCAGAAGCCCGCGAACATGCAGATCAGGGTGGAACTGATCTCAGTTCGCAAGCAGCGAGCGCTGCGGCAGAGGTTCGAGGTGAGCTGCGCTCGGTCCGTTCATCGCTTGATAGGAGTCGATCTGAGCGAGACCGTGCTGTTGAGCGCGTCGAACTTTCGCGTGGCCAACTCGTCGAACTCGCCGATGAAATCGAGCGCTATCGCAATGAATGCGAAGCAGCGACGAACGCCGAAGAGCCACTCGTTCGACAGCACGCAAATGCTGAAGCAACACGAATTCAGGCAGAAGCGGCATTTGCTGATGCTGAAGCAAGCGAACGAACTGCATCATCCGAGGTAGAGCGTCTCACCGCTCGACAAGAAGCATTGCAGCTCGCCCTTGATGCGGCTCGAGCCCGTGCAGGCGCAGAACGTCTCGCTGGTCTTGATGGTGTTCTTGGAACCTTGCTCGACGTCATTGCGATCGATTCCGGGTGGGAAGCCGCAGTGGAGGCTGCGCTCGGCGAAGCACTGTCGGCAGTGGTGGTTGAGTCTGCTTCGAACGCAAGAAGTGCGCTCGAAGCCCTACGGACATCAGCCACGTCTGGCGCAGTATTGGCTGCCGTATCAGCCCCGGCAACAGCGGCTGACGTTCCGAGTGGTTGCGTTTCTGTTCTTGGACATGTCCGGGCGACCAATCCCGGTGTTCAGTCATTGCTAGAGCGACTGCTCTCCCATGCGGTGAGCGCACCAACTCTTGACGCTGCAATCGACGCTGCCCTTGCTCACCATGATCTTGTCGTGGTCACTCAAGATGGCGACCGTCTGTCATCGACAGGATGGCGAATCGGTTCATCTTCGGGTGGTGCAACAGCCGCAGCTCTCGAGGAGGTTTCCGCACGGGTTCACGCCGCCATCAAAAACAGAGACAGTGCGGAGCAATCTCGAGTCGAGGCTCGAGTAACTCTTGATCAAGCGCTCGCTGCCGAGCGCGAGATTGTTGCGGCACTCGATCGAAACGACGGAAAATTCATTGCCGCATCCGAGGCGCTGTCCCAGGCTCAGGCCCGTCGTCGCGAAGTCGATGCAGAACGCGATGGTGCTGAACGTTCGATTACCGAACTCGTTGTGGTGATCGAAGGAGATGAGAAGCGACTCTCTGAGCTCGAGGCCGCGCTTCCAAATCTTGTTGCTGAGGAGCAGGCTGAGGCTGACGCAGTTCGACAGCGCGATGAATCTCGCGCTGCGATCGATGCATGGTCAGCAGTTCTTGTCTCGAAGCGCCGAGACATTGAAGTTCGCTCTGCTGGGTTGAACGAGCAGTCTGAGTTCTTGCGCCGGCGTATTGCGGACATCGACGGACGGCTCGAAGCTGATCGTGAAGCACAAGCTGGTGCGGCAGACCGTCGCCAACAGGTCGAAAAGGCGCTCGGGGCGGTCGCTGCACTCAAGACGTATGTCGAAGAACGACGTGATCAAGTAGCTGCTGCGCGAGATTCGCTGGTGGAAGAACGTCAACGACAGTCAGCCGAAGTGACGGAACTCACCGAACGGCTCGATCAGTTCCGTCAGGAGCGATCGGCATCTGAGCGGTTGCTGGAAGAGTCGCGGGAAAGACTGACGAAAGCAGAGATCGCAGAGGCAGAAGTCAAGTTGCGTCTCGAAACGACGATTGAGTCGTTACGGCGGGATCTTGATGTTGAGCCTGAGGTTGCAGAGGCAGCCGAACCGCCACCGGTGCCCGAAGGTGCAACTCCGGCTGGCCGAGTGCGTGAACTCGAACGCGAGCTTCGATTGCTCGGGCCGATTAACCCGCTTGCGCTTGAAGAATTCAATGAGCTCAGCCAACGTCATGAGTTCCTTGAGGGGCAGTTGGAAGATGTTCGTTCAACCCGCCGAGAACTCAACAGAGTGATTGCTGCAGTCGACGTAGAGATTCAGAATGTGTTTGCGTCAGCGTTCGCTGATGTGAGTGCAAACTTTGCTCAACTGTTCGGGGCCTTGTTCCCTGGAGGCAACGGATCACTCAAACTGACCGCCCCAGACGACATGTTGAACACCGGTATCGAAGTTGAAGCGAAGCCGAGTGGAAAGAATGTGAAGAAGCTCTCGTTGCTGTCCGGTGGTGAGCGTTCGTTGACCGCCCTTGCATTCCTGTTTGCAGTGTTCCGGTCTCGTCCTTCGCCGTTCTATGTCATGGACGAAGTTGAAGCGGCACTCGACGATGTCAACCTCCACAGATTCTTGAATCTGATTCAAGAATTCCGCAAAGAAGCGCAGTTGCTCATCGTGTCGCACCAGAAGCGCACGATGGAAGCAGGCGATGCGTTGCTCGGCGTGTCAATGCAGCCGGGTGGTTCTTCAAAGGTCGTGACCGAGCGGGTCTCGACTGCTGTATCGCAGTGAGCTGCATTCTCAATCTCAGTCGTCGTCACAGATAGCGTCAAGCAGTAATGGACCAAAACAACTGGATTTATCTCGTTCTCATCCTGCTGGTGCTTGGGTTCGGCGCCGGGGTTGTCATCGCTGGCCGCCGCAGAAGCAGTTCGAGTGAATCAACTCGCAATCAGCAGCCTGGTGTGACGATTCCTGCACAGCAGGCCAAAGACTCGACAGCTGAGTCGGAGGTCGCTGTTCGTGATGCAGATCCTGCTCTTGACGGCACGAGCGATGAAGTCGCTGAGACTGCAACCGCTGAACCTGAGGCTCCAAGGTCGATGCGCGATCGCTTGGCGCGAGCAAGAGGAGCATTCTCTGACGCGATTGGGTCAGTGCTTGGACGGACTGGCATCGACGACACCGTCTGGGAAGAACTCGAAGATGCACTCTTGATCGCAGATGTCGGTATAGGAGTTGCTACCTCCTTGCTTGATCCGTTGCGAGATCGCGTTTCGAACGGCGAAATTGAGAATCCGGAAGCGCTCATCACTGGACTTCGTGAATCGATGGTGGCCCAACTGGAAGGTGCGAACCGAGAGCTTACGATGCGTGATGACGACGGCACATCAATTTGGCTCTTCGTCGGTGTCAACGGGGTTGGCAAGACGACAACGATTGGCAAGCTTGCTTCTCGACAGATCGCAGCGGGGTCAACGGTGTTGCTCTCGGCTGGTGACACGTTCAGAGCAGCTGCGGCGGACCAATTGCAAATGTGGGCAGAGCGATCAGGGGCAGACATTGTTCGAGGTGCTGATGGCGCTGACCCGTCAAGTGTCGTCTTCGATGCCGTTGAGCGGGCGACCGCTAAAGGATTTGACCTTGTGCTTGCCGATACCGCAGGTCGCCTTCACAACAAACAGAACCTGATGGACGAATTATCGAAGGTGCGGCGCGTCGCAGAAAAGGGGAGTGGCGTTGTCACTGAGACCCTGCTCGTCATCGATGCGACCACTGGTCAAAATGGCCTTGCTCAGGCGAGAGAGTTTGCTGCAGCTACTGGAGTCACAGGCGTCGTGGTGACCAAACTTGATGGTTCTGCGAAGGGTGGCATTGTCTTCGCGGTTGAGACTGAGCTCGGTATCCCAGTGAAGTTCGTTGGAGTGGGTGAGCAGATCAATGATTTGGTGCCCTTTGATCCAACCGAATTTGTTGACGCGTTGGTGAGCGTCTGACTGGGAACTTTTAACAACCTCTTTACGTCAAAAGGAATATGCGAATGAATCGTGTTCTGAAGTCCTCCGCCGTGGTGGTTGCGCTTGGCTTGTCGCTGACGGCGTGCATTGCCGACGACACTGATTCGGGCGGTCTCGCCCCGCCAGAGGTCATTCGCGTCGGAGCGATGAATGGAGGAGCCTCTGCGGCAACCGAAGAAGCGGCTGTTGCAGACTCTGCCGAGTCTGCAATGTCGGTTGCAGACGAATCTGCGATCGATGGCGATATGGCATCGAGCTACATGATGCCGTGGACGATTGTCACCGATTTCGTTGTTGGTGACCTGCCAGCGTTACCTGCCAACTCAACGGGTTACGTCTATCGCTCAGGGTCGACCGTGCCTGAGGAAGTCGCAGTGCGACTGGCAACGGCATTCGGCGTTGATCCAACTCCGCAATCTCGTCCTGAGGAGTATCAAGCTGCATGGGCGTTCGGTCCCGAAGACGGCTCTGCGCCTTCGCTCACCATCGATGCATATAGCCAGCATTACTGGTGGTATTCGCCGGATTGGTCTGAGCGTGAGGGAATGGACGAACTGTATGCGTGCACCGAAAGCATCGACTCGGAAGGAAACGTCATCGTTGACTGCCCGGAGCCCGAACCACCTTCAGGTGTTCCGACCGCTCAGGAAGCTGAAGCCGCAGCGCGAGAGCTCATTGCAGCGGCCGGGTTCGACGCAGAGGGACTGACGTTCGATGTGAGCGCTGATGACTGGTACGCATCGGTGTATGCGAGTCGCACGCTCCTTGACGGGGTTGACGTAACTGGCGAGAACTGGAGTTTCGGTTTCGGCGCTGAGGGCGCTCTGCAATGGGCAGGCGGATCATTTGTGAGTCCTGAACAAGTTGGGCCGTACCCATTGATTGATGTTGAAACCGCTCTTCAACGACTTCGGTCGAACTATCTCGGGTCAGGTGGCTCGTATGGTGGCGACTTCGCGATTGCTGAGGTCGCAGAAGAGTCAGTCGCAATCGACGAGCCCGCGCAGGACCCGGAAGAACTTGATGCTGCGGCTGAAGATATTGCTGCTGAAGATCTTGCCGATGACGAAATGTGGATCGAGCCAAGTGATCCAGAGGAAATCACCGTGACCCTCGTTGATGTCGTCGCCGATCTGTGGTGGGCAACCGATGTTGACGAGAACACATGGCTCGTGCCCGCATATCGCTTTATTGGAGATGACGGTGGCTGGTACACCGTTCCGGCGGTCACAGATGAGTACCTCGTCGAAACTCCTGTCTACATCCAAGATGACGAGCCAGCACCACTTCCCGCGGTGTCTGAGCCAGCATCAGGTGGCGGATATTCGGGCGATATCGGACGTATGAGCGAGAGCGTTGCAGTCGTCATCGACAGCCAATTCGAAGAACTGGATGAGATGACAGTTCAGTTCCTCGAAGAGGTGGTCGACGCGCTGTACACCGAAGACGAATTCTCGGCGCTTGCTGCGGAATTTGGGCTCACGATGCGTGTCGTTCAGCGTGACGGGGAGTTCCTCATGGTGACCGAGGATTACTCGCTATCGCGGGTCAACGTGTTCGTCGACGCCGGCGTTGTGATCGCAGTCGACTCAATTGGCTAGCTACGCCGTGGTGAGTAGTCGGGTAATGCCGAAGCGCCACGTACGAAGAATCTGATCATTGGTGAGACCGTCTGCGTGCAGCATCGACCATGACTCGAATGATGTCATTGAGGACACCATTGTTTGGCAATAACGACGTTGTGGTTGCCGGGTTAGGGAGAGTTCTTTCTCGAATTGCAGAAATACCTGCTCGTTGAGCGTTGCCCGAAGTCGCTGCACCGCGTGAAAAATTTCGGGAACTTCTCGGGCTCTCAAACGACCGAGAGTTGCCATTGGTTCGTGGTTTTCGTAAAAAGCAATTCGAGTGGTGCAAAGAGCGTTGATTCGTTGCGAAAGACTTCCGGTGCCGATGTCGTCGATCGCAATTGCTGGGTCGATCCGTTCGAAGTAACGCGAGAGTAATGAACTCCGAAGGTCATCAAGGCTGTCGAAATATCGAAACAGACTTGCAGAGGAAACTCCGGATCGTTCGATGACAGCTTCGGTTGTCGGTTCGCCATGGCCGTCGAGGACGAGCGAAATTGCAGCGTCGATCACTCTGTTGCGACCGTCCTCCCTCCGCTGGCGGCGACCATCGGTTTGCACTGCTCTATTGCTCAGGTCTCTCATCTCAAGTAATGAGAGTAATACTCTCAAAAGTTCTTGACAAGTGTTTATAGATACAGCAGTATTTCCCGATGGGGAACAATGAGTCGTGGGAATCAACTGGAGCGACGATTGGCCGAACACTGTCCGACTCAACACCATCGTTTGATCGGGGAGTTGACCCGGGGCAAGGTGCACCGAATGTTGTGATCGTATTACTCGATGACACCGGCTTTTCCCAGCTCGGGTGTTTTGGGTCAGATATCGATACATCGAACATCGGCGCATTGGCACGCGACGGCATCACATTCACCAACTTTCATGTCACCCCGTTGTGCTCGCCCACTCGGGCTGCGCTCCTCACCGGACGATCTCAACATGCGGTTGGGATGCGGGGCGTATCGAACTGGAAGACAGGCTTCCCACACCAACTTGGCCACATCTCTCAACGTGCAGCCACGATTCAAGAAGTGCTCCGCTTACACGGGTACGCAACATTCTGTGCAGGTAAATGGCACCTCGCACCGACGAGTGACATCTCGGCTGCAGGTCCCTTTGATCAATGGCCACTCGGTCGAGGCTTCGATCGCTTCTATGGCTTTCTCGAGGGAGAAACCGACCAGTTCCACCCAGAACTCGTTCGAGATAACTCGCAGGTTGCCCCGCCACGTGGCCCAGAGGAGGGGTACCACCTCTCGGAGGACCTTGTTGACAACCTGCTTGAGATGATCAACAACCTCAAGGGTGTTCGGCCTGACCGGCCGTTTTTTGCATACCTTCCATTCGGTGCCACCCATGCACCTCATCAAGCACCGCCTGACTACATGCAGAAGTACCGAGGGCGCTACGACGAGGGTTGGGATGTGATTCGTCAACGCTGGTTTGAACGTCAGCTCGAACTTGGAGTCATCCCGCCCCACACCCAGTTAGCCCCACGTAACTGGGGTGTTCAGGCATGGGAAGAACTCCCCGAAAACCAAAGGCGGCTTGCCTGCCGCCTGCAGGAAGCCTTTGCCGCGTTTCTTGATCATACCGATGACCAAATTGGGCGTTTTATCGACGGCCTTCGGGATCTCGGTGAACTCGATAACACCATCTTTGTTCTGCTGGCCGATAACGGTGCCTCCCAAGAGGGAGGTCCGTTCGGGGTCATGCATGAAATGAAATTCTTTAATGGCATCTTGGAAACCCCCGACGAAGCGATCGAACGCATCGACGATATTGGCGGACCGCATTCGCACACCAACTATCCGTGGGGGTGGGCGCAGTGCGGTAACTCGCCATTTCGTTGGTACAAACAGAACACCCACGAAGGGGGAGTGCACGTTCCGCTGATTGTTCGATGGCCGGCGGAGTTCGCCGCACAGTCGGGAACGCAGCGTGACCAGTTCGTCAGCGTTTCTGATGTCACGCCAACAATTCTCGACCTGTTGGGAATTGAAGCACCATCGGTCTTCGAAGGTGTCGAACAACTCCCGGTGACCGGGCATTCATTTGCCGATATTTTGCGCGATGCCGATGCGCCGGCCGCAAACACTCTTCAGTATTTCGAAAACAATGGAAGCCGTGCGCTCATCACTGAACGCAATGGTGAGTGGTGGAAGGCGGTCACCAAACACAATCAAGGTGACGACTTCGATACCGAACCTTGGGAGCTCTACAACCTCACCAATGACCCTTCAGAATGTGACAACCTCGCCGATACCGACGTAGAGATCGCACAAGAGCTCATCGATCTGTGGTGGTCAGAAGCAGAGCGCCATGGTGTGCTACCACTCGACGACCGGATGCTTGAACTCTTTGCTGCGGTGCGCCACGATCGATCGGCTCACCGTCCAGAAGGTCTCTACACATATCGCCCTCCGATGGCCCCGATACCAGCAGGCGCCTCGGCGACAACCGGGGGCCGGTGGTTTGATCTCTCTGCCTCAGTGACGTTTGCTGAAGGTAACGAAGGTGTTCTGTGGTCGACCGGCACAGAGAATTCTGGGGTATCTGTGTTCGTTCAGCGCGGACGTCTGATCGTTGATTACAACGCATTCAATGAGCACACAGTGGTCGAATCGGAGAGCGAGATCCCGCCAGGTGACGTTGTCTTGCAGGTGCGCCTCGAACGAACCGACCGATCAACAGGGTGGTGCGAGGTCTCCATCAATGGGGAGGCGTGCGGGCGCAACGACATCCCGTTCTTTATGAGAATGGTGTCGTCTGTGGGATCAAGTGTTGGCTACGACCACGGATCGCCTGTCTCCGAGCGTTACGACGCCCCTTACGCGTTCACTGGTGACCTGCACGAAGTTGTCATCCGCGTTCCAGAGCGGCGCTCTGATGCAGAAAAGAAGGCAGCTGCCGAGTCAGAAATGAGTCGTCAATGACGATTGACATCACGCTTCTAGGCACGGGTAGTCCGATGCCGGCCCCCGATCGTGCCGGGCCCTCGACGTTGATCTCGGCCGAGGGGGAGCACTACCTCGTCGATGCTGGCCGAGGAGTACTTATGAGAATGGCGGCTGCAGGAGTTGGCGCTCCCCAGTTGTCAGCAGTGCTGCTCACGCACCTACATAGCGATCACATCACCGACCTCAACGACGTCATCACCACCCGCTGGGTGATGACGTTTGAGCCGACACCGTTAACGATCGTCGGCCCGGTTGGTACGAAACATGTCGTCGATCATCTTCTGGCCAGCCTTGGCCCCGACATTGCCTATCGGCTTGCTCACCACGGTGACCTTGACCACGAGCCGCCGGTGCACGTCATTGAAATCGAGACGGGCGAGGTCCCGCTAGAGGGGGCGACCGCAATTACTGCGGGACAAACCGACCACAAACCGGTCGAGCCGAGCCTGGGCTATCGCTTTGACTCCGGAGGACACTCAGTTGTGGTGGCTGGGGACACGGTGCCGTGTGACTCGTTGGATGCGTTATGTGCCGGGGCGGACGCTCTTGTTCACACGGCGATACGCAAAGACATCATTGCCAGAGTTCCGATGCAGCGGCTAGTCGACACTCTCGACTATCACTCATCTCCCGAAGAAGCAGCAGCAACCGCTCAACGTGCAGGAATGACAACGTTGGTGCTCACCCATTACGTGCCGGCGATTGCGCCTGGCGGCGAACAGGAATGGGTCGATCTCGCCGCAACCGAATTCGACGGCCAGATCGAAGTCGGAGATGACCTTCATACCGTGACCATTGGTGACAAAGAAAGAGGAGAATGACCAATGCAGGTAGTTCGAACCCCAGATGAGCGTTTCGAGGCACTCCCCGATTTTCCATTTGCACCTCACTATGTCGAAATTGACGACGGTGAGGGAGGTCGCCTGCGGGTCCACTACGTCGACGAGGGGCCACGTGATGGGCAGACGGTATTGCTCCTTCACGGAGAACCATCTTGGTGCTTCCTTTATCGCCACATCGTTCCGCAACTTGTCGATGGAGGATGCCGTGTGATCGCTCCAGATCTTGTTGGCTTCGGAAGGAGCGATAAGCCCACCGAGAAGTCCGACTACACCTACAACCGTCACGTCAATTGGATGCAAGCAGCCATCATTGATTACCTCGATATTTCTGATACAACGTTCTTCGGCCAGGACTGGGGTGGATTGATCGGCCTGCGACTCGTCGCCGAAAACGCGTCACGGTTCGCGCGAGTTGTGATTTCGAACACTGGTTTGCCAACCGGTGATCACCCACTCACTGAGGCATTCATGGCGTGGCAGCACTACAGCAAGACCTCTCCAGACTTTGATATTGGGCGGCTCATCAATGCGGCAACCGTTCGTGAATTGTCGGCAGAGGAAATTGCGGCCTACGACGCCCCATTTCCCGACGACACCTACAAAGCCGGTGCACGCATCTTTCCCTCTCTCGTGCCGACCGCACCCGATGATCCGACTGCGACTGCGAATCGAGCGGCTTGGGACGTTCTGAGTAGTTGGGGGAAACCGTTTTTGTGCTGTTTCAGTGATCAAGACCCGGTTACTCGCGGAGGAGAAAACGCGTTTCTTGCTCGAGTTCCCGGGACTAAAGAGCAACCTCATCTCACGATTGAGAATGCACATCATTTTGTGCAAGAAGATGCGCCACAGGAGATTGCACGAATCATCCTCGACGCTATTGAACGGGATTCCCGATGACTCCTCGAAGAATATTGATGGCGATGGCGGCGTTACTGCTAGCCCCTCGGCGACACCGTCGAAGGCGGCCCGACGCCGCGCCAATCGGAAGTGAACATTACGTACCGACGGCTGTTGCCACTGACGCTGCAAGCGCGCGCGTCACCGCAGATTCGATCCCGGTTGCGAGGACCCCGAAGGGGGGTTGGGGTGAGATCTGGCCAGCACCAGTTCTTGCTGGATGTGATGAACCACTCGTGGGTGAGGCACCCGATCTGCGTGGAGTTTGGAAAGTTATTGAAGGTCCATTTGTTGGTCACATCGAACGAATAGAACAGGCGGGTCGACGCGTGGTCATCACCTCAACCGGAATCATTCACGACATGGTCGCTGATGGGTCGCTTGAGCGGGGGGTCAACGATGTCGATCCGATGGGAGGAACTGTTTCGGTAGCGGCGCGCTTTCGAGATGGCAGGCTTGACTTGCACCCGAACAACATGCGTCGTGCGGTTGTGACGCGCTATCTCGACGGTGATGAATTGATCTGGCGTTACGGGCCATACCGAAATCGGTTGCGCAGACTTGAGGCGCCGGGCGAAGCTCACCCGCCTGCAACTGCTGGCGACGGCGACGATGTCTGAGCATGATCCTCGTCGCACCGACCGGGTTCGCTACGGCACGATCGACCATGAATACGGGCTCAAGCTTGCAACCACCGAGCCGGGTGATGACGGCCCTGTCTGGATGATCAATCTCATGAAGTATCGAGAGGTTGCTGAGTATGGCGACGGCTCGGCAGGCATTTCCGGACGTGAGGCAGATGACCGCTACATGCCGGTCGAATCGCTTGACGCGGTCGGCGCAAAAATTGTGTTCCTCGCCGATGTCGAAGATGTGCTCCTAGGTGACGGAGTAATGTGGGACCGCGTCGCTGTCGTGAAGTATCCGACGAGACGATCGTTCATCGAGATGCAATCCCGGCCTGAATTTCGACGGCAGCATGTTCATAAAGATGCGGGTATGCAACAAACCATCGTCATCGGTGGTGTTCCGTTGTCGATCCCGACGAGCACAGATCCACTTGCAGCTGTTCAGTGGTCTGAGGTTCCGCATCCACCGACTGACGATGACGGACCTGTAGTAGTCGTTCACGTCTTGCAGTTCCACGATGTTGATGACGCGGCGAATACCCCGTCGGAGATGCAGGTGTACCAATCTGCCGCTGCACAGGTTGCTCTTCGGCACGGGCTACGAGTTTCGGGATGGTTCTCCGCTGAGGGGACCATCATTGGTGACGGGAGACCTTGGCATCAGATTCGGTTCCACACCTTCCCGAGTCGCCGAGCGTTCCTTGACGTCGTGCAAGACCCTGATCGTCTTGCGAATCAGAAGGAATTCCGCGAGGCCGCGATTTCTGATACCTACACCATGATTCTGAGGGCATCGATTGATGATCTCGCTTCAAGTGTCGACTCTCCCTGAGGTCGAGATCAGCCAAACGGCTCAATTGCACGGCAGGTAGTCTCATTAGCAATGTTTGATTCGCTATCCAGTCGTCTTGACGGCATCGCTAAGCGGCTTCGCGGCAAAGGGCGCCTCACAGAGGCCGATGTCGATGAGGTCATGCGTGAGATTCGCGCCGCTCTCCTTGAGGCTGACGTCAACGTCCAAGTTGTGCGAGCGGTCACTAATCGCATCCGTGAGCACGCAATCGGCGCAACAAAGTCGAAAGCGCTTGACCCAGGCCAGCAGGTCATCAAGGCCGTTCACGACGAACTCATCCGCATTCTCGGTGGTGAAACACTCAGAATCTCGTACGCGGCGAAGCCGCCAACCGTTGTGCTCATGGCCGGCTTGCAAGGCTCGGGTAAGACGACAAACTCCGCCAAACTCGCATCATGGTTCAAGTCTCAGGGCCACCAGCCGTTGCTCGTCGGCGCTGACCTTCAGCGACCAGCGGCCGTAGAGCAGTTGCGCACCCTCGGTGCTCAGATCGATGTGCCGGTGTGGTCTCAACCCACGGATCCGGTTCGGGTAGCTGCAGATGGTCTCGAAGAAGCCCGCCGCCTCGGGCGTGATGTGCTCATTGTCGATACCGCTGGTCGTTTGTCGATCGACACCGAACTCATGCAGCAGGTTCGAGATATCTCTGATGCGATCTCACCCGACTACACCTTCTTGGTGATCGATGCGATGACCGGTCAGGACGCGGTGCAAACAGCGTCTGCGTTCCATGAGACCCTCGCAATCGATGGGGTCATCATGTCGAAACTCGACGGCGATGCTCGCGGCGGTGCTGCGCTATCGGTCAAAGAGGTGATCGGTCGTCCGATCGCGTTTGCATCGACTGGTGAACGAATCGACGCGTTCGAGCAATTCCACCCAGATCGTATGGCTGGGCGCATTCTTGGCATGGGCGACATGCTCACGCTCATTGAGCAGGCCGAGCAGGCATTTGAGAAAGAACAAGCTGAAGAGGCCGCTGCTCGTCTTATGGGTGGCCAGTTCACATTTGATGACTTCCTCGAACAAATGCAGGCTCTCAAAAAGATGGGTCCGCTATCTGGTGTGCTCGGCATGATGCCCGGAATGCCGAAAGAGTTGAAGAACGCAGAAATCGGCGATGATGACCTCAAGCCGGTTGAGGCCATCATTTATTCAATGACCCGCGAAGAACGGGCACGCCCAGAGATCATCAATGGAAGCCGCAGGGCTCGTATTGCGACCGGTTCAGGCACTTCGGTCGCTGAGGTCAACCGGCTCGTCAAGCAATTTTCTGAGATGCAGAAAATGATGAAGAAAATGGGTGGCGGAGGTATGCCGGGCGGCCGCAAAGCACGCCGGGCCGCCAAAGGAATGAAAGGTAACCCGTTCGGCGGGGCCGGAATGCCCGATATGAGCGATCTCGAATCGATGCTGGGCGGTGGCCAATTGCCTGGCTCGAATCCGTTTGGTGACCTTGGCAAACGCTAGCCATTTGTAGAGATTGACCTCGTTTCCCCCTAACGGTGGGTATCGGCGTTGGGTGCCGATAGTCTGCGATGGTTCCTCATTGCCTCAGGAGACGGTTTAGACATGGCAGTTAAGTTGCGCCTTACTCGCATCGGAAAGAAAAAGCAGCCTCAGTACCGCATTGTTGCGGCTGATGCCCGTTCGCCCCGCGACGGTCGGTTCATTGAGATCCTTGGTCACTACGACCCACGTCAGGATCCTTCAGTGCTCACCGTTGACAATGACAAGGCCGTGAAGTGGCTGTCTGAGGGTGCGCAGCCGACGGAGCGCGTTTCAAAGCTTCTTGAAATTTCAGGAGCAATGGAACAGTTCAAGTCATCAAAGGCTGGGTGAACTGACTGATGTCAGCGCCAACCGCTGCCGCCGTTCTTGAGCACATTGTTCGCTCAATTGTCGATCAGCCTGATTCGGTGACCGTCGAAACTAGCGACGATGGCGACCGGACTCGCCTTGACGTCCGCGTTGGTGATGGTGATCTCGGGCGCGTGATTGGTCGCCGTGGCCGCACAGCTGCCAGCATTCGCACGGTGACCCGTGCAGCCGCAGCAAAAGACGGTGTCGAAGTCGACATCGAATTTCTCGACGACTGATAGCCGTCGTACTGCCGGGAGTCGACTGTGACTGACCCGAATCTTCTCGAGATTGGCCGGCTCGGTCGCGCCCACGGTATTCGTGGTGAGATATTTGTTACGTTGACCTCCGATCGCGTTGAACGCGTCGCTGAAGGCTCGTCGATGGAGGCGGATGGAACCTGGCTCACCATCGTTTCCTCGAGGCCATCTGGCAACCGATTTATTGTTCGGTTCGCCGAAATTGAATCCCGTGACGATGCTGAGCGAATGACCGGGAAAATCCTTCGTGCCCATCCGCTTGACGACCCCGATGCTCTCTGGGTGCATGAGATGATTGGGGCCAGCGTCGTTGATGTCGGCGGCAAGCAGTGGGGAACATGCGTTGCAGTTGTCGCGAACCCCGCCTCAGACCTCCTTGAGCTCAATACTGGGGCACTTGTCCCGTCGGTCTTCATTGTTGAGTCAACGGCTGAAACGATTGTGATTGACCCACCAGATGGACTGTTCGAACTCAAAGGCAGTGAAAGCGGCGAGTCATGAGGATTGACGTCTTCACGCTCTTCCCACAAATGGTTGATGGGTTTACGAGCCAGAGCTTGCTTGGGAAAGCACGTGACGCGGGCTTAGTCGAGGTTCGGTGTCACGACCCCCGCGATCACGCAACCGATGTGCATCGCACTGTCGATGATTCACCGTTCGGTGGCGGGGCTGGAATGTTGATGCGGCCCGAGCCAATCTTTGATGCAGTCGAAGCCGCTGATCCGCCTCGCCCATTACTCCTGCTGTCTCCCGGTGGCCGAAAGTTCGACCAAAATTTCGCGACCGAGTTGAGCGAACTTGGTGGTTTCAGCTTGTTGTGTGGGAGGTACGAGGGTGTTGATCACCGGGTTCGCGAGCATCTTGTCGATGGTGAGATCAGCGTTGGTGATGTCGTGCTTGCGGGCGGGGAAGTAGCGGCTTGTCTAGTGATTGAGGCGGTCACCAGGTTGTTGCCCGGGGTCATGGGCAATGAGGTGGGGCCGGTGACGGAGAGCTTCGGCAATCTCGGGCTCTTGGAGGAACCACAATTTACGCGGCCGGCTGAGTTCCGCGGCTGGGAAGTTCCCGACGTGTTGAGAAGTGGAAACCATGCGCTCATCGAGCGTTGGCGGCGGGCGCAGGCTCTGCATAGGACGCTTCAGCATCGTCCAGACCTCATTGAGTCTCGCGGTGGACTTTCCATAGATGAGGCGCGCTTGTTGGAAGAGTTCCCACCCATCCCGTATCCTTTACCGGCCGACCCAGACTGACCTGGGTCACCCCGAAAGATCAGGAAGACTCATGAAGACCACCGATTTCATCGATCAGGACTCGTTGCGTACGGATATCCCCGAATTTGGCCCGGGAGACGAACTCAAGGTGCATGTTCGCGTTGTTGAGGGTGGCAAAGAGCGCGTCCAGGTGTTCCAGGGCAATGTCATCTCGATTCGCGGTGGCGGTCTTCAAGAGACCTACACCGTTCGCAAGTTGAGCTACGGCGTAGGTGTTGAGCGCACGTTCCCGATGCACACGCCAACCGTTGCAAAGGTTGAGGTCGTGAAGCGTGGCGACGTCCGCCGTGCGAAGTTGTACTACTTGCGTGACCGCGTCGGCAAGGCTGCTCGCGTTCGCGAAAAGCGCGAATTCTGATTCTTTCGCCCTCAATCTGAGGGTCATCTCGACCATCACGGTCCCCTAGTCGGACGAGGTGGTGGTCTATGGCGTCAACCCATCGACGTGGATTTCTCGCGGAGCGACGTATTGCTCTGAAGTATCAGCAATCGGGTTTTGTTGTTCTTGACCGCAATTGGCGATGCCAGGCGGGTGAACTAGATGTCGTTGCGATGAAATCCGCAATGATCGTGATCGTCGAAGTGAAATGGCGACGGTCGATTGCATTCGGTGGAGCTTCTGCGGCAGTAGGGCTCGAGAAGCAGTCTCGTATCCGGGCAGCAACACAGGCGTGGCTGCTAGCCCACCCAGAGTGGTCTCAACGCGATGAACTCTCCATTCGTTTTGATGTGGCTGCGGTCACGGGTGGCAACATTGAGATTTTCGAACGGGCGTTTGAGTGACCCCTCAGCCAAAGATGCCCCACACGAGCAACGCCCCGGCGACAACGAGGGCGCTTGCGACGAAGAGGTAATCGCTTGGTCGAGCAGAAAATTTTCTGTACGGGTTGAAGCCCATCTACTCAGTATGGCGGTGAACAGGTTGATGATGCACCGACCATTACCGTGGAGACGTGAACTGGCGAATGAGCAGGTCGAGAGTTGGGCGGGTAGCCCTTGCGACTGTGTTGCTCTTCGTTGTCGCCGAGTCATCTGTAATTGCGCAAGAGTCTGACTCAGATAACGATGGCAGTGTCGTCGTCGACGAGGTTGAGACCGTGCCGTCACTTCCGTTGGTCGAGGTGCCGGTTGGCTGTGAAGCATGGCAATTGGCAGACATTGTGTTTCTAGGGACTGTGGTCGCTCGAGATTCCAAAACAGTTCGATTTGTCGACATCACCGTTCGATCAGGGGATCCAGATCTGATCTCCGACGGAGGAACTATCGACATTCGTTTTGGTTATGACGCGCAGTACATGACCGAAGGTGATGCATATTTGGTTGGGGCGTACCAGCACCCTGACCTTGGACTCTTGGTCTCGAAATTGAGTGAAGCTCCGGTCGATTTTGCAGGTGACGAAATTGTCGGTGTGTCGGAAAATGACGTCGTCTGTCCTGAAGCGGAAGACCCGATCATGACCTTGACACCGGGTGGAACACCGGTCGAATTCTCGATCATTGATCCGATGTTGTCGGAGCGTTCGAGCATCGTGGGGGCCCTGCTGGTGCCGTTCACGATTGCAGTTGCAGTGATCTTCTTACTTGCAATGCTGAGACTTTCATCGCAAAGCCTGATCGCCAGCCTTCGAGATCTGCGTCGACCACGCCAACGCTCTTCACGATGAAGTGGAGTTAGCTCTCAGAACTTGCTAGCTGACGGCGTTCGTTGCAAGCGCTCGGAGCTCAGTTACCGCAGCAGCGAGGCCGTCCGGGTGGCGGTACAGGGCAGTGCCGGCGATCAGTACGTTCGCTCCTGCTGCGGCCGCGCCGGCAATTGTTCCTGGCCCAATTCCGCCATCAACTTCGAGGTGAATTTCATCTCCACGACCGGAATCTTCGATCATTGCCCTGACCTCACGAATTTTAGGTTCCATTGTCGAGATGTATTTCTGGCCGCCGAACCCGGGGTTCACTGTCATCACCAACACGAGATCTACGAGGTCAAGGACGTGTGCTACTGCTGATGCCGGTGTCGCCGGGTTGAGTGCCACCGCAGCGGTTGCACCGAGGTCGTTGATATGCGCGAGCGTACGGTGAAGGTGCGTGCAGGCCTCAGCATGCACGATGAGTCGTGAGCAGCCAGCTTCGACGTATCGACTTGCGAGTTCATCGGGGTTAAGCACCATGAGATGGGCCTCAAACGGAACAGATGTGTGAGAGCGAGCCGATGCGATCACGTCGGGGCCGAAGGTGAGATTTGGCACAAATTGGCCGTCCATAACGTCCCACTGGATGAGGTCGACTCCGGCTTGCTCCAGAGCGACCACCTCCTCGCCGAGACGCGAAAAGTCGGCGGGCAGAACTGAGGGTGAGATAAGAATTGGGCGTGCCACGCATTGAACCCTAGTTGGGAGAACGGGCTCACCTACGTTGTGGGGATGCAAGATGATGCATCTCAGCAACACTCCAATGTTGCAATCGAGCGCGTTGTTGCGGGAGGCGAGGGATTGGGCCGGTTGAGCGACGGACGGGTTGTCTTCGTGAAAGGCGGCATCCCTGGCGATGTTGTCACGATTGATCTCGTCGATGAGCGACGCGATTGGGCACGCGGGACGCTCTCGAATGTTCAGACAGCGTCACCTCGGCGCGGTGAGCCGACATGTCCAGCGCGACACAGTGGCTGTGGTGGCTGCGATTGGGCAGAAATCTTGCCGGAGTATCAACTCGGGTTCAAGGCTGAGATCGTCACGGAGGCACTTCGCCGCACTGCCCGAATTGATCACGAGCCACTCATCGGTTCAGCGGTCACGCGTAACGGGTATCGGTCAGGTGTGAGGGTTGTTGGCACATCGAGCCATCAAGCGGGATTTCGCCGTTCTTCCGATGACGTGGCTATTCCTGCGGGGCGCTGCGAGATTGCAGTTCCGGTGCTTGCTGAAATGATCGAATCGATCACGGTTGATCCTGGTCTCGAGGTGACGCTTCGGGCATCAGTTGCGACCGGCGAGATAACAGCTCGGTGGGACGACCGGCTCGGCGCTGTTGATGGTCTGCCGTCGAGCGTCAATATCGGTTCGGCAGCATCGCTCATCGAGCGAGTCGCTGGCATTGATTTCGTGGTGAGTGCAGGTTCGTTCTTTCAGAGCGGTCCACAGGCTGCTGACCTGCTGGTGGATGCAGTGTCTCGTCACGTCCCTGAGCTTGCGTCAGCCCGAGCAGTCGTCGACGCATACGGAGGGATTGGCCTATTTGCGGCGACAGTGGTGTCGTCTGAGACAGACGTGTGGGTGGTTGAAACGTCGAGGTCGGCATTGAGCGACGCAAGGATCAATCTTGACGGTCGAGAGGGACGAACCGAACTCGTGCGCAGCGAATTTGGACGTTGGCGCCCACCCAAGGGCGACCTCCGGCCAGATGTGATCATTGCTGACCCGGCGCGGACTGGCCTCGGTCGGCCTGGAGTTGCAGCTGTGGTGAGGGCTCGTCCAACGGTGCTCGCCTTGGTGAGTTGTGACCCAGTGTCATTTGCGAGAGATGCTGCGCTGTTAGAAAAAGAAGGCTTCCGTTTAGAGCAATGCGAGGTGCTTGACCTGTTCCCTGGGACCCATCACGTGGAAGTTGTCTCCCGGTTCGTTAACGCTGGCACACTGGCAAAGTGAAGGATCAGGGTTCATTGATGTTCGAGGTCAATGTCAGCGATGAAGTTGCGACGGCTCTCGCCGAAGGACGAGCAGTTGTTGCGATGGAGTCAACGATTTTCTCCCACCTTGGCTTGCCATCACCTGCGAACGAGGAGGCACTCGCTCGTTGCGAGACAGTGGTTCGAGCCGCTGGTGCTGTTCCCGCTGTGACCGCTGTATTCGATGGAATTGCACAAGTTGGAATTGACGATGGGTCTCGTCAGCGCGTGTGCGGTCCTGCGAAGAAGATGGCAGAACGGGATATCCCGGTCGCAATTGCGCAGCGTTGGGAATATGGGGCAACGACTGTGTCGGCTGCACTTGCTGTTGCCGAACGCGCCGGAATCAACGTATTTGCAACAGGCGGGATCGGTGGGGTTCACCGGGGCGCAGAACTCACCGGTGATATCAGTGCTGATCTCGACGCGATCGCGCGTCGCGCATTGGTGACTGTGTCGGCCGGAGCAAAAGCATTTCTCGATCTCGCCCGCACCCTCGAGTACCTAGAAACGGCAGGGGCGCCCGTGCTCGGCTGGCAGACCGATGATTTCCCTGCGTTTTACACGCAATCATCGGGTCTGAATGTCCCGCATCGGGTTGATTCTGCTGAGGTTGTCGCAGCGGCCTACCGCAATCGGACCCGTGCCGATCAGGGAATGTTGCTTGCAGTTCCAATTCCCGCAGCGGATTCACTCGATGCTGATCGGTTGAATGCAGCATTGTCCGCAGCGCTGGCTGAATGCGAGCAGCAGGGGATTCGTGGAGCGGCGATCACGCCGTTCGTGCTCGATCGCATCGCTGCGGCGACAGATGGTGACAGCTTGCCGGCAAATCTTGCCCTCGCTGAGCACAATGCTGAGGTCGCAGCACAGGTTGCAGTCGCTATCGCTCGACTCAGCTAAGCCGCTTTCACTCGGGTGGGTGGAGGAGAGATTTGCTCTCATTCGCTGATGAAGGGTTGAGTCTGCGATTATCGGTTTCGTATGACGGCTGGCTTCGACACATTTCTCGCAGATTCAATTCTTCCGGATGACTCTGATCTCACTCCCATTCACGATCGTGAATATCGGGTGCGGTCGTATCGGCTTGCAGAAGATCGGATGCTGGTGCGCGGTGCGGTTCGCGACCAAAAACCGCCTGGTCTGTACATTTCGCATGATCCTGAACCAGTGACGGTGCATCACATGGTGGTTGAGCTTGAGGTGTCGCTTCCGGCTTTTACGATTGAGCGGGCGGAGGTGACGTTTGAGTCATTCCCGCATACGACCTGCGTTGGTATCACAGATCACTACAGAAAACTTGAGGGTCTGTCGATCGCTCGTGGATTCTCAAATCAAGTCCGCGAACTCTTTGGTGGTCCGCGCGGCTGTACCCATACAACAGCACTTCTACTGGCGATGGGGCCGGTCGCGATTCAGTCAGCACTTTCGATGAGAACGTTTGAAGTGCCGGTGACGGAAGAGCCATCGCTTCGACTGACGTTTAACCAACCGGATCGTGATGATTCGTGGCGGATGAATACGAATACGTGCCACGAATGGGCCGAGGATGGTCCGGCTTACGCTCGTGCTGCGGCTGGATTGGCCTGGGACGTGCCAGTTTTTCTTCGCGAACGCGCGAAAAAAATGGGCATTGAGATAGGGGAGTTGTAGTGACCGTGAATGATCCATTTGGTTTGAGATCGCTGACCGTTGAACATCTTCGTTCAACTCCGGGTGTGAAGTGGCAGCAGCATCCTGATCGCCTTGCCTCTTGGGTCGCCGATATGGACTTCTCTATGGCCCCTGCGATTGCAGAGCGATTGCGGTCAATCGTTGACCGTGGAATGGTGGGTTACCAAAAGTGGGGGGCCGGTGCCTCGCCGGCCGGTCATGCATTTGTCGATCGAATGTCAGCAAAGTACAACTGGGAAATCGACGTTGGTCGGGTGCATGATCTCGCAGATGTGCTGCAGGGAGTGCGCCTTGCAATCGGCATGCTCACCGAGCCAGGTGCGGCGATTGCGCTTCATACGCCTGCGTACCACCCGTTTCTGCACTCGTTAACCGATATGGACCGGCGTCTGGTTCATGCTCCTTTTGATGTTGGTGAACTCCGTGATGTGATTGCATCTGAGCGCCCAGCTGCGCTGCTGTTGTGTCATCCTCAGAATCCGACTGGCCATGTATTTGATCGTTCGCAGCTCGAAGCGATTGCTGGCATTGCTGAGGAATTTGATCTCATCGTCATCTCTGATGAGATTCATTCAGACCTCGTCTACGAGCCAAATGTGCACATTCCGTTTGCATCGGTGAGTCCGTCCGCAGAGTCGCGAACGATCACTGTGACATCGACGTCCAAAGCATTCAACTTGGCAGGTCTTCGATGGGCGGTCATGCACATTGGAATCGAACGGTTCGACACGATGCTGAAGAGTTATCCAAAACACTGGTTCGGCTCGCCGAATATGTTTGGAGTTGAAGCAGCCGTTGCTGCGTGGACCGAAAGCGATGACTGGTTGGCCGCGGTCATGGGCGTGCTCGATGAGAATCGACATCGTCTGAGCGAACTGGTTGCTGAATATCTCCCGGGAGCGGTTTATCGCGTTCCTGACGCCACGTACCTTGCATGGATCGATTGCTCGATGCTCGGTGATGGCGATGTGCCATTCGAACTCTTTCAGTCTCGTGGAGTTGAGCTGAGCCCCGGCACACAATTTGGGGCGGGCGGTTCGGGGCACGTTCGTCTGAACTTTGCAACGAGCCCTGGGGTGCTTGAGCAGGTCGTTGCGACTATGGCTGGTTAGTCGGCCGACCTATGCGGTAACGGCAGGCTCCGCAGACGCGTCGCTGGAGCCGCTGTGCTGCGATGATGAATTCGGCGTAGACGAATCTCGGAAGTAAAACCAGAGGCACGGCACGAGATACACGAAGTACGCAACGAGGCGAATGCGCTCGGGGCTCTTATGCCAACCAAAGAGGCCTTTCAAAAAGTCGTACGAGGTGCCCTCGGCGAATGCGCCGGTCTCAAGTGTCCAAACCGGTGTGGCATACCAGGCGCCGTTGAGTTCGAAGAGGGCCCGAAGTTCGTGGATTCCCTTCCCGAAGAGCCCGGCCGCGAACAGGATGAGCAGAATTCCTGTCCAGTTGAAGAACGCCTTGATATCGACTTTTGTGCTGCCGGCGTAGAGGACGACGCCGATGACTGACGCAATCGCGAGGCCAATGAGCCCTCCAATAACGACCGATGATCCTGAGTCAGAAGCGGTATCGGCGCCCAGCAAGAAGAGGGCAGTTTCAAACCCTTCGCGGCCAACGGCAACAAACGCGATGGTGGCAAGTGCGGTATTTGAGCGGTCGACCGCTTCGTCGATGCGGCGATGAAGGTCAGAGGCGATTCCGCGTGCGTTACTCCGCATCCAGAAAATCATCCAGGTGAGTACTGCGACTGCGAGTAGGGCGAGCACTCCTTCGATGGCCTTTTCCCATTTGCCTTCAAACTCGCCAACGAGTTGCCGGAAGGCGACACCAGCGATGATGCAGGTGATTGCCGCAGCGAGTACACCCACTGCGACCGGACCCTTGCGATCGGCTCGTCCTGACTTGTTGAGGTAGGCGAGCATGATGGCAACAACGAGCGAAATTTCGAGACCCTCGCGGAGGGTGATGAGAAGACTTGACGCCATGAGGGCAAATGTTAAGCATGCTTATCATCGGATTGCAACTCCGGCCTTAAGGATCCTGGAGGCCTCGGGCTACGTTCGAAGGCACCAGTGATTGCAATCATCTTGTTGAGGTAAGGAGAGGGTGGCATGGCTCATCGACTTGAAGAAAAATCAGCATTCGTTGTGGGCGGAAATAGCGGCATTGGCTTCGCCATTGCAGCTGCGTTTGTGGTCGAGGGGGCAGATGTCACCATTGCGGGCACGAATGAGAAGAAGAACTCGCATGCCGTCGCTGAACTTTCTCAACTCAACGGTTCGGGAGAGGTGCGGTCGATTCAGTTCGATGTTTCAGATCGTGTTGCGTGCTTTCAAGCGGTCGCCAGCGTCGTGCAACATTCGGGATCAATTGACGTTCTCGTCAATGGGGCCGGCGTCTACGCCTCGCGACAATTCGAAGACTTCACTCATGAGGAATTCACCAAAATTCTTGACGTGAATCTTCATGGCCCTTTTCATCTCACGCAGGCTGCGCTGCCTCACATGAAGGCCCAGGATTGGGGGAGGATCATCAACATTGGTTCCTCTGCCGGCAAGTGGGCATCTCGCAATCAGTCGGCCTACAACGTGTCAAAACATGGACTGATTGGGATGACCCGATGCGTTGCGGTCGAGGTCGCAGGGACTGGCGTCACGGTAAATGCGCTGTGCCCTGGGATGGTTGAGACCGACATGTCTGATTCGCTTGAGCGTGAACAGGCGAAGGCATCTGGTACGACACCAGATGTAATTAAGGCGGGGCTTCACGGCCGAATCGCGATGGGTCGTTACTTGCAGCCCAATGAGATGGCGGGGCTCGCTGTGTATCTCGCTTCCGAAGAATCGAGTGGTATGACCGGACAGTCGATAATGGTCGACGGTGGAATGGTGTTTGTCTGACGGCAGGTGGAACGTCCAACTTCCCAGGACGGTTCCCAGTCACCACTCAGAGCGAGAGAATGTCGCGAACCTCTCGTACATACAAGGTGCCATTATTCTCATCGGTGACGAGCACTTCATGGCGAACGTATCTGCGTCCTCGCTTCTCGTATTTGTCGATTGCCTTCGTAGTGATCCGCACTTGTGCACCGACTGGGATGGGTTCGATGAGTTCGGTGTCGTGATACGTATGAATTGAGCCGATTGCAAAAGGTTTCGTGTGGTCGAATTGAACCGAGAGTACGAAGTGTGAAACGAGTAGCGGTGGGACGATCGCCCCGCCGAAAGGTGAGTTGCCCTCAATGCGCCACGTGTTCATCTTCCACCCTTCGTACCAGGGGTTGAAGTCTTCGACTGCGTCCGCGTAAAGAATGACGAGTTCGGGTGTGAGATCAAGTACGCGAGATAGTTCGTCGCCTACCTCGACCATGTCCCAGTAGGTTTCACATTCCTCTTCAAGACTCTTGATAAATGCCCGCTCCTGCGCAATTTGAACCTCGGTCATCGGGCGTAGGCCGTCGGTCTTTGGCGAGCGATCATTGGTTACTGATTCAGACATCGATATCAACCTCCACGGTTCCAACGGTCTTTCTCTGTCCGTCGACGTTGTCGGCCCATACGTCAAGGGTGAAGCGCATTCCGTTTCCTTTGGGGGTTTTGTTACTGACCACTCCACCGGTCACGATGACCTCATTTGCGAGGATTGATGCGATGTACTTGCATTCCATTCGGGCATTTGTGAAAAATGCGGCGCCAACGTGGTTGACGCACATCTCGGCAATGTATGCAGTCGACATCTCCCCGGTTTGGATTGGAGCGTCGAGCCCTGTTTCTGCTGCGTAGACCGGGTCCCAGTGGTTTGGGTTAAAGCGTCCCCACAGTCGAGATCCCATCAGCTGGATGAGTGCCTTCTTTTTCACCCCGGTGAGTTCAAAACCGACTGGGGTGTCGGTGGTAATTCGTAACGATTCAAGATCAACAAATGAGTCGTCGATGGCCATGTCGTTGTTTTCCTTTCCTGCTAGCGGTCTCTGCTTATTTCAGTTCAAGTTGGCTAATTGCCCGTTCAGACAACAAGAATTTTCTCGCCCGGCCAGACGGTGTCGTCGGCAGGTCATCCACATCGATGAACAAGAAATATTTAGGTACCTTGAATCTCGCGAGGTGTTCAGCGCAGAGTGAATGGAGTTCATCTGTTGTTGTAGACGCCCCTTCGCGTAGAACAATCCATGCGGCTCCAACCTCTCCCATACGATCATCGGGCACTGGAACCACGTGTGCCTGTGCGACATCGGGATGGCGATTTAGGAGATCCTCAATTTCGGTCGGCATGACTTGCTCTCCGCCGACTCGGTAGGTCTCCTTCAAGCGACCTGAGAGCGTGAGATACCCCTTGTCATCAAATGACCCAAGGTCACCTGAGCAGAACCATCCTTCGTCATCGAATGCGGCAGAGTTCTCTTCGGGTTTTTTGTAGTAGCCCTGTGTGACGCCGGGGCCTTTCGCTCGGAGTTCTCCGACTTTGCCCACACCCAACACGTCTCCGGTTTGCGGGTCGACCACACGGTAGTCGACAAGGATTCCCTCGAGGCTTTGGTCGCCAGAGGACCCGACCTCGCGGATTATGCCCTGCGTGTAGAGCACATCGCTTGGATCTTCTGGACGTGTACATGTCGTGGTGGCAGTCACTTCCGTCATGCCATAACCGGTAGTGACCTCATCGGGTTGCATAAGTTCAAAAATGAGTTCAAACGTGCCCGCTGAGGATCGCTGTCCAGACGAAATGACAGCCCGCAGCGACGATAAGTCGTAATCCTGTTGAGTACGTTGCAACTCGTCAAGAACCAGCCGTGTCATGGTTGGCACGAGCAAAATGTCATCACATTGGTGCTGCTCGATTGCGCGCAGGGTTGCAGCAGGGTCGAAGACGAGTTGAGGAACGATTGCACCTCCGACAAATGGAACCGTGAGCATTCCTTCTGCGTATCCAAACACGTGGTACATGGGCAGCGAATAGGTCACTCGCCAACCGTCATCAAAACCTCGGCAGTATGCGCTCCCGTAGGCGGCCCTTGTGTACTGGTCGTGGGTCAACATGACACCCTTTGGCGACCCCGTCGTACCCGACGTGTACAAAATGTCTGACACCGAATTGGGGTCTGGGTTCTCGTAGCCCTTCCAAGGTTCGTGCGATGACAGCATCTCGAATGTGCGGACTCCGACGCGGTATTCACTTGTTGGGGAGAACACGATGACGTTCTCGAGCATCGGGAATGCTTCACCGCCTGCCGTATCCTCCCAATGAGGTGCGAGCTCATCCAGCATTCTGAGATAGTCGAGATCTCTGAACTTGTCCATCGCGATGAGGACTTTTGCATCTGACTGGCGAAGTACGTATCCAAGCTCGTCACGCCGGTTGAGGAAGTTGATAGGGATGCATGTTGCTCCAGCGCGGGCAATTGCGTATTTCGCAGCAACAAACTCTGGGAAATTCGCCATAACCATGGCGACGTGGTCGCCCTTCTGAACACCGAGTTCACGCAGGCCAGCGGCGATGCGTTGCGACCATTCCTGGAGTTGCTGGTATGTCCATTGCTGTTGGTCGGTGATCAGATATGGACGTTCGGGAAATTCCTCAGCGGCGCGGTCAAGAAGTCCATCGATCGTTAGTGGGGCCCATGTCGGATACCGGCCGGCGAGTGCGCTTCGTCGGGCAGTAATTGAAGTTTGACCCGATGTGTCGGTGGATGCCGTCGCCATGCTGCAAACCTATTAGGCGCGAGCGATTGCGTTTTGGTCGGAATGATACATGTGTCCCGGTCAGTGCCGTCGTCACGCGAGGTGGGTTTGTGACGGTGTATCCGTGTGGCCCGCGTCCTGACGCCAGCAATCTCAATTTCACTTCTGGTCAGACGATCCCGAACTCGGTGATTGCTCCGGTGTCAAGTGAAGGAAAGGTGTGTTTCTACGTGTACGGAAAATCACATCTGTTGGCTGACGTCTCCGGATACTTCTCTGGTTGAACCTGATCGCCGAGCTTCGCGACCACGAGTTACCAAGAACGAATGGTCCGCCCCCTGGGATTCGAACCCAGAACCAATGGATTAAGAGTCCACTGCTCTGCCGTTGAGCTAGAGGCGGTCGAAGCCCGGGCAGTGTAGGCGGAGGCCAACCACCGCCCAACTGCCCGGGCCCTGGGGTGAGCGAGGGGACTTGAACCCCCGGCCTTCAGGGCCACAACCTGACGCTCTAACCACCTGAGCTACGCCCACCATGTACCCCCACAGTCTGCCAGCAAGAACGTCAATCGCCACACTCAGATTTGTGGATCGTTGATCGTTCGTGCGTCGGTCGGAACTGCTCCCCATCAATGTGGTGTGAGCGACAGAATTCTGCGACAATGACCGTGTGAGCTCCAACAACGACGCAACCCTTCTTGATTCAGCAATCGACACATTCCTCGCAGAGAATGATCCAAAGAAGATGGACAACATCGCCTTTCGAGGCGCACGTTTCGACCACGGTCTCGCTTGGGTCCATTTCCCGAAAGGTAGCGGTGGCCTCGGTCTTCGTCCCGACCTCAACCGAACTGTCGAGCGCCGGATGCGCGAAGCAGGCGCAGAGGCGGCCGACCCGACATCATTTTTCATGGCACTTGCCGGCCCGACAATCGTGACGCATGGTTCTGACGCCCAGCGCGAGCGGTTCCTTCGTCCGATGTTTACCGGTGAAGAGAA
>JAYNVD010000015.1:0-9813 GCA_038100275.1 Ilumatobacteraceae bacterium
AGGTGACACTCGATGCGAATGCTCAATTCCGTCACCCAGACTGGGCGGAGTACGCCGACACTGAAGAACTCGATGAGCGCGAACGTCTCGCGAAGACTCACGACCTTCAGTACATCGGGCTTGACGGAACGGTTGGGATCATCGCCAACGGTGCCGGCCTCGCGATGTCGACTCTCGACGTCGTCAACCAGGTCGGTGGATCAGCCGCAAACTTCCTTGATATCGGTGGTGGAGCAAATGCTGATGTGATGGCAGCTGCGCTTGAGGTCATCAATTTCGACCAGAACGTGTCGTCAATCTTCATCAACATCTTTGGTGGAATTACCCGAGGCGAAGAAGTGGCAAAGGGCATTGTCGAGGCGCTGAGCCGCGTTGACCTTCGAGCCCCAATCGTCATTCGTCTCGACGGCACGAATGCCGAAGAGGGACGCCAGATTCTTGCCGATGCTGGAATTCCAGAATCGAAGCTTCGTTCAGAACCAACAATGCTTGACGCCGCCCGCGCCGCCGTAGCGCTGGCCAAGAACTGAGAGGTCACATCATGTCGATTTTCGTAGATGAAAACACCAAGGTCATCGTCCAGGGCCTCACCGGCGGTCAAGGCAAGTATCACGGCCTTCGCAACCGTGACTACGGCACAAATGTTGTCGCTGGAGTTACACCAGGCAAAGCCGGGCAGGATGTCGAAGGAATCCCTATTTTCGACACAGTCGCTGACGCAGTTGCCGCAACTGGCGCAGATGCATCGTTCGTGGCGGTGCCGCCGAAGGCAGCACCGGCGGCCATTCTCGAAGCAGCCGCTGCAGGTGTGTCGTTCATCGTGTGCATCACCGAGGGAATTCCTGCTCAAGATGAAGCGCGCGTGTTCAATACCTTGCTCGCTGACTATCCGAACACGCGCCTTCTCGGGCCCAACTGCCCGGGCATCATCAGCCCCGGAAAGTGCAACATCGGCATTACCGCCGGCGAGATTGCACTGCCACCGACGGCAAAGGGTCCGAACGTTGGCATCGTGAGCCGCTCGGGAACGTTGACCTACCAGGCGCTGTACGAGCTGAAGCAAAAAGGCATTGGCGTGTCAACCTGTGTGGGTATCGGTGGTGACCCGGTTCCTGGCACAAACTTCATCGACTGTCTCAGCCAGTTCCAAGCTGACCCAGATACTCACGCGATCATCATGATCGGTGAGATTGGTGGTTCGGCAGAAGAAGAGGCTGCTGAGTACATCAAAGCAAATGTGACGAAGCCGATGAGCGCCTATATCGCCGGAGTAACGGCTCCCGCGGGTAAGAAGATGGGTCACGCTGGAGCGATCGTTTCAGGTGGCAAGGGAACCGCTCAAGGCAAGATGGATGCATTGGCTGATGCCGGCGTGAAGATCGGGCTGAACCCGACCGAAGCCGGTGAGCTGATGGCAGAAATCGTCGCCAATCTGGGCTGATCACTCATGCCAACCGCTCTTGTTTCGGTCTATGACAAGAGTGGTGTAGCCGAATTCGCGCGTGAACTTCACGCCCTTGGATGGTCATTGCTGTCATCGGGGGGAACTGCCTCGGTGATTGCCGAAGCGGGAATTCCGGTGACAGATGTTGCCGAGATCACTGGTTTCCCAGCGATCCTTGGTCATCGTGTGGTGACACTTCACCCGAAGGTGCATGGCGGCATTTTGGCGAACCGATCTGATGAAACTCACTTGTCCGATTTGGAAGAGTTCGGTATCGACCCAATCGATCTTGTGGTCGTAAATCTGTACCCGTTTTCTTCAGCACCCGGCGTTGAACTCATCGATATTGGCGGCCCGGCGATGGTTCGCGCCGCCGCAAAGAATCATGCAGATGTTGCGGTTGTCGTCAGCCCTGACGCATATCAGTCTGTTGTTGACGAGATTCGCGAACATGGCGCAGTTCGGCCATCGACCAGACGACAACTTGCAAGAGACGCATTTGCGCACACGGCCGCATATGACGCTGCAATTGTTCGCTGGTTTGACGCAACCGACGACGATGCAGATCGAGATGAGCTCCCGAGGACCCTTCATTTCGCTCTCGAGCGAGCGGAGACCCTTCGGTACGGAGAGAATCCGCATCAGTTTGGGGCCCGTTATCGAGATCTCATCGGCGCAGGCGTTACGTCAGGCTGGTGGGAGTCGGTGACGCAACATGGTGGCAAGGCGATGAGTTATCTCAACGTCTACGACACCGAAGCAGCATGGCGCCTCGTCCACCAGTTTGAACAACCAACAGCAGTTGTCGTGAAGCACGCGAACCCGTGTGGGGTGGCGAGTGCTGACACGATCGAGGAGGCGTACACGAACGCCCATCTCTGTGATCCGGTGAGTGCGTTCGGCGGCATTGTTGCTGTGAATCGGCCGGTAACCCGATCGATGGCAGAGTCTCTTGCACCAGTGTTTACCGAGGTGGTCGTCGCCCCTGGCTACGAAGAGGGCGCTCTCGAGGTTCTTACGGCGAAGGCCAACCTTCGGGTGTTGTCTGCACGAGAGCCCCAAACCCGCCAACTCGATGTCCGAACAGTTGATGGTGGTCTGCTGATTCAAACTGCAGACGACGTTGTCATCGATCGCCAGAATTGGTCGGTCGTCACCGATGTCGAACCGACAGCCGAACAATGGGCTGATATCGAATTTGCGTGGAAGGTCTGCGCTGCTGTTTCGTCAAACGCGATCGTGTACGCCAAGGATCGACAGGCATTTGGAATTGGTGCTGGACAGCAAAACCGACTGGATTCATCCCGAATCGCTGCAGAACGGTCGGCAGGTCGTGCCGAAGGCGGAGTGTGCGCAAGTGATGCGTTCTTCCCGTTCAGAGATGGCCTTGATGCCGCAGTGGCAGCGGGCATTCGTGCTGTAGTGCAGCCCGGAGGAAGCGTCCGCGACGATGAAGTTATTGCGGCCGCGAATGAGGCGGGGATTGCAATGGTCTTCACCGGACGCCGACACTTCCGTCACTAGCCGACAAAGTTTCATCTGTAGCGGCGATACTGGAAGCAATGTCGATGACCTCCGATCGATCAGGTGTAGCACAGCGACCAAACTCGCTGTCGAAAGTGCCGTATTTGCCGGCGCTCGACGGGCTACGAGCGCTTGCGGTTGTCGCCGTCATGGTCTACCACGCAAATAGTTCGTGGCTCCCCGGTGGATTCCTCGGTGTTGAGGTCTTTTTCGTACTAAGTGGGTATCTCATCACGTTGCTGCTGCTTGCAGAGCATGACCGTGACGGAGCAATCGACCTTCGATCGTTTTGGGCGCGGCGAGCGCGTCGCCTCCTTCCTGCACTGTTTGCTGTCTTAACGCTGGTTGCCGTCGTCGCAACGGTGCTACGCCCTGAAACACTCGGCAAAGTCCGGGGCGACATCATTGCTGGCTTCTTCTATGGCTCGAACTGGTTCCAGTTGTGGGTGGGGGCTGGGTATGCGGCGAGCGGAGATTTTGCGCCACTTCGTCACTTGTGGAGCCTCGCGGTTGAAGAGCAGTTCTATCTGCTGTGGCCATTGGTGATGATCGCGATAACTCGCCGACGCGTCATCCGAGTCGGCCGGGTTGTTCTCATTTTCGTGGGTAGTGCTCTCGCCATCACACTGCTTGTTGCGCTGTTGCATCACGGTGGACCAATCGGTGAATGCTCGGTTACGCCAGATGCGTACTGGCAAATTTCGGGTCGTTGTTTCTCGATTGCCGATGTGTTGTACCTGTCGACACCCACACGAGCATCAGGTCTCCTACTCGGTGCAGCGTTCGCAATGGTGTGGCGACCGAATGCGGTGATGCGTGGAAAATTGGGCCAGCGACCTGCTCGCCTTGATGTCGTGGCCATTATTGGTCTTGGGGCACTTGCCCTGCTCGTTGCGCGAGTCCACTACCTCATGGCTGACCCCTCAGGGGCGGGAACGGTTGCTGATGGTGCACTCATGTGGGGCGGTTTCTTGTGGACCGATCTCGCAACACTGGCGGTTCTCGGAGCACTGGTTCATCGCAGGTCGTTTGTTGGCCGAGTGTTGTCGGTGCCGCCTCTGTTGTGGCTAGGAACTCGCTCGTACGGGCTGTATCTATTCCACTGGCCGATATATCAGGTCATCCGTCGCGTTGCTGGTGTGCCGCTGTCACTTATCGAATTTGTGATCGCCATGTTGCTGACGGTCGTAGTGGCGGAGGCTTCGTATCGGTATCTCGAAATGCCAATTCGCAGGGGTCGTTTTAAGGTTGAAACTGCCGCTCGCGCGGAGGCGTGGCCAATGCAGACACGACGGATTGCCGCCGGGCTCGGGCTCATCGGTGTGATCGTCGTGGGGTTCGCTGGTTTTCGGGTCGCGACCGCAGATCTTGAACTCAACCAGATTGAGGCATCGATTGCGGCTGGTGAACAAGACGTCACCTCCGTGGAAGAACTTCTTGGAGAGGTCACGACGGCCAGCACTTCTGAGGACGACCAGAGTGAGTCCTCAAGTGATGATGCCGCGGCGGTATCGACCACATCGGTTTCGACGGCGGTGGTCACCCCACAGCGTGAACCGGTCCAATTCCTTGCGATAGGAGATTCGGTGATGCTCGGGGCAGCCGGAGTGCTACGTGAGCGTGGTTACACCGTCAATGCCGAGAAGAGTCGACAACTGAAAGGCACGCTTGAGTTCCTTCAGCAACTCAAAGACGCCGGCACATTCGGTGAGGTACTTGTGGTGCACCTCGGAACGAATGGCCCGATTTCTCAAGCCGACCTTGAATCCTTCCTGGAGATTGTCAACGATGTTCCTCTCGTGGTGATGCTCAACGTAAGGGGTGAACTTGCGTGGCGTTCATCGAATAATGAACTGCTCGCGTCAATTGATTCAGAGGACGACAACATTGTGGTCGTCGACTGGCTGAGTGAGTCACAGAATTGCTCAGGATCATGTTTTGGCGACGACGGAATTCACCTTCTTGGTGACGGCCAGGTGTTTTACGCAAATGTGATTCGCAATATCACGGGAACATGATTCCAACGGTGCAGATATTTGCGCCGTGACCAATGTCCGTTTGGGTCAAACATCATCTACGGGCGTACGCTGGAGTCCATGACAACTCCAGTACGTGTGGCGGTCACCGGTGCCGCTGGCCAGATCGGTTACTCGCTTCTTTTCCGCATCGCATCAGGTTCGATGTTGGGTCCTGACACGCCAATTTCATTGCAGTTGCTGGAGATCACTCCCGCTCTCGGTGCACTCGAAGGCGTGAAGATGGAACTTGACGATTCGGCATTCCCTCTGCTCAGCTCGATCACCTGCACCGACGACGCCGATGTCGCATTCGGCGATGCTGATGTTGCCCTGCTCGTTGGCGCAATGCCCCGCAAGGCTGGGATGGAGCGTTCAGACCTCCTTTCAGCCAACGGTGGCATCTTCAAGCCACAGGGTGAGGCACTGTCCCGGTCGGCAAAGCGTGACGTGAAGGTGCTCGTTGTTGGAAACCCTGCGAACACGAACGCACTGATCGCTCAGCAGAACGCACCTGATCTTGATCCCGGTCGCTTCACGGCGATGACCCGGCTTGATCACAACCGTGCGGTGACTCAGATCGCCCAAAAGCTCGGTGCCTCAGTGAACGATGTTCGCCACATGACGATTTGGGGTAACCACTCGACAACGCAGTATCCCGATCTGTTCCACTGTGAAGTCAATGGGCAGAATGCCTACGAAGCAGTCAATGATCACGAATGGGTTGATTCGACGTTCATCCCAACGGTCGCAAAGCGTGGAGCAGCGATCATTGAGGCTCGTGGTGCTTCTTCAGCGGCATCGGCAGCGAGCGCAGCAGTTGATCACATCCGCTCGTGGTCGCTCGGAACGGCTCCTGGTGACTGGGTATCGATGTCGATCCCATCAGATGGCTCTTACGGCGTTCCTGAGGGAATCATCTCCTCGTTCCCTTGCACCTGCGAGAACGGCGAGTACAAGATTGTCCAAGGTCTTGATATCGACGACTACAGCCGCGGAAAGATCGATGCATCTGCTGGCGAACTCGTTGAAGAGCGTGACGCCGTTCGCGAACTTGGGTTGATCTGATCGTGCTGCCGGGCGTGCCCGGCAACACCAACATCACGACACGGCGACACGGCATGCGATATGCATCATCGTGTCGACACCACGTTTGAGTTCTTCGTCCGAAATTCGGACTGTCGAGCCATCAGCGCCGAGCACATCCGAGACGGTCATCATCGCAAGGGCTTCGATGCCGTGAGTTGCTGCAACGGTGTACATCATCGCAGCTTCCATCTCAACACCGACATGACCGGTCGATTTCCACTTTGCGAACGCTGTTGGGTCAGGGTCGTAGAACAGGCCACTTGTCACAATTGGTCCGACATGAACGGTGCTGCCCTCCGCTGCAGCAAGGTCGGCCGCTGAGCGAACGAGTCCAAACGTCGCAGTAGGGGAGAACCCGCTGACTCCTGAGTAGCGAAGCGGAGTTGTGTCATCTGCGGTTGCACTCATCGCGATAACAGTGTCGCCCATCTTCATCCCATCGAGAAGTCCTCCGCAGGTCCCCACACGAACAAAGCGGCGGGCACCGAGTTGAGCGAGCTCTTCGAACACAATTCCTGCTGATGGGCAACCCATGCCTGTTGTCTGCACGCTGATTGGCTGACCCTCGAAGGTGCCTGTGTACCCGAGCATTCCTCGCTCAGAGTTGACAAGGCGGTAACCCGAGTCGAAAAAGGTTTCTGCAATGTGAGTCGATCGATTTGGATCGCCGGGGCACAGCACGTTCTCGGCGTAGTCCCCAGGTTCTGCACGCAAGTGAATAGGCATGCACAGAGACTAGGCGAGCACTTAGATGTTGTAGCGAGTGCGTATCCGGACCGAGTTGAAGACCGTGTCGAGTGCAGCGAATACCTCTTGAGCGCCCATCAGCGCTTCTCGATCTCCGAAGAGCAAGATCTTGCCGGTGACAAATGCTTCTTGCGCATTGAGCTGACCGGTGGCGACCGCGACAGCTGTCTCGTAGCTTTGCTGCATCTTCACGTCCTCAGGGTCAGCTGGTCCTGCTCCAAAAGCCGCCGTTCCTTCGGCGACCTGCAAGTGATAGGTGACATCGCCATCAGGACCATCCTCAACGACCTGGGTAACACCGATTGAGTGACGGCTTGCGAGGGTCGCTAACTCGTCGCTTTCACGAACCTCGCGACTGAGTTCACGTATCCACGCAAGCGAGAGATAGTCGATCATCTCGTCGTTGTAATTGTCATCGGTGCTCACAGGAACCCTATTCTGCCGCGTGTGGACATCGAACCGGCCGATGAGGGCCCACATGAGGGATGCATTGACGAGTGGTGGTTCGGCTGGTGGCACCCCGACGGTGCGGCTGGGCTGTGTGGGCATCGGGCTGATGAGCGTGCGCGGACACTCGGTTACTGGTGGGTTTGGCGGGTGCCGGGGGAATCATTACTGCACATCTCGGATTGGAATGTTCGTATGCGAGCATCATCGGGTCTCGTGAAAGGCGAGTTGCTGTGGGCCGAGCATCTTTGTGAATCCCCCCACCGGCAGTGGACAGTGTCGAACGAGTCTCGGGCGGCAGCCGTTGATGACCCGCTAGAAATCGCCAGAACGGGGTTTGGAGTTCCGACCCCAGTTGCGTCAGACCTCGAGTGGTACGCCACGGCAGGTACAACCCCTCTCAATTCCGGAACCGGATACCAACAAGTTGGTGTCATGCATGGGGTGGTCGAAGTGTTGGGGCGACCAACGATTGAGGTTGAGGAGGTGTCAGCGTGGCGCTGTCACCGTTGGTGGCCCATCGGCAGTGATCCCGCAAGCGCCCCCTTCGTGAGGCAATCAGCCCAGCAAGTAGATGCACTTATCGCCGGGCCAGATCAGTCGTACGTAACACTCGCTCTCACCGCTGACGGCTGGGTAGAGGTCAGCCATCCATCGACTGACGACGGCGCTTGATCGTTCCGACCAACAGCAACACGATGATGATGGCGCCCAGGTAAGGGCTTGCGGCGGCGACGAACCATCCGAGAGTGCTTGCAGTGCCGACGAAAGAATTCCAGCCATCAGTGAAGCCCGAAATAATCGTGCGCTCGGGCTCTGGCGTAGGCGACTCGCCGGGGGAGTAGAGGTCGATCGTGACAGTTGAAAGAGCGACACGACCCTCAAGCGATGCCTGCCGTGCGAGTTGCACTTCAAGTTCGGTTTGGCGGCGGCTGAGCTCGTATTCGAGGGTGACGACGTCGGAGAGGTCTTTTGCTTCTGCAAGTAGTTCGCGAATCCGAGCTACTGACTCACGTTGATTCTCGATGCGAACGTCGAGTTCAACGAGCTGCTCTGTGACGTCCTGTGTCCAGGTATTCGTCGAGGTAAGGGTGCCAACACGTTCTGGGTCATCCAGATTCACCAGAAATGAATCAAGCCGTTCAGGCGGAACTCGAACGACGATGGTCGCCCAACCGTTTTCCTGGTCTTCGGTACGTAGCCCAATGTTGCTACTCGTGATCACCCCGCCGGCCGTGCTCGCAAATGAGCGAATTGCGCCAACGGAGGCTGCGATGTCCTCAGATTCGATGGAAATTCCCATTTCAATGATGAGATCTCGTTGCTCAACTGAGGTGTCGACAACGTTCTCCAAGGAACCCCCATCGTCGCTCTGGTAGACGTCCATCGCAGCTTCAGAATCTGCTGCGGCTTCTTCGTATGCCATTTCTTCCTTGGCATCGGCGTTATACGCACCTGATGCCTCCATTGCATCATCGCCACCTGTACTGCACGCAGTAAGGGTGAACAGACCTGCAGAAATCATCGCAAGAAAACGTGAGTTGCGTGAACGCTGATGGCTCTTCATGAACTGTTTGACGATGCCACCACCAGAAAGGTTCCCTCTGCCACTCTTAAGGGATGCCTATCGGAGGACCCCGCGACATTCTTGATGAATTCGAGGCTGATCGCCGTCGACCGACGTACCCAACGATCGTTGCTGAAGCAGGCATGGTGATCGAAGATCGGTCGAGCGGATTTGTGGGAGACGTCGTCCGATGGTCATTTGAAGGCGTCACTTTGCGTGACCGCAATCAACAACTGCGGCACTTCACATGGAAGCCAGGCGGATTTCTCGTCGACGGCAATCCTGTCACTCTGAAGCGTCCGGAAGCAACACCGGTGCTCACTCAAACGGTCTCTTCTGCCGGCGGTTTCATCGGCGACAGGTCGAGCGGCGCCTCGAGGGCACGGGTAGCCCGACCCCATCGCATCTGGGTTGAGGGAACCCACGATGCGGAACTCCTCGAACATGTGTGGGGAGACGAACTTCGAGAATTGGGAATTGTCGTTGAACCGATGCATGGTGCTGATGACCTTGCTCTTCGAGTTCATGAATTTCAACCCGCATCTGACCGTCGCCTCGGTGTGCTACTCGATCATCTGGTTGATGGGTCAAAAGAACAACGCATCGCAGATTCAATTCACAATGAACACGTGCTCATCACGGGGCATCCGTTCGTCGATGTGTGGGCAGGAATTCGACCACGAACGATCGGTCTTGAGTCGTGGCCCGATGTTCCCAAGGGCATCGCGTGGAAGCAAGGACTTTGTGATGCCATCGGTGTGAATCTTGAGGGGTTTTGGCCAAAGCTACGAAACTCGGTGTCGTCATTTGCTGACCTTGAGTCGTCGCTGGTCGGGGCGGTCGAGCAACTCATCGATTTCGTTGCTGCCGAGACCTAGAGCCCGCGCACTGCGCAGATGGCTCCTGGAAACGAAAGTGGCGGGGGGGGGGGGCCCCCCCCCCCCCGAAAGTTGTTAAAATCAGTTAATGGTAAGACGAAA
>JAYNVD010000015.1:9823-11998 GCA_038100275.1 Ilumatobacteraceae bacterium
GCCCCCCACCACATGGTTTGTGGGGGCGGCCCCCCCACCCCCCCCGCCCCCGGCCACGTGGGGCCCTCAACCCGCTGGGGGGGGGGGGGCCCCCCCCCCCCGCCACTGACAGTTCTTAACGTCTGTACAGGATCAGACGAATGCTCCGGCAAACACCAGGCTGACGATCGTCATGACCTTCAGCAAAATGTTCATTGCGGGACCAGAGGTGTCCTTGAATGGGTCACCAACGGTGTCACCTACGACAGCGGCCTTGTGAGGGTCAGAACCCTTGCCGCCGTGGTTGCCAGCCTCGATGTACTTCTTCGCGTTGTCCCATGCGCCACCTGCGTTCGCCATGAAGATGGCAAGCGCGAATCCAGTGACGAGTGCGCCGGCGAGAAGTCCACCAAGAGCGTTCACCGAGATGAACCCGGTGACGAGTGGCACGACAACTGCGAGTGCACCAGGAATGATCATTTCCTTCAGCGAGGCCTCGGTTGAAATCGCAACACAGCGGGCTGAGTCGGGAACGACGCCTTCCTTGCCTTCACGGAGACCAGGGATCTCCCGGAACTGACGACGTACTTCCTCAATCATTTGCTGCGCTGCACGACCAACGGCATCGATCGTGAGTGCTGCAAAGAGGAATGGGAGGCCTGCGCCGATGAAGAGACCGATGAAGACATCGACCTCTCCGACGTTGAGGTTGAGTGCCTTCGCTGGATTCGCATCGATGATCGCGAACTCGAAGCTCTTGAAGAGTGCCAGAGCAGTGAGAGCAGCTGAACCAACTGCGAAGCCCTTTGCGACAGCAGCAGTGGTGTTACCCAAGCTGTCGAGAGCGTCGGTCACATTGCGAACCGAAGGGTCGAGTTCAGCCATCTCGGCGATTCCGCCAGCGTTGTCGGCGATTGGGCCGTACGCGTCAACGGAGACAACCACACCAGTGGTTGCGAGCATGCCGATTGCGGCAACTGCGATGCCGTAGATGCCGCCACCTGCACCAAGTGTCTGCTCGCCGCCCCAGTAGGCAACGCCGACACCAATGAGGATGAGGGCAACCGAAGCTGCAACTGACACCATGCCGGTGCTGATTCCGCCAAGCACTGTCGTTGCTGGGCCGGTCTCTGACTGGTTTGCAATCTTCTTCACCGGGTTGAACTGGTCTGAGGTGTAGAACTCTGCAGTCTTACCAAGTGCCCAACCAACTACGAGTCCGCCGATAACGGAAACTGCGAGGCCCCATGGCTTGTCGAAGAGGTTGCCACCAAAGAGGTAGTAGGAAATGGCGACGGTTGCGATGACGGTGAGGCCCATTGCAACATTCGTTCCCATGTGGAGCGCCTTGCTCAGTGCGTGGCTGTCGGTTGAGTCGCCACCCTTCACGAAGAATGAGCCGATAATCGAGGCGATCATTCCGACGAATGCAATGGCCATTGGGAAGACGAGAAGCTGAACAATTCCGTCGGTGCCATTGTCACTTGCGATGAGGTTGGCTGAGAATGCAGTCAGCGAGATCGGAGCGATGATCGACCCGGCGTATGACTCGAAGAGGTCGGCTCCCATGCCGGCGACGTCACCAACGTTGTCACCAACGTTGTCGGCGATGGTCGCAGGGTTGCGAGGATCGTCCTCCGGAATTCCGGCCTCAACCTTGCCGACGAGGTCGGCGCCAACGTCAGCAGCCTTGGTGTAGATACCGCCACCAACACGGCTGAACAGAGCGATTGACGATGCACCAAGACCGAAGGCGGTCACGATGTTGAAGGCGTTGTCGACTTCGAGCCAAACAACGAACAGCAAGTAAGTGAACATCAGTCCGAGCAATGCAAGGCCTGCGACTGAGAAGCCCATGACAGCGCCACCGCGGAATGCGACAGCAAGTGCCTTTGACGGGCCTGACTTAGCCGCTTCTGTGGTTCGGGCGTTTGCCATCGTTGCGACGGTCATACCGACGTAACCAGCACCAGCTGAGAGCACAGCGCCAAGCACATATGACACCGCAGCAAGCGGGGCAATCACAATGGCCAGAAGGATTGCGAGCACAACCACGAAGATTGAGACCCACTTATATTCGGCCTGAAGGAAGGCGCGAGCGCCCTTTTGAATCTCGGTCATCAAGAACACCATGCGGTCGTTACCCGCAGGTGCAGCCTCAACGGCCTTGTAGTAATACGCCGCCAGCAGCAGTGC
>JAYNVD010000015.1:12037-30239 GCA_038100275.1 Ilumatobacteraceae bacterium
AAACGCCGCTAATGCGAGTGCGGCGATAGCCGATGCCGCGGCGAGGTAGGGGATCATATCCACGGTGAAAGTGCCTCCTGTAGGGCCTTGCTGGCCGCCTCCTAGCGGACGACCAAAATGTAACGAGCAGATGTTAGGCGGTTTAGGTCGCTACGACACAGATTCTTTGCTTTGTGCGCTCGGCTGATCAGCTCGGCCGTACGACGTTGTGCGCTGTGAGAGGCGCCTTCCGAGCGGCTCGATGAGGTGTGAGAAGTCATCAGCCGTCATTCCTTGCCCGTGCGCAGCACCTGCCGCCCTCGAGATGTTTTCATCCATCAGCGTGCCGCCGAGGTCGTTACAGCCGGCTTGCAGCAACTGACGACTCGCATGTTCGCCAAGTTTTACCCATGACAACTGGATGTTGTCGATAAGGCCTCGGTAGACGATTCGGGCGACTGCATGGACAAGCAGCGTTTCTCTGAATGTCGGCCCTCGACGAGCCTTGCGTTGCAGATAGATCGGTGAGGCCATGTGCACGAATGGCAAGCCGACAAATTCAGTGAATCCACCGGTAATTGCTTGCAGATCTCGGGTCACGATGAAGTGCTTGGCCCATGACCTTGGATGCTCAATCGATCCAAACATCATGGTGACATTTGACCCAAGCCCAACCTCATGGGCTGCGGCATGGCAGTCGAGCCACTCAGCGGTTGTGATTTTGTCGGGGCATAACTCAGCGCGAACGGTGTCGTCGAGGATTTCTGCGGCGGTTCCGGGAAGCGATGAAAGACCGGCCTCTTTGAGTCGCCCGAGGTATGTCACGAGGTCTTCGCCAAGGCGTTTTGCACCTTCTGTGATTTCGAGAGCGGTAAATCCGTGCACATGAATTGACGGTGCTGCGCTCCGAACGGCATGGGTGACGTCGATGTAATAGTCACCGTCGAAGTCAGGGTGAATCCCACCTTGAAGGGTGACCTCGGTGGCACCTAATTCTTCGGCCTCGCGAGCGCGTTCGGCGATGTCGTCCAAGGTGAGGAGGTACGGCGTACCTCGGAGGTTCAGCGACATCGGGCCTTTCGAGAAGCCGCAGAAACGGCACTTGAAGGTGCAGACGTTCGTGTAGTTGATATTCCGGTTGTGCACCCAAGTGATCGTGTCGCCGACCGCTTCATGTCGAAGGTGGTCGGCTACCTCCGCAATTGCGTTTACTTCTGGTCCGCGGGCCGAGAACAAGGTGACGATGTCATCCTCGGTGAGTTGCTCCTCTGCAGCAACTGAGTCAAGCACCCGTTTGATCGGGGAGTCAGCGGCTGTTGCAGAGCGGCCAGGAATGAGGGTGGTTGGAGGGTTCGTCGCCCCGGCATACCACGCCGTCGACCGATGACCGATGAGCACGACCTCTGCGCCGTCGTGAACGACATCGGCTGCAGTTGTCTTCTCAGGCCAGATTGCACCGGGGTCGTCGCGCCCAAGCCCTTCGGCATCTGAGCGGTCGAGGACAGCAAATCGCAGCCTGTCATCAATCCACTGCGAAGGGTTGAGAACGTATTCGGGGTGAGCAGTCAGTCGCGGTGCAAGCGCATAGCCGCGCTCTTCGGTGATCGCTCGTAGGCGATCAAGTTCTGGCCATGGACGCTCTGGGTTGACGTGGTCGGAGGTGACGGGCGAGACGCCACCCCAGTCATCGATTCCGGCGTCGATGAGTTGGCCGATGTCATCGGAGAGGTTTGGCGGTGCCTGAAGATGAATGTCTGCTGGTAACAGCACCCTTGCTGCAGCGATGGTCCAGAGATATTCATCGGTCGGGCATGCGGGCTCGTTTCGCATGCCTGTTCCAGGCTTCGGAAGGAAGTTCTGGACGATGACTTCCTGGACGTGACCATGACGGCGGTGCGATTCGGCGATGGCCTCGAGAGCAGCGAGACGATCAGTCCTTGTTTCACCGATGCCGACGAGGATCCCAGATGTAAATGGAATCTTCAGCTCGCCGGCCGCTTCGAGTGTTGCGAGTCTGCGCTCAGGTGTCTTATCTGGCGCTCCGCGGTGGCATGCAAGGTCGCCCCGGAGCGTTTCGACCATCATCCCCTGACTTGGCGAGACTCGGCGGAGCAACTCGAGGTCTTCGTGCGAAATTGCCCCGGCATTGGCATGGGGAAGTAGCCCGGTCTCGTCGAGAACGAGCTGTGCCATGTCGTGCAGATAGTGAATAGTTGAGTCGTAACCACGCTCGGTGAGCCATTGGCGAGCAACGTCGTAGCGGTCTTCGGGAGCTTCACCCAACGTGAAGAGCGCTTCGTGGCATCCTTGTTTGGCGCCCTGTTTCGCAATTGCAAGCACGTCGTCAGGCGAGAGAAATGGTTGTTCGAGTCTGGCTGGGGGCTGCGCAAAGGTGCAGTAGCCACACGCATCCCGGCACAACATGGTGAGCGGTATGAAGACCTTTGGAGAATAGGTGAGTCTTGATCCGAACGCTGCGTCTCGTTTCAATGACGCGTCTTGCAAAAGCTCGTCGAAGTTCCGTTTCAAGATGTCCGATGCCGCTGGGCTGAACGCGTCAATAGAAGCGCCTCCTTGAGACAGCGTGACGGCAACTGGATTCATGTCGTAACTGTAGCGAGACTGAGTTCGGAATCCGAACTCAGTAGTGCTCGCGACGTAACAAGGTGTACGTTCATCGGGTAATGGAGAACACTCGCCACACCGAAACAGCGATCGAAGAAACCCTTCGCGTCGTTGGTGATCGTTGGTCGATTCTCCTTGTTCGAGCCGGATTGCGAGGCATTCGTCGCTTCGATGACTTCTGTGATGATCTCGGAATCGCACGGCCCGTGCTGACCGAGCGGCTCCGCCGTTTGGTGAAATTTGGCATTTTTGAGCGGCGGAAATACCAGGACAAACCGGTTCGGTATGAATATCGACTCACCGAAGCGGGGCTTGCCCTGTCGCCAGCTTTGGTCGCGCTAGTCAGGTGGAGCGAGGAATATTCCGAAGAATTGTCGAGCGATGTCACTCTCGTGCATGCACCCTGCGGCACGGAGCTCGAGCAGGCGTTCTGGTGCCGCTCCTGCCAATCGACATTTGGACCTAGCGCGGTGAAGGGCCTCACCAGCGGCATCGACTCGTAAAAACTTGGGGAAGAGCGCGCAGTCGATTGTGTCGAAGGCAGGTCTCGGCAACTAGCGTAAGAGACATGTCGCAGACACTCCAGCGCGGACCGGTTTCCGGGACCGCCGTGAAGAAATCGTCACGCCGCAAACCGTTCCTGCTTGACCTCTACTCAACAGCCGTTGGCAAGAAGTACGTCATGGCGGTCACCGGGATCATCGGTGTTGGCTTCATCATTGGCCACATGGTCGGAAACCTGAAGGTGTACCTCGGGGCTATTGAGCACAATGGCGAGCAGGCGTATGACATCGACGTCTACGGTGAATTCCTTCGCGAACTGCTGGTCCCGATTTTGCCTCACGGCTATGCCCTGTGGGGACTTCGTCTTGCGCTGATTGGAGCGATCATCCTTCACCTTCACGCCGCTTGGTCATTGACGATCCTCAATAGGAATGCTCGCCCGGTGAAGTACCAGGGTGCACGTGACTATCAGGTAGCAAATTTTGCGAGCCGAACGATGCGCTGGTCAGGCGTTCTCGTGCTCTTCTTCATTGCCTGGCACCTCGCTGACCTCACCTGGGGATGGCTGAATCCTGGCTTCGAATATGGGGCGATCTACCGAAACCTCGATGCGAGCCTGTCTCGAGTTCCTGTCGCTGCGCTCTACATCGTGGCGAATATTGCATTAGGAATTCACCTGTTCCACGGAGTGTGGAGCCTGTTCCAGTCAATGGGATGGAATAACCCTCGGTTCAACCGCTGGCGTAGAGCGATTGCGACCGGACTAGCGGCCGCAGTGGTCGTCGGAAATGTGTCATTCCCGATCATGACTCTCGCCGGAGTCATCAACTTTCAGCCGCTCACATAGGACACGTTGAGGAGACATCCAACATGAGTTCAATTCTCGATTCGAAAATCCCAGAAGGGCCAATGGCTGACAAATGGGACAACTTCAAGGCGAATGAAAAGCTGGTCAACCCAGCCAACAAGCGCAAGTTCAAGGTGATCGTTGTCGGAACCGGCCTCGCGGGCGCGTCCGCTGCAGCGACCCTCGCAGAACTTGGCTACCAAGTCGATGCCTTCACCTTCCATGACTCACCACGTCGTGCCCACTCGATTGCAGCACAGGGTGGAATCAACGCCGCCAAGAACTATCGCGGTGACGGCGACTCTGTTCACCGCCTGTTCTACGACACGATCAAGGGCGGCGACTTCCGCTCTCGTGAAGCGAACGTTCATCGTCTCGCCGAGGTGTCGGTCAACATCATCGACCAGATGGTTGCCCAGGGCGTTCCATTTGCTCGGGAGTACGGCGGAATGCTCGACAACCGTTCATTCGGTGGAGCGCAGGTGAGCCGAACCTTCTACGCACGTGGTCAGACCGGACAGCAGTTGTTGCTCGGTGCTTACCAGCAACTCGCTCGACAGATCGGTCAAGGTGGGGTTCGTCTCTTCAACCGCAGCGAGTTGGTCGACATTGTTGTCATCGAGGGCCGCGCCGCCGGCATCGTCGTCCGTGACCTGATGACCGGTGAGGTGTCATCGCACTCTGCGCATGCAGTAGTACTGGCCACCGGTGGTTATGGCAATGCTTTCTTCCTGTCAACGAACGCAATGGCGTGCAACGTCACTGCCGCATGGCGCGCTCATAAGCGTGGAGCATTCTTCGCGAACCCTTGCTACACACAGATTCACCCAACGTGCATCCCGCAGAGCGATGACTTCCAGTCAAAACTTACGCTGATGTCAGAATCGCTTCGCAACGACGGCCGCGTTTGGGTGCCCAAAGTTGCTGGAGATAACCGAGAGCCGCATCTCATTCCTGAAGACGAGCGTGACTACTACCTCGAGCGCCTCTACCCAAGCTTCGGCAACCTCGCACCACGTGACATCTCGTCCCGAGCAGCGAAGCGTGCGGTCGACTCCGGTCAAGGCGTTGGGCCAAAGCAGAACGGTGTGTACCTCGACTTTGCGGAAGCGATTGGGCGACTTGGCAAAGAGACCGTCTCTGAGCGATACGGCAACTTGTTTGATATGTACGAGCGCATCACTGGCGAAAACCCGTACGACGTTCCAATGCGTATCTACCCAGCCTCGCACTACACGATGGGCGGTTTGTGGGTCGATTATGAGCTGATGACAACCATCCCAGGTCTCTACGCTGCAGGAGAGGCAAACTTCTCTGACCACGGCGCGAACCGCCTCGGAGCGTCGGCGCTCATGCAGGGTCTCTCCGATGGTTACTTCGTGCTTCCGTACACCATCTCGAACTACCTTTCAGAATGGCTCAACAGGTCGGTTCCTGACACCAGCCATCCTGAGTTTGCGAAGGTCGAGAACGAGGCCCGTGATCGTTACAACCGGTTCGCATCGATTGGCGGTACCCGCTCACCAGATTGGTTCCACCGTGAACTCGGCAAGATCATTTGGGACTATTGCGGAATGGAACGTACTGAAGCCGGCCTTGAGAAAGCCCTCGGTGAAATCCCAGCGCTGTACGAAGAGTTCAAGAAGGACCTTCGCGTGACTGGTGGCACCGATGGTCTTAACCAGACCCTCGAAAAAGCTGGTCGTGTCGAAGACTTCTTCGAGCTCGGCATGTTGATGTGCCGGGATGCCCTCGACCGTAAAGAGTCGTGTGGTGGCCACTTCAGAGCGGAGTATCAGACCGAAGAGGGCGAAGCCCTCCGAGATGACGACAACTTTGCTCACGTCGCTGCGTGGGAGAACACCGGCGACCCAATGGCGCCGAACCGCCATGTTGAAGACCTCGTCTACGAGGAAGTCCACTTCCAGACACGGAGTTACAAGTGACCAACATTCTTAAGAATCTGACCCTGAAGGTATGGCGTCAGGATGGCCCGAATACGAGCGGTGCATTCGAGACCCACAAGATTGACGAGATCACTGATGAGGCTTCATTCCTCGAAATGATCGACATCTTGAATGAGCGTCTTATTGACGACGGCAAAGAAGCAATCGTGTTCGACCACGACTGCCGTGAAGGTATTTGTGGCACCTGCTCGTTGATGATCAACGGGCAAGCTCACGGCCCAGAGCGCGGAACTGCAACCTGCCAGTTGCACATGCGCAAGTTCTCCTCTGGTGACACGATCGTCATCGAGCCATGGCGCGCATCGGCCTTCCCAATCATCCGTGACCTCATGGTTGACCGTTCAGCCTTCGATCGCATTGTTGAGGCTGGTGGGTACATCACGGCAGCAACTGGTGGCGCACCTGACGCAAACCTCATCCCGGTTCCAAAGCCAGTCTCTGATGCTGCGATGGATGCTGCTCAGTGCATCGGGTGCGGCGCATGTGTTGCAGCCTGCCCGAATGGCGCTGCAAACCTGTTCACTGCAGCAAAGATCACCCACCTCAACCTGTTGCCCCAGGGCCAGGCAGAGCGATACAGCCGTGCAGAAGACATGGTCGAGACGATGGACTCACACTTTGGTTCATGCACCAACCATGGTGAATGCGAAGCTGCATGTCCAAAGGAGATCTCAATCGACGTCATTGCGCTGATGAATGCCGATTACCGCAAGGCGAAGAGCAAGAACCGTAAACAGCTCTCTCGGGCATAAGTCGCTACTCGAGCGCAACGCTCGGGTAACACCAATTAGACAACGTTGGTTGAGGTTGTCGCTGTTGACGTCCCATGTTCGGTGCGCAGTGTGGCGACAAACGACACCTGGCCCGTAGCTGGGGCAATGACGGTGATTGTTCCGATGTAGGTGCTCGCATCGGATTCGATCGCGCCTACAAACCTATGGGTTTGATCTGCGTCGGTACCCGTGACGACAACGTCTACGACCGCACCATCGACATCGGCGCGGAGGTCGCTTGCAACATGGACGGCAACAGAGAGCCTCCCGTGCGCAGGACTCACTTCAGGTAAGGCATCGATAATGACGACGACAGGTTGGCAGGCAGCTCGAAGTGCATCGAAGGCTGGTCGTCTGTTCCCGTGGATATCGATGACCCCCCAGCCGCTCTCGGCGGTGTGATCATTCAAGGCGCGAACACAAAAGCCACCGGTCGGGGTGTATGAAATCCGTCGAAGGTGAGCGACCCACGCTGAAATAACTTCGCATTGATGTTGTTCGGTTGCCTCAATCCACGAGTCGTGGTCGAGAAAGAAATGCGGCGGCGTTGATTGCTCATATTGCCATCGTTCGGTACCGGTTGAGTTCGCAAATGATTCCCAATCGGCGTCTGGCCAAGCACCACCGTCAAGTGCTTCAGTGATGGTCGTTGAGCGCGAAACCGCTGGCGCTCCAAATTCGGAGACAAATCGAAAGAGCCGTGGGAATCTGGCCGATTCACGTGGCAGAAGCGAGATCGGACCATCAGTCCAACCAAGGTAGAGATGCGCGTCAGTTCCGTCGAGGAGCGGAAGGTGAGGAAGCACACCTGAGTGGGGGATACACCTTCGAGTGGGGTCAGCGCCTTCAATGGCTCGCTTAACGAGAGGATCGAGAACCGAGCGGTTCCAGGTTGGCGCTTGATCCCGGATAGCTCGTTGCACTCTTGTCGCAAGCTCTCTCGCGCGTCCCACGAGGCCGAGCGTCTGCACCTCGTCAACTGAACCATCTGCAGGTCGTGCCACAGGTTCGTCATGGGCCCACCATGAGATGACGCTTGGGTGATGTCCGAGAAGGTCAACCATCTGACGCGATTGTCGGAGGGCTGCTTGGCGAACGTGCCGGCGTTGAACACCCTGAAGCGGGAAATCTTGCATGAGGAGCAGCCCGAGTTCATCCGCTGCCTCGTATACGGCCTTTGGAGCAATGTGGCCGTGTACGCGCAACAGATCTAAACCGAGTTCGACGGCGTCGTCCATCAGTCGACGTGACTGCTCTTCATCGACACGTCCTAACAGCGCATCGATGGGCATCAGATTTGCGCCTTTAAGGAAGATTCGTTCACCGTTGATCGAGCAGGTCCAGTCATCCCACGCGACCTCTCGTAACCCGGTTCTCCGATCTGCTGTGTCACTTTTCTCGCCGTCAACAGAAATGGCCACCTCGATGTTGACGAGGTGCTGTTCCCCAAGGTCTCGGGGCCACCACAGTGCCGGTTGGGGAAGATCGACCCGCCACGCAACGTCGTTCTGGCCGGCGGCAAGCGTGATCCGATTTTCTGCGACGAGTTGACCGTCGACGAGGGTTTGGACTTCTGCTGCGCAACTCCGGTTGCTGTCGAGTCGTGCATTTATGCGGAGGTGGGCGCGTTCGACTGTTGCGTCCTGACAGAGCACTCGAAGCGCGTCAACCCGAACGGGACCGGTATCGGAGAGGTATACCGAACGCCAGATGCCTCCTGGGTTTGGAGTATTCGGTCCACTCGGATCTTGAAGTACTCCCGTGATTGCTCGACGCGCACCGTCTTCAGTCGGAGGGCAATGAACCTCAACTGCGATGACATGATCATTTGAGAGGCGCCAGAGATCGGTGACATCGAATGAATGTGGGGAAAAGTAGCCCTCTGTGTCACCAAGGTATGCCCCGTCAAGCCAAACGTCTGCTTGATATGTGATGCCATCGAATGTCAACCAGCGGCGTTGGCCATGAGGAGTCGGGTCGGTGTTGACGGTGGTGCGATAGGTGAGCGGACCGTTTGTCGTAATCGGCGGATCGATGTCTGCCCAGTGACCGGGAACTTGAATTTCTCGCCATTCGGTGTGGTCGAGGCTTGGGCCGATCGCTCGCGATCGATGCTCGTCGCGAACTTCTGCGGCGTTCCAGACTCCATCGAGTAGCCAAGATGACACCTCCTGAGCGTACCTACTTCGTTTTGTGAAGTTCAGCCGGTCGCTGGGTCGGACTTCACGATGCGATGCGCACTAGGTTCCCCTCATGGCTTCTGAAGAGCGTCCGATGACCGTTCCCTCTGATCTCCCGTCAACCTTGGGAGCGCTGAAAGCATCAGGATGGGTTTCTCGGCCTGTGAAAGAAGAAGTCCGAGAGAACGCAGTTGCGAGCATTGCAGCAGGCCTACCTCTCTTTGAGGGTGTCGTTGGCTACGAAGAAACGGTGATGCCGCAACTCGAAAATGCGTTGCTTGCAGGCCACGACATCATTTTCTTGGGCGAACGCGGCCAGGCGAAAACTCGAATGATTCGGTCGCTTGTGGGGTTGCTCGATGAGTGGATGCCAATCGTCGCTGGTTCAGAAATCAACGACGATCCGTATGCACCGGTTTCCCGTCACGCTCGTGATCTTGCCGCCGAACTTGGCGATGAGATGCCGATCTCGTGGGTACATCGCAGTGATCGTTACGGCGAAAAACTTGCAACCCCAGATACTTCGATCGCAGATCTCATTGGTGAGGTTGACCCGATCAAGGTGGCGGAAGGTCGTTACCTCTCTGATGAATTGACGCTGCACTACGGGATGGTGCCGCGAACGAATCGTGGAATCTTCGCGATGAATGAACTCCCGGACCTCTCTGAGCGAATTCAGGTTGGACTGCTCAACGTGTTGGAAGAACGCGATATCCAGATTCGTGGCCATCGGGTACGGCTTCCACTCGACATCATGCTCGTTGCATCAGCGAACCCTGACGACTACACGAACCGCGGTCGAATCATCACCCCGTTGAAAGACCGCTTTGGAAGCCAAATTCGCACTCACTATCCGCTTGAGGTGGGGCTCGAATACACCATCATGCAACAAGAAGCAACCACGACTTCGGTTGGTGGCGTGACGGTTGAGGTGCCTGAGTATCTCGGCCTCGTTGTTGCCGAGTTCAGCCACCTTGCTCGGGCGAGCAGCCATGTGAATCAGCGCAGTGGTGTGAGTGTTCGTTTGAGTGTGTCGAACTATGAGTCACTCGCCGCTAACGCGCTTCGGCGGGGTCTGCGCGCTGGTGAAAACCCGGTTGTGGCTCGTGTGGATGATCTTGATGCCTTGGCTGCATCGTCGATTGGCAAGATTGAAATTGAATCGATGGATGATGGTCGAGAGGGACAAATTTTCGACAATCTCATTAAAGGTGCGGTGCATCAGGTATTTGTCAATCGACATGATGGAACGTTGACCACCGCAATCGTTGAAGCGTTCGAAGAGGGTGTTGTTGCTCACACTGGGGAGGATCGTTCAAGTGAAGAGCTCGCTCAACTCGTGAACGAAGTGCCTGCCCTCGGCCCTGCTGTTGCTCGATTCGCAGGAGAGAATGCGTCTCCGGCTGCGACAGCAGCAGCAGTTGAGTTCGTGTTGGAAGGGCTTCATCTCACCCGTCGTTTGAATAAGGATGCGGCTGGGGCATCTGCAACATATCGGAGTCGCTAAGCAACAATCGAGAACTGGCGGCGAGCACTGTTCGTGCAGATCTCGATGTTGTTCTAGACGAAGGGCGTGCGTGTCCAGAGTTCGCCGGTGTCGTTGCGGTCGCCTCGAATTGGGGTGCCGGTGAGGCGAACTACTTCGATTGCTCCAGGGAATCCAGGGAGTTCAACGTTTCCATAGGGCTCGGCACTGATGCCTTCTGGAAGGCCCTCGGCGTTTGACGCCGGCATGAGAACGTCGTACCCGGTTGCATGGTCGCACAGACGTGACGCCAGGTTCACCGCAGATCCGATGTAGTCGTCACCTTCGAACAGCAATGCATGGCCGGTGGCGATACCAGCGCGAAGGGTGAGTGGTGAGCAAACCCGTGTTGCTCGTCGCTCGATTTCCATCACGAACTCAATGGCACCGACCTGATCAACGGCGACCACCATGCAGCCGTCTCCAAGCCACTTTGCGATTCGAACACCGCGCTCAGATGCGACTTCACGGACAACGGTACGGAATGTGCCAAGAATCTTTCCTGCAGCGTCGTCACCGTACGCGGCGGTGTAATTCGTGAACCCTGAAAGATCAAGGAAGACGAATGTCCGTGGTACGCGCATCACCATTGAGACTATTGCCCGAAGTTGATGTCGACACGATCGGATGTGTCTCTCCCGACCGAACTACGGTGCAGATATGGCGCGTCGGTTTGTCTATTCCCGGTGGGATGGCTCCCAACGCGGGTTTGACGTCGATGCAGATCTCCTGATGGAACAGATCACCGACGAGGTGATTCATCACGGTGATGTTGATGCGGCCCTTCGTCGAATCATGGAGCGAGGTCTCCGCACTCCTGATGGGCGTCAGATGCCTGGTCTTGCCGAGTTGCGCGACCGAATCCGTGATCGTCGGGAGGAGATCAGCGAATCAGGAGAACTCGACGGTTCTTTGGCAGAAGCAGCACGCGAACTCGCTGACATCATCGACGAAGAGCGGCATGCGATCGAAAATGCTCGTGACAACGCAACCCGTAGTGGTGATGAACGCAGGGCGGAGAACGCGAACGTGGCTGCTGACGAGCGCCAAATGCGGCTTGATCTTCTTCCTGATGATCTCGCTGGCCGAATGCAGAGCCTGCAGAGTTACAACTTTGAGTCGGCCGAGGCAGCTCGTCGCTTCGAGGAACTGTCGGAGCGGTTGCGTTCTGAGATGATGCAGCAGATCGTTGATCGTGTTTCTGAGGGGATGGAGTCGGTCACCCCTGAAGATGTGCAGCGCACAAAAGAAATGTTGTCGGCGCTGAACGAGATGATTGCGCAACGCGATCAAGGGGAAGACCCAAAGTTCGACGAGTTCATGGATGAGTACGGGGACATGTTCCCGGATAATCCCGAGACTCTCGACGAACTGCTTGAGTCGATTGCACGCCGGATGGCCGCAATGCAGGCGATGATGAACTCGATGAGTCCAGAGCAGCGCGAACAGCTGGCTCGGCTCTCTCAGCAATTCATGGATGACATGGATTTACAGTGGCAGATGGATCAGTTGTCGTCGTCATTGCAAGCGCAATTTGGATCATTCAACTCTGATTCGTCCTATGAGATGGCGGGTGAAAGCCCGATGTCGATGTCGCAGGCCCTTGATGCGATGGCAGAAATGGGTCGGCTCGATGAACTCGAGGGGATGCTCGACGCAGCAACTTCTCCGGCAGATCTCGCAGAAATTGATCCGGACAAGATTCGTGAAACGCTTGGCGAAGATGCTGCTTCAGCCCTCGAACAGTTATCAAGGCTCACCAATGAACTTATTGAGGCAGGTCTTGTTGATCGGGTTGAAGGGCGACTTGAACTCACGCCCCGAGGATTGAAAACCCTTGGTACGAATGCCCTTCGGGATCTCTTCTCAAGTCTTCGCCAAGACCGCAGCGGTCAACATCAAATGTCAGCCATCGGTCAAGGCCACGAGTCGGCATATGACACAAAGCCGTATGAGTTTGGTGACCCGTTCAGGCTTGACCTTCACCAGACCATTCGAAATGCAATTGCCCGCCAGGGGAGTGGCACGCCTGTTCGGCTCTCACCCGACGATTTCGAAGTTGAGCGGACTGAACATCTAACGAGAGCGGCAACCGTGTTGATGGTTGACCTGTCGATGTCGATGCCGATGCGGGGCAACTTCTTGCCGGCAAAAAAGATGGCGATGGCACTTCATACGCTCATCACCTCGCGGTTCCCGCATGACTTCATTGGGTTGGTTGGTTTCTCAGAAACAGCCCGGGAGATTACAGCGGCTCAACTTCCTGAGGTCTCCTGGGACTATGTCTATGGGACGAATATGCATCACGGGTTCACGTTGGCGCGAAAGATGCTGTCGAGAGAGCACGGCACCAAACAAATCATCATGGTGACCGATGGTGAACCCACTGCTCATATCACTTCTCGTGGTGATGTCTTTTTTGATTATCCGCCGGCTCCCGAGACCCTTGAAGTCACGTTAAAAGAGGTTCTTCGTTGTACTCGCGACGGAATTCGCATCAACACATTTGTACTGGATGCCACTGCGTCACTTGATCGGTTCATTAGCCAATTGACCAAAATGAACGGTGGTCGTGCCTTCCACACGACAAATGACGAACTTGGTGGCTATGTCCTTGAAGATTTTATAGAGCGACGCCAGCGCGTGACCCGCCGCCGAGCGGGTTAGGCCTTTGTTTTCAGCAATTTCCTACGCTGAGGATTACTCCCTTGCACTCCGATAGGGTGCTGTGAGAGAATAACATCAACGTAATTTCAAGCGTGTCGTGATTTGGGTGGTAGCGGCGCGCGGGGATTTCACCCAAGCAATAGGACGGAGCGCGCATGTACGATCAGATCGGACCAACCGAGGACTGGCAAGATGATGCCAACTGCCTCGGTGTCGACCCTGATCTCTTTTTCCCTGAGCGAGGCGCATCGACTCGCGAAGCGAAAGAGGTTTGTCGGGGATGTGTAGTACGCGAAGATTGTCTTGAATTTGCCCTAAGGAATGGCGAGAAATTCGGTATTTGGGGCGGACTTTCCGAACGTGAACGGCGTCGTATTCGCCGTCAGCGAGCCCAAGCAGCTCGCGGCATTGTTGGCGCCTGATCTCTTAGGCAGATCGAGGGCGATAGGGTAGTTCTATGCCTAGTGGTGCTGAATGGTTCATCGTCCTTCTCGTCGTGCTTCTTATCTTCGGTGGTTCCCAGCTGCCGAAAATGGCTCGAAACCTGGGCCGAGCACAGCAAGAATTGAAGAAGGGCTTCGCCGAAGCAAGTAAAGAGGCGGAAGCCGAAGCTGGGGACGACACAGCGAAATAACTCGTCGTTTCGACGCAGATCTCAGTGATCTGCGGTCGAGAGTTCTATTTTCCGCTGGCGCAAAATTCTCCGTCGCTGGCGTTCGCTCGCACCGCCCCAGACACCGTGTTCGATGCGAAATTCGAGGGCGTAATTGAGACAGCGCTCGGCAACTGGGCAGCGGCCGCAAATTGCTTGGGCCCGCTCTACGCCGGCGCCATCGCTTGGAAAGAAGACCGCCGGTGGGTGGATGCGGCACTTGCCGTCTGACATCCAAGATGTCACTGATTCTGGGTCTCGGATGGTCTTTCGTCCGAAGCCGTCGGTTGGGGTGTTCTTCATCGGTCCTCCTTGGGGGGTGTGATGGTGAACGTGACTTCATGGTAACACTTTCGTAATATTGAGTCCAGTGTTTTTAGGGAATCTCGTCGTTTCCTACCTATTTCTTACATTTATGTAACACAGCGGTCGGGATGACCTGCAGTTCATTGTGTTCTGGCCTGGTGTAGTGAGTTAGACGACGAGTAGAAGGAATTGGTTCCCGCGCTGCACGAGGATCCGTGGGGGAGAACCCCGTGCACCACAGATATGATCCGTCATATGAGTGACGTCGTTGAAGAACTTGCACCGAAGGCCCACGCTCGAATCGTGTACCAAGGCCCGGTCGCGCCGCACTGGGAGGTCTACGCTGACTGGGGCGACTCCAAGCTGCTCGACTCATTCCGCGCCCGTGCGCTTGCACGGCTCGTCCTGCTCACCGAAAACGATCCTCAGTTCCGACGTAATCGCGAGCGCATCAATCGTGATGCCGAGCGCGAACTCATCTCGCTTGAGTGGGACCTCGGACATCCTGAGGAAGAGTACGCAAACTGACAGCCGTGGATGAGAGCCGTTTCCTCAACCGCGAGTTGAGCTGGCTTGATTTCAACCAGCGCGTTATTGATCTTGCGGCCGACGAGTCATTACCACTCCTCGAACGGGTTCGATTTGCCGCAATTGCATCGTCAAACCTTGACGAATTCTTTCAAGTTCGCGTTGCTGCCCTTCGCGACCAAGTCGCAGCTGGGGTAGACGAAACCACTCCTGACGGCCGAACCGCTCTGCAGCAGCTCGAAGCAATTGGCGAACGCGTTACGGCGTTCGTTGACACACAAGAGACGCTTGTTCGAGAAGTGCTTCTGCCCGAGCTGAGCGAGAACGGCATTTCGATTCTTCGCTGGGAAGATTTTGATGGCCTAGCCAAGGCGAAAATGAGTGAGTTCTACGAGTCACGGATTCACCCTGTGCTCACGCCACTTGTCGTTGACCCCGGGCACCCATTCCCGTATATCTCAAATCTCGCGCTCTCTGTGGCAGCGACCGTTGCTGACCCGGCAACCGCCGAACGACGGTTCGTGCGTCTCAAGATTCCGAACGTCTTTCCTCGCCTCATCGAGGTGGGAGACGGACGATTCATAACCTCCGAAGAACTTATTGCGGCGCATCTGCATCGGTTGTTTTTAGGAATGGTCGTCGAAGAGTGGGCGACGTTCCGAGTAACTCGGAAGGCCGACCTCGCGCTCGAAGAAGACGAGGCGGACGACCTCTTGCAAGCCGTCGAGGTCGAACTTCGACGTCGTCGATTCAACCGACCGGTTCGCCTTGAGGTCCATCGCTCAGTGAGCAAAGAAATTCTTCGCCTGCTCATTCGAGAACTTGAAATTGATCCTCGAAATGTCACTGCACATTCGACGTTTCTTGACCTGACCTGCCTTGGGCAACTCACTGATCTCGACCGTCCAGATCTGAAATTCCGGCCTTGGGTGCCAGTGACGGCTGGTCGAATTGTCGCTGCTGAAGAAAATGAGCGGTCGCTGTTTGACGTGGTTGATGATCGTGCGTTGCTGCTTCATCACCCGTATGAGAGTTTTGCAAGCAGCGTCGAAGCCTTTATCGCTCAGGCGGCCGATGACCCGGCCGTACAGACCATCAAAATGACCCTGTATCGCGCCGGTGGTGACAGCCCAATCCTTCGAAGCCTAATTCGCGCCGCCGAGCGGGGTGTGCAGGTCGCTGTTCTCGTAGAGATTAAGGCCCGCTTCGACGAAGAAAATAATGTGCTCTGGGCGCGTCGTCTTGAACGTGCTGGCGTCCATGTCGCGTACGGAATGGTTGGGCTCAAGACTCACTCGAAAGTTGTGCTCGTTGTTCGTGACGATGGCGAACGCCTCAGGCGTTACTGCCACATCGGCACCGGCAACTACAACTCTCGAACCGCGAGGTCCTATGAGGACATCGGATACATCACGAGTGATGACGCAATCGGTGACGATGTCGTGCAACTCTTCAATCACCTCACAGGATTTAGTCGCAACAATGACTATCGCACCCTGCTTGTTGCACCTGAGGGGTTGCGACCACAGCTGATCGACCTCATCGAACGTGAGATGGAATACGGCCCAGAGGGTTCGATTTCGATGAAATGCAACGCTATTGCTGATCCAGTTGTGATCGATGCGCTGTATCGCGCAAGCGGTGCGGGCGTTCCAGTGCAGTTGGTCGTGCGGGGAATCTCGTGCATTCGGCCGGGTGTCCCCGGACTCAGCGAGAACATCTCGGTGAGAAGCATTCTTGGTAGATATCTCGAGCACAGCCGCATTTACCGATTCGAGCACGGTGGAGACGATGGCGGGCCGCTGTATCTCATCGGATCTCCTGATCTCATGCCGCGCAACCTTGAACGCCGCGTAGAAGTACTCGTCCCAATCCAACACCCCAAGCATCGTGAGTGGCTTGACCAGGTGCTTGCGTTTGATCTTTCGGATGATGCGTCGCATTGGACGCAGGACAGCGCTGGGGCATGGTGGCGAGCTGGTGGCTCGGGCGATGCTCAACATGACCTGTATCGCTGGGCCGCTGACCGTCAACGTCCTCGTTGACAAAAACGTTGCACGTAGGCCTTGCATCATTGTTCACCTGAAGTTCATTCAGATGGGGGTTGTCGTTCAACTTACGGTTTTACATTTCTCCTCGCACCACACACACGGTGTTGGCGCCAATTGAACTTACGGATGGAGAAATTCGTGAAATCAACTTCTTATCGTGTCGTCGCATTTGCCGCCCTGGCAACGTTTGTCGTTGCTGCCTGCGGCGGTAGCTCCGATGCTCCCGCTGATGAGCCAGCACAGGTATACCCAGCAGCCGAAGACGATGGTGGCATTGACTACGCAACCGTCTCGGGAACGCTCATCGGTGCTGGCGCATCGTCACAGGCCGCAGGCATGCTCGGGTGGCAGGTTGGATTCCAATCTGTTGCTCCCAACGCCACCGTTGAGTATGACCCGATCGGCTCAGGCGGCGGTCGTAAGCAGTTCCTCGGCGGAGGATCAGACTTCGCTGGGTCCGATGCGGCTCTCAAGGATGAAGAATGGGAAGCATCAAAAGAGGTCTGCGCAGGAGACCTCGGTGCGATCAACCTTCCGCACTATGTCTCTCCAATCGCAATTCCTTACAACCTTCCTTCGATTGCTGGAGAGACGCTCAATCTTTCTGCTGATGTCATTGCCGGAATTTTTGCGAACACCATCACCAACTGGAACGATGCGGCAATTGCGGCAGATAACCCTGGCGTGACCCTTCCAGACCTCGCAATCAACCCAGTGCATCGTGCTGACGAGTCAGGAACGACCGAAAACTTCACCGACTACATGAGCCAAGCAGCCCCAGATGTGTGGACCTATGGCGCCATCGAGGCATGGGATGCCGATGGCCCAGGTGGCGGCGAAGGAGCCCCTCAAACCTCGGGTGTCGTCGCAGCAGTATTGGCGGGCGAAGGGTCGATCGGGTACGCAGATGCCTCTCAAATTGGAGACCTGCCAGCCGCAGCTGTCGGGGTTGCCGGCTCATTCGTCGAGTTCTCGCCGGAAGCCGCAGGACGCATTGTTGACTCTTCAGAGCGCACAGGCGGACGAAACGAGTACGACTTCAAGATTGAGGTCAACCGCACCCCTGACACTGCTGATACCTACCCGATTGCGCTCGTGTCGTATCACATCGTTTGCTTGCAATACAGCGATCAGGAGACAGTTGATCTTGTGAAAGCCTTCATGAGTTTCGTGAGCTCGGATCTTGGCCAGGCAGCCTCTTCAGCGGCTGCAGGATCTGCACCGATTTCGGCTGCAGTGCAAGCAGAAATCTCCAAGTCAATTGCAGCTATCAGCGTTGCGAGCTGAGTCATCTAGAGTCGGCTAATAGAACTTGATGGTCGGTTGGGTTGAGCGAGATTCTTGACCCAACCGACCATCGATAGATCATCGTAAAGAGCGCAGAACTGGTCGCTCGTTCACCGAACTTGCAGAGACAACCCGTTGACAACCGCATCCGCACAGCACAGTTCTTCATCTGCCCCCCGATCGCTACCAGATCGGGTTTTCAGCGCGTTGTCGAGCGGTTCTGCGATTTCGGTACTGGTGGTTCTCAACGGAGTTGGTGGGTTCTTGGTGTCACAGGGCTGGCTGGGCATCTTTGGCGACACAACCGAGAT
>JAYNVD010000015.1:30249-48909 GCA_038100275.1 Ilumatobacteraceae bacterium
CGATTCGTTTCTTGGCTACGTCGGACCTCTCGTTTTTGGCACGTTGTACGCAGCGATCGTTGCGCTGACGATTGCGACTCCGCTCGCAGTTGCGGTTGCGCTGTTCATCAGTCACTATGCCCCTCGACGAATTTCGCAAACTCTTGGGTATCTCATCGATCTGCTCGCGGCAATTCCGAGCGTCGTGTTTGGAATTTGGGGTATCACAGTGGTCGCTCCGCTCATGTCGGAAGAGGTGTTCCCGTGGCTGAGTGACAACCTCGCCTTCATTCCGATCTTCTCGGGAACTGCATCGACCAGTGGTCGAACCATGCTCACGGCCGGAATGGTGCTCGCGATGATGGTACTGCCGATCATCACGGCCATTTCGAGAGAAATTTTCCTTCAGACACCGCGACTTCACCAAGAGGCATCGCTCGCCCTTGGTGCGACGAAGTGGGAAATGATCCGTCAAACCGTGTTGCCGTATGGCCGATCAGGTGTCATCAGTGGGGCGATGCTGGGGCTCGGTAGAGCGCTTGGTGAAACGATGGCGGTAGCAATCATTCTGTCGCCAAGCGACGGGTATTTCTGGAGCCTGGTGACGAACCAGAACTCGAACACGATCGCATCGAATATTGCACTGAAGTTTCCTGAGGCGTACGGGCTTGATGTCAATCGGCTCATCGCAACAGGGTTAGTGCTGTTTGGCATCACCTTCGTCGTCAATATGTTTGCGCGTCGCATTGCGAATGCTGGCTTGATGGGAGTTGGCGAGTAATGAACACAGTTGTTGCGGGGGTGAATGATCGGCCCTCGCTGTCCAGCGCCCAGATGCCACGAACTGTCCCAATTTGCATCGGTCTTGCATCGGTCGCTGCGGCCACACTTCTGACGGTTGCACTGAGCGGATTTCGGTGGGGTTGGGTCTTCATCTTGTCGGGTTTGATCTACCTGGCGGCGATTGCGATCGTCGCGCGAATTGTTGAGGATCGCCGTCAATCGACCGACAGAGTGATGCGGACGGTGATCACGTTCGCATTCATCGGCGTCTTGGTGCCGCTTGCGTCAGTGTTCTGGACTGTCATCACCAAAGGGATCTCCCGTTTTGATGCAACCTTCCTCTCGGAAACGATGCGGATGAGCCCTGAATCGATGCTCGCCCAACTCGATGGTGGGGTAGCGGGAGGCGCGTATCACGCAATGGTTGGAACGTTGATCGTCACCGGAGTCGCCGGAATGATTGCAGTTCCGATCGGAATTTTGACTGCGATCTACCTAGTTGAGTTTGGCTCGGGGCGATTGGCCTCGACGGTGACTCGAATGGTTGATGTGATGACTGGTATCCCGTCGATCGTGGCCGGATTGTTTGCGTACGCATTGTTTGAACTGTTTCTTGGTCCTGGCACTCGTTCAGGGCTCTCTGGTGGTGTTGCGCTTTCGCTGCTGATGGCGCCGGTGGTGATTCGTTCGTCCGAGGAAATGTTACGACTTGTGCCAAATGAGCTGCGTGAGGCGTCGTACGCCCTAGGAGTTCCAAAGTGGAAGACCATTCTCAAAGTGGTCTTACCAACCGCAATTGCAGGAATTCTCACTGGGGTCACACTCTCGGTGGCTCGGGTCATCGGAGAAACCGCTCCACTTCTTGTCACGGTTGGGCTCGCCCAAGACACCAACTACAACCCGCTCGACGGACGAATGACGACGCTTCCCGTGTATACCTACTACCAGTATGTCCAGCCGGGTCTTCCGACCGAGGTGGGACACGCTCGAGCTTGGGCAGCAGCAATGATGCTTGTCATCATCGTGGCTGCTCTCTTCACGCTTGCCCGGATACTTGCTTGGGCGCTGAAACCAAAGGGCTTGTGATGACGAATGATCTCGCAAACGGGGCAGCCCATCGAGAGGCTGCTCATCACCAAGGAACTGAACACATGACGACGAACGTTGACCGAAACAGGATTGATGTTGAGAATCTCAACATTTACTACGGAGATTTTCTTGCTGTTCGAGGCGTCACGATGACAATTGAACCACGATCAATCACCGCACTGATTGGTCCTTCAGGATGCGGGAAATCCACGTTCATCCGGTCACTTAATCGGATGCACGAAGTTATTCCTGGCGCACGTGTTGAAGGATCGGTACGACTTGGAGGCGAGGAGATTTACGGCCAGGGTGTTGACCCTGTTGCGGTCCGACGCCGGATCGGCATGGTCTTCCAACGACCAAATCCATTTCCCACCATGTCGATCTATGAGAACGTGATTGCTGGACTGCGGCTGAATTCAAAACGCTTGAAAAAGTCGGAAACCGACGTCATCGTTGAGCGGTCGCTCACCGGAGCGAACTTGTGGGATGAGGTGAAGGATCGACTCAACAACCCAGGTTCAGGCCTATCGGGCGGCCAGCAGCAACGTCTGTGTATTGCTCGCTCAATCGCAGTTGAACCTGACGTATTGCTGATGGATGAACCGTGCTCAGCCCTTGACCCGATCTCGACCATGGCGGTTGAATCATTGATGTTGGAGTTAAAGGAGCGCTTCACCATCGTCATCGTGACCCACAACATGCAACAAGCAGCTCGGGTGAGCGAACGTACGGCTTTCTTTAATATCGATGGAACCGGGCAACCGGGTCACATCATCGAGATGGATCTCACCGAGACGATGTTTTCGAATCCGAAGCAACAAGCAACATCTGATTACGTCACAGGAAGGTTTGGCTGATGAACGACTTGCGTCAGGGGTTCCATGATGAGATGGACCACATCCGAAATCAGGTAGCGAGGGTTGGCGCATACATCGTCGAACTCATCCCTCGAGTGACAGCGGTGATGTTGAACCAAGACCTTGAAGCGGCAGAACTCATCATGGTTGCGGATCAGGACATTGACCGCAAGACCCTCGAGATAGAGGAACAATCACTGAAGTTGCTTGCGTTGCAATCACCGGTCGCAGGAGATCTTCGAGAAGTGGCATCGGCGCTCAAGATCGCAGCAGATATGGAACGGTCTGCCGACCTCGCCTGCAATATCTGTAAGGCGGCTCGACGCATTCATGGTCACGATCTCGATCCCAAGTTGCGCGGGTTGATTCAAAAGCTGAGCGACCAGGCGACGAAAGAATACCGAAAGGCGGTTGATGCGTACATCAATCGTGATGTGATGGAGTCAGCAGCGCTCGCGGACATTGACGAATATCTTGACGATCTTCACCGCCAATTCCTTCAGCAAATTATCGAAAGCAATGCTGCCCAAGCGATTGACCTCCAAGTTGCAGTTCAACTCACACTGGTCGCGCGCTTTTATGAGCGGCTCGGTGATCACGCGGTGAACCTAGGTAACCGTGTCCGCTACATCGAACAAGGCAATCTTCCTGAACATCACGTGTCTGACCGAGAACTTGAAGCGCCAGCTGGCGCTGCTCTGGGAACGAACTCGGGAGAATAAACAGTCGATATGGCAACGGTCGGTCTGCTCATCATTTCTGCTGCGGTGGGATTGGTTGTCGGTCTGACCTTTGGGCGAAGAAAACTCTCGGAGTCGTCATCAGTGGTTTTTCAACCCGTGCACGAAGATGAGACAACAGATGTGGTGTATTCCCTGCTTGAGGGCTTACCAATCGCAGTTTCGATATCTGATGCGAATGGAAAGTGTCTGTATCGAAACACTTCGTTTCGATCACTTGTTTCGGGTACCTCGGCGGTCCTGCTTGAAGAAGCTGTCGAACGTGCAGTGGTCGTGGCAGCTGAGGGAGGAGACCGAACTGAGCGCCTGACATTAAACGGGCCTCCGCTACAGACACTTGATTTCCATGTTGGTGATGAGTCTGAGATTGGTTTCGTCGTCGTTGTCGCAGATATCTCTGAACAAACACGGATTGATGCGATGCGTACCGATTTCGTTGCCAACATCAGTCACGAGTTACGAACCCCAATTGGAGCGGTTGCAGTATTAGCGGAAGCGTTGCAGGGCGAGACTGACCCTGATGTCATCAGTCGCCTAATTTCGCGGATCTCTGGCGAATCTGAACGTGCAATACGCACCATTGAAGGCCTATTAGAGCTCTCATCGACCGAACGCTCGAATGTGGCAAGGCGATCTGAGATTTCGTTGGGGCAGATGTTGAAAGATGTTGTTGATCGATACCGCCCGGCTGCAGAGCAGCGCAATATTGCGCTTGCCCTTCACTGCGAGGAGCAGTTGATCATGATGGGAGACGAGCAACAACTTGCTTCTGCTGTCAGCAATCTGGTCGACAATGCGGTCAAGTACTCGCCTGACGATGCGGAGGTAAGTGTTCACGCCCGCCACGAGGACGGCAGTGTGATAATTCAGGTCATTGACAGCGGGTTAGGGATTCCCAATGCCGATCTTGATCGTGTGTTCGAGCGCTTCTACCGGGTAGACAAGGCGAGAAGCCGAGGAACCGGCGGAACGGGTCTTGGGCTCGCGATTGTTCGTCATGTTGTGACAAATCACGGTGGGTCGATTGAGGTTGAGTCCACCGAAGGAAAAGGAAGTCAGTTCTCGTTGACGCTTCCCGTTGGGAGTGCTGATGAGTGATGCTCATATCTTTGTGGTCGAAGACGAAGAGTCATTTATTGACGCCCTCGAGATTGGTCTCAAACGCGAGGGATTCGCTGTCAGTGTTGCCCGTGATGGTCTTGAGGCGCTTGAAAAGTTTGACGAGGTCAACCCTGACCTTGTCTTGCTTGATGTGATGCTGCCCCGGGTGACCGGCATCGAGGTCTGTCGGCAACTTCGGAAGAAGAGCGCTGTTCCCATCATCATGTTGACGGCAAAGTCGAGTGAGATCGACACTGTGGTTGGCTTGGAGGTTGGTGCTGACGATTATGTTGCAAAGCCGTACCGAATTCGTGAACTCGTTGCTCGTATCAGAGCCGCCTTACGACGGAATTCACCGGACAGCACAGGCGAGGTTGAGCGACCGGCTCAGTCCGCGCTTGTTGTCGGTGATGTTGAACTCAACGACGATGAACACACGGTGATAGTTCGGGGCGAGAACGTCACAATGCCGCTGAAAGAGTTTGATGTGTTGCGGCTACTCATGGCCAACGTTGGTCGGGTGATGACTCGAGAGTTGTTGATTGATCGGGTGTGGGGCTCTGACTATTACGGCGACACAAAGACGCTCGATGTACACGTCAAACGAATTCGGTCAAAGATCGAAATCGACCCGGCAAATCCGACGCGGATCGTCACCGTTCGAGGTGTTGGCTACAAATTTGAACGGCCAGCAACGTAACCAACACCGGCTGTCTACGATGATTGCCGTGCCCTCGCAACGGCAAGAAAGCCGATTTCAATCGTTAGCGATCACTCACGCGGTGATGACCGCGGGTGAAGCATCGATGGTCGTTGCACTCGCAGACTCGTTCTTTTTTGATGTCGATCTTGACGCTGCCCGCTCTCGATTACTGGCGTTTCTGCTCGTGGGGTTCGCGCCATTTCTCATGGTGAATGCAAAGTTGGGACCAATGATCGACCGCCTGCGAGGGGGTCGACGGGCCATGGTTGTTGGCCTCGCAATCGCTCGAGTTGCAGTGCAAGTCGGAATGATCTTCACCGCTGACGGGGTGGCACTTTTCCCGTTCGTGTTTGCCGCCCTTGTCCTTCAAAAGACATACGCGGTGACGAAGCAGGCGATTGTGCCATCTGTTGTTCGTGATGCAAGCGACCTTGTAGAAGCAAATTCGAAGCTCGGTCGAATCGCAACACTCACAGGAGCGATTGCGGTGGTACCTGCTGCCGGTATCCAGCAGCTACTCGGCACTGGCGCCACACTGTTCTACGGAGCGGTGTTCTTCGTTGCCGCAGCAGTTCTTGCAACGCGCCTTCCAAAGGCGCGCTCAACAGAACTTGCAAGCGATTCTTCAATAGAGCGTGGAACAAGAAGTTCCGATGTGCACGTCGGATGGATCGCGATGACGGTGCTCCGATTCGCTCAAGGATTCACATTGTTCCAAGTCGCACTCTGGTTCCGCTCGAGCGCAGCATCACCGGTGTGGCTCGCAGCAGCGGTCGGTCTCGGGGCACTTGCGCCATTTGTTGGTAACACGATTGGCCCATGGTTGCGTCGGCGGACCGATGTCGAAAAGATGCTTGCCGCTTCACTTGCGTTGCCTGCGATTTCCGCTGGGGGAGCGGTATTCGTTGGCGGCTACATGATGGGGGTTGTGCTGTCGGTATTGGTCAACTTCGCAGGAAGTGTCGGCCGGCTTTCATTTGAATCGATCGTGCAACGAGACGTTTCTGAACGCAATCGGGCGGCCACCTTTGCTTGGTTTGAAACGAGGTTTCAATTTGGATGGGTTGCCGGTGCAGCCGTACCAATCCTTATCGAAATGTCAGGAACAGTTGGGATCAGCTACCTTGCCGCGGTTCTTGTTGCCGCGTTGGTCTCATACGTTGCCGGAGCTCGGCCGTTGCGCTCAGATCCTGCGATCACGACTCACTAACTCGAGCAAGCCAGAGGCCTGATGCATCAATCTCACTTGGTGTCGGGCACCTATCAGATCCAGTGAGCAGCATTTCGATAGCACTGTTGTCGCCGACACGATCGACCACACCCTGCACGAATTGCTTGCCTCGACGCACCTGATCTTCGTCAAGTCGAATACCAAGCAGACGATGAACGAAAAGATCTGACGGCGACTGTTCAACGCGTTGGCGCCGCACTGCCTCAGCAATCCGCAGCGCAGACCCTCCGACAACTCGAACCGACACTGCATCGACAATCCAGTCGGTGAAACCAACGACTGCAGCAACTGCAGCATCAAGTTGGGGTTCCATTGCACGTTGCTCTTCAGAACTCACTGCACCCAAGAGGATCGCTGGATCGCCAAGGGTTTGCTGAATTGCTTCCATTGGGTCGCCAGCAGTTGGGTCTAGGCCGCCGAGTTTCTCCATCACTGCATCTGGATCAGGGCGAAATGCAGCAACATATTGACGCACCATTGCAGAGAGCGGGTCTCCGAAATTTGGAGCACCTAGGACAGCCTGCCCGGCAAATTCATGGGCAAGCACCCACAACCTCATCTCGTCTGCAGGGATCTCCCATTGCAATGCAAAAGCATCGATATTGGAGCCGATCAACTTGAGACGAGAATCACTTCGTGGAATTGGTAGATCGTGGACGCCAAAACTTCGTTGCGCGAGGTCACCAACCATTGAGCCCACCGCCATTCCGAGCATCGCAGGGGCCATCATTTTCGAAAGTCCGGCCATCATTTGGGCCATCGGGTCACTGGCATCATCGTCTGGGGTTGAACCGCCGCTCAGCGCCGTTGCGAGATCGGTAAACAGCGGACGATATGAATCAAGGGTGTCGGCGGCCCATTGAGATCGGCTGAGAGTGATGACTCCCGTGTTGGTGAGATCGGTTCCGGTGAGATCTCCGACGTGCATCTGAGCGATCGGCACCAATGCTTCGAGCGCCATTCGCGACGCGGGATCAACGTTGGGCTCTTGTTCACCACCCGTTGCACCAAGTTGTGCGAATTGTCGAGCGGCATCCCAATTGATTGGCCCTTGGCCCGACATCGCTTTTGCGATATCGCCAAGGAATGGGATCCCGCGAAACGGGTCTTCGGGTTGCGGCTCAGGGGTGTCGGCCATATCCCTGATGCTAGGCACATCTTCGGCAGGTAACGTCGCCGAGGTGGGGAAGAGGGTGCTCATTCGTGAAGGCGCAACAGTGCTCACTCGCCGTGTCATCGACCGTTTGAACGCAATCGACGATATTGAAGTTGTCGCCCTTGATGCCGGCGATGCTGACGTAATCGTTGACCTTCGGACTGGCGATCACGATGGTCTTGCCCGCCGCCGCTCAAGCGCAACTGTCGAAGGCGAAGCGTTGATGGCTGAGGTGCGACGCGTTGGGGCGAAGCGCGTAGTGATGCTGTCGTCGTCGCTTGTCTATGGCCCACACCCGAATAGTCGAGTCCCGCTTACAGAAGATGAGGTTGTGAGGCCGGAGGCAACCTTTGTGTTCGCCCGACAACTTGCGTCAGTTGAGCACGTGCTCGACCGATGGCGGCGCGGTTCCCCTGATCGGTCAGTTGCAGTGCTTCGGCCAACGGTCACGATGGGTCTCGGAGCATCTTCGTCGCTTGCTCGAGCGCTCGCCGCAGGGTCGGGACGGCGCTTGGGTGACGAGGAGCCCGCAGCTCAGTTCCTTCATATCGACGACCTCACCGCAGCAGTCGAAGCGGTAGTCGTCGCTGAATACGACGGTGTTGTCAACGTGGCTCCCGATGGGTGGGTTCCCGGAGATCGTGTTCGGGCGTTGCTTGGTCGCCGATGGCGGATTCCGGTACCACAGTGGGTTCGAGAACAAGTGTGGGCATTGCAATGGCGGTTCCAGCGTGGGCCGATTCCACCGGGGCTTGGGCCTTACACAACAGCGAGCTGGGTCGTGGCGAACGATCGGTTGAAGTCACTTGGGTGGACGCCGACCGTCACCAATGAGCAAACCTTCGTTGAAGGAACTGAACATCCTTGGTGGGCGTCAATCACGCCTAAGCGGCGGCAGGAACTGGCATTAGCTGGAGTTGCGATTGGAATTGCAGTACTCATTGGAACACTGCTTGCAATCGGGCTTCGATCGTTGAAGCACTCCACGCAGCGTTAACCCAACGAGTTGATGATGAGTGCCGCTGTGACGGCGGCACCGACGGCAGCAAACCCGACAACCAGCGCTGCAACCCGTAAACGTCGACTTGGCGGTTCTGCTGCGAAGACGATCCGGTGCTCGGCTGAAATCTCAGCCGGGTGACGCCATTCGCGTTCATGAGGAGGGGGAACGAGGTCCACGAACAGTCGACTGTAGTAACTGTGATGGGCAATCTGCGGTCGCGGCCCTCGCAGAGGACTACGATTCACTCTGTGCAGGCTCCCGAACGTGACAACAACTGGTTTGAAGTCACGTCTGCCGTGTTGACTGCGGGAGTCGCTCATGACTGGTGTGTGCAACCTGACTGTGGCGCCGTCACCCTGTTCTCAGGCACTGTTCGAGATCACGCCGACGGACGTGACGATGTTGTTGCCCTGACCTATGAGGCCTACGAAGAAAAGACCATCGACTCCTTTGCGGCGATTGCAACGGAACTAAGAACTCGTTGGCCCGATGTTGGGCGAGTCGTGATCTGGCATCGCATCGGCCGTCTCGAATTGTGTGAGGTGTCGGTGATCGTCGCAGTGTCGTCCCCACACCGACCTGTCGCATTCGAAGCGGCCCGGTTTGCGATTGATGCGTTAAAGGTTTCGGCCCCGATCTGGAAGCACGAAGAGTGGTCGAACGGTTCAGACTGGGGTACCGGGGCCTCGCCGATTGCACGACCGCAAGATGTCGCGTCGGAGCGCAACTGAGATGCCGCTCCTCATCATTGCTGCTGCAATTGTTGCCCTTGCACTCTTACTTATTGTTCGCAGGACAAAACGAAGCGACGATGCAGTGTCAGACTTTCGGCGTCAGATCAACGCGTTGTCATCTGACGCGCGCAAGAACGTGACAGATCGTGTTCGCCAGATCTCTGACGAAGTACCAGAAGACGAACAGGGTGGATCCAATGGCTCGTGACCTCGCGATTGACCTTGGAACGGCGAACACACTCGTCTACATGAAGGGCAAAGGGATCGTGCTCAATGAGCCGTCGGTCATCGCTCTTAATCGCCAGACAGGCGAAGTGCTTGCCACAGGCCGAGAAGCGTGGCAGATGATCGGCCGAACTCCTGGGTACATCGTTGCTGTCCGCCCATTGCGCGGGGGAGCGATCACCGACTTTGAAATCACGGAGCGCATGATTCGCTTACTGCTTCAGCGCGTGGGAGTAAGTAGATTCACTAGGCCAAAGGTGGTGATCTGTGTGCCATCGGCCATTACCGAGGTCGAGCGACGTGCCGTGACCGATGCAGCTCGGCGTGCCGGTGCAGCGGATGCGAACCTCATCGAGCAGCCGATGGCAGCAGCCATCGGTGCCGATCTTCCGATCGATGAACCGGTTGGCAACATGGTCATTGACATTGGTGGTGGTACAAGTGAAACGGCCGTGATTTCGCTCGGTGGAATTGTTGCACTCGAAGCCGTTCGTGTGGGGTCGTTCGACATCGATGCCGCAATTCAAAATCACATCAGGCGTGAGCACGGCATCGCGATTGGCGAACGAACCGCAGAAGAAATCAAGATTGCGATCGGCTCAGCAGCTGAAACCGTTGATGAAGCGACCGCAGAGGTTCGTGGTCGTGACCTCATGTCGGGACTGCCGAAGACCGTTGTCCTGACCCCCGAAGAAATTCGAGAAGCGATAGAGGATCCTGTTTCATCAATTGTCGCCTCTGTCGTGCGCTGTCTCGCGAAGGCCCCTCCAGAACTCTCTCAAGATTTCCTCGTTCGAGGCATGTACCTCGTGGGTGGTGGAGGATTGCTTCGCGGGCTTGCTGCTCGCATCGAACGAGAGACGGAAGTCCCTGTTCGGATGTCGAATGTGCCGTTAGAGGCAGTCGTGCTTGGAGCCGGTCATGTGATCGAGCACTATGACGCTCTCAAAGGCATGTTTATGGGCGTTCGACGCTGACAACCTCACCGTTACCGGTCGTTATGACGAGTTCTCCTCGGTGATCACGTTCGATTGATGTTGGGAAATTGACGGTTGCAAGTTCCACGCTCATGTTGTTGACGTGATTGAACGCGCTCATCACTCCGGTGCAGTAATCGGCGTAGACGTACCAACCCCAAAGGTCTTCAATGAGGTCACCTCGATAGACGACCCCTCCAGTGATTGAGCAGGCACCAGCGGTGTGGGGATACGTGAAGCTGGGTTCAGCCTCAGTTGAACGCGTGTCTGGGGCAACATCGTTGTTGAACGGCTCGAAACCCTCTGACGAACTCCACCCAAAATCGGATGCTCTTCCTCCGATGATGCCGTCAACCACCTCGGCACGGTTGATTTCCTCGTGATCATTCTGTCCGACATCGGCGACCCATAGGTCAGCCGTCATGGGGTCGACGTCGATTCGCCACGGATTACGGAGGCCACTTGACCACACCTCGCCGAGCGCAACACCGATGTAGGGATTGTCATCGGGAATCAGATAACCACCATCAGCAAGTGGAACAATTCGCAAGAGTTTGCCAAGCGGGTCATCAAGGTTGTGTGCGTGGCGTTGCGGGTCTCCACCCGAGCCTCCATCGCCGACCGCGATCAGCAAGCTCCCATCTGCCAACACCTCGAGATCGCCGCCATTGTGATTCCCATATGGCTGTGAGATCGTCATGATCGTTACGAGATTGCCGGTGTCGAATGACCCGTCCTCGGATCGAGGTGCGGAGGCGATGACGGTGGTGCCTTCAGATCCCTCTTCAGATGAGGTGAAGTTGAGGAAAATCGATTCGCCGTCGGCCGAGATTGCTGCACCGAGTAGTCCTTGTTCGCCGTTGTGACGGGTGAGATGAGAGATGTCGAGGACTACCGCTGGTGATGCTTCGGCGAGGCTGTAGATGACCCCTCTTTGTTCGACGATAAGAAGCCGGTCGCCAGCGGGGTCGGCAACGGCATCACTCAGTGCCTCAAACGATGTGGAAGTTGACAACACAACAGCTGGTGTTGCGGCCGATGGTTCTGGTGAACGTTCGCCGGCGGTGGTGAGCAGTGTTGTCGTCGGTATTGGTTGCGGTGGGGTGACCTGTGGAGTAGTGACAACTCCTGAAATTGCGGGCGCAGATTCGTTAGTCGATGGTCCACATCCCGCAACACACGCCGAGAGCACAATTACTGCGAGTGGATGTCGAATCATCGCTCGAGTCGGATGAGGCCCTCTTGAACAACGTTGATTGCAAGGTGGCCGTCAGCGTTATAAATCGACCCAGCTGCTAAGCCCCTTGCGCTCGATGAGGAAATCGCATGTTGCTCATATAGCAACCAATCGTCGGCTCGGAATGGCCGATGGAACCACATTGCATGGTCAAGCGATGCCATCTGTACTCCGTCGAACCAGTTGCGGCCATGTGGGAGCAAGGTGGTGTCGAGCAATGTCATATCGCTGGCATATGTGACGATGCAGGCGTGCAGAGTGGGGTCAGAAGGAAGTGTTCCGTTGGCGCGCATCCACACCTTTTGACCATTCGTTCGCTGATTTCCGCGTGACATCGGGTCGCCGTTGACGTACCGCACATCGATTGGACGAGGTGTGTCGTACATTGGCCCGATCTTGTCTTTGTAGGGCTCCATGCGTTCTTGAAAGTTCGGCAAGGTCTCAGGTGCCGGCACATCGATCGGGGCAGGGTTGTGGTGGTCGAGGCCAGGCTCTTGGTCATGAAAGCTTGCTTGAAGGTTAAAAATTGCTCTTCCGTGTTGGATGGCAACGACGCGACGAGTTGAAAAGCTCTTCCCGTCTCGAATTCGGTCCACCTCGTACACGATTGGAACCTTCGGGTCACCAGGGCGAAGGAAGTATGCGTGGAGAGAGTGAACGAGTCGTCCCGGCTCCTCAACCGTGCGAGCAGCAGCGACGAGAGCTTGGCCCGCAACTTGGCCTCCGAAGACCCGTTGGCGATCTTCATCTGGAGATAGGCCACGGAACAGGTTGACCTCGATCGGTTCAAGATCGAGAAGGGTGATGAGTTCGTCTAGTGCTTCTTGCACATCTCCATCCTGCCATCACATAGCCTTATTCCGTGCAATTGGATGAAGAGAAGCAACGTGTGCTCGCTGGAACGAAAGGTTTTATGCCAGATGATGAAGGCGAAGCTCTGTTCGTTGCTGCTCGGCAGGTGAGTCGTTCGGGGGTCAACGGTCCGATTGTTGAGATTGGCTCGTATTGCGGGCGCTCGACGATTTGGCTTGGAGCAGCTGCGCAACCGGAGGGGCGGGTCGTTGTCACCGTTGACCATCATCGAGGTTCTGAAGAAACACAAGCAGGCTGGGAACATCACGATCCAGATGTTGTTGATCCTCGAATCAACAAAATGGACACCCTGCCGTTTCTTCGCAGGACGCTGTTCGACGCTGGGCTTGAAGACACAGTGATCGCTGTCGTAGGGAAATCTCCAGCTGTGGCTTCGGTGTGGGGCCAAGAAATTGCCATGTTGTTCATCGATGGCGGTCACGGGGCAGAGCACGCCGCTGCTGACTACCGGTCGTGGGCTCCGCATGTTGCCAAAGGCGGGGTGCTTGCCATCCATGACGTATTCGAAGATCCCTCCGACGGCGGTCAAGCTCCTCACGATCAGATTTATCAGCCAGCTGTGCAGTCGGGAGCCTTTGCTGAATTCAGTGCAACTGGTTCGTTGCGGTTATTGCGACGGCTGTAGCGAAACATTCTGACGTTCGAGCACGACGAATGTCAGTGCTGCCAGGGTCATAATCATCGCTCCAACAATTCCGAGCAGTTGGGGGCTTACCGCGAACATTGCGCCGCCGATGAGTGGCCCGATGACACGTCCTCCAGCCATGTAGGCCTGTGCGTCGCCTGCACGCTCGGCTGGGTACTTCGAATGGGCGGCGAGCACCGAAAAACAGGCGGGAACCGCCATCCAGAAGAAAAACCCCCACGAGGTGACTGCGAGCGCAAACGCGATTGGGTGATGGGCAAATCCGAGGGTGATTGCGCACACCGCAGTTGCAAAGATCCACAGCCCAGCGTGCCGGCGTTTCCCAGAGAACCGAGATGAAGGAATTCCTGCGATCGAGTTGCACGAGTACACGAGTGAAACGAGAAGTGCAGACATTCCGACGTTGCTTCTGCCGATGCTGTTCGAGAAGACGAATACAGAGCTGCCGCCGAGCGTGAAACAGCCAAGCGCCAGCATTGCGATGAGTGCAGAACGCGTCGGTCGATGTCGCTCGCTTCGAACCCGTTCCACCGATGTAAGACGGCTCGTGTGGACGAACAGGAGCGGTACCAGATGTAGCACTCCGAGAGCGATGAACAATGTGTCGGGCCCAAATTGGTCGAGGAACATTCCGACAGCCGGCGACCCAATGGTGCCAACGACTGGACCGATGACTGCGATGTCTCCAGTTCTTGCATCGTCGCCAAAGACCTCGGCCCACGCAAGCCACGCAATCGTGCCAAGGGCGATTCCATTAATAAATCGAAGCCCAATCAGCGGCCCGAACGCGACCAGCCCTGACCCGATATTGGCAATAACACCAAGCAGTACCGCAGCGACCATCAGTTTGCGCCGGGGCCGAAACACCCTTCCTGACCCCCATGAGCCAATGACGAAACCGAGAAGTTGGGTACTTGAGACGAGTCCGACGCGATTGACGTTGATGTTGTCCTGTTCGGAGAGACCAGTGATGAGAAATGGTGTGGCGATGAACACGAGAGTGCTCACTGCTGATGCAGCAAATACCACCGGGGGGACACGCGGCCGAAGAGTTGCGAGTGCTCGAAGTGGTGTTTGAAACATCGATTATTCAGCAGATGCGAGTTCGGCTTTGGTCGCTGCGATGAGATTGCGAACCTGTTCACGCAATGTTGTGACGTCATCAAGTGTCATACCCGCGGTCGGAATCGGATCGAGGATCTTGACTGTTGCATTACAGCGCCCAAAACGCCAGTCGTGTTTAACAAGGGCATCTCGGGTGCCATGAACCACGAGGGGAAGAATCGGTGCTTGGGCTTCAATCGCGATTTTGAAGGCGCCATCTTTAAATGCTCCAAGTTCTCCACTTGCGCTACGGGTTCCCTCGGGGAACAACATCACCGATGACCGAGTCGAGAGCCGTTCTGCCGCCTCGGTATAAACGCGAGCACCAGCCCCCTGTGCTCCCCGTACGAGTTTGATGTCTCGAGAAAGCATGAGGAGAAATCCGACGACTGGAATGTTGAAGAACGTGCTTTTCGCGACCCATTTCATCTCGATGGGGATCTGTGAGATCGCGAGCATGTCAACGAAGCTCTCATGATTCGATACAACGACATAGGGGAGTCGTGGATCTTTTGGAGGGGTTCCTTGAACGTTGAAGATCCACAGCGGATTCATGCGGCCGTGAACCCTGGCTACCGAACGAAATGTGTAACCAGCCCAATATGCACCACGATCAAATGGCATTGTCGCAACTCGAATGATTGCCACCAGTGGGACGAGCCCGAGGAGGAGAATTCCGAGGGAGAACCATGCCCAGACAGAAATGACTGTTCTGGCGAGAGTCGAATCAAGCGCACGCGTCACGTGACGAGTGTACGACGACGGTTCGGTTTGCTTCGGGACGGTCAGTGACTGAGCGGATTCTCGATGTCGAAACGAAACAGTGTGCTTGCCGGTGAGGTTTGACAGATGCTGTCAGCTGCAAGCACAACAGCTGCCGCCGTATACGACGTGTGTTCCTTATCGGGAAAGACGATGCGGTCGGGGTGAACGATGCCAGTCCAATATGACCCATCCTCGCGCCGGTGACTTCGTGTCCATTTCAGCAGCTGCGTTGCGGTCTCGATATCGCCAACAGCGGCAAATGCGAGCGAGGTCTCGGCTGTCTCCGAAGCGGTTACCCACGGCTCATCACTAACGCATCGGGTTCCGAGGTCATTCATAACGAACGTGTCCCAGCCTGTCGACAGGTGGGCGTTTGCCGCTGTACCTGTGAGCGCACCGGTGAGTACCGGGTAGTACCAGTCCATCGCCCAGCGCGATTTGTCCTCGAATTGTTCTGGGCTGGCGGCGATCACGTCGCGCATAAGGTCTGCAGCAGCGATCCAGTTCGAGGCATCTGTCCCCTGGATTTCTGCAAGTACCGCACCACAGCGAAGTGCGTGTTGGATACTCGATGTTCCCGTGAGGAGCGCATAGTCCCACGGTGTTGCATCCGGTTCAACTGCCCAAAGAACGAGACCGTCATTGCGTCGGAGTGACAGCACCCAGTCGAGAGCAGCGCTCACCATTGGCCAGTGACGTTCGATCCGGCGATCGCGCTCAGCATCGCTAGTGGCATTGAGCGCGTGGTGAAGAACACCGGTTGCGATGTATGCACACACATTGGTGTCGAGTTTGTGCTCCGAAATTGATCGGTCGCCGTCATTGTCACTTGTGTAGTAGTTGTGCCACGAGCCATCTGGACGCTGAATGGAAGCGAGCCAGTCATAGGCGCGAGAGGCTTCGGCTGAGCGGCCGGCAACATCGAGCGCCATCGCCGATTCGACGTGATTCCAAGGATCACAATGACCGCCAGGAAACCAAGGAATCATCCCTGATGGGCGTTGCAGTGACACGAGATGATCAGCCGATGCGGCTACTTCATCTGCAGTGAGCACCCCTGCAAGGTGAGGAAGCACATGCTCGCGTTGTGTCGTCACGCGACGACCTTTGTGCCGTAGATGATCCGGCTCTTACCGAGCACCGGTGCAAGAACTTTCTCGGCGACTGCAAGTGAGGTGGGCTGCTCAATGATTTCACGTTCGAGGAGTTTTCGATAACGCATCACCAGCGGATGATCTTCGTTGCGAACTCCTACAGCGCACTTCAGCCACCAGTAGGGGGAGTGGAGGGCATGGGCGCGGTGCCCTCCTGTGATGTCGAGTCCAGCCGAGCGGAGTTTCGCTCGGAGTTCTGTTGCGCTGTAGATGCGCACATGACCTCCGGGGCTTTTTGGGGCGTGATACTCGTCGGAGAGCCACCAGTTGATTGTCTCAGGAAGTTGCGCTGGAACGGTTGCTGCGAATCGCCCCCCTGGACGCAACACTCGCACCATCTCAGCGATTGCGGTTCGGTCGTCTTGGATGTGCTCAAGAACCTCTGAGGTGATGACAACATCAAAGCTTCCATCTTCGAATGGGAGCTGTGTCGCATCACCACGAAGCACGCCGAGCGACCCTTCGGGTGGGATTTCTCCGGCCTCGAGCATTGCGCCGAGCGTGTGACGAGTTTGTATCACCTCGTCGGCGGCGTAGTCGAGTGCAACCGATCGGGCTCCGCGACGCGCGCACTCGAAGACATGACGTCCGAACCCTGCTCCAACATCGAGGACGCGGTCGCCTGGCCGTAAGCCAAGCTCATCGAACCTGATGGTCAGCATTTACAGGCGCCCATTTCGTTGGAGTTTTTCGACGTTCTCTGGCATTGCGAGAACCTCGCGATATTGATCCACGGTGAGTTCTGCACAGTGGCGCCACGACCATCTTTCGGTTACTCGCTGGCGGCCGGCAGCTCCGATCGAGGCCCGCGCTTCCGGGTTATCGAGTGCATGACGGAGAGACGATGCCAGTGAATTAACGTCACCTGCGGTGCACCTGAAGACTGTTTCACCGTCGGTGCCGGTGACCTCGGGAAGAGCGCCACCATCGGTAGCGACAAGAGGGGTTCCGGTGCACATTGCTTCGATTGCGGGAAGGCTGAAACCTTCGTAGAGGCTCGGGACAACTGCAAGTTCAGCCTCTGCGTACAACTCGACAATTCTTTCGTCGCTTACCCCTGAAACGAATTCGATGTGCGGGTGCAGGTCGTACCGGTCGATGAGGTCCATGCTCTTGCCGGGTTTCGGTCGCCCAATGATCGTTAGCGAGATGTCGCGACCCTCGTTTCGCAACTTCACCATCGCCTCAATGAGGTACGCGAGCCCTTTGAGCGCCACATCTGCTGAGGCGGTTGTGATGAGCCGTCCTGCTCGTCGTTTCACATCTGGAAGTGGGGTGAATAGGTCGGGGTCAACACCAACCGGAACGAGTCGCATGCGGTCAAGTTCGACACCCATATCGGTGTGGATGTCATTAATCGAGTTTTCGCTGACAACGACCACTCGCGGCATCTGGCTTGCGACTTTGCCCTGCATTTTCACGAACGAGTACCAGCGGCCAATTGACAGTCGCTTATAGAGGTTCGGGGCGGCATTCATTTCGAGGGCTCGGTCTCGGGTGATGGGGTGATGCAAGGTGACGATGGTGGGGATCACCTTTTCGAGTTTCTTGATGCCCCAGCCCAGACATTGGTTGTCATGAATGAGGTCAAATTCGCCTGCCCGCGGTGCAAGGTGACGGTGCACCCGAGCACTGAATGCGAGTGGCTCGGGGAATACCCCGGTGGAGAACACACCGACTTCTAAGAAGTCTTCTCGTGTCTTGAACTCCCAGAATGCGGGGAACCGACCCGGATAGTGATCGTTGAAGAGGTCAAGGCTCGGCAGTTTCGTAAGGGTGATGCGCTCGTCGAGGACGGGGTAGGGCTGGCCACCAAATACCTCGACGTCGTGACCGAGATCAACCAACGCTTTCGTGAGATGCCGGGTGTAGACACCTTGACCACCAACGTGCGGTTTTCCACGGTACGTGAGGTAGGCGATCCGAAGGGGACCGTTTGGATCAAGACCCTTCGGCATCCCGGGAAGGCTATCGGCGAGTGTTACCGGTGGGTAATTGGCGAGGGGGCGCTGTTTCAGACCGTGGTGCAGGAGGAGCTTGGTTTGAAACGGACGGTGGTAAGCGTTGTTTGATCGGTTCCATCGTCGAGGACGGCACCAATTCTTATTTCCGTGGCCGAACTTGAGTCGGTGCTGAAGTTAAAGACATCGGGATCATCATTTGATACTTCGATGTTCAATGACTTGGACCCGTTTGAATCATCCAACGTCCCGGTCACTGTCTTCGACACCGGGTCACCGTCGGCATCTGAGGACGTCACTCGAACCTGCCCGAAATAGAGCGTCGTGCTGCCGAAGGAGCGT
>JAYNVD010000050.1:0-10241 GCA_038100275.1 Ilumatobacteraceae bacterium
TTTCACAAATGCCGTCTCGACCGTGCGCGAACCATGTGAGATAAGACCCTTTCGGCCGCTCGACACCGCAATGACTGATCCATGCGCAATTGCCATTACCCCAAAGGTACCTCCCGGCTATCTGCTGGCCGGTCGTCAGAAACTACGTTCGGTGCATGGCGACAGCATCAGTCAATGGCATTGAGATCAACTACCGCGACACCGGAGGTGATGGCCCCGTAGTGCTCTTCAGTCACGGGTTCATGATGAACCACACCATGTTCGACGAACAGCTTGAAGCACTCGCCGCCAACTATCGCTGTATCGCGTGGGATGAGCGTGGCTTTGGTGGAACCCGCGCAACCGGACCATTCACCTACTGGGATTCTGCAAACGACGCGCTTGGCTTGCTCGACCACCTCGGAATTGAATCAGCCGTGTTCGCAGGCATGTCGCAAGGTGGCTTCCTTTCGCTTCGGGCGGCCCTCACCGCTCCACAGCGCGTTCGAGCACTCGTACTCATCGACTCGACTGCCGATCTTGACGACCCCGCGACCATCGATGGGTACCGCGGAATGCTGCACGTCTTCGAGCACAGCGATGCGGAACAACAGTCCAAGGTGTTCGAGATCACAGCCGGCCTCATCCTGGGCGATGAAACTCTCGGCAACGAGTGGATTCCGGTCTGGGAGGCTCTTGACCGTCAACAGCTCATCTGGGCGGGCGGTGCCCTTATTGCTCGCGACGACATCATGGATCGGCTGCATGAGATCACCTGCCCGGTGCTCACCGTTCATGGCACCGACGATGTTGCCATCACCATCGACCGAGCTCGCTCGCTCGCCGCAATGCTCAGCGATCACCGCGGCTTTCTAGAAGTTCCGGGTGCGGCCCATGCCCCGAACATGACGCACCCCGATCAGGTCAACGCAGCGATTCAAGAGTTCTTATCCTCGCTGTAGGTCAACAACTCGTAGCTACATATTTGCTGGGCGAGATCGCCACGGGCCACTTGCCATTCGGGCTAACGCAAACAGCACAAACTGCAATGGCAGGCGTGCCCACGACACCAATCGCTCCCCTGTTGATCGATCACGCCAGTCCCAAGTCATGTAGAGATTTGCTGGGTAGACCGCAACGAGTAACACCAGCAGAGCCATTGCTCCAGCGCGTCGCCAGCGCGGTACGAACAACATGACGCCAACCACCAACTCGGCAACACCGCTGAGCAACGTCCAAAATCGTTGAGAGGGTGGAAGCCACGGCGGGACGATCGCATCAAAGAACTCAGGTCGAACAAAGTGCATGACGCCGGCAGCACCGATTCCGGCACCAAGACCGATCGCTAAACGAGGGCGAGGGGACGTCATTGTTGTTCTCCATTCGCAGCGATATCAGCGTTGCGTTCATCTAACGGTTTGTCCTGGTGACGTATCCAGCCCGGCCAATCGTGGCCATGCAAGGTCGCCGGCTCCTCCCCGATCACCGACGTAATGACATCAAGTGCATCAGCGAGTCGCGGTTCCATCACGAAGATGCGCGCCATTGGTTCGCGTGAACCAAATCGTAAATGAGAAGTGAAATCTTCCGACTGCACCGCAGGAATGTCACGCTCCCACAGTTCGTGCAACACCAGTTGGGCTTGCCACAGCGGCAACCATGCCGCCTCAATTGACTTGTCAGCATCGGGCGGCCGCGGCTCGTGCCGACCAAATACCCACTGAAAGAAGCCCACGGTTGAACGCTAACCCTGTTGAGAACTCGACGAGTCGTCGAGCACGAATGCAACGCCCTCGGTCAAATGACGCGGATCACTCTGCAAGTCGAGCGGCAGCAGCCTGCAACCCAGAGCCACCAATCGGTGCACCCATCAAGGTCAAGGCCGTCTCGATCGTCCCGAGCACACCAAGAATGGTCGGAGCGTTCACATGACCCATGTGCCCGATGCGGAATGATGCTGATTCATCGTTGCCAATTCCGAGACCGAGCGTGACCCCCATCTGCTCGCGGCAGAGTCGCCGCAATTCAACTGCGTCAATCGAACCCGTAGTTACCGACGTCACCGAATGTGAGCGTTGATCTTCACGCTGAGCGATGAACCCGATGCCACCGGGCGTTGACCACGCTTCGATCGCGGCTCGAACACCATCAGCTAGCACGCGATGCCGATTCCAGCGAGCTTCCAAGCCCTCTTCGGTCATCATTGCCAACGCCTCGGCCAAACCGAAGAGGTGTGACACCGGCGGGGTACCGCAGAACCGCAGGTAATACGGCCCGTCTTCGCTGCGATACGTCCAGTCCCAATAACGGGTTCGCAAATTTGCATGCTCGTGAGCAGCAAGGGCTTTGTCATTTGCCCAAACGAGCCCCAACCCTGGAGGGGTCATCATTCCTTTTTGACTCGCCGCAATCGTGACATCAACACCCCAGGCATCCATCTCGAATCGCTCACAACCCATCGACGCAATGCAGTCGACCATGAATAGCGCGGGGTGACCCGCAGCATCGATTGCCTTTCGAAGTGCCGGAACGTCATTGCGCACCGATGTAGCTGTATCAACGTGCACGGTGAGCACCGCCGCAATCTCATGATTGACATCGGCGCGAAGGCGCTCTTCGAGGGCTGCGGGTTCGTTGGCAAACCCCTCTTGGGCCTCCATCACCTCAACCTTCAGGCCATTGAACTCGGCCATCTCAGCCCAAATCGCAGCAAAGCGACCACAGTTCAACACGAGCACATGGTCGCCACGAGACAACGTGTTCGACAGCGCCATTTCCCAAGATGCGTGACCGTTACCAATCGGAACGAAGACCCGCCCGGCAGTTTGCACCACACCTGGTAGCGCATCCCACACTGCGTCAATCACAGTGGTGAGATCACCCTCATAAATGTCAGGCATCGCTCGGTGCATTGCCGACAGCACACGATCGGGGATGATGCTCGGCCCCGGAATGGCGACGATTTCACGCCCCTGCGACAAGTTGTGGTTCACGTTCGACAGTCTGTCAGGTGAACATCACTTCATCTCGGTTGGTTCAGCATTCAGTTCGCCGATGACGTCCATGAATTGGGCAACAATGTCGATTCGATTCGGGCCCGAAACCTTCGCTTGCATTGAGGTAATCCCCACACTTCGATATAGACGAAGGCGTTCTTTGATTGTGTCGGCCGGCCCGAGCAGGTTCGTCTTGAACCCAATATCGATCGGCACCCGAGCAGCTGCTTCGTCACGCTTTCCGGCGTGCCACAGTTCGGCAACCGCTGCGACGTCATCACCGAATCCCTGAGCGGCAAAGGCGCGGTTGTAAAAGTTCTTTCCCGGAGCCCCCATCGCACCAATCGTGAACGCATAGCCGTCGGCGTGTCGACGTGACGCCTCTTCGACATCGTCGGTGAACTCGACAGCAACCGGCATCACGAGATCAAGTTCGCTCAACGAACGTCCACCGCGTTCGCAGCCCGCTCGCAGGGGTTCCATGAACGCCTCGGCAGCCTCGGGCATCATTGCGTTTCCGAGCCATCCATCGGCAATCTCTCCGGTGAGTTCGAGATTTCGTGGCCCAAGCGACGCGATGTACATCGGGATCGGCTCGCACGCCGGCGCCAACGAACGAATGCTTCGACCAAACCCCTCAGGCGGAAGTTGAAAGAGTTCACCCTCATATTCGAGACGGTCACCTCGGGCGATCATTCGAATGATGTCGATGGTCTCGCGTGTGAGTTGCACTGGCTTCGCGAACGGGACACCGTGCCAGCCTTCCATGATGCGAGGCCCACTCGAACCAACCCCCAGCACGAAACGGCCTTCGGACAACATTTGTAGCGACATCGACTGCATCGCCAACATGGCAGGGGTACGAGCGCCGAGCTGCACGATGCCGGTCGCAAGGCGAATGGTCGAGGTCTTCGCTGCAAGCAGACCTAGAGGCGTCATTGCGTCATAGCCCCACACTTCAGGAACCCAGATCGTGTCAACACCGAGGCGTTCGCACTCAACAACAAACTCAATGTCGTCAGACGACTGAATCAAGGTACTCACGCCAACTCGCATACGCTGGACGTTAGGCCACCAACGGCTACCGACCTGAAGTGAGGACACGATGACCGAACAACTGCGCTACGCCGATGCACCGTCGACTGAGGTATCGCGGGTGATCGCCGCCACACCCGAGGCGATCTGGGCGCTCGTTAGCGACATCAATCTGCCGGCACGGTTCTCAACCGAATTCAAAGGTGCCGAATGGCTCGACGGCGCAACCGAGCCCGCCGTTGGTGCCCGATTCAAAGGCACCAATGAGCACCCCGTCGCCGACATGAAATGGAATAGCGAGTGCACGATCACCGCGTGCGAGCCCTCACGTCATATTGCGTGGGAAGTTGCCGGTGGTGGCGGCCCTGCCGCCAACTGGTCGTTCACTCTCGAAGAAGTCGACGGGGGAACACTCGTCACCCAGTACTGCTCGATTGGTCCTGGCAAGAGTGGTCTCAGCCCGGCAATCGAACGCATGCCCGAGAAAGAACACCAGATCATCGAGCGTCGACTGAAAGAGCACGCCGACAATATGGAGCGCAACCTCGACGGCATCGCAGCTGCTTTCTAACTCGTGGGTCGGTCGGCTCGACAGGCTGCCGATAAGTCATTCGTTGGCGTAGTTGCTCAACGAGCACAAAACTCACTGCATTCGATACGTTGTTTGGTCACCGCCTCGGCAAGACTGATCGAGCACTCACAGGGTGTTCATCATTCAGGAGGGGGTCGAACATGTCAGAACCGAAGGATGCGCCATCTATAAAGGATGTGCTCCTCGGCGTCGCCGATGCCTTTGCCGGCGCCTCAACAGTTGCGTGCATCATCGCAGGACACCGCGCGGGCTTCTACAAGGTGATGGCTCACGGAAACCTGATGACCTCAACTGAACTCGCCGAGGCCTCCTCAACCAACGAACGCATGACACGTGAATGGCTCGACCAACAAGCAGCGGCCCAACTCATTACCTATGACGAGTCGACAGACTCGTATGCGTTGCCCGCCACCGTCGCAACGGTCCTCGCCGACCCAGATTCGCCGTTCTGGCTCGCCGGAGGGCTCGTCGCCGTACAAGCACTCTTTTTAGATCTCGACCGAGGAATCGAGGCGATGAAAGGTGACGGGGCGTTTGGCTGGGGAGAACATCACCCCTACCTCTTCGAGGGCACCCAAGAAATTTTTCGGCCGGCCTACGACCATCAACTTGTTCAACACTGGTTACCGCAGCGCTCTCAGGGCACAACCGATCTTGAGGCCGGCATCACGGTCGCCGACATGGGCTGTGGCACCGGCTACTCGACCCTCACACTCGCTCGCGCCTTCCCCAACAGCACCTTCATCGGCTTCGATCTTCATCAACCTTCCATCGACCAAGCCCGCCAACATGCAGCCGACGCAGGACTCACGAATGTCTCGTTCGAACTTGCTGCCGCCGATGCAATTTCGGGCCCGTTCGATCTCATCTGTTTCTTCGACTGTCTGCACGACATGGGTGACCCGGTCGGTATTGCCCGTCACGCAATCAACCAGCTCTCGACGGATGGCTCGATCATCGTTGTCGAACCCTTCGCAATGCCCACACGAACAGAAAACCACTACCTGCGGGCAACACCCCGTTACGCAATGAGTTTGTTCTGTTGTGTGCCGTGCTCGCTCGCACAGCCCGGTGCTCGCGGCATGGGCAACCAAGCGGGAGAAGCAGGAATGCGGGCGGTCTTCGCTGAAGCGGGCCTCGACAACTTCACCCGCATTGCCGAAACACCAAACCACATCGTGTACGAAGCACAACCATGAACGGACTGCAATGACGTCTACCACCACACCCAACCAACGAATCGGAAACGTGATGTCGAACACGGCATTTCGAGGCGTGCTCGCGAGCAACATCATGGCGTCGATTGCCCTTGGCACGAGCCGGTTCGTCTTCGTGTGGCTCGTCGGCGAACTCACCGAATGGAATCCCGCAACCGCGATTCTCGGCATCATCATCGGGCTTCCACCACTTCTCCTGTCAGCGTGGGCAGGGTCACTCGCTGATCGGATCTCCGCCCGAACCCTCGGCGTCTCGCTGTTCTCCGCCGCTACCGCACTCTTCGCCGTCTCGGCGTTGCTCTTACACGCAGGCCTCATGAACGTGCCAGTTGCGATGATCTGCGCATTCTTCACCGCAATCGCACCTGCAATGCTGATGCCGTTACTTCAGGCTCTCGTTCCACGCGTCGTTGACGAGTCGGTGCTCCTACAGGCGGTCGCGTTGCAGAACCTTGGAATGACGGGCTCAACGATTGGAGGAATTTTCCTTGGGGGTGCCGTCATTCAAGCATTTGGGCTTGAGGCTGGTCTGTGGTTGCTTACTGCAGCCTCACTCTGTGGGGTGGTTCTCCACCTTCGCACACTCATTCCAGAGCACACCACAGCCACATCACGTAAGGGGGCGATTCGCAGCGCCGCAAACATCGCACTTCGCACCGAACCACTTCGATCGCTGTTGGCATTGACGAGCGTGCTTGGCGTTGTCATCACCGCAAGCACGCTCCTGCTACCCGAGATTGCACGTGATGTGCTCGGCACCCGGTCGCTTGCGGCGAGCGTGCTCAATGTTGCGATGAGCCTCGGGATGATCACCACGTCGATGATCGTTGCGACCCGTTGGCAACCGGCGCGTCGTGGGCGCGCCCTCGCTCTTGCTGCGGGAAGCGCAATGGGTACTGGCCTGATAGCGCTTGGACTCTCACGCGTATATCTCCTCACCCTCTTCATCTGCCTCTGTTGGGGGCTTACCGGCGGTATCGCAATGACGATGCTTCGGACCCTCATGCAAACTCACACACCTGCCGAGTTGATGGGAAGGGTCATGGGCCTTGCTTCAACAGCTCAGAACGGTGCGTTTCCAGTTGCTGCAGCAATTCTCTTTGGATTGGTCTCGGCAACATCAGTTCCGACAGCAATGGTGATCATTGGCGTGTTGTGTTCAATCGGCGTGTGGTCGATCGTATTTCGACGAACAATTCGTGATCTGTAGGCAGAGATCATCGAGCCTGGCGATGCACCGTTCGCATGGGTACAAAATGGCAATTAATGTGACGTGGGACACATCCTGAGGGGGGCTCATGTTCACAGTTACCGACACGTCGTTGTCAACCCGTTTCCCGATTTATACGAGGGCAAACGTTGGCGAAGTGTTTCCTGACCCGGTTGCGCCAGCAACTCGATCGCTCTTGCTCTACGAGTCAGAGCTTGGATGGCGGGATGCCTACATCCGGATGGGTGCATTTGAGGCTGACGAATTCCCTACGGATGAGTTCTGCATTCTCGGTGTTGCCGGTGGGTACTGCTATCTCAATGCCTCGGTCATGCGCATCTTCGGTGAGCGCGCACCGGGGCTTACTTGGAAAGCGATCGACGAGCAATTCTTCGGTGCACAACCCGGCATCCCCGATTATGTCGAGCAGCCAGGCGATGCGCGACCTGACCTCACTGCGAAACTTGAACAGACCTTTGGCTGGGTGTTCAGCATTACCGATGTCGATCAACTCGATCGGCTCACCGATCACAAAAACCGCACCATTGCGTTGCGGGCACGGCGTCCTGACTTCACGTCGCTGTCTGACCTCGAATTGTGGGAATACGCCGAAGCACTATTCCCCTTCCACCGTGAACTCTTCCAAGAGCATCTGTTCGTCACCACGTTGGCAACCGTTCCCGTTGGGGTCATTCAGACGGTGGCTACCGCCGTCGGCCGGCCAGATCTCATCATGCCGCTCATCGCAGGCGTTGGGCAGGTCGACTCGGCCGAGCCGAGCTATGCAATGTGGGAACTCTCTCGGCTTGATCCAGCAAGTAGTGAATTCGCCTCAGGCTTCGAGCAATTTCGCCTCGACTTCGGAAGCCGGGGGCCAAACGAATGGGAAGCCCGATCACCAACTTGGGATACCAATCCAAATATCGCCCTCGCGGCAATTGATCGCATGAGGCTCGCAAGTGATGACGCTAACCCGCGTGGCCACCAGAAGGAGCGGGCTGCAGAACGTGCTGAAGCAGCCGCAACTCTGCTTGCGATGGTCGAAGGCGATCCCGCCGCTCATGGCCAACTGGCTGCTGCAATTGCCGCTAGCGGTGCCTGGCTTCCAGCCAGAGAGCGAACAAAAACCAACAACATCCGCCTCATCCAAGAGGTTCGTATGCCGCTTCGGGAACTCGGTCGCCGGCTTACCGAGCGCGGGGTCTTTGATGAAATTGAAGACTTCGGATTAGTGCTTCACGATGAAATGGAAGAAGTTCTTGGCGCAACCCCCGAACGGCTTACCGAACGAATTCGTGAACGGCGTGCGACCCATGCCCAACTGTCTGAACGCGAGCCCGAATTCGTGTTCGTTGGCTCGCCGAGTGATCCGGCTGGTTGGCCGAAGCGTGATGCAGTTGAAGTTGAACCACTCGAAATTGGTGACAGCATCCAAGGGTTCCCAGGGTGCCCAGGCGTGTCAGAGGGCATTGCGCGAGTCGTCCTTGATTCGAGCGACCCAACTGCGCTCGGCCCTGGAGACGTTCTCGTTGCCCCGAGTACCGACCCGTCGTGGACGCCGCTTTTTGTTCCTGCGGGAGGAGTGGTGGTCGATGTTGGTGCGGCACTTAGCCACGCGATCATCGTGAGTCGTGAGCTTGGCATTCCGTGTGTGGTGTCAGCGACAAATGCGACCCGACGCATTCGAGACGGCGCGCGCGTTCGAGTTGATGGCAACACGGGTGTCGTCACCGTCTTGGACTGACAGAAACCTTCACCGTAAAAAGCGCGAGATGTCGCGCAATCGAATCTCTCTTCTTGTAACGACAAGGAGGAGATATGTCAATGTTCACGTCAACCCGGCGGTGTCTTGGCTATGTCGCGCTCGGAGCGTGCATGGCTGCGATCGCAGGCATTGGAGAACTTCGTTCTGCCAGTGCAGCAACAACCGCTACACCAACGTCATTCGTCGCGATCGAACCGATACGAGTGCTCGATACCCGTGTCACCGAAACTCGAGTAACCGACCGAACCGGTCTCATCGAAGTGCGCCTCACCGAACAAATCGCGCTACCTAACGGGCGCATCGTTGAACTCGTTCCCGCGTCAGCCACTGCGGTCAGCTTGAACGTCACTGCGGTTGACGGCATCGACCGAAACGGGTTCGGTTTCGTGACAGTTCATCCGTGTGACGTCACAACTCCCGACACTTCGAATCTCAACTTCAAAACCGGCCAAACCGTTCCGAACGCGGTGATCGCTCCGCTTTCACCCGACGGTCGAGTGTGCTTCGCGGTGTATGGGTCAGCGCACCTCCTCGCCGATCTCAATGGATATTTCGAGCCCATTTCTGACACTCCTCGCGACTCATCGCCGACCGCTCGTTATTCAGACAACGAGATCGACAACTTGCTCGACGACAAAGCCGATGCGGATGTCGTCGCGTCGCTATCGGAAATCGTCGACGGGCTATCAACCGATGCCGTAACGAGCGAGCTGATCGATGCGATCGAATCAGACGTTGGCGACCTTGAAGAATCCGTTGATTCGTTGACCTCAGACGTCAGTAGCCAGGCATCTTCCCTCGCCGGCCTGACCTCAACACTTGAGACAGTCGAGTCGACGCTCGTCGACCACGCCGATCAGCTTCAGCGTGCGTCAGGAATCGCCGCGGCACCACACCGGGTCGCATCACCACCGTCAGCATCGCTGAATGGTGTCGTTTCAACAGGCGGCGATATCGCAATTCGCTTGTCTGGGTTACCCATCATCACAACAGGAACACCGGGGGGCGATCTCGTTGTCATCAACTGCCAAGACGTGGCCTGCTCATCGTCAACATCGGTGACCATCAGCGACTCAGATGGCGACGACATTGGAACGACACCCTCGATCACGATTGGCATCGACGGGAACCCTGTCATTGCTCACCACAACATCACCGACTCCGACCTTGTGGTGACCGCATGTGATGACGACGCCTGCAGTTCATCAACCACCACAGCAATTTCGACCGCAGACATCGACGGCATCACCCCCGATATCACCATCGGACGAAACGGATTTCCGACAATCGTTCATCAAGCACATGATGCGACTGCTCTTCCTCGGGTCGGCCACCTGCGGGTACTCACCTGCAACGACCTCGCCTGTGCCGGCACCGGCACACTGAGCCCAGCGCACTCAACTGCAGCTGCGGGCGATGCTGCGAGTCAGGTCGCTGCGGGTTTCAT
>JAYNVD010000051.1:0-4475 GCA_038100275.1 Ilumatobacteraceae bacterium
TAATTCCCCCACGTCAACGCAATTGCCCTGGGAGGCCACATTACGACGGACGCACCCCTGGCGACCACGGTGTAGCTCCATCGGGGGCTCTCACACAAGGCCTTAACGTTCAGTAGGCCGGCGCATGGAGCGTTTCGAACGGTGTTGTGGCTCACCACCGGAATTCGCCCCCGCCAGTGGGTTGCTGTGCATCGTAAACATCACGCTCACACCGATACCCCCGACGATCCGCACTCCCCAGCTATCCATGGATGGTGGAATGTGCAGGTCAAGAACTACGTGATGTACCGAAGGGCGGCTCGCGACGAAGTTAACACCGAACGGTTTGCAAAAGACCTTTCACCTGATCGACTCGACAAAGCCCTTTTTGACCATGCGTTACTCGGGCTTGGGACAGGAATCGCAGTTCTCGTCGCCCTTTTTGGTCCTGTTATCGCCATTATCGCTGCCGCAGTACACCTCAGCTACTACATCGCTGCAAACTCGGCGGTGAACGCAATTGGCCATCACTTTGGCCGTCGCCCATACGACAACTCAGCGACAAATCTTCAATGGCTCGCATTTCTCACCGCTGGCGAGGGGTTCCACAACAATCATCACGCAGCACCGACGTCGGCAAAGCTTGCCCACCGGTGGTACGAAATTGATCTCGGTTGGTTTCTGATCAAGCCAATGACCTGGCTCCGACTAGCCCAAGTTCGCCTCGACGAGCTCCGCCTCGTCAGTTCTTCTCGACGCTCAGCTCAACCTGGCTGACCCCGAAGTCTCACGTCGAGACAGCTCACCGTCCTGCACGATTCATCCGAAACGCGAAAAGGGTGCCCGGCCTATCGGCCAAGCACCCAAATTCGATTTCAGAACGTCATGAGACGTCGTTGATCATGATGGTGAGTACACGCCCATCTGCTGACCCTTCTCGGTCTTCCAGAAGATGGCAGCAATTTCATCACTGTAGGCAACGAGCTGCTGGCCAACAGCAGGGTCCAGTGAGGTCTTTGCCTCGCCTGCGTGATGCACTGCCAGCCTGAACAGGTCATGAAGTTGTGGGAACTCTTCAAAGTGCGCTGGAGCGAAGAAATCTGCCCACAGCACCATCAGGTGGTGTTTGCACTCCTCGGCCCGCTGCTCTTTGATGAAGACGCAACGGTCTTGGAACACTGCGTCGTCTGATTCGTGATACTTCTGAGCGGTCTTGACCACTGACAGGGCCTCAATCTTTGCCTGTGCTGGGTCGTACACGCCGCAGTAGAGGTCGCAGTGTGCGTGGGCTGGTGTTGCAGAGGCGAACAGTCGTCCGAGCATTTTTGTCTCCTTGGAGGGTCTGGTGAGCACCACATTCGGTGCCGCTGTCATGGCCGAGACTAGCCTTCGCGTGATGACGGCGCATCCCCGACAGCGAAAGTTCGCTCTCCTTCGTCGTTTTGTTGTCGCTGATCGGTCAATGGAACCGACACTCTTTGACGGCCAAGGCCTAATTGCGATGAGGTCGACGACGTTTCGACGGCATCAACTCCGCGTGGTTGAACACCCTGACCAACCAGGGCTCTGGATCGTGAAACGTCTCGGTGACCGCGTTGAGCAACATCGCTGGACACTGGTCGCCGATAATTCTGGAGTTGGACAGGATTCCCGTCATTTTGGACCCGTCGACATGTCTGATTCATGGCGCGTCATCGTCAAGATTCCTTTGCGCTGGATGTGACGGCTACTTCTAGTGCCTCGGTACCCTGACCGGTATGGAACTTGTTGCCGCTCTATTCGTTGAGAACTTTGAGATGCGGGCAGTCGCCGGGCCGTCTACTCGACTGGACATCACCGGCGCCATGTTCTCTCAAGAAGCGCCAGAGCCAGTGCCAACCACACTTACTCCTCATCTTGTTGCCTTGATTCACTGCCCCACCGACGAAACGGGACAGGGCGTTTTTGAGGTCACATTCTTTAGTGATCGTAAGTCTGAGATTGATGACGAAGAGCCGATCGCACGGAACGTGAGCCCGTTCACTGTCGAGCCCGGAAAATTCACCTACCGGCTCGTGCGAGCAGAGTTGCCATTTGAGGATTATTCGACGGTCTACGCACATTGCCGTGTCGATCGGGGACCTCTCACCATCGTTCCATTTACTCTGCTGCCCCCGTCCGAGTAGAAAGTTTCTTGCGATTACCGGCCATTTAGTGGTCGGCAGGTACAGTCGCCAGTGTGTCGACTTCAACTTTTCTGACGCCCGAACAAGATCAACTCGCCGTTTCGGTTATCCGTGGCATCGCAATGGACGGCCCGCTTGCCGCAAATAGCGGTCATCAAGGTACGGCAATGGCGCTTGCCCCTCTTGCTCACGTTCTGTACAGCCGAGTGATGCGCTATGACCCGTCAGACCCAAACTGGGTTGACCGCGATCGGTTCATTCTTTCTGCTGGTCACGCCTCGATCCTGCAATACGCAATGTTGCACATGAGCGGTATTGCGCTCTCGGCTGACGATCTTCGTGCATTCCGCCAGTGGGGCTCAGCAACTCCCGGCCACCCCGAGGCCGGCCATACACCCGGTGTTGAAGTGACCACAGGTCCCCTCGGCCAAGGTTTTGCAAATGCAGTCGGCATGGCCGTCGCAGAACGACTCCTTAGAGAAAAATTTGGTTCAAGCGCCATCGACCATCACACATGGGTCGTTGCTGGTGATGGTTGTCTGATGGAAGGCGTCAGCCACGAGGCTGCCTCGCTCGCAGGTCACCTTGGGCTCGATCGCCTCGTCTGTGTCTTTGATGACAACAGGATCACGATCGATGGCGGAACCGATCTTGCAACAAGTGATGATGTTCCGGGGCGGTTCCGGTCATACGGTTGGGATGTCGTTGAGCTAGGTGAAATCGGTGACGACCTCGATGCACTCGAGGCTGCTCTCAATAACGCTCGCACACCCAATGGAAAGCCGCGTTTGCTGGTGTTGCGCACCCATATTGGTTTTCCTTCACCCGATCACACCGACTCACACGCCGCACACGGCCTTGCGTTTTCCGCAGACGATGTGAGGCGAACGAAGGAAGTGATGGGAATTCCCGACGAGCCGTTCTACCTTCCAGCCGACCTCGTCGAGTCCTACCGTTCGCATACGTCGAGCCGAGCAAATGAGGTGCGTGCTTCGTGGGAGACCTCCTCCGCAGATGCTCGCAGGAGCAGCGACTGGGCGGCCAGCTTTGCCGACAACGGTGTTGACGTTTCGAGCGCTATGCCGTCATGGGGTCTCGGTGAAAAGGTTGCTACACGCAAAGCGATTCAGGCCGCCTTGGATGCGAGCGCTGATCTCCTTCCGGGTCTCGTCTCAGGCTCTGCCGACCTCACGGGAAATACCGGCACCAAAGTTGCATCGTTCTCTGGTCAATCAGCAAACAACGGCGATGGCCATCAGGTGTATTACGGCATTCGTGAACATGGAATGGGTTCAGCGATGGTCGGTATGGCACTCCACGGCGGGGTCCTACCGGTCGGGGGAACGTTCTTCGTTTTCGTTGACTACATGCGTCCGCCAGTTCGCCTCGCAGCGCTCTCAAAGGCCCGAGCAGTCTTTGTCTTTACTCACGACTCGGTCGCTGTTGGCGAGGATGGCCCGACCCACCAGCCAGTTGAACAACTTGCAGGGCTCCGATCTATGCCTGATTTGCACGTCATCCGCCCAGCAGACGCGAACGAAACCGCCGTTGCATGGGCCGATGCGGTTACTCACGACGGCCCAACCGCCCTGATTCTCAGTCGGCAAGATGTTCGTGTTGTCACTGATGGCACAGCCGCTCTCACCGGAGCAGGGGTCGTTGGCGAAGACACACCAAACCCAGACGTCATCCTCATCGGTACGGGTTCAGAAGTTTCCGTGTGCGTTGATGCTGCTGAGGCATTACGTTCCGCTGGTCGGTCAGTCCGAGTGGTGTCAATGCCAAGTTGGGATCGCTTCAGGTCACAGAGTGCAGAATTCAGACACTCGGTGCTCTCACCAGGTGTACCTACCGTCTCTGTTGAGGCTGGCTCAACGTTTGGTTGGCACGAGTGGAGCGACTACCAGGTTGGTATCGATCGATTTGGTGCAAGCGCCCCTGGAGATGTCGCTCTTCATCGGCTTGGCATCAACGTTGACGCAGTCGTCGCAGCTGCCAACGATGTTCTTGGGGCATTCAACTGATGGCCGATCTCACTTCGTTATTCAACGAACAAGGCCAGAGCATCTGGCTCGACAACCTCAGTCGCGCCCATCTCAACGATGGGTCTCTCACTCAGCGCATTGCGCAGGGTGTTCGGGGTCTCACGTCGAACCCAACAATTTTCGCGAAGGCCATTCAGGGCTCTGCTGATTACGACGACCAGTTTGGCCAACTCATGAGTACAGGTAACAGCGCCATTGACGCGTATTGGCACATGGTGATCGACGATATTCAGGCAGCCTGCGATGCGTTCACTCCGCTCTACGACTCCTCTGACGCTGTCGATGG
>JAYNVD010000051.1:4575-9655 GCA_038100275.1 Ilumatobacteraceae bacterium
CCTCGTTGGGATGCCCTTGCGGCGCGTGGCGCACGAGTACAACGGCCGCTCTGGGCATCAACGGGTACCAAGAACCCTGAGTATTCAGATGTGTTGTATGTCGATGAGCTCATTGGGCCAGACACCGTGAATACCGTTCCTGAGGCGACACTCGATGCTTATCTCGACCATGGAGCTATTGCTCGGACAATCGACACTGATAACGCGGAAACAGAGCGGATCCTTCAGGCCCTCAGCGAGGCAGGTATTGATCTCGGTGATGTTGCCGAACAACTTGAGGAAGAAGGACTTGCATCATTCGAGGCAAGCTTTGATGAGGTCATCGCTGCTCTCGTCGAGAAAGCCGAATAGTTCTCGCGAGCGAAATACTCTTAGCAACGGCCGCACTCCGCCGTCAGTCTCCTGAGAGTGCTTCGAGTACGTACGCAGCCTTCTCAACCGACCGCCGTGCCGACGTCAGGCGCTTGTCGGCGACCGGTCGCTCAGATCCGGATTCTGCAGCCTCTCGCAACACTGATAATGCGAGGTCATCAAGTTGTTCCCCAATATCGCGAAGTCGTTCTGCGATCGTTGCTGCTTGTGCGCGATCTGCGGTTGACATCCCATCACCAGTCGACATGAGACCACCTTATTGATTCAGCCCGTGCTGGGTCAGCCCCACGTCCACGGCGACGCCATCTCAGGCGACACCCAGTATGCGAGCCGACGTGCGGCCTCTTCATCTCTGGGTTTCATTCCGGAGGTGCCAATGAGCCGCAACACTGTGGCTGCAAGATTCCGCATGTGCACAACTTGATCGAGGTCGTGAGAGTTCCAAGCAACTTCTCCATAACCGGCGGCGAACGCGTGGTATGCCTCGCTACTCCCCTGCCACGGAGTTGACGACCATGCTCGCAGAGGCACATGGTCCCACAGCGATGAACCGACCGAGAGAAGATCCCAATCGATGAGTACTGGTCCGTCATCACTCATGATCACATTGCCCGGGTGAACGTCGCCATGGTTAATAACGCTGGGTGTCGCCTCTGCGAGATTTACCCAACCGTCGCCATCTTCGGCTACGGCTCTCAAGACCTTGAGTTGCTCAGCCGTGACCGCCTCTGCTGCTCCAAGACGGGAGATCATGTCGGGAAAGTTCCACCATGGAAGGTTCCCCGGTTGCGCAATCGGATATTCCTCAGGAATCTCATCAATTCTGAGCGTGGTGTGCAGACGTTTCACCATTGCTCCGACCGCAGTCCAGTCAATATCGCAACCGGTCTCTTCAACGTTCTCGTAGGCGATTGCTCCAAGTTTGTCTTCATCAACCTCAAACGTTGCGACCACGTTTGGAACCATGATGTCGTGGCGTCGAAGCACTTCTGCAAGTTGAGCCGCTGCTTGAGGGGATGCGCCGAAGTGGCCAACTCGAATGACGACGTCACCTGAAGCGAATGTTGAACACATCGACTCTCGAATCAGTTTGAGAGATCCTGTTCCGATCTCTTGGGCGCAGAGTTCCGCTCGATTCCTCGCAGCAATTCGATCGGTGACCGGTTGAGCAACAAACGGTGCACCGTAGTTTCGCTCAGCCACCGGTTGACGCGTCGGTCCGGTCACGAAGCACGATGACTCGTCCGGCGTCGACTGGTTCGCCGTCGACGAGCAGTGTGTCGCCAGGCCCAACGTGGTCAGACATTGACTCTGCACGGTTGTCGACAACTGCTCGTAGCTGCCGTTCTCGGTTCGCTTTGGCGGCACGACCCTCGCGGATTGCATCACCAACCTCGTCGACCTTCGAACGAACACGCTGTTCTACTCGGTCAGCAACATTACGCGGAGAGAGTTGTCGCACAGCCGAACGAACCCGTCGTCGAGCCATCCGCATTGCACCGGCTCCCGCTGCTGCTCCGGCAACAAACCATCCAAGACGTCGCATCACGCTCTCCTCTTCACTTCTGAGATAACTTCAACTTTCGAGCCTGGTGACTTCAAGCGGCCAACTGCTCGTTTCACACCTGTCACCGTTCCGACCGCCTTGATCACTGGCGCCGCAAACAATCGACGGGCGGCACGGCCAGACGTTTCCACCGCTTCAGAAATTGCTTCAGCAGAGCCAAGTACTCGGTCAAAGCGTTCAAGGTCCGCTCGCGCGCCGTCCATCGCGCTCTTCGCATAGTCGGTTGAGGAGCGCAATTCTGTAATGAGTGGCAGCGTCTGCTCTCGCATGTCACGAACCTCTCGGCGCAATGCCCTTAGAGCATCGAACACTCTCAACAGAACAATCGAGAGCGCCGCAAATCCGATTGCACACAGCACAACTGCAGCAATAAGAACAATGTCAGCTGTTTGCATCTTCGCTCCCTCCGTTGGCTCTCTCAGGACGGTACCAGCGCCGATCAGAAAGCGTCTCAGGTAAATATTCCAGCTCTACAGACGCATCTTCGTGGGGCGATATGTAACCATCGCCATGCCCTATCTCTTTCGCGCCCGAATAGTGAGCATCTCGCAAATGCGCTGGCACCTCGCCCACCACCCCGTCCTTGATATCAGCCATCGCGGACCAAATCGCACGAGCCACCGAATTCCCTTTAGGGGCACTCGCGAGATAAATCGCAGCCTCAGCCAGATTTAACTGCGCTTCGGGCATTCCGACGACATCGACAGCTGTTGCTGCCGATACTGCAACCGTCAATGCCTGCGGATCGGCCAAACCTACATCTTCGCTCGCAAAAATCACCATCCGTCGAGCAATAAACCGGACATCTTCCCCAGCAGACAACATTCGAGCCAGCCAATACACAGCCGCGTTTGGGTCAGAGCCCCGCATTGACTTGATGAACGCGCTCACAACGTCGTAATGATCGTCTCGCCCATACCGAAGCGCGCTTGTTCCAAGGGCGGCTTCGACATGGGTGAGTGAGACGTGGGAAACCTGCGTCGCTAAAGCGCACGCAACCTCAAGTGCTGTAAGTACCTGTCGCCCATCGCCTCCTGCCCGATCGATGAGAAGTTCTGTTGCCTCGTCCTCAGCTGTCATTCCTTCTGCGTCAAGCCCCCGACGAACGAGTTCTGCGATATCGCTTCGATCTAGGGGTTCAAGCCTGAACAGAGTTGAACGGCTACGCAATGGTGCGTTCACCTCGAAGAAGGGGTTTTCAGTGGTTGCACCGATCAGCGTGATGGTGCCGTCCTCAACTGCCGGAAGAAGTGCGTCTTGCTGAGACTTTGAGAATCGATGAATTTCATCAAGAAACAAGATCGTTCCCTGTTGGCGCTCGCCCAGTCGTTGGCGCGCTTGCTGTATTACTCCTCGCACGTCGGCGACCCCTGCTGTAACCGCTGAAAGTTGCACAAAGGCTCGCTGAGTCGACCCTGCCACAGCGAGAGCAAGACTTGTCTTACCGGTTCCTGGCGGCCCCCAGAACAGCGCTGAAGTGAGGCGATCGCCCTCTACCAACAATCGCAACGGCGCATCCTCACCGACGAGGTGCTGTTGACCAACCACCTCGTCAATTGTCCGAGGACGCAGTCGAGCAGCCAGCGGAGCTCTGCTCTTGAGGTGTGCATCCGCAGCGGCCGAAAAGAGGTCAGACATCACGCCACGCATTTTCACGTAACAACATCGCCTCGTAACCTGGCTTCCGGAACTCGGCAACGTTCTTCACAAGGTCGGAACGCTTCATCCACGACCAGTTGACGAATTCAACTCCATCTAGCGTGGGCTCAACCTCATCAGAAAAGGCAACAAAACGGAACCATCGATGAACTTGGCCGAGGTAACTCTTCAGCCGCTGGTGCCCGTCAAGAAATTCGTACATTGTCCAAGTGTTTGACATCGCTCGAAGCGACACCTCTTGTGCCGTGAGGCCTGTTTCTTCCTCAAGTTCTCGCCATGCAGCGACTACTGGCTCTTCGCCATCATCAATTCCACCTTGTGGAAGCTGCCATGCACCACGGACATCGCTACGTTCACAGGCGAGCACCAAACCGTCATGATTTTCAACGACGATGATGACCCCCGCGCGAAACTTTGCTGCCACGGTGTCGATCGTACCGACTGGATGAAACGTCCCTGTCAGCGGCCAAGCGCCCGCAGACGCTGACGGACGTCTACGAAGTCAGCATCGACCATCGCGATACTCTCAAAGAACCGCACTGCTCCGACAGTGTCCCCGGCGCGGTCGAGAAGATCAGCCAGCATGTACCACTGCCTGAGGTGATGATCGCGAACACGCTTTGGCTTCGAACGAGCAGGTTGCAATTCCTTGATTGCCTCTGCCAGTTCACCCTGGTCCGCAAGCGATCCCGCCATGATGATGCGACCTTCCGCCATCGTCTCGTGTGCCGGTGATGCCTGACGAAGCTCTTTCCACACCTCGGCAACATCACTGTGACGGCCAAGTGCACGGAGCGAGTCCATCAAAATTGGCATCGTGTCAGGATCGGGATGGAGTGTCTGTGAACGCTCGAGCGCTGCCGCCGCCTTCCGCCATTCGCCAAGGCGGTAATTTGCAAGCCCAATGAGCTCGTGGACAGCCGCAACATCGCTGAGCTCTCGCACCAGTTGATTACCAATCCGGCGAGCCTCGGTATATCGCTCACGCTCAAGTGATACAAACGCTCCGAGCAGACGTTCGCGAAGTTTCGCTGCTCGCTGTGGAGATGGAACCGATGCGTTCACACGGTCGCGCACATCGCCATCGAGTTCGAAGTTGTTTGCCCGAGCTGGACGGGCACGCTGTACTGCCTGCTCTACTTCTTCGCGAACGGGCCCCTCATCGATCCACTGATCGATGTGTTCCTCACGCTCAGCCGGAAATTGACCCAATCTCGCCGAACCTCCACCACGTGAACGCACCTGCGCCGCACGGCGCTCGGCCTCATTGCGTGGTTCACGGGCCTCGCGCTCTTCGCGCGTCTCACGATTGTCTTCCCGTGCCTTCTCCTGCCACTCAGGGCGTGGAGGACGGCCAAATCCCCGACCGCCATTGTCACGGCCACCTCGATATCCGCCGCTTCGACGTTCTGAGTCATCCCTTCGGAAGTTCCGCGCTCCAGGACGTCGATCGTCACTGCGCCGGTCATCTCTACGCCGGTC
>JAYNVD010000091.1:0-1604 GCA_038100275.1 Ilumatobacteraceae bacterium
AGTCACCACTTTCGCGGTTCTCGCGTTTGTGATCTGGGCAGAGGTTCGTGGGCGTCACGATGTCAACGTGTTCGGGAGGCGTCTCAGCCGAGGTGTTGTCCGACAAGCGATCACCATTGCGTTGCTCTCGGTCGGGTTGGTCATTGCGACGGCGCTTGTTCTCGTAGGAACAATGGACGTCACGCTTACACCAGCCCTGTTTGAAGCGACATCAGCGTTCGGCACCGTCGGCTTGTCGACCGGCCTCACCGGCGAACTGAACGGAATTTCTAGAGCGTTACTTGTCATTGTCATGCTCGCTGGCCGTATTGGCCCGATGACGTTCGTGACCGCTATCGCACTCAAAAATCGAGACCTGCCCTATCGTTATCCCGAGGAGAGACCGATCATTGGCTGAGAGAATTACACGCAACGTGCAGAACATGCTCGATGGCATGCGCGGCAAGCGCTTTGAGCACTCGGGCGAAATTGTCGTCATCGGCCTCGGCCGGTTTGGTAGCGCATTAGCAAATGAACTGATGCGACTGGGCCACCCCGTGCTCGGCATCGACCGCGATGCTGCTCGAGTTGATGAGCACAAGGGCCAACTCACCGAGGTTGCCGAAGCTGATACAACCAGCGAGCGCGCTCTTCGCGCTCTCGGTGTTCACGAGGCGCTCACAGTGGCCGTATGCATTGGTAGCGGTATTGAGGCAAGTGTGCTCACCACGGCACTGCTCGTTGAACTTGAAGTGAAGAACATCTGGGCCAAAGCAATTACCTCTGATCATGGTCGAATCTTGTCGAAGGTTGGCGCTCATCATGTCGTGTACCCAGAGGCTGAGATGGGCGAACGCGTCGCTCACCTCGTCACTGGCAAACTTGAAGAATTCGTTCGACTCAACGCAGCCGACGAAGTTGGCACACCTATCGATCCTGATAACGAGTTCGTGATCAGCCAGATGATGGTGCCCAGCCACGTCGCCGGAAAGACACTTGCGGCAGCCGGAATCCGCAGCGACTTCAAGGTCACCGTCGTGTGCATTCAGCCCGAGGGCGAAAAGTTCACCTACGCAGAAGCTGACACCATTCTCGGTCCACAGGACCACATCGTTGTTGTTGGCCACCCAGATGATGTTGAGCGCTTCGCCGGCTCAGACTAATCATCAACAGGACTGGGCACCTCGCCTGCCTCGAAAGTACGGTCACAGCGATGTCAACCGCTGATCAATGTGTCTCTGAATCAATTCGCGTCTCTGCGACACCATCAGATGTGTTTGCCCTGCTGAGCGACCCATCTCAACATCATCGTTTTGACGGATCCGGGATGGTGCAGTCGAGTCGTGACGGAAGTTCATCGGTCGGATTGGGTTCGAAGTTTGGGATGAACATGAAACTCGGACCGATTCCTTACCGAATGAACAACACAGTTGTTGAGTTTGAGCAAGACCGACTCATTGCTTGGGCCCACGTCGGTGGACACCGTTGGCGCTACGAACTTGAACCAGATGGTGATGGAACCATCGTCACCGAATCATTCGATTGGTCGACAGCGAAGGTGCCGAGGTTCATTGACCTCATGAAGTACCCGGCGCGAAATCGCCAGGCAATCGTTAATACCCTCG
>JAYNVD010000052.1:0-9498 GCA_038100275.1 Ilumatobacteraceae bacterium
ACGCCGTAGATGTACTTCGCCTTCTGCTTCTCCTGCATCTGCGCCAAGTACTCAGAACCTGCGTTGCGACGACGGGTGCGGCCGTGAACACCAGGTGGGAATGGGCGGCGCTCCATTGCGCGGCGTCCCTTTTCGTTCTCGAAGATGTTGACGCCGAGACGGCGTGATGTGCGGACTTTCGGGCCGGTGTAACGAGCCATCTCAGTTCCTCCGGCGCTTCGGTGGGCGACAACCGTTGTGTGGGATCGGAGTGACGTCCTTGATGGTCGTGACCTCGATACCTGAGTTCTGCAGCGAACGAACTGCGGTGTCACGACCAGAACCTGGTCCCTTCACCTCAACTTCGACGCGACGAACGCCGTGCTCTTGAGCGGCCTTTGCTGCACGCTCAGCTGCAAGCTGTGCGGCGAATGGCGTGCTCTTACGAGAGCCCTTGAAGCCCACAGCACCTGACGATGCCCATGAGATGACGTTGCCATCGACATCAGTGATCGAAACGATGGTGTTATTGAATGAACTCTTCACGTGAGCGACACCCACGGAAACGTTCTTGCGATCGCGTTTGCGTGGCCGACGGCCACCTGGCTTTGTCTTAGCCATTACTACCTCACAGCCTTCTTCTTGTTAGCAACAGTGCGCTTCGGGCCCTTACGGGTACGAGCGTTGGTGTGGGTGCGCTGCCCACGGACAGGGAGACCCTTGCGGTGACGAACACCTTGGTGGCATCCAATTTCGATCTTGCGCTTGATGTCGTTCTGAACGTCACGACGGAGGTCACCCTCGATCGTCAAGTTTGAGTCGACCCATGAACGAATCTTGTTGACCTCGTCTTCGGTGAGCGAAGACACTCGAGCGTTACGGTCGAGATCATTTTCTTCGCAGATACGAATCGCGGTGGTGCGACCGATCCCAAAGATGTACGTCAACGAAACTTCCAACCGCTTCTCGCGGGGAATGTCGATACCGGCGATACGTGCCATCGTTTACTGCTCTCCGTTTATCTTTCAGCCTTGGCGCTGCTTATGGCGCGGGTTTTCACAGATCACTCGGATCCGGCCGTGACGACGAATCACACGGCACTTCTCACACATCTTTTTGACGCTCGGTCGGACCTTCACTGCGTTCTTCTCTCACTTGTAGCGATACGTGATACGGCCTCGGGTGAGGTCGTACGGGGTGAGTTCCACTTGCACCTTGTCGCCTGGGAGGATTCGGATGTAGTGCATCCGCATCTTTCCTGAAATATGTGCCAACACCTTGTGGCCATTTTCCAATTCAACGCGAAACATCGCGTTGGGTAGCGACTCAAGAATCGTTCCTTCAAGGACGATTGCATCTTCTTTCGGTGAAGCCAGTGGATTCTCCTTAATTGTCGCGGTCGAAACCGCGGGGCGGACTACTGTATGTGCTGACCCATCAGGTCAACGTTTCGACCAGTCTCCGAGAGTTCGGACACGGGCCGACGGGCAATGCTATCGGCATGAGACGACAACACCAATGGTGACGTCATCTCGTTTGTCGTCGACTCTCTACGACTTCAGTGAGTCGTTTGAACACGTGATCGGGGTGCCCCACCCCATTCACTACCGCAAATTGCCCACGACTTCCGTAGAACTCGATGAGCGGGGCGGTCTGTGTTTCGTAGAGATCTAGGCGACGGTTCACCGCTTCGGGCGTATCGTCACCACGCTGCGTGACGTCGCCGCCACACACATCACAAATCCAAGGTGATGGGTCATCACCAGTACTTGTGTAGTTCGTACCGCAGTCTTGGCAGACGCGCCGAGACGAAATGCGGTCGAGAACAATTTCACGGGGAACATCGAGATCAATCACCACATCAATTGGGCGATCTTCTGTGATCCCTGCGAGAGCCTCAGCTTGGCCAACCGTTCGAGGAAAGCCATCAAGGATGTATCCACGACTCGTTGCATCTGGCTTAGATAGTCGTTCGTTGACGATGCCGACCATCGTTTCGTCATCGACAAGCCCGCCGGCATCCATGATCTCCCCTGCGACGATTCCAAGCGGGGTCCGCTCACGAACAGCGGCGCGCAACATATCTCCAGTCGAGATATGGGGGACAACAAAGTGCCGTGACAAGCGCACGCATTGCGTGCCCTTACCGGCGCCTTGGCGACCGAGAATGATGAGACGAGCTCCTGGCATGAATCAGAACCGACTACTTCAGGAAGCCTTCGTAGTTGCGCAGCATCAACTGAGAGTCAATTTGACGCATCAGTTCGAGTGCAACACCTACCGAAATCAGGATGCTCGTTCCGGCAAAGCCAAAGGTGCTCACACCAGCGGCCCACAACAAGATGTACGGAAGGATCGCGATACAAGCGATGAAGACCGCTCCTGGGAGGGTGATGCGATTCACCGCCTTTGCGAGATACTCCTCGGTCTGCGGACCTGGTCGGATACCTGGAATGAATCCACCCTGGCGGCGGATCTGATCGGCCTGACGAACCGGGTCGAACGCGATCGAGTTATAGAAGTAGGCAAAGGCAATGATGAGAACTGCAAAGAGCGTGATGTACACCGCGTTCTGGCTGTTCAAGATGTACTGATCGACGTAGCCCTGAATGCGACCCCGCCAACTGTCTGCCGAGGCGTTGCCGAGGAAGCTCACCAGAATCGCTGGCAGGAGCAACAATGATGAGGCGAAGATGATCGGGATCACACCTGATTGATTGACCTTCAACGGGATGTAGGTGTTTTGTCCACCCATCATCCGACGTCCGACGACACGCTTTGCGAACTGCACCGGAATTCGGCGCTGCCCAAGCTCGACATACACGACAGCGGCAATGATTGCGACCGAGAGCAGCACCATCATCACGAACCAGAACACTTTGTTCTGCAGCAGAATTGAGTAAAAGCCCGACGGGATTCCTGCAACTACAGAGGCGAAGATGACCATTGACATGCCATTGCCAATACCGCGCTGGCTAATCAATTCACCAAACCACATCAAAACTGCTGTTCCAACGACCAGCGTCGGGATGATGAGGTAGCCACGCGGCCAGATGCCATCTGGAAGAAGTGGAACCGATGGTGCCTGAACCGCAGAGTAGAACGCTCCGCCGCCGCCATTTCCGAACAGGAAAACGAGAACTGTTGCTTGGAGCAAAGCGAGCGTCACTGTCACGTAGCGGGTGTACTGAGTGATCTTGCGCTGGCCAACTGCACCTTGTTGCTGAAGCTCTTCCAACTTTGGAATTACTACACCGAGAATCTGCATGATGATGCTCGCCGTGATGTACGGCATGATTCCTAGCGCAAATACGGAGAAGCTCTCGAAGGCTCCACCAGAGAACAAGTTGAACAGACCAAGCGCGCCGTCTTGAGCACCGGCGCGGAGTTGCTCAATCGCAAGCGGGTCAACACCCGGCACGCGAATAGCTGCTCCGACTCGGTACAGACCGACGATCATCAACGTGAAGAGGATCTTGTTGCGAAGGTCCTCGATCTTCAGAATGTTCTTGATGTTGGCGATCATGATTGAATCGCTGCCTCCAGGTCAGTAATCAGCGGTTTGCGAACTGGTTGCCCTTAACCGCAGGACGACCGGCCTTGCCCTCACCCTCGTGCGGGAGAGGAATGATGGTGACATCTCCACCGGCAGCTTCAACCGCTGAACGAGCAGCAGCTGAAATTGCGTGAACGGAAAGCGAAACTTTGATGGAAAGATCGCCGTAGCCAAGGACCTTTACGAATGCGCCCTTGCGGACGAGTCCAGCCGCCACAAGTGCGTCAACATCAACTGTGCTTGCACCGAGCTTCTCCAACTGGTGGAGATTGACGGGGCTGTACTCGACACGGAATGGGTTGTTGAAGCCCTTCAACTTCGGCACGCGCTGCTTGAGCGGCATCTGGCCACCCTCGAAGCCACGACGGACCGTGTTGCGGGCACGCTGACCCTTAGTACCGCGGCCTGCAGTCTTGCCACCCTTACCGCCAATACCGCGGCCGACGCGCTTCGCGCTCTTGTTTGATCCTGGTGCTGGTGCGAGTTCATCAACGCGCATAATCATTCACCGCTTTCTGAGATCTCGATCAAGTGAGGCACACGGCTCAACATGCCACGAACCTCTGGGCGATCGGGAAGAGTATTTGTTTTTCCAATTCGGCCAAGACCTAGGGCGCGAAGCGTTCCGCGGGCCTTTGGCTTCTGACCGATTGCTGAGCGGACCTGTGTCACGCTGATCTGCTTCTCGCTCACTGGTCACCTCCGGTGGCGGCAGGAGCAGCGTTCTGCTTCTGACGCTCTTCGTATGCCTTCAACAAACCCTTTGGAACAAAGCTGTCTGCAGGAATGCCGCGGCGCTTTGCTACTTCATCAGGGCGCTGAAGCGACTTCAGACCTGCAATCGTTGCACGAGCAACGTTGATGTGGTTTGCGGATCCAAGCGACTTACACAGAATGTCGTGCACGCCTGCCTCTTCAAGAATGATACGAGCGGCGCCACCAGCAATAACTCCGGTACCAGACGCTGCTGGCTTCATCAGCACCTTGCCACCACCAGTGATACCGGTGACGGTGTGAGTAATCGTTGAGCCGGCGAGCGGAACCTCGAACAGGTTGCGCTTTGCGTCTTCGGTGCCCTTTTGGATTGCGAGCGGAACTTCTTTGGCCTTGCCGTAGCCAAGACCAACACGACCGTTTCCGTCACCCACCACTACGAGAGCGGTGAATGCGAAACGACGTCCACCCTTCACAACCTTCGCGACGCGGTTGATAGTGATCACACGGGACTCGCGGAGCCCGCCGTCGTTCTCTGCCTGGTTGTTGTTGTCGTTGTGTTGTGCTGCCATCAGAACTCCAAACCTGCTTCACGGGCGGCGGTAGCGACCGCTGCGACGCGGCCGTGGTAGCGGTTTCCACCGCGGTCGAAGACCACTGAGGTAACCCCTGCGGCGCGTGCTCGCTCAGCGACGAGAGCACCAATCTTTGTTGCGGCTTCCACTGACCCTGACTTGTCTGCACGAAGTGCAGGCTCAACTGATGATGCAGAGGCGAGTGTGCGACCGGACTCGTCGTCAATCACCTGAGCGGAGATGTGACGGTTTGAGCGGTGAACAGCCAAACGAGGCCGAGCAGCGGTGCCACTGATCTTTTTGCGCACCCGACGGTGGCGGGTGATGCGACCCTTACGACGGGCCTTTGCGGTATCACTCATGATCGATGTGTTCCTTTACGTTCCGGCTTACTTCTTGCCGGCCTTACCGGCCTTACGCATGACGCGCTCGCCGGCATAGCGGACACCCTTGCCCTTATAGGGCTCTGGCTTACGAATGCTGCGGATGTCAGCGGCCACCTGGCCGACAACTTCCTTATCAATTCCAGAAACAATGACTTGCGTCGGTGCTGGAACTTCGAATGAAATTCCCTCAGGCGCAGCAACATTGACTGGATGGCTGAACCCGAGGTTCAAGCGAAGTGCGTTCGGTCCTTGAGCTTCGGCACGGTATCCAACGCCTACGATCTCAAGTTCTTTTTTGAAGCCCTCGGTCACGCCAGTCACCATGTTGTTCACAAGGCTGCGAACAAGACCGTGCATTGCACGGTTCTGGCGCTCGTCGTTCGGACGTGAGAACGTGAGCGTTCCCTCTTCCTGTGCGACCTCAATGAGCCCGGGAATCTCTCGGCTAAGCGAGCCCTTCGGGCCCTTCACCGTGATGGTGCGACCGCTAACGGAAACTTCAACTCCGCTTGGGACCGCAACTGGTGCATTGCCAATTCGTGACATGTCGTCTCTCCTTTCGCTCGCCTGTTACCAGACGTAGCAAAGGACCTCGCCACCAACTTTTTGGCGACGCGCTTCGCGGTCGGTCATGAGTCCGTGACTCGTGGACAGGACAGCCACCCCGAGTCCACCAAGAACGCGTGGAACAGAGTCGGCCTTGCGGTACACGCGAAGACCTGGGGTAGAGATTCGGCGAAGGCCGGAAATGGTCCGGTCACGTTCGCTCGAGTACTTCATCGTGATGGTCAATACCTCACCTGGGCCCTTCGTTGAAGGTGCCACAGCGAAACCTGAGATGTAACCCTCAGACTCCAGCAGCTTGGCCAGGGCGACCTTCTGCTTTGATGACGGCATTGTCACGGTGTCATGCTTCGCTGTGTTCGCGTTACGAACACGGGTGAGCATGTCAGCGATGGGATCTGTCAGCATCGTTGCGCTCCTCTCACCAGCTCGACTTGGTCAGGCCGGGGATCTCTCCTGCGTGTGCCATCTCACGAAGGCAGACACGGCAGAGTCCGAATTTGCGGAATACTGAACGGGGCCGGCCGCAGCGGCGGCAGCGTGTGTACGCACGCACTTTGTACTTTGGCGTACCGTTCGATTTGTTGATTAGGGCTTTCTTGGCCATGAGATCTTCGTCGTCCTCTTCGATTCGTCGCTCAGGTCACTTCTTCTTGCCACCGCGGAACTGCGGGTGACGATTCTTTTTACGGCGCGGTGCGTTGTCGGCATCGGCGCCCTGCTTAAAGGGGAAACCGAATGCATCGAGCAGTGCACGGCCTTCGGCATCTGTGGTTGCAGTAGTCACGATGGTGATGTCCATACCACGTGGGTTCTCAACCTTGTCTGCGTTGATCTCCGGGAACACGGTTTGGTCGGAGAGACCAAAGGTGTAGTTGCCGTGGCCATCCCATGAGTGGGCTGGAAGTCCTCGGAAGTCTCGGATACGTGGAATTGCGACAGCGATGAGGCGGTCAAGGAATTCCCACATGCGGTCACCGCGAAGGGTCACCTTGCAACCAATGGCCTGGCCTTCACGAAGCTTGAAGCCTGCGATTGACTTCGTCGCAATGGTGACCGCTGGCTTCTGACCCGAGATCAGGGTGAGGTCGGCAACGGCAGCCTCAAGCAGCGATGCTTGCTGTGCGGCACGGCCAACACCCATGTTGATCACGATCTTGTCCAGCTTCGGGATCTGCATCACGTTGTCAATTGACAACGCCGCTTGCAGATCGCTCTTGATCTGGTTGTTGTACTTCGCCTTTAGGCGTGGCTGAGTCAATGTGCTCACTTGATTACCTCACCACTTGGTCGAGCAACGCGCACCTTGCTTCCGTCGGATTCAACGCGGTATCCGACGCGCACTGGCTTGCCATTGTGAACGAGCATGACGTTCGAGACATCGATCGGCATGTCTTTGTCGATACGGCCACCCTGCTCATTTGCGCGGAGCGGACGCTGGTGGCGAACGGCGGTGTTGATGCCGGTCACCACAACCTTGTTTTGCTTCGGGAGCACACGGTCAACGGTGCCCTCTTTGCCTTTGTCCTTGCCTGCAATGACAAGAACGGTGTCGCCCTTACGGATCTTCATGTCAGATCACCTCCGGTGCGAGTGACACGATGCGCATGAAGCGGCGGTCACGAAGTTCACGTCCGACTGGCCCGAAAATACGGGTTCCGCGAGGTGTGAGGTCGTCCTTGATGATGACCGCTGCATTCTCGTCGAAACGGATGTAGCTGCCATCAGGGCGACGCTTCTCTTTTTTCGTGCGAACGACGACGCACTTGACGACGTCACCCTTCTTCACACCGGCGCCGGGGATTGCATCTTTCACGGTTGCAACGAAGATGTCACCGATCGAGGCATAACGGCGACGAGTACCACCGAGAACCTTGATGCAGAGCACTTCTTTTGCACCGCTGTTGTCAGCCACGCGAAGGCGGCTCTCCTGCTGGATCATCGTGCACGCTCCACGATCTCTACGAGCCGCCAGCGCTTGTTCTTGCTCAGCGGACGGGTCTCCATGACTCGAACTTTGTCACCAACGCCTGCGTCGTTGGCTTCGTCATGCGCATGCAACTTCTTGGTGCGCATGACAAACTTGTTGTAACGGGCGTGGCGAACGCGGTCGGTCACTGTGACGACAACCGTCTTATCCATCGCATTCGATGTGACGATGCCTTCGCGTACCTTGCGGGCAGCCCTTGTGGTGCTGGTCTCACTCATTGGTTCAGCTCTCTGCCTCTGCCGCAGCGATTTCGCGCTGACGGATCACGGTGTTGATACGGGCGATACGCCGACGGACGGCGCGAATCTCGGAGGTCTTCTCAAGCTGACCGGTCGCGTTACGGAACCGGAGGTTGAGTGCCTCGTGCTTACTGGCGCGGAGTTCCTCTGCGAGGCCGGCCAGGTCCATGTCGTTGAAATCGTTCTTACGTGCCATGACAAATCTCAGATCTGCTCGTCGCGGGTGAGGATGCGAGCCTTGATCGGGAGCTTCTGGATCGCCTTGTTGAGAGCGATCTTTGCCTGCTCCTCATTTGGGAAGGAAAGTTCGAACAGCACTCGACCGGGACGAACGACGGCCACCCAGAACTCTGGGTTGCCTTTGCCCGAACCCATGCGGGTCTCGGCTGGCTTCTTCGTCACGGGCTTGTCTGGGAATACGTTGATCCAGACTTTGCCGCCACGCTTGATCGAGCGGGTCATCGCAATACGGGCAGCCTCAATCTGGCGGGCGGTGAGCCAGCCTGGTTCGAGTGCTTGAATTCCGTAGTCGCCATAGGCCAACTCGGTTCCACCCTTTGCCATACCACGGGTACGGCCTCGGTGGTGCTTACGGTGTGCAACCTTTCGGGGCATCAACATGATGAACTCCTATCCCCTCAGTCGTCGCCGCGGAAGTGCGGGGTCTCATGCGCTTCGCGCGTCTGACGGGTAATGGTCTCTTCTTCGTCGAGCAACTTCTCAAGCTCTGGGTCGGCCTCGCGGACGAGCGGAGCTGGCTCGGTTTCTTCTGCTGCAGCGCGTGGGCCTGCTGACGACACAACCTTGCGGCCTGAATCTGAGGCCTGCCCAGAGGTCTCGCCAACAGCCATTGCAGCTTCACGAGCGATCTTGTCGTCGTTCGATGCGCGGTATGGAAGAATCTCGCCCTTGTAGAGCCAGACCTTTACGCCAACGCGACCGTTAGCGGTCTTGGCTTCGCGGAATCCGTAGTCGATGTCGGCGCGGAGAGTGTGCAATGGCACCTGTCCCTCGCGGTACCACTCGGTACGGCTCATTTCTGCACCGCCGAGACGACCTGAACATTGAACCCGAATGCCGAGGGCACCAGCACGCTGAGCGTTCTGAACGGCTCGCTTCATTGCACGACGGAAGGCAATGCGGTTTGCGAGCTGATCGGCGACGCCTTGGGCGACGAGCGCTGCGTCGAGTTCTGGGGTCTTGATCTCAACGATGTTGAGCTGAATACGAGGGTTGCCAGTGATCTTGGTGATCATCTGACGGAGCTCATCGGCCTGTGCTCCCTTACGACCAATCACGATGCCTGGGCGGGCGGTGTGAATGTCGACGCGGAGCTTGTCGCGGGTGCGCTCAATCTCGATGCGGCTGATTGCTGCGGTCTCGAGGCGCTCCATCACAGTGTCGCGAATTTGCCAGTCCTCAGTGAGGTACTGCTTGTAATCGCGATCGCTGAACCAGCGGCTCTTCCAGTCGGTGCTTACGCCAAGGCGGAAGC
>JAYNVD010000053.1:0-8706 GCA_038100275.1 Ilumatobacteraceae bacterium
GTTGCGAGGTCAACGGTGTAACCGCAATGCTCCGCAATGAGGTCAACCGCCAGATGCAAGGCCGACAGCATTCCTAAGCCCAGTAGGTCAAACTTCACCAGACCAGCGGCAGCGCAGTCGTCCTTATCCCACTGCAAGACCGATCTTCCCTCAGCTCTTGCCCACTCAACGGGGCATACCTCGATAACTGGACGGTCGCAGATCACCATGCCACCCGAATGAACCCCGAGATGCCGCGGTGCGTCTTCGAGCCGGTGTGCGAGACGCAATACGTCATCAGGAATGCCAGATTCACCCTGATCAGCTGTTTTGAGAACACGACCCCACCCGTCAACTCGACGCGACCATGCATCTTGACGACCCGGGTCATGGCCGAGAGCACGAGCAGCGTCACGTACCGCTGATCGTGAACGGTAGGTGATGACATTCGCGACCTGTGCGGTGTGATGACGGCCGTACCGGGCGTACACATATTGAATGACTTCTTCACGTCGACCTGATTCGATATCAAGGTCGATATCGGGCGGTCCATCACGATGCGGTGACAGAAACCGCTCGAACAACAAACCAAGTGACACCGCATCAGCAGCAGTAATACCGAGGGCGTAACAGACCGCAGAGTTTGCCGCACTGCCGCGCCCCTGGCAGTAAATATCATGTTCGCGACAGAACTTCACGATGTCCCATACGACAAGGAAGTACCCGGCAAACCCCAACTGCTCGATGAGTGCAAGTTCGCGATCAATCGTCTGCCAAGCCCGCGACCTCAGCGTCATATCCTCCATCGCTGAAGGTCGTTCGCCATAACGCCGACGTGCACCTTCATATGTTGCGTGACGAAGTAACCCCATTTCATCTAACCCGTCGGGACATGGATACGGAGGAAGCGATGGAGCAACAAGCGACACATCAAATGCTGCCGATTGCGCAATCTCGACAGTTCGTTCTACGACACCCGGATACCGCTGAAACCGCCGAGCCTGCTCAACACCAGACCTCAAATACGCAGCACCGTGAGCAAAGAGTTGTTCCTCAACTCCATGTAAACCTGAACGCTTACCAATAGCCGCTACCGCCATTGCGAGATCAGCATCAGCAGTCGTTGCATGTGTCACCGCATTCGCGGCAACACACTCGACTCCAGACCGATGCGCGATGTCAACCATTGCGTCGTTGCGATGATGGTCAAGCGGATCACCGTGATCCCACAGTTCAACAAGAACACGGTCTCGGCCAAACAGATCGATAAGGCGATCGAGTTCGCGGCGAGCTGCCCGAGGGCCTTGAGCGCACAACGTTGCGGGAACGACTCCAGTGCCATCTCCGGTCAACACCCACGACCGTCCTTTGACATGTTCTGCCACGACATTGAGATCGTGGCGCGGGGCACCTTTTGAACCAGCGAGAAGCCCAAGCGAAAGTGCCCGAGAAAGACCGCTGTAACCCGATGGACCGTCAGCAAGAACGACAATGCGGTTCCCGTGCCCACTGCCTGCATCTCTTGGCAATGTGAGTTCTGTGCCAATCACCGTTGGAAGATGCAGCGACCGTGCTGCTTCAGCAAAACGAATAATCCCGTACAGCCCGTCACGATCACACAGAGCGAGGGCATCGAGTCCGAGATGAGCCGCCTCAACAGCGAGTGCTTCAGGATGACTTGCACCTTCTAAAAATGAAAAATGAGATCGCGCATGCAACTCGGCATACGGAATTCGAATACCTCTCGGCGCCGCCTGATCGACAGGTGCTTCAAAAGGCTGACGTTGACGACTCCACGCCGGAGCATCACCACCCGCATTCCACGCAGGGCTTCCAGGGGCGCGCCCATCACGACCTCGTTGCGGTACTCGACCCGATAGACGGGCTTCAAGTTCGTTCCATGTCCACTGAGGGTTCGTGAATCCCACAACACCAAGTATCGAACATATGTTCGATACTTGCAAGTGGCGTATTAGCCCTCGTGAGAGAACTCCCGTCCAAGACGAGCGAGCAGTGCAGCAAGTCGTTTGTCACCGGCGCGCTCAACTGCTGCAGGCCAATCGAGCCACTCAACTTGCTGACTTTCATCGGGTGGAGGGACGGGATCAGCATCTCCCCCATCGAGTAAATACCGAAGGTCGAGATGGGTGTGCCCTCGTCCCCCTTGATGAACATCGACGTGAACAAGCCGGGGAGGCTGCTCGGTAAATCGCACATTCAAACCCGTTTCTTCACGGGCCTCACGAAGCGCTGCATCCCAGGGAGACTCGCCTAAGTCGACGTGCCCTCCCGGCTGAAGCCACATACCGAGACGCTTATGTTCAAGCAGAACAGTGCCGCGGCTTCCCACCACGATGGCCGAGCCGGTGATGTGAACCAGGTCATCGTTTTCACTGAATGGATCGGCGCCGGCACCGCGAAGTCGTTCGACCTCTGCAATCAGCGTTGCAATTGATTGCTCTTCATCAGCATCAGCTGCAATATGGGCATTTACCGCTGCCAACACCTGATCGATGAGCGCTTCTGACATCTCACGTACCGTACCGGTCATCAACCATGGGTTCCCATGAGATGCCACCGTTGCTGCTCAACGGCAAGCAGATGCGCGCTGCCATCTTCGAGTACTACTTGGAGTCGGGCCAGCCGGCGACGGCGACGTTCGTCCCACCAACGTTCGATAAGTGGCCACGGACCAGCCCATGCCACTACACGGCGTGATCGACCACCGATCACCACAGATACAGGTTCTGAGGTCATCTCACCTCGACCACTTACACCAACCGACTCACCACGATCATTCAAGACTTCGATTGGAACTTCATGTGTTGGCACGATGGCTGGGGCTGGCCGGACAACCGAACCGGGCCATGGAGCAAGCGCATCAACATGGTGGTCACGATCAACAACGGCTGTCGAAACCCACCCGTAACGATCTTCTGGGAGGCGACCACCAATCGGTAGCGGAACCCGAACACCTTCTGGGCCGCACAGCGTCACCAACCGAGCAACCGCTCGATTTGCACGACCATCAGCTTCGCTTGCACCACCCCAAAATCCCTCTTGAACACCGTCATCAGGTCGTACCGCGGTGACCGAAATACGAAGAACGATGACGCCCGCGCTCACAGCAGATGGTTCGTTAATCCATGCATCGAGTTGCCAACGCACACGATCGACAATGGCAGCAGCTGTAAACCCCTCTGATCGATACCAATGCCGCTCGGTCCTCTCAGAATGTTCTGTTTCAGCGGCCACCGTCATCCGGGTGCACACCAGGCCTTCAATTGCAAGCTCATGTACAAGTGCTGACGCAAGTTCACGAGCAGAAAACACGACCGGGGTAACGGAAAGAACCGGTTCGTCAAAACGACGCTCGCGTTCTGGCAATTGCGATGGAGCCACCGATGAGAGCGGGCGTTCATCGGTGCCAGTTGCAACTCGATACGCCCGCACCCCTGGCAAACCAAAACGAGCGAGCACATCTCGCTCGCTGAGAGCAGCAAGGTCACCAACTGTCCGAATGCCAAGCCGATCAAGCAACTCAACAAGTTCAATCGACATCTCGCCAATGGCATGAAGCCACCGCAAACTCATGGTGATAAAAGCCGCAGCAGTTCGACCCGGTTCAACAATGACCGGCCGAAGAGATACCCCCGAACGACGGGCGGCTATCGCCGATGCAGCACGACCATCTGCCACCCCGATGCCGATTGAAATGCCTGCCCCTAATTGCCTCTCAACGACAGATCGCACGTGCTCAACAACAGAATCTTCCCCGCCGAAGTACCGAGCTGGGCCACGCATGTCGAAGCACAGGCTTCCTGGTTCTAGCAACTCGACAAGCGGAATGATCTCAGCTACCGATGACACCACACGTTCAAACGCCTGCACTTCAGCTGAGTAGTCACGTGGAACAACCGTCGCATTCGGGCAGACACGCAATGCTGCCCGTCGTCGGTCGCCTGTACGAACTCCGGCTTCACGAGCATCGGCGCAAGCAGCGACCACACGGTGCTGGTCAAGAACAATGAGCGGCCCTTCCGCTCGCGGAACTGCATGTACTGGCCATTCTGGACACCACAGTGTGAGCACCCGTGGCACAGACGAACTCACACTGCCCGAAGCCGCCATCGGAGTTCCTCGCTCTCAGCGGCGACATCGGCCAGTTCATCGACGCCGTCGGTTTCATCATCTTGAAACCACTTCAAGTCAGTACCGCTATCAGGGGGCAACTGCATCTCTGATCGGAGTGGCCGTGGAGAACGCCGGCCCGTTGCCGAGACAGTGAGATGCCGAGAAAGAAGACGACCTGTTCCCCAGCCAATGCCTTCCCAACGAATGTCAGAGCCGACGAGCGCGATATCGCCAAGAGATGCTGTGTCGCCTGCCCGTATTTCGTTGGTGTCGTCAATCACCACGACGGTGACGCCCTTCGCTCGGATGCGTTGTGCAATTCGACGCGCGAGTGCCCCGCGATAACGAACAGCAGGGATGATGACGACGTCGAACCCGTCGAATACAGCCGACAACACATTTGCGGGGTCATCACCAGTTGACACGCCAACGACCCGATGTAACGGAATATCAAATTCGACAAGCGCCTCTGGAGAAACCTGTTCGAGATCGACCATCGCCAGCCATGACCCCACCGAAATCGCTCTTGACACCAACCCGAGCGCGACCGAATACGCAGCTGGCCCTTGGCAGGCCACTACTTGCCCGCGCAAGAGCCCGCTAGGCAGTATCTCCGCGTACGCCTCTGACAGCGGTAATGCGCTGTCAGTTTTCGTCAGCGATGCGGCAGAACGAAGATGTGAGGACTCAAGAGCAATAGACATCGAAAACCACTGTATCGAACAGGTGTTCGATTAATTCCTGCCGGCGGTTTGCTGATTATGGGATGGTCTTTTGAGGTCGGCTTCCCTGAAACTGTGCCGTCCGGGCAAACTGGACTGGTGAGCATCAACCGCCCCACTCCTCCTCGAATCCTCACCTTGATGGGGTCAGGCGAAACTGCTCCGACGATGGTGAGCACCCATCGCCGACTCGCAGCGTCACTCGCTGACGGCCCTGCAACCGTTCGTTCAATGGTCAATGCCGCCCTGCTCGACACTCCATATGGGTTTCAAGAGAATGCTTCCGAACTCGCTGAGCGTGCCGTCCACTACTTCTCCGAATCTGTCGACGTCAATCTTCAAGTTGGTGGTTTGACATCGCTGCACAGGGCAGACCCAGTGACTCGTGAACGCGGGCTCGAACTGCTCCGAACAAGCGACTACCTTTTCGCCGGCCCAGGGTCGCCGACCTACGCACTCCGCGAGTGGGCCCACACTGACGTACCTTCGATCATTTCCGACAAGCTTGACCATGGTGGCATTGTCGTCTTCGCCTCAGCAGCAGCCCTCACCATTGGCGCACGAACGGTTCCGGTCTACGAGATTTATAAATGTGGCCATGACCCGTACTGGCTCGAGGGCCTCAACGTGCTCGGCCATATCGGTATCAACGCTGCAGTCATCCCTCATTACGACAACGCTGAAGGTGGGCACCACGACACGCGGTTCTGCTACCTCGGTGAACGCCGCCTGCGAGTTATGGAACAAGAGCTGCCGGCCGACCATTACGTCTTGGGAGTCGATGAGCACACCGGCGTCGTGTTGAACCTCGATGAAGGTTCTGCCGAAGTTGTGGGGAACGGCATGCTGACAGTCCGCATAGATGGAGAGTCACGAACCTTCGCTGCTGGCACAACCTTGGATCTTGCATTCCTCGTCAACCCTGAACGCGATGCAACGACATCAGCCGCTGGGCGCGCTGCCCCAGCAACGGCAGCGGAGATAACTGCCAAAGATGAGCCAGTGGAAACCTCACTCGGGGCCACAACCGATCGCTGTCTCAGCGACTTCAACGAAGCGATGACAAACGCCGATGCTGATCAGGCATTGCGCGCAGTGCTCGCACTTGAAGAAGCAATCACTGCATGGTCGGCCGACACGCTCCAAAGCGACGATGCAGACCGGGCACGATCAACGCTGCGATCGATGATCACTCGTCTTGGCGATGCAGCCGTAAAAGGTCTCGATGACCCGACTCTCCTTCGAGCACCTCTCGTTGAAGCGCTGCTCGAAATCCGAGCTCTGGCAAGAAGTGAGAAGCGATTTGATCTCTCAGATCTCATTCGAGACCGCCTCGATGCTGCCGAGATCGACGTCAAAGACACTGCCGACGGTGCCGAGTGGAGCTTGCGCAGCGGGGACTAACCCCGGTTATGCCGTGCGCCGGCGAGTCGCATGATCACGCACCATGTCGAGCACTTGCACGATATCGCGTCCCGGAATGAGTCGTTGATCAAGATCGTTATCTGTGGCTGCTGAAACCGCTCTGCCGCCGGTAATCACCAGCGTTTGTGGGTGCGTCGCTTGAACCTCAACCGTCACTTCGACGGCAGCTGGAAACGAATGCTCATGAGAGACCGACAGCAACACTGCTACCGCATCGGTTTCTTCGACAACCTGAGTAAATGAATTTGCGGGACAGTCAGAGCCCAGGTCAATCACCGACCAACCCTCAGCTCGAACGAGGTCTGCAACCACCGCACTCGGAATCGAATGATGTTCTCCAGATGGCGAACCAACCACCACAGTTCCACGTGACCGCCCACGACGGTTGAGTTGCGGGCCCAGACGACCGAGCAGACGTTGCACAACCACCGTTGCGCGATGTTCATCTGCGACAGCAAGTTCGCCCGCGGCCCAACGAGCGCCGATCGATTCCATCGCCTCGGTGATGTACTCGGTGTACACACGATCAACCGTTGATCCTGCCGCCATTGCCGATTCGATGACACTCCATGCGCCCTCAACGTCGCCGGCAATCAGACGGGCTTCAAGACGCAAAGCCCACGGAGCATGACGGCGTGTCCGTCCCTTCGGGACTTCGCTTGTCGCTGCCACACCCGGGCGAGAAAACTGCTCTAGATCATTGAGAGCCACACGCCAACCGGCAGAGGTTCTTGTGGCATTCAGCTGACCTTGGCGGACGTACCGATACGCAGTCATGTAATGCACACCAAGGCGCTCTGCGGCCTCATGCAACGTCACATCGTTCCCCACAGGAGACGACGTTAGAAACAATTCAGAGCCGCTGCGTGACTGTGCAGGGCTTTAGCCGTCAGCCGTTTTTGGCTGCCCAGCGCTCTTTCGCAGCCTTGCTTCGCTCGAGAAGATGAGTTGGCACACGCTGTGCTGCTGCGGAGAGTTCTTCGCCTCCGTCGCCAGTGCTCGCTGGTGCTGCGGCCTCTTCAGGCTGAAGATCTTCGAATGATGGAGGTTCTACACCTGGGAGCCAGTACTGGTACAGATTTGAAACGATGTCGGTCAATCCTTCACCGGTGCTACCACGGGAGAGTTCGACGGTGACGATGTTGGAAAATACATGCACAGCATCGACTCCACCATGGTCGATCAATCGACGTGCGAGCACGGCACTTGGCCGGTCTCCACGTGCTTCTTCAACCGTGCTGAACCGTTCATGGCCTTGACCAGAGAGCGTCCGGTTGAGTTCGAACCTCAACGTGCCCGGCTGATTCGTTGCCTTTTCTGTGACGCCAACAAGTTGTCCCATACAGATCACAAACTATCGCAGACTGGCTGCTGCGACCTCGTCCATGGGAGAAACCTCACTGCTGCCATCCCGAACTCACCCCACCGGCGGTCGATCGGGGGTAACGTTTCCCTGTGCCCAAATGGCGACTCCTACGCGCCACCGAGAATCCCGCTCGGCTGGTGCTCACCGCATTCGCATCACTCATTGTGATTGGCACAATTCTCCTTCGTATTCCCGGAGCGTTCGATGGCCCTCAGCCTCCGCTACTGGATTCACTCTTCACCTCGACATCTGCCACAACGGTGACCGGGCTCGCAACACTCGACATCTCCGGTTTTAGTGCATTCGGTGAAGTCATCATCTTGATGCTCATTCAGATCGGCGGGTTCGGCATCATGGCCCTAGGTGCAATTCTCAGCGTCGTAGCGTCACACCGAATGGGTCTCAGCCAACGAAAACTTGCTGCCGCCGAATTTGGAACACTCGACAACGGGGTTCTGGCCGAGGTAGATCTGCGTGGCATCCTCCGACGCGTTGGCGAGATCACGATCCTGGTTGAGTTGGCGCTCGGACTTGTTCTTTTTCTTCGTCTTTGGACCGGTGGTTACGAGAACTTCACTCGATCGCTCTACTCCGGGCTCTTTCATTCAATTTCGGCGTTTAACAACGCAGGTATTTCGCTCTACTCAGATTCACTCGAACGTTTCCACGGCGACCCTTACCTGCTCTTACCGATGTCTGCTGCATTTATTTTTGGAGGGTTTGGGTTTCCGATCATTATCGAAGTGCTGCGACAGATCCGCGGCACAGGTCCTGTTGGTCAGCGCTCCCAACGACGGGGGCTTGGCCGAATCGACCCCAAGCGCTGGAGCCTTCACGCGAAGATCACGGTGACGTCGACCATCGCCCTCGTCATTATTGGTCCGATCGTGTTTGCGGTACTCGAGTGGGCGAACCCGTTAACGCTCGGCCCGCTCGACATCGGCGAAAAATTCCTTGCCTCATGGTTCCAAGGCACGACACCGAGAACTGCCGGTTTCAACACGATTGACATCGGCGGCCTCCAAGAGCCGACCCTGCTGTTCGTCACCACTCTCATGTTCATCGGCGCCGGCCCAGCAT
>JAYNVD010000016.1:0-8345 GCA_038100275.1 Ilumatobacteraceae bacterium
GGGTCATCGGTCTTTCGTTACCACACAGAGCGCAACCGGCTACTCGTGTCTGCGCGCAATGCGCCACTTCGAGTGACTGCCCTTGCGCTTGCGGGAGAGATTCGACATTGTGTGCGAGTCAATTTGGCGTTACTCGTCAAGCGTCCACTCACCCTCAGGATGCCATCAAAGCCTGAACCCGCACACCGTCGACGGGTGCTCGGTGCAATCCTGAGGCGCCTCCCTGGGGCATTTGCATCTCGAAGGTCTGACACGACAATCATTTCGAAATCACACATTCATGAAGTGTGGGAACGGCGAAAGTGGTGACCCGGTGAAGATTGCGATCTACAACTTGTACTGGAGCACCTACGGTGGGGGCGAACAAGTCGCTGCCGCAGCTGCAGAACATCTCGTTGCAGCCGGTCACGAGGTTGTTCTGTTTGGTCCCGAATCAATTGATCTTGAGATGACTCGCAACCGGTTGGGGCGCGATCTGTCCTCGTGCTCCTATCAACGTGTAACAAATGACGACGAAGCAAGTGCGGCAAGCGAAGGCGTTGACCTGTTCTTGAATTCCACCTACCTGTCTTCGGCCAAACCGCGTTCTCCACAATCGTTGTACTACGTGCATTTCCCGGGCGTTCCCCTCACAACGCGCCGGAAGGTCAGCTCACTGGTATCGGCCATTGGGCTGAAGTCGATGGCACCATTTCGCGCGTTGCCAGGGCCGCTCGACGGCGTGAAAGCAGGATTCCAGCGAAGGGTGCACGACGTCTCGTGGGCACAGCAATACACCTCGATAGCCGCAAACAGCTCTTTCACCGCAAGATGGGTGAAAGACCTATGGGGAGTCGATGCAGAGGTTTTATATCCGCCAGTAGATGTTGCCGCATCCGAGACAACGAACGCACCAATCGTCATGTCACTCGGAAGATTCTTTGACCGTTCGTTTGGGCATTGCAAGAAACAAGATGTCCTACTCGATGCCTGGGAGGCGCTCGAACGCCGAGATTCGCTATCCGAGTGGTCTGTCCGAATGATTGGCGGGGCAGACGGGGCAAGTCGCGACTATGTGCTCGGGCTGCGCCGAAGGGCGTTGGAATTGAGGGCTGAAATTGCAGTCAACGCGCCTCGCGAACTCGTGCGAACGACTCTCGGTGAAGCCTCAATGTTTTGGCACGCGGCAGGATTCGGAGAAGATCCATCGAGCCATCCCGATCGTTTCGAACATTTTGGTATCGCGGTTGTCGAAGCTATGGCAGCGGGCATTGTGCCAATTGTGTTTGGAGCGGCAGGTCCTGCTGAGATCGTGCGTCACGGGGTCGACGGTTACCACTGGAACACTGTCGACGAACTCATCGAGATCACCGAGCGCATTGCCGCTGACCACGCAGAATGGAAACAACTCTCAGAATCTGCCAGATCGCGCGCCCAGCAATATTCCGACTCAGCCTTTGGTATGCGTCTTCTCGAATTACTGAGTTGATGGGCGGACTACGGGGCCCACACAACTGGAGTCCAGCGCAGGATGTGCCCTGAACCACCATCGACTGTCGAGCCATTGACTTCGAGACGAAGCAGGCGCCCCGACCCAACAGGCATCTCTTCGACAAGGCGATGGCTGAATTCCAGCAGGTCGCCTTCGTACGCAGGGCCGACGTGGTCACATCCGTCCCACGAAACCACCTGGGCGAGGCCGGGCAGAATGCGGGTCAGTGACGCTTGTGCGAGGGCCTGAACGTGCCCGCCGTACACCAGGCGTCGTTGATTAGCGCCGAGCGTATGGTCGCGGTGCACCGCAGCCTGGTTGAACGTGCTGCGAGCGAATGGTGCAGCGAGGTCAATGTGGTCACGAAGCGGGTCGGTGCGATCTTCGCCAACAGACCAATCGATCTTTGGCAAGGTTGACAGGTCCCACTGCGGTACGGCTCCGGCAAGATCGGCGAGCGGGGTGGGATCAGACGGGCCCGGGATGTCATCTGCATGACCAGTGCCACCTGCTCGGGCGGGAATTAAGGCACAGCGTTCATACTCAACGACTGGCCCGTTCTCCGACGACGTCGTAATGCCAAGCCACACCTTGCCACGATGCTGATCGCCCTTCGGTGCTGATTCTCTTAGCCCGAGAACCGTCGCAGTCGTTGTGAGGGTCTCGCCGACGTGAACGGGGCGAAGGATTCGCACCGACCGGTAGTACAAGTTCGCAATTGCTCGCCGAGTTGCGTTCGTAGTTTGGCCAATTGAGAAATGCATCACCAAGCCAGGATTGGCGAGCGCTTGAGAACCGCCTGAAACCTGTCTGTGAATATTCTGGTCGGCAGTTTGGAGATGCTGATCACCGGTTACTGCCCGATACCAGGTGTTATCACCTTCGGTGAGAGTGACAGACGGCAGCGGTGGGATCTGACCGCCGACTGTGAAGTCTTCGAACATCGGGCCAAATTCGTGGGGGAGAACCATGGTGGTGATGTTACGTCGCTTCACCTGCCAGGCTCACATCGATGTTGCGAGTGAGTTCGTTACTGGGTTGAAAGTTGGTCGCACACAGCGAGCAACTCCAGGGCTGCTTCGGCTGCTTCGGCCCCCTTATTGCCAGGGCCATCGACGGAACGTTCGTCTGCTTGAGCCTCGGTATCAACTGTCAGAATTCCGTTGGTGACAACGCGACCCGAGTCGAGCCCAACACGCATGACCCCTGCGGAACTCTCATTCGAGACCACCTCGAAGTGGTAGGTGTCGCCCCGGAGTACCACACCGAGTGCGATGGCAGCATCAAATTTGTCGGTTGCGAGCGCAGCCTGCATCGCAATTGGAATCTCAAGTGCGCCAGGAACCTTGATGGAAACGATGTCCTCCACGGCAACTCCTGCCTGCAGCAGGGCTGTCCTGGCTCCGTTCTCAAGGCGGTTGACAATGAGGTCGTTAAATCGTGCGCACACCAATGCGACACGTCTGCCCGTGCCATCGAGAGTAGGGCCAGAGCCAGTTGTCAGGTTCTTGCTCACTGTTCCGCTCCTGCTTTTCCGAAATCATCAGGGATGAGATGTCCCATGCGGTCGCGCTTGGTCTTGAGGTAGTGCTCGGCCTCTGGATGAACTGGCACATGTAGCGGCTCACGGCCTTCAATAGTGAGGCCGAAGCCGTCGAGACCACCATATTTCGCAGGGTTGTTGGTGAGAAGGCGCAGCTTGCGAACACCAAGGTCAACAAGAATCTGGGCACCAATTCCGTATTCGCGACTATCGACTGGAAGACCAAGTTCGATATTTGCATCAACGGTGTCGAGCCCCGAGTCTTGGAGGTCGTATGCCCGCAATTTGTGGCTGATTCCAATGCCGCGGCCTTCGTGGCCACGCAAGTACACGACTGCGCCACGGCCGTGTTCAGCGATCCGGCGCATTGATTCGTGGAGTTGAGGCCCACAGTCACATTTGACGCTTGCGAATACGTCGCCGGTGAGGCATTCGCTATGGACACGAACGAGCACAGGATCGTCATTCGATTCATCACTTACCTCGCCTTTAACGAAGGCGAGGTGAGTTTCACCGTCAACAAGGCTTCGGAAGGCGTGGCAACGGAATTCGCCAAATTCGGTCGGCACCCGAGCCTCGGCCGACCTGACGATGAGTTTTTCACTGCGACGGCGATAGCGGATGAGATCAGCGATTGAGATGAACTTGAGATTGTGCTCGTCAGCGAATGCCCGAAGTTCTGGGCCACGCATCATTGAGCCATCTTCTGAGACCAACTCGCACAGCACCCCGGCTGATTCACGTCCGGCGAGTCGAGCTAGATCGAGTGCGGCTTCGGTGTGTCCTGCGCGCTTAAGAACGCCCCCGGGTCGAGCCTGGAGAGGGAAGATGTGCCCCGGACGGTTGAACTCTTCAGCAGGAACCGAGCGGTCAGCAAGCGCCTTGATTGTTGCGGCTCGATCAGCTGCCGAGATACCTGTTGTTGTACCTGACCTGAGGTCAACAGTCACGGTGAAAGCAGTTCCTTGCGACTCGTTGTTGGCCATTGGCGGGACCATGAGGGGAAGTCGAAGATCAGCGCAGCGGTCGCCATCAAGAGATACGCAAATAACTCCAGAGGTGTAGCGAACGAAGAACGCAATGGAAGCATCGGTGGCCGCGTCAGCAGCCATGATGAGGTCACCCTCGTTCTCGCGGTCTTCATCGTCGGCAACGACAACGATGCCGCCAGCCGCGATAGATGCAATAGCTTCCTCGACGGGATCGAGTCGGACGGTTTCCGGGTTGGTTTCTGTACTCATGGATGGTCCATTCAGGAGTTGAGGTGGGGGGTGATCATTCGCTCGACGTATTTCGCAATGACGTCAACTTCGATATTGACAAGGTCGTTTGGTTGTTTTGAGCCGAGGTTCGTGACCTCGGCAGTATGAGGGATGACAGCAACAGAAAAGGTGTCGTCGATGACGTCCACAATGGTGAGACTGACGCCATCGACTGTCACCGAACCCTTTTCGACCATGTATTTGGTCAATTCGGAAGGAACACGCACTCGGAGGTCTGGTACTCGCTCAACGATCGCACCAACAGCATCCACGTGCCCCTGGACGATGTGGCCCCCCATCCGTTGTGACGCAGCGACAGCTCGCTCGAGATTGACGGGGCTACCAACATCGAGTTGGCGAAAGGCCGTGCGTTCTAGTGTCTCGTCCGAAAGATCGGCCTCCCACATGGCCGTAGTGAATTCAACGACGGTGAGGCAGCATCCATTCACTGCGATCGAGTCGCCGAGTCCCACGTCCTCGAGTACGGCCGATGCTCCGATGCGAAGGCGGCTTGATTCGAGAGACTCGACTACCCCAACTTCTTCAACGATTCCGGTGAACATCAGTTCTCAACTCTTTCTTTGGTTGGTGGATCAATGAGGAGGAGGACATCGCCCTCAAGGACACGAGTGTCGATGATTGTTCCGCGAGTGAAATCGCCAATCGTCTGATGAGAAGTTGTGTTGATCAGAGGGTACGAGGGGGCGCCGCCCATAAATCCTGGTGCGAGATAGACCGCCCAACGGTCGATAAGCCCGGCGTTATAGAACGAGCCCAGAGTGGTTGCTCCACCTTCAATGAGCACCTGCAAGCAACCCTGCGAACCGAGGTCATCGAGGAGGTCGTCAATACTCGATGACCACTCAATGCACGGGTGTACTTTGGCCTCTTCGGGTGCAGAGCCGAGCACCACGCGCACCGGATCTCGGCCCTCAACGTGGCGAACTGTCAGAGAGGGATCATCCATTCGGACCGTTCCAGCGCCAACGATGATTGCATCGCTTTCTGCGCGAAGCCGATGTGCGTCTCGACGAGCCGCTTCTCCGGTGATCCACTGCGATGAGCCATCACCAGCAGCAGTGTGGCCATCAAGAGTCGCTGCAATTTTTGCGAGAACAAATGGGCGACCAGTTCGGCGGTGATGAGCGTACGGAAGGAGTTGCTGAAGAACTTCAGATCCGCACACGCCGGTTTCGACCGAAATTCCCGCTTCTCGGAGCCTGGCCAGCCCGTTCCCGGCTACTTGAACATCAGGGTCGATCATTGCGACGACGACCCGGAAAATACCCGCCTCGATAATCGCATCCGTACATGGTGGAGTTCGTCCGACATGGCAGCAGGGTTCCAACGTGACAACGAGGGTCCCTCCACGAGCCTGCTCACCGGCTTGTTGAAGTGCGGACACCTCTGCATGAGGGCCACCGACGGGGGCGGTTGCACCGGCTCCGACAATTTCTCCTGATGCTGATACCACAACAGCACCAACCCAAGGATTCGGCGAAGTTCGTGTTCGAGCAGTTTCAGCGACACTCATCGCAAGGCGCATGAGCGCGGTGTCATCGCTTTGGTGTGAGGCGTCGATTGCGCCAAGATCGAAAGAAAACTCTGTCATGTTGCGTTCGGCGCGGGGTCATGCAACAAGAGAACAGCAACAATGTGCTGCTTGTTCACCTGCTCTCATCCGGACTCTTACCGTCGGCCCCGGAGTTTCACCGGATCGGCCTTTGTCGAAACAAAGGTTCGCGGGCTGTACCGCCGGTCGGGACTTACACCCAACCCCGCAGGTCATTAAGTTGTGCTGTAGAGCGTACCTGCTGAGTTACGAACCGTTCGTGTTGTTCTCAAGGACTTCTTCGAGCAGCCCAGTTTCGACGTTGTATACGAATCCGCGGATGTGATCTTTATGAGTGATGAACGGGGTCGCTCGCAGACGCCTCATTGACTGCAGCACATCGGCGTGCGGATCAGAGAACGACTCAAGTGCCCACCAAGGCTTGATGCCAATCTCTGCTTCGAGTTCAGCTTTAAAGGCATCCTCGGTGACGCGCATGAGGCCGCAGTCGGTGTGGTGCAACAGCACGATTTCTCTGGTCCCGAGGAAGCGTTGCGAAAGACACAGAGAACGAATGACGTCGTCTGTGATGACGCCGCCGGCATTTCGGATGATGTGAGCCTCCCCATGCCGCAGTCCGAGGATCTCGAAAGTGTCCATGCGTGAGTCCATGCACCCAACGACAGCAAGTTTGCGTTTGGGGTTGACCTGAAGGTGGCTGTCATCGAATCCGACTGCGTAGCGACGGTTGTTCTCAAGCAGTTCGTCAGTGCTCGGAGTGAAGTCATTTTCAGAGGAGGGCATCCTTACATTCTCTCACGTCTGACCACGCGCTATGCTGACGGTGCCGTCAAGCGAGTCCCGTGAGGCCCGCACGGCAGGAGCAACATGACTCATCGTAAACAGGTCCTCGGGCCTGAGGATGTGCGCAGGGCTGTGACCCGAATGGCGCACGAGATTATCGAACGAAATCGCGGTGTTGACGATGTTGTCCTGCTGGGAATGCAACGTGGCGGTGTCTGGCTTGCCCGACTCCTTGGCTCAGAGATCGCCCGCATCGCTGCTGCAGTGCCAATCGGAACGATTGATGTGTCACTTCACCGCGATGACATCGGGATGCGTCCGGTAACCCCTGGGACCTCCTCGGATGTCCCAACTGAAATTCAAGAATCAACAGTTGTGCTTGTCGACGATGTGCTCTACACCGGACGCACTGTTCGCGCTGCCCTCGACGCAGTTTCGGATTTTGGCCGCCCAAGAGCAATCCAACTTGCGGTGCTCATTGACCGTGGTCACCGGGAACTTCCGATCCGTCCAGACTTCATTGGGAAGAATCTCCCGACAAGTTCAGAAGAAGAAGTCGAGGTCACCCCTGACGGTGTGACGATCATCGAAGGGGTCGACAAGCCATGACTCTCCATTTTCGATCGATCGAAGAAGTCGGAGCTGAGCGCATACGGCGACTTCTTGATCTCACCGAGCATATGGCGGCCGTCGGTCGGCGGCCTAATCCAAAAGTTCCTGCCCTCCGAGGCAAAACCGTGTGCAATCTGTTCTTCGAAGATTCGACTCGAACACGTATGAGTTTCGATCTTGCAGCGAAGCGACTAAGTGCTGACACGATGACCCTTGCGGTTTCGTCATCGAGTGTAAATAAGGGTGAAAGCCTTCGCGACACGGTCGAGACGCTCGACGCAATGGGCGTTGATGCGTTTGTTGTTCGACATCGCACGAGCGGCGTTCCTTGGCAGGTGGCGAGTTGGACCCCGGCGGCTGTCATCAACGCCGGTGATGGCTGGCACGCACATCCAACTCAAGCGTTGCTCGATGCCTACACAATTCGGAATCGGCGAGGCTTGACGAACGACTTCAGCGGACTCAAGGTCGCGATCGTGGGTGATATTCGCCACAGCAGGGTTGCGCGCAGCACGACCGAAATATTGCAGTTACTCGGCGCAGAGGTGATTCACGTCGCACCGAGAACACTTCTGCCGCCGACATCAGACGTCGTGACAACCACCCATCTCGATGATGTCATTAACGAAGTGGACGTGCTGTACATGCTGAGAATGCAGCGCGAACGCATGGGGGCAGGAATCGTTCCAGATGGCGGAGAATATTCACGGCGTTTCGCTCTCGATGAACGGCGCGCCGCTGCACTTCGCAGCGATGCCCTTCTGATGCACCCCGGCCCGATGAATCGCGGAGTCGAAATGATGGTCGACCCAACAGAACTCCGGCAATCAACAATTTTGGACCAGGTCACGAACGGCATCGCGGCGCGTATGGCGGTGCTGTTTGATCTGCTTGGGTCAGGCGGAATTGAGGAATGATGAACAAAGAGGCAGTTCTTTTCACCGGTGCGCTTGTCATTGATGAAACAGGCGAACGCAACGTCGACGTTCGTGTGCGCGGAGGTCTCGTTGTCGAAACTGGCAGCGACCTTGCGGCAAGTGATGAATCAGTAATCGACATCGGTGGTTGCATCCTTGCACCTGGTTTCGTCGACCTGCATAC
>JAYNVD010000016.1:8355-34426 GCA_038100275.1 Ilumatobacteraceae bacterium
GAATACCAATCTTCTTGAACCTGGAATGCCTGAAGCGGAAACAATCGAAACCGGTTCTCGTGCTGCTGCGCTTGGCGGCTACACAGCGGTGGTAGCAATGCCGAATACCGATCCGACGCAAGACTGCGTTGAGGTCGTCGAGTTCGTTTCCAAACGCGGCCGTGAAATCGGACTTTGTGATGTTCGTCCGTCAGGTTCGATCACAATCGGGCGGGCCGGGGCGCAACTCACACCGTTCTCCGATCTCGCAGCGGTTGGAGTGCATCTTTTCACCGACGATGGTTCTGGGGTGCAAGACGAGGGTCTCATGCGACGAGCACTCGAATATGCCGGAGAACTTGGAGTTGTTCTCGCGCAGCACTGCGAGGTTGCATCGCTCACCGCCGGTGCGGTGATGCATGAGGGTGAGTGTTGCTCTCATCTTGGGCTGCCTGGATGGCCGGCACTCGCTGAAGAACTTATGGTGCATCGTGATATCGAACTGTCACGACTCACTGGCTCTCCTGTGCACTTGCTTCACCTTTCAACAGCCCGGAGCGTCGAGTTGGTGAGGGGGGCGAAGGCGGACGGATTGCCGGTAACCGCTGAAGCTACGCCACATCACATCAGCTTGACCGATGAGCGGCTTTCGTCATTCGACACCCGGTACAAAGTGAATCCTCCACTTCGTACAATGGCTGATATTGAGGCCGTAAAAGCAGGCCTTCTCGACGGAACAATCGATGCGATTGCAACCGATCACGCCCCGCATCCATCAGCCGCGAAGGATCGTCCGCTCGATGAAGCCCCGCCAGGAATGCTCGGTCTTGAAACTGCTCTCGGTGTGGCAAGAGCCCATCTCGACTGCTCGTGGCAGCACCTCATCGGCGCATTGTCATGGCGGCCAGCACGAATCGCCGGCCTAGCCGATCGCCACGGCCGTCCAGTTTCTGAAGGTGAACCCGCAAATCTGGTCGTCATAGATCCAGATCCAGATTGGCAAGTGGATCCCTCGGCTCTCGCAAGCCGGAGTCGCAACACCCCATACATTGGGGTCGACCTCAAGTCGCGAGTGCGTCACACAATGTTCGAAGGTCGAATGGTCGTTAGAGATGGGGTAGCAACAACATGAACTCAGGGCAGATTAGAGAGGGAGCGCTCGTCCTTGCCGATGGCAGTGTCTTCGAGGGCGAACTTATTGGCGCAGAACATGCCGTTGCTTCGGGTGAGGTTGTGTTCAATACGGCTCTGTCGGGCTATCAGGAAATCATCACCGACCCGAGTTATGCCGGGCAGCTCATCACCTTCACCTACCCACACATCGGGAATTACGGGGTGAACGCCGATGACGCCGAATCACGCAGTGTCTTTTGTCGAGGTGTCATTATCCGTGAGTTGGCGCGGCGCCATTCGAACTATCGAGCCGAGCAAGGGCTCAGCGAGTTCCTGTCAGCGAATGGGCTCTCCGGTATTGCAGGTGTCGACACGCGTCGGCTTACCCGTTTGCTTCGCAGTCATGGTGCAATTCCTGGGGCATTCGGATCGTTGTCAGAAACTGAGTTGCTGGCACAGGCGCGGCAGGAGTCTGGAACTGACGGGGTCGATCTGGTGTCGACGGTGACGACGACTGACTCCTACACGGTGGGCAGTGGAAGTCGTCGGATTGTTGCGCTGGACTTCGGCATCAAGACAACGATCCTTCGGCACCTTGGGGCACTCGGGACAATTGAGGTTGTGCCTGCATCGACATCAGCGTCAGATGTTCTTGCCCGGGAGCCAGATGGCGTGTTCCTCTCGAACGGGCCAGGAGACCCGAGCATGCTCGACTCGATTGCGACTGAGGTGGCGCAACTTGTCGGGGCGGTTCCGCTCTTTGGGATCTGTCTTGGCCATCAGTTGCTTGGCCGTGCAATTGGAGCGAACACGGTGAAACTTCCTTTTGGGCACCATGGGGGTAATCATCCGGTGAAAGACCTCACTACAGATCGCATTGAGATCACCTCTCAAAACCATAACTTTGCCGTTGATGCAGATTCGTTTGGCCAATTAGAGCGTGACGTCCAGATGACGCACGTCAACTTGAACGACGGCGTATGTGAGGGGCTCGAGGTTCGCGGTGCACAGTGCTTCAGCGTGCAGCATCACCCCGAAGCCGGTCCGGGACCTCATGACAGCATCTATCTCTTTGATCGGTTTGCTGCGCTCATGGATGCAGGCTCGTCGTCTGGAAAGGCGGTGCGGTAATGCCTCGCCGGAATGACATTTCATCAATTCTCATTATTGGCTCTGGCCCGATTGTGATTGGTCAAGCCTGCGAGTTCGACTATTCAGGCACTCAAGCCTGTCGTGTCCTTCGAGAAGAGGGGTATCGCGTCATTTTGGCGAACTCGAATCCGGCGACGATCATGACCGATCCGGACTTCGCTGATGCGACATACATTGAGCCGTTGACCTGGGAAGTCGTTGCTTCAATCATTGAGCGTGAGCAACCAGATGCGGTGCTGCCAACCCTTGGTGGCCAGACCGCGTTGAACATCGCGATGGAACTCTTTGAGCGAGGTCTGATCGGAGTTCCGGGGACGCCGGAGATGATCGGAGCGAACGCCGAGGCAATTGCTACGGCGGAGGATCGTCAGCAATTCAAGGACGCGATGATTGAAATCGGTCTCGATGTCCCGCAGTCTGGGGTTGCGCACACGATGGATGAAGCGAGGGGAGTGCTCGAGAACATCGGGCTTCCTGTCATTATTCGGCCTGCGTACATTCTTGGAGGTCGGGGCACCGGAATTGCCTCGACAGCGGAGGAGTTCGAGCGGGTTGCATCAAATGGACTCGCCGCAAGCCCGATCAGCGAGATTCTTATTGAGGAATCGATTGCTGGCTGGAAAGAGTACGAACTCGAAGTGATGCGCGATCGCTCAGACAACTGCGTGATCATTTGCTCAATCGAAAATGTCGACCCGATGGGAGTTCATACGGGTGACTCAATCACCGTCGCCCCGCAGCAGACCCTGACCGACGTCGAGTATCAAGAGATGCGTGATGCAGCAATTCGGTGTATTCGTCGCGTCGGCGTCGAAACCGGCGGTTCAAATGTTCAGTTTGCTGTCGACCCCGCCACCGGTCGACAAGTTGTTATCGAGATGAATCCGCGAGTCTCGCGTTCGAGCGCCTTGGCGTCGAAGGCGACTGGCTTCCCGATCGCAAAAATGGCGGCTCGTCTTGCGGTGGGTTACACGCTTGATGAGATTCCGAACGATATTACGAAGGCAACCCCGGCCAGTTTCGAGCCGGTCATCGACTACGTAGTGACGAAGATCCCGCGGTGGGCATTTGAAAAACTTCCAGGCTCGTCAGGCATCCTCGGAACACAGATGCAGTCGGTTGGTGAAGCAATGTCGATTGGTCGAACCTTCACCGAGAGCGTCCAGAAGGCGATGCGTTCTCTAGAGCAAGGACGTGACGGCCTCATCGATACCAGATCGATTTCGTCACTCGCTGCTCACTCCGATGACGAGTTGCTCGAGATGTGTGCAATCCCGACCCCTGACCGTCTCGTACAGGTTGCGGAGTTGTTGCGCAGAGGTGTCACAGCAGAGAGCGTGCACGATGCGTGTCGCATCGATCTGTGGTTCCTAGATCAGATACTGATGCTCTGCGAAGAGTATGAGCATCTTGATTCGCTCACTCTTGATCAACTCGACCGTCGATCGATGCGCCGCGCGAAGCGGCTCGGCTTCTCTGATCGTCAGATCGCAGACATCCTTGCGGTGGGCGAGAACGATGTCCGGTCAGCCCGAATTGGCGTCGGAGTGCTTCCGACCTATAAGACGGTTGATACCTGTGCTGCAGAATTCGCTGCTGACACTCCGTACCACTACTCAACGTGGGAAGACGAAGACGAAGTTCGTGAATCTGATCGAACCAAGGTCGTCATTCTTGGATCGGGTCCAAACCGAATTGGGCAAGGAATTGAATTTGACTATTGCTGCGTTCATGCCAGTTTTGCGCTGCGCGATGCTGGCTTTGAGACCATCATGGTTAACTGCAACCCTGAGACGGTGTCGACCGATTACGACACGAGCGATCGTTTGTACTTTGAACCACTCACCCGTGAGGATGTGCTGAACATCATCGATGCAGAGAAGCCCGCGAAGGTGATTGTCTCGCTCGGCGGTCAGACTCCGCTGAAATTGGCGGGAGAGATTGACGTCGAGTTGGTCGCCGGAACTTCTGCGGCATCAATCGATGCAGCGGAGGACCGCGAGCTCTGGAACCGACTCTGCGACGAGCTCGGAATTCCTCAGCCTCCGGGCGGTACTGCTGTAACGCTTGACCAGGCTCGCAAGATTTGTGATGAAGTCGGCTTTCCTGTGCTGGTGCGTCCGAGTTATGTGCTCGGAGGCCGGGCGATGCAAATCATTCATGATCACGACCATCTGGCTCGTGCGATGGCTGAACTTTCAGGGGCGGGAAGTCTTGGGAAAGAGGGCGGCCTGTCGGCAGAACGGCCGGTGCTTATCGATCGTTTCTTGGCGAGCGCTGTTGAGGTGGATGCAGACGCAATTCGTGACCACACTGGCGAGGTTCTCATCGGTGGCGTCATGGAACATGTCGAAGAAGCTGGAGTGCACTCGGGCGACTCAGCCTGTGCGATCCCTCCACAGACCCTTCCCGAGTGGGTTGTTGAAGTCATTCGTTCCTACACGGCGGCGATTGCCGAGCGGCTCGATGTGAGAGGCCTTATCAATGTGCAGTTCGCGGTCGTTGGGACGACGGTCTACGTCATTGAGGCGAATCCAAGGGCGAGTCGAACCGTCCCGTTCGTTGCGAAAGCAACTGGAGTGCCGCTTGCGAAGGTGGCAACTCGGGTGATGATGGGTGCAACCCTCGCCGAGCTCAGGGCCGAAGGACTTCTTCGTGATCCGATTGAAGGTCACGTAGCAGTCAAAGAAGCTGTGCTTCCGTTTAACCGGTTCCCTGAAGTTGACCCTGCACTCGGTCCTGAGATGCGATCAACTGGAGAGGTGATGGGAATTGATACCGGTTTTGGGCGGGCCTTCTCGAAGGCCGAACTCGCTGCCGGAAGCGAACTCCCAAGTTCAGGCATGGTGTTCCTGTCGCTGAATGACACCGATAAGCCGGCCGGCATCGTTGTGGCTCGAAGGCTTCGCGAACGTGGTCTTGCGATCGCAGCCACCGAGGGAACAGCCGCACACCTTGCACGATTTGGTGTTGAGGTAGACAGGGTGCTCGGCAAGGTCGCGGAACAAGATGGGCCAACGGCGGTCGACCTCATCGCAGACGGCACCATCAACTTCGTGGTCAACACCCCGCGCGGATCCTCTGGTCGAAGCGATGGCGAGCAGATCCGTAAGGCTGCAAGCCTGCACCGGGTGAGTTGCGTGACAACCGTCGCCGCGGCTCTTGCTGCGGCCCAAGGGCTGGCGGAGACCGCAAGCGAACCGCTCACGGTCCGGACATTGCAGGAGTACCACCAAAGGTGAGTCGTCGTTCACGCCGTGAAGTTGCCGAAGGCTCGGCGGTCGACCGCAGCGTCTCTGTCGGTTCGTTGACGCTGTCGAGTCCGATAATGACTGCATCAGGCACCGCTGGTTACGGCAGTGAACTTTCGTCGTACGTTGATCTTTCGCAGATTGGCGCCGTGGTCACCAAGTCGATCGCTCCGTATGAATGGGCTGGTAACCCCGCGCCGCGAGTGCACACCGTGCAAGCTGGAATGATCAATGCGGTCGGGCTGCAAGGCCCGGGAGTCGAGTATTGGCTTGCTCATGAACTTCCGAAGCTCATATCCACTGGAGCGTCAGTTGTTTGCTCGATCTGGGGGAGAAGTGTTGATGACTATGCGTTGGCATCGCAAATGTTGGCTGATGCTCCTCCGGAAGTGATTGCGGTGGAGGTCAACCTGTCATGCCCAAACCTAGAGGGTCGTGGCTCGATATTCGCCCACGATGCTGATCTCAGTTCAGCGGTGATGGAAGTTACCGCAGCCTGTGGGCGACCTCGGTGGGCCAAGTTGAGCCCGAATACAGATCGACTCGTAGAGATCGCAGATGCAGTTTCGACGTCAGGCGCTGAGGCCGTGACGCTGGTGAACACCTTGCTCGGTTTGGTGTTTGACCCGGAAACCGCTCGTCCGGTGCTGGGAAACGGGGGCGGTGGCGTTTCAGGCCCGGCAATTCACCCGGTGGCCGTGCGCGCTGTTGCTGATGTTCGCCAGGCGCTGCCCGAACTTCCGATCGTCGGCGTTGGTGGAGTGATTAACGGTTGGGGTGCGGCGGAATTAATGCTGGCAGGTGCTCACGCGGTGCAAGTCGGCACTGCATCGTTCGAAAATCCTGCTGCGGTTGAAACCATTCAGCGAGAGTTGCTCGCCTACGCCGCATCGCGCTCATTGTCATCGGTCTCCGAACTCACTTCGTCTGGGCTGACCTGAGTCTGAGCCCCAGATTCTTGACGTCGTTCGATTCGGCGGTACATTCGAGAGATGGCTTCTCCTCCGCGCTTGACAGATGAGCAACGTGCCGCTGCGCTTGCGAAGGCGGCAGAGGTGCGAACCGCAAGGGCGGCAGTGAAAGCCCGCATCAAGAATCACTCGATGTCATTGAACGATGTTCTGTCTAGCGAAGACCCAAATGTCGTTGGGATAAAGGTGTTGTCAATCCTTGAATCTCTGCCAAAGGTTGGCAAAGTAAAGGCACGGCGATTGATGGATGACATCGGCATTGCTCACAATCGTCGAGTTCAAGGTCTTGGTGCGCAGCAGCGCGAGGCGTTACTGAAGGAGTTCGGTGTCTGAGAACTCCAGCCCTCTCATCGTCGTCGTGTCGGGCCCAGGAGGGGTCGGTAAAGGCACGATCGTCGATCGGCTTGTGGCTCGAGATCCGCGCCTGTGGTTAAGTCGGTCCTGGACGACAAGAGATCGCCGAGAAGGCGAATCCGCAGATGCCTATGTGTTCTGTTCCGCAGAGGAATTTGAAGCCCGCATCGAAGCGAATGGGTTTCTCGAATGGACTGAGTTCCTCGGTAATTACTACGGAACACCTGCGCCGGATACGTCTGCAATAGATGGGCGAGATGTCGTGCTCGAAATTGAGCTTGACGGTGCACGCCAAGTGAAGCAGCAATTCCCTGATGCGGTGCTGATTTTCTTGCTTCCACCTTCTCGGGAAGAACAAGAGCGTCGACTACGAGGCCGAGGTGACCCCAACGACAAGATTTTCGCTCGTTTGAAGAAAGCAGAGGCCGAAGAGCCAATCGGGCGTGAGATTGCAGATCATGTGCTCACCAACGACGATCTTGAACAAACAATCAGCGACATGTTGGCTGTGATCACAATCGAACGGTCTCGCCACTAACCCCGCTACACTTCCCGCCGTGCCACAGACGAATGAAACCATGGTGAATCCGCCGATTGAGGGCCTCCTTGATCGCGTTGACTCAAAGTTTGGGCTTGTGACCCTCGCTGCACGACGTGCACGTGACATCAACTCGTACTTCAACCAGCTGGGTGGCGGTCTTGGTCACATGATTCCTCCGCAGGTTTCATCGACAGCCCGCAAACCATTGAGCGTTGCGTTCGAAGAGATTTCATCGGACAAGATTCTTTGGGGAGAGCCCGTTGAAGAGGTCGCCGAAGTTGACCTCCCTGTCGGCGAAGGTTTTGAGACCGACGCTGAAGCAGCCGACTGACTGAGGTCCCATGCTTGCCGGCAAGCGAATCGTTCTCGGTGTGAGTGGCGGAATTGCCGCTTATAAATCTGTTGAGGTGTGCCGGCGCCTTGTCGACGCTGGAGCTCATGTTTCCCCGGTTATGACCGATGGTGCTCAGCGCTTTGTCGGGGCGACGACTCTGAGTGCCCTTGGTTCGGAGCCTGTCAGAACATCTTTGTGGGATGGCATAGATCCAATTCCGCACACGACGCTTGGTCAGCAGGCAGATTTGGTTCTCGTTGCACCTGCCACCGCTCGTGTGCTTGCGGCCTATGCCCACGGCCTCTCCACTGACCTTCTTACGAACATCTTGATCGCAACCAGGGCTCCGGTCATTGTGTGTCCAGCGATGCATACCGAGATGTGGGAACACCCCGCAGTTGAAGCAAATATCGCATTGCTGAGGTCGCGAGGCGTTCATATCGTTGAACCAGAAGCTGGGCGTCTCGCCGGTGGCGACATTGGTAAAGGTCGGCTTGCTGACCCCGCTGACATTGTTGCAATGGCTGATCGCGTGCTCGGCAAGCGTGATCTTGAGGGGCTTCGTGTAGTGGTCACTGCTGGCGGAACTCGAGAACCGATCGATGCTGTTCGGGTTATTGCAAATCGTTCCTCTGGCAAGCAGGGGCATGCAATCTCCGAAGAATGTGTTCGAAGAGGTGCGAAGGTAACGACGATCACGACCACCGAGCTTGCAACATCGCATTCGGTTGAGCGCCTGCAGGTTGAAACGGCTGCCGAGATGGAAGCAGCTCTCAACTCGGTTGTCCCCGACGCTGATGTGGTGATTATGGCGGCTGCGGTTGCTGATTTTCGGCCATCGCAGGTTGTCACTGAGAAGATTAAGAAGGCAGGCGGCGTCCCTGAAATTGTTCTTGAACCAACACCTGATTTACTTGAGGCAATTGGTCGCAATCGTCGTAATGGTCAGATTGTTGTTGGTTTCGCTGCGGAAACATGTGATCTCGTCTCAAACGCTCGATCAAAGCTTGATCGAAAGTCGCTTGATCTCGTTGTTGCCAATGATGTGAGTGCGGAGGGTGTCGGATTCTCCCACGGCACAAATGCTGTGACGTTGGTGACCGCCGAAGGAGAGCGTGAACTGGCGTTGTGCTCAAAGGCTGAGATTGCCGTCGGTGTTGTCGACGAAATCGTTAGGATACGCGAAGCGATGCGCTCGGTAGATGCCGGTCGCGTCAACCCCACCAACTGAACCCGCAACACCCCTGCTCGAGGGTGATGCGAGATTCGCTACGGTTCTTGTGGCAATCTGAGAACCGTTGAAACCAAATACGGAGGAGTCGACGTGGCCCGTTGGACCTTTACATCTGAAAGCGTGACCGAAGGTCACCCCGACAAAGTTGCTGACCAAGTCAGCGATGCAATCTTGGACGCAATTCTCGAAGTCGATCCGACAGGTCGAGTGGCGTGTGAAACCATGGTCACCACTGGACTGTGCGTTGTGGCCGGCGAAATCACCACCTCTGAGTATGTCGAGATTCCCAAAATTGTTCGTAAAACGATCACCGATATCGGATACGACGATGCCAACGCAGGGTTCGACGGAAATACATGCGGCGTCATCGTGTCGATTGATGAGCAGAGCGCTGACATCGCCCAGGGTGTAGACGCATCAGAAGAAGTGCGGTCATCAGGCAGCTCTGAGGATGATCTCGACCTTCAGGGCGCAGGCGACCAGGGAATGATGTTCGGGTTCGCATGCGATGAGACCCCTGAACTGATGCCGCTCCCAATTTGGACCGCTCACCGGATGGCAGAACGTCTCGCAGAGGTGCGTCATAAGGGGCAGGTTCCTTACCTTCGTCCTGACGGCAAAACTCAGGTGACATTTGAATACGAAGACGGCCGTCCGGTAGGGCTCAAGAACGTTGTTATCTCGACCCAGCATCAAGACGGAATTGACCGTGACACGGTGATTCGTCCAGACCTCATCGAGCAAGTCATCAATCCGGTGATTCCTGAGCAGTTTGCAGGTGACGATTATGACATCTTCATCAACCCAACTGGCCGTTTCGTTATCGGTGGCCCCCAGGGTGACTGTGGGCTCACAGGGCGCAAGATCATTGTCGATACCTACGGAGGAATGGGGCGTCACGGCGGCGGAGCCTTCAGCGGGAAGGACCCGTCAAAGGTTGACCGCTCGGCTGCATATGCCGCTCGCTGGGTCGCAAAGCATGTTGTCGCATCCGGTGCTGCACGCCGATGCGAACTCCAGGTTGCGTATGCAATTGGCGTTGCACACCCGATGAGCATTCTTGTCGACACATTCGGAACAGAGCAGGTCGACCCAGACAAGATCGTTGCGGCGGTTCGAGAGGTGTTTGACCTCCGTCCTGGTGCGATCGTTCGCGACCTCGACCTCCTTCGGCCCGGATATCAGCGCACCGCTGCATATGGCCATTTCGGTCGTGAGGGCTTCTCTTGGGAGACGCTCTCACGTCTCGATGACTTCACGTCTGCTGTTGGCGTGTGAGTGGCCGATCACCCGAAAATCGCACGAGTTCTTTGCGATCGTTCGGGACCTGATCGCGCCTTCGATTACCAAATTCCGACATCACTGGTCGACCGTTTGTCGGTCGGCTCGTTGGTCAGAGTCGATCTTCACGGCCGACGCATAGGTGGATGGGTCCGAGAACTCGACCCAGAAGATGCATCGCCTGCAGAGGAGCTTCTCCCACTTCAACGCGTCTCAGGTATTGGACCAGACAATGCCGTCTGCGAACTGGCCGAATGGGCTGCCCACCGATGGGCAGGCCGACGATCCCAGTTCTTCCGAACTGCGTCTCCGCCGCGAGTCGTGAGTGCAATCGGAGGTCCTTCGTATTCAGAATTGAAGCCAGAACCAAGGTCCCCAGCGACAACGAAACTTCTTGACAGTGGTGGAGGAGTCCTTCGCCTTCCGCCAACCTCCGATGTTTTGCCGTCTATCTGGAGTTGTATCGCAAGTGGTCCGGTGCTTGTCGTTGTTCCCGGTGTAGACGACGCCGCGATTCTTCATGCTCGAGTGAGCAGGGCAGGAGTGACGACCGCCTTATGGCCCCAAGATTGGTCCCGAGCTGCGGCAGGGGTCGACGTCACCATCGGTACACGAACGGCCGCGTTCGCAAGGTTGCCCTCACTTGGTTCAATTCTTGTGATCGATGAATTTGATGAGCGGCTTCAATCAGAATCGTCGCCAACTTGGCATGCCCGTGAGGTTCTTGCAGAGCGGGCTCGTCGTGCTGGTCTTCCGCTGTTGCTCGTATCAGCAGTCCCAACCCCTGAGGGGCTGCACGGGCGAGAGGTAGTCGCTCCTCCTTTTACCCGTGAGTCGGCAGGTTGGCCAGATATCTCCGTCGCTGATCTTTCTGAAGTGGATGGTCCACGCGTCGGTCGGCTCTCGTCTGTCGTGATTCAAGAACTCCGTGATTCATCACGACGGGTGCTTTGTGTGATGAACAGGACGGGCACGTCTCGATTACTCGCTTGTCGTTCATGTCGTGAACTTGCCGTCTGCGAGGATTGTGAATCAGCGATGTCACAACCCGGCGATAACGGGTTGTTCTGTGCAAAGTGCGGAGCGCATCGGCCGCTTCTTTGCTCGCATTGCAGTGGCATGGCATTTTCGAATCTTCGACCAGGTACCGGGCGCCTTGTGAAAGAGATTGCTGCTGCAGCGGGCCGTCCTGCCTTACTTGTTGAGGGCGATGTCCAACCGGAATGGTCATCTGGCTCGACAGATGTGTTCGTCGGTACCGAGGCCATGTTGCATCGGGTTGCTCACGCAGACACGGTTGTATTTCTCGATATCGATAGCGAAATCTTTGCACCGCGTTTCCGTGCTGGTGAGCACGTGCTCGGATTGCTTGCACGAGCGGCCCGAGTTGTCGGCCGCAGAAGCGAAGGTGGTCGTCTCATGTTGCAAACCAGCGATCCTGATCACGAGTTGATCACATCGATCGGACGGACCGATATTGGTGCAGCAACTGAGGCCGAACGGGCACAGCGCGAAGCACTCTCGCTTCCACCCTTTGGAGCAATGGCAGTTATTGAGGGCGGGTCAGCCAGTGAATTTGTTGACTCGTTGCCGGAAACTGTGCGCGTCGGAGGGGTGGGTGATCGGCGTCAAGTTCGTGCAGTTGATGCCGAGGTTCTTGCTGACGCCTTAGCAGTAGGCAAGCGACCCAACAAAGGAAAGCTCCGAGTGGCGGTCAATCCAAGTCGCTAGATCGGTTTACGCCGGACTGACAGCAAGCGGAAACCCGAACGAGAGCCAAGCCGATCGACCAGCCACCCTTCGTTCTCCAGCCAACGATGGAGTGAGTCGGCACCAAGGTGGCGGTTCACCACAAGCACAGCACGGCCGTCGTCAGACAGCCTCGGTAACCATTGTTTGAGAAGGTCGTGAAGTGCAGCCTTCCCAATCCGAATTGGTGGATTTGACCAGATGAGATCAACGGTCATATCGCTCGGGACGTCATCTGGGTGCAACGAGGTGATGTCGACCCCGTTTGCTGCGGCGTTAGAGATAGTCAACTCTCGAGCACGAGCGTTTGGGTCAACGGCAACAACGTGAGCCCCGGGAGATCTCAATGCAAGCGTGAGTGCAATTGGTCCGGCACCACATCCAACATCGACAAAGGTCCCGCTCTCGGGAGGCGGTGGTGCCTGCTGCAGCAGGAACGCAGTGCCGCTGTCAAGGTGTCCGCGGCTAAACACTCCGCGATCCGTCTGAAATGTAAACGCGAGATCGGGCAGGAGGACCTCGACGGTCTGAGGGTCCCGTGCAGCATCGGGTGCTTCGTCAAAGTAGTGAGCGGCGATGAAAGGTAGCCTGCCACGTATGGCGCATGAAATCCGCACCTTTGGTGACCCGGTTCTGAAATCTGAGGCCGCGCCGATCACAGATATCGATGGCCGACTCATTCGACTTGTCGACGAAATGTTTGACACGCTGGAAACAAGCAACGGTGGAATTGCGCTTGCCGCACCGCAGATCGGCATTCAGAAGCAGATTTTTGTTTGGGACCTCGATGAAGGCCGAGAAGTAATTTTCAATCCGGTGATCGCCGAGTCAGATGGTGAATGGGTGTACGACGAAGGGTGTCTCTCGATTCCCGGTTTGTACGTTGAAATTGTTCGCCCTCGGCGGGTGCTGTTGCGTGGTCTTGACCTTGATGGCAATGAGGTTGAACGAGAGGCAGATGACCTTGAGGCGCGGATGTACCAGCACGAACTTGATCATCTTCACGGTGTCTTGATGTTTGACCGAATGACGTCAGAGCAACGTAAAGAGGCACTTGCTGAATACCGTCGACTGAGCGCTCCTGAACCTGAACGTCGAGGGTTCCGTCGACTTCCATTGCGGTGAGTGCCCACCCATCACTCGTCTTCCTCGGCAGCCCTCAGGTTTCTGCTGATGTGTTAGAGGCTCTTGTATTGGCTGGGCATGACATCAGATTGGTGATCACTGGTGCTGATCGTCGTCGAGGTCGCGGGGGAGCGACATCTCCTACTCCAGTTGGAGCCACGGCAGTCGAACTTGGACTCCCAGTGAGCCACGACACAAATGACGCTGCGACCTGTGATGGGACCCTCGGAGTGGTCGTGGCATATGGCGAGATCATCAGGCCTCACGTTCTGAGCGTCGTTCCAATGGTCAACCTTCATTTCTCGTTATTGCCACGCTGGCGTGGTGCAGCCCCAGTAGAACGGGCAATTCTTTCGGGAGATTCTGAAACTGGTGTGTGCGTGATGGAAGTCGTCGAAGCCCTCGATGCAGGTGGTGTGTACGCCTCAGAGTCGTTGCCGATCACGGCAGAGACAACTGCCTCATCGCTCACAACAGAACTGGGCGTTATCGGGGCCAAGTTGCTGTTGTCATGTTTGGAGAATGGGTTTGGTGAACCCGCCCCTCAGGTTGGCGAAGTGACGTATGCAGCAAAGATGACCACTGAGGATCGACATATTGATTGGACCCAACCGAATGAGGTCATTCTGAGGACGGTTCGCATTGGTGGTGCCTGGACGACGTGGCGCGGCGAACGTTTTCGTATTCACGATGCTGAAGTGGTTGACGGCGCAATCATTCCGGTAACGGTTCAGCCTGCAGGTAAACCCAAGATGAGTTTCAAAGACTGGTTTCGCGGTGCACGCCCTGACGAGGGTGAGTGGTTTGAGTGACCGATGACCCGCGTCGTTTGGCGTTTGCTCTCCTTCGGCGAATTGAGGAGGAAGGGGCATTTGCAAATCTTGTTGTGCCGTCAACACTTGACCGCAGTTCACTGTCTCGGAGCGATCGGGCAATGGTCACTGACCTGGTGTACGGAACAACGCGCCTGCGTCGCGCCTGCGACGCGTTAGTTGATCGGCATATCTCGTCGCCACCTGATGCAGCAACCCGTCGACTTCTCCGTCTCGGCGCCTACCAATGGGGTTGGGGAGGAGTTCCTGCGCACGCAGCGGTTCATGAGACTGTCTCACTTGCTCCGCGTCGGGTGAGAGGGTTCGTGAATGCAATTTTGCGACGCACAGTTGAAGGTCCTCCGCCGTCAGAGCTGAAGTGGCCATCACTTGCGTCCCAGTTGAGTGTCCCCGACTGGATCTACGACGTCTATGTCGAAGAAGTCGGGCAGGAACAAGCAGTTGCATCTCTCGCTCGAATGAATGTCCCGCCAGCGCCGGTAGTGCGCGATGACGGTTATGTACAAGACCGTGCATCGACATGGGTGGCGGCAGGAGTGAATGCTCAGCCAGGTGAGCGAATTCTCGACCTTTGTGCGGCACCTGGAGGAAAGGCCACTGCGCTTGCGGGTGAGGGGGCGTCGGTCATTGCTGCGGATCTCCGACCACAGCGTGCGGGTCTTATTGCCGAGAACGCGCATCGCCTGGGGCTATCAGGCGGTCAACTGTCGGCGCTTGCGGCTGATGGGACCCTCCCGCCATTTGCCCCCAATAGTTTTGATGCGGTGCTGCTCGATGCGCCATGTTCTGGTCTTGGGGCACTTCGTCGCCGTCCAGATTCACGTTGGAGGGTTGAGCCGCGTGACATCGATGTGTTGTCGACACTGCAGCAGTCGTTGATTGAGTCAGCCACTGCGCTGGTGAAACCAGGTGGGCGATTTATTTACAGCGTGTGCACGATCAACGCGAGTGAGTCAATCGACCATTCCGTGCCTGATGGGTGGGAAGTTGATCTTGCTGAACCTGAAGGGGAGTGGCAGCGATTCGGTGACGGATGGCGTGTGCTTCCACATGAAGCAGACACTGACGGAATGGTCATGATGAGATACCGTCGTTCGACATGACAGCCCCTCAAGCAAAAGTGCTGACCGTGAGCGACGGAGTGCATCACGGGGTTCGCGAGGACACAGGTGGGGCTGGTGTCGCCCAACGTTTAGAAGAAGTCGGATTTGAGGTCGTTGAACGTCGGGTAACCGAGGACGGCCGGGACGCCGTTGCTGCAGTTCTTCGCGAGATGAGCACAGACTTCTCGGGCCTGATCGCCACTACGGGCGGCACCGGGTTTGCGCCTCGTGATCAAACACCTGAGGGAACTGCTGACGTGATCGAACGAGTTGCTCCAGGATTTGCTGAAGCCATGCGAGCGATCAGTCCTTTCGGACGCCTCTCGCGCGGTGTGTGCGGAATTCTCGGCACAACGATCATCTGCAATCTTCCGGGTTCGCCCAAAGGGGCTGTTGAGCAACTTGATGCTGTAATCGATGTCTTGCCGCACGCCCTCGCTCTTCTTGCGAATGAACCAACAGAGCACTGAGGCACAGTCTGGCCGTTAGCCTGAAGGCCGTGTTGCGTCTAGTACTCCCCAAGGGCTCGCTTGAAAAAGCGACATTTGAATTGTTTGAAGCCGCCGACCTTCAGGTCGTTCGATCATCAAGTGTCGATTACCGAGCCACGATTGATGATCCTCGAGTGGTCGAAGTGCGCATTCTTCGTCCTCAGGAAATCCCTGTGTATGTCGCTGAAGGTTTGTTCGATATCGGCATTACCGGACGTGACTGGGTCGAAGAAACGTCGAGCACGGTCGAAAGCCTTGGTGAGCTGAAATACTCCAAAGCGACGTCGAATCCGGTGCGAGTCGTGGTCGCCGTCGCAGGCGACTCGTCCTACCAGAGTGTTGCCGACCTGCCCGATGGTGTTCGTGTGACGTCTGAGTATCCCGAGATGACAAAGCGTTTCTTTGCCGAGAGAGGCGTAAATGCTGATGTACGGCTCTCGTACGGGGCAAGTGAGGCGAAGGTGCCTGACATCGCGGATTGCGTTGTCGACATCACTGAAACTGGGCGGGCGCTGAAGGCTGCGGGCCTGCGAGTCATTGACACGATGCTCACGAGCTATACCGAAGTCATTGCGAATCCGGGCTCTTATGCAAATCCAGAACTTCGGCGGGCGATGGAGCAGATCATGATTCTGTTGAATGGTGCGCTTGATGCCCGTGGCAAGGTGCTGCTGAAGATCAACGTGACGTCGGCACTTCGCGACAACGTCCTTGAGATTTTGCCGGCGGCGAAGAGCCCAACTGTGAACCAACTTGCAAACGGTGATTACGCCGTTGAGACGGTGGTGGCAAAGAGTGATATCAACCGCCTGATCCCCGCGTTGTCAGAGGCCGGTGCAACCGACCTTGTTGAAATTCCAATCTCGAAGATTGTTCCGTGATCACGAATTCTGAGGGAACCGTCACTGCCTTCGATGCAGTTGTTGGCCTCGGAATGATTGATCTCGATGGTGATTCGGTTCCTTTTCACTGCATTGCGATAGCGGACGGATCGCGGGAGATTTCCGTAGGAACAACGGTTTCGGTGGTAACCGCCCGGCGGTTCGGACGCCGTGAAGCAGTACAGGTCACCCCTCGGCCTTCATGAGGATGTATCGGGGTTGATCGATGGCTCAACCGCACAATCTTGATACTCGAATCGCTGAGGTCATCCGACTATTGCAACCAGGCGAGATTGTCTCCTACGGTGACATTGCAGCCGATGCTGGTTCGCCACGAGCCTTCAGGCATGTCGGCAGGGTATTGGCAGTCACCGAGGGGCTCCCGTGGTGGAGAGTGGTTACTTCAGTGGGTCGCCTAGTGCCCGGAAATGAACGACAGCACGCCGAACTTCTGCGGGCAGAAGGCGTTGTGGTTGCGCAAGGTCATGTGAAGCGGTCGCCAGCTGGTCGATTCGCTGCTCGCCGTCGTTGAGTGCGTGTGGCTACTCGACGTCAGTTTGCGCAGATGTCATCTGTTTCACCTGCACAAATGCCATCCGGATATTTGCGAGCGCAGCTTCGAGGGTGCTGCTTTCCTCGCCGAGACGGCCGGAAAGTCCCTCGATGAGGCATGCGAAAGCATCAATCGCAAGGGCGGATGACTCGAGATCGGGTGGGCTTGCAGAGAGATGGATTGCTGCCAGTTCGTAGAGGCCGACGGCATGGTTGGTGATGACGGTTTCAACGGGCGCTTCAGCCACTCGAGCCCGAGCTTCTTGCAGTTCCCGGTCAAGTTCGGCGAATTGCTCTTCATCGGGCTCTGGGCTGTAGTCGTCGGATTCTCCACTCACGCCCGCTAGCGTAGTGAACCGGTCAGCCAAACGCCGACCAGAATTACAACCGATCGAAGTGGGGATTGCCCCCACCCAGCCACGTTGAGAGTGCGTCTGGGTCATGACGGAAGGCGAGAGTCTTCGGCGCGTGGCTTCGTGCTATTTACCCGGGAGGCCACAGCCCTTGCTCAGGAGAGAAACGTCATAGCAGCGCCACGCAGCGATCAACACCGCATCAACGATCGGATCCGAGCCCGTGAGGTTCGCCTCATTGGTCCTGAGGGTGACCAGCTTGGGATCAAGCCGGTTCCTGAAGCCCTTCGTCTTGCAAGGAGTTTCGACCTCGACCTCGTCGAAGTTGCCCCAAATGCCTCACCGCCGGTTTGCCGGGTGATGGATTACGGCAAGTTCAGGTACGAAGAGGCTCAGAAGGCGAAAGAATCTCGTCGTAAGAGCGTGCAGATCTCGGTGAAGGAAGTGAAGTTCCGTCCGAAAATCGGAAAGGGTGACTTCAACACCAAGGTTCGTCATCTCATCGGATTCCTCGAAGATGGTCACAAAGTAAAGGTGACTTTGCAGTTCAGAGGTCGAGAAATGGCTCACCCCGAACTTGGATCGAAGATTCTGGACGAGGTGCTTGAGGCAGCAGGTCCGCTTGCACGCGTTGACAACCAGGCCCGTCTTGAAGGCCGGTCAATGTCAATGGTGCTGTCACCGGATAAGAAAGCAGCAGAAGCTGCAAAGAAGGCAGAGGCGGCGGCAGCCGCCGAAGGTCAAGTGAACGAGAACGATTTACCAGGAGGCGAAGATGCCGAAAATGAAGACCAGTAAGACAGCCGCAAAGCGGTTCAAGAAGACGGGAACCGGAAAGCTTCGCCGTCAGCAGGCAATGCGTCAGCACCTGTTTGAGAAGAAGCCATCAACTCGTACTCGTCGTCTCGACGGCGATGTTGATGTTCATTCGACTGACGAGAAGAACATTAAGCGCTTGCTCGCAGAGCGTTAATCAATATTCGGTTTTGTAGGAAGTAAACGAGGAGAAATCTCATGGCACGTGTAAAGCGTGGAGTGGCAGCAAAGAAGCGTCACAAGAAGGTGTTGAAGCAGGCCCGCGGGTACTACGGCAATAAGAGCCGTTCATTCCGTGCGGCCAACGAGCAGGTCATGCGAAGCGGCCAGTACGCATTCCGTGACCGTCGTGCGAAAAAGGGCGAATTCCGTCGCCTCTGGATCCAGCGTATTAATGCTGCCTGTCGCCAAAACGACATGTCGTATAGCCGCTTCATCGCAGGCTTGAATGCAGCAGGAATTGAAGTTGACCGCAAGATCCTTGCTGATCTCGCCGTCACTGATGCAGCAGCATTCACTGCTCTTGTTGAGCAGGCAAAAGCTGCTCTCTAGATCGAAAGATCGGATTCGGTTCAGTGCTTTCGGGTTCTGAACCTCTTTCACCTCGGAACTCTCGGGTTAAGTACCTCCGCGAATTAGGGCGGACGCGTGCTACCCGGGAGTCCGATGGTGTGTTGCTCGTTGAGGGCGCAATTCTCATTGGTGAGGCAGTTGCCGCCGGATGGGAAGTTGTTGAGGAATTTGTTGGGCCAGGAGGGCAGCAGGTTTCGTCGGCCCCGTGTTCATTGGTGACTGAGGCTGCTCTCGAACGCGTCGCAACGACGACTGGGCCCCAGCCGAATCTCGCTGTAGTCGAGCGTCGGGGAACTCAATTTCCAGTTGATGCAAACTCAGTCATGGTTCTTGATCGTCTGAGTGATCCTGGGAATGTTGGCACGCTCATTCGTTCAGCTGAGGCAGCTGGCCTCGACGCGGTCGTGTGCACCCCCGGAACTGCAGATGCGTTTTCCCCGAAGGCCATCCGTGCGTCAGCCGGGGCTGTTTTTAATGTCAATGTCGTGAACTCAACTCTTGATGACGTCGTGTCGGCGGGCTTCACATTGATCGGAACCTCATCTCACAGAGGAGTTCCGTATCGCACATTTGATTGGAACCGCAAGACTGCATTCGTATTAGGAAACGAGGCCCACGGCGTCGACGAAGGTGGTCTGATCGGTGAGTGGATCAACATTCCGCAGCGTGGAAGGGCTGAGAGTCTGAACGTCGCGATGGCAGGAACCTTGATTGCATTCGCGATCTCAGATTCAGCATCAGAACCTCAATAAACGTTGGTCAGTTGGTGTGTGCTGCCTATGATCAAGAGGTGACCTTCACCCGTCGATTTCTTTGCCCCGGGCGACCCGTCCGGGGATTGTGACGCCACCTGAAAGGGTTTGGCAGCCCGCGAGTTGGGCAATGGGTTCGGCAAACCAGTGGTTGGTTTGAGATCTGGGTTAGGACGTGTAGGAGGACAATTTCGTGACGGATGACATCTCAGCGGCAATTGAGGCCGCGTTAACTCGAATAGAAGCAGCACAGACGCTCGACGCTGTTGACGCAGTCTCTGCCGAGACAATGGGCAAGAAGGGCGTTCTCGGTGGGTTGAAAGCCTCGCTTTCCAAGGTCGACGACATTGAAGAGCGCAAGGCTCTCGGTCGAGCGCTGAACGAAGCCTTTTCTTCAGTTGGTGCGGCGATTGATGATCGCCGAGCGCAACTTGTTGCTGAAGAGCGAAATACTCGTGTTGAGTCAGAGCGACTCGACTTGACCGAGGCAATGGATAGAGCGACCCGCGGCCATCTTCACCTCGTCACCCAAGCCTGGCAAGAACTCGAAGACGTCTTTGTTGGCCTTGGTTTCACCGTTGCAGAGGGCCCCGAGGTTGAAACCGACTGGCATAACTTTGAAGCACTCAATATGGGTGAGGGGCACCCAGCTCGCGGTGAGTTCGACACGCTGTTTGTTGGTCACGACGAGCACGAACGTGCCGGTGACTCAGGGTTGTTGCTCAGAACTCACACATCGCCAGTTCAGATTCGAACGATGCTTGAATCAGAGCCGCCGATTTACATCGTTGCGCCTGGTCGTGTGTTCCGCCGTGACACCCCAGACGCAACTCACATGCCGGTGTTTCACCAAATTGAGGGTTTGGTGGTTGATCGCAACATCTCGATGGCTGATCTTGCGGGAACGATTGAGGCGTTCACTCAAGCGTTCTTCGGGGAAGGCTTCACGTCGCGTCTACGTCCGTCGTATTTCCCGTTCACCGAGCCCTCAGCTGAGTTTGATATTCGGCGTCCCGATGGTTCTTGGTTGGAACTTGGCGGCTGCGGGATGGTGCATCCTGAGGTTCTTCGCGCTGGCGGTGTTGATCCTGAAGAGTGGAGCGGCTTTGCGTTCGGCTTCGGAATTGATCGAATGGCCGTGATGCGTCATGGAATCACTGACATTCGAGACATGTACGTCAATGACATTCGGTTCATCGAGCAGTTCTGAGGGGGAGAGATGAAGGTGCTTCTTTCGTGGCTCAATGAATTCGGGCCGTTTGCAGATCCAACCGATTCTGAGGCTGTTGCTGCTGTTGCTGCTGATCTGACATCCCTCGGGTTGGCAGTTGAGGACGTGATCGTCACGGGTAGCCCAGTAGGGGGTGTTGTTGCGGCAAAAGTGCTGCGGGTTGAGCAGCACCCGGACGCAGCAAAAGTTCGACGCGTCTGGGTTGATGCAGGCGACGGTGAAGAGCGCCATGTGTGGTGTGGCGCGTCCAACATGGTTGCTGGCGATGTGGTGCCGCTGGCGACCCTCGGAACGACGATGCCAAACGGAATGACGATCGAGCGTCGAGGAATTCTCGGTATCGATTCTGAAGGCATGTTGTGCTCAGCGGTTGAACTCGGCATTGGTGAAGACCACTCAGGGATTCTCCTGCTTGATGGCGACGCCAAGTTGGGTGTCTCGTACGCAGAGGTTCTCGGCATCGAGCCTGATGTCGTGTTCGACCTTGACGTGACTCGCAACCGCCCTGACTGCTGGTCGATTGAAGGCGTTGCGCGTGATCTTGCGGCTTGGCGGTCGCAGGCGCTCGCCAACGTGGGGAACGGATTTTCTGCAGATGGTGACAGCCGAACTGTCCCGGTTGCAATCCAGAATCCTGCGTGTGGTCGGTTTACCGCAACCGTTATGTCGGGTGTACGCGTTACGAGTTCGCCGGACTGGATTGCCCGCAGGCTGGAAGCACTCGGAATGCGGTCAATTAACAATGTGGTCGATGTGAGCAACTATGTGATGCTCGAGTTGGGTCAACCGAACCATGCGTACGACCTCGCAACAATCGGTGACGGGTTCACTATCCGGTCTGCCCGTGACGGTGAGGTTCTGAAAACCCTTGACGATGTCGATCGAGCGTGTGTTGTCGACGACTTGTTGATCTGCGATGGAAACGATGTCCCGGTCGGCCTCGGTGGGGTGATGGGTGGAGCTGACAGTGAAATTTCAGAGTCGACTACCGAAGTTGTCCTTGAAATTGCATGGTTTGCGCCCCTTGGCATCATGAAGACCGCAACGCGCCATGGCTTGCGCTCTGAGGCTTCGGCGAGATACGAACGTGGAGTCGACCCGACACTCGCTGATCGAGCGGTTCAGCGTTTCGCCGAACTGCTGTCGCTCACGTGTCCAGACCTTGTCGTGCACAGCGGAAGCGCCGATGAACGCTCTGAGGGGATGCCCGAGCTTGAGCGTTCTGTTGAGGTTCGAATTTCAGAGGTAAACCGGATTCTCGGTACAGAACTCAACGTCGGCGATTTACCAGGGCTTCTTGACCCGATCGGTTTCGTGACAGAAACTGCTGGCGAGATCGCCAAGGTGTTGCTCCCGAGTTGGCGTCCAGATGCGACCTCAGAAGTTGACGTGATTGAAGAGGTTGCGCGTCACTTCGGATATGAGCGAATTGGTCGTTCGGTTCCAAAGCCGACCGGTCACGGTCACCTGTCGCAGGTTCAGATCCGTCGCCGTCACCTTCGAGATGTGCTTCTCGGTCTCGGTATTTCAGAGGCAATGCCGAATCCGATTGTGGCCCCCGACACGATGCAAAGGGCGGGTATTGCTGGCGACACCTTGCGGATTTTGAATCCACTTGTCGCTGATGAGAGTTCGCTCCGACTGTCGTTACGTCCCGGTTTGTTGACGGCGCTTGCTCATAATGAACATCATCGCCGCAATGGTGTGTCGCTCTTCGAAATCGGCAATGTGTACCCACCCACCGGAGACGGTTTGCCAAGTGAGCACGAAGTCCTCGGAGTTGTCCTTGCAGGTCGTGATGCGCATGCAGCGGTTGCCGTATGGCGTGAGATTGCTCAGGCGCTTGGCGTCGGAGCGATGATCGATCAGTCGAACGTGCCCGATGGTTTACATGCAACGCGGTCTGGTGTGCTTCGAGCGGGTCGAGATGTCATCGGAGCGATTGGTGAAATCGCTCCTGAGGTGCTTGAGAATTTTGGAGTTACTGAGCGGGTTGCGGTCCTTGAAGTTCGGATCGATGGGATGCTTGCGAGTAATGGCGGATCTGGTTCGTACCGTCCGATCAGCCGGATGCCATCGAGCGATCTTGACCTCGCGTTCATTATGAGTGATGACGTTGCGGCTGATCGTCTTGAGCGAGCGCTCCGCCAAGCTGCTGCTCCGCTTCTGGCGGATGTCACCTTGTTCGACACCTATCGCGGCGCAGGCGTTCCTGATGGTTATCGCTCGCTTGCTTGGAGGTTGCGTTTGCAGGCAAGTGACCGAAATCTCACCGATGCGGATGTTGCTGACGTGAAGGCGGCATGTGAAGCGGCCGCAAGCAAGCTCGGCGCAGAATTGAGAAGCTGAGGCTTCGTTACTGCGCTGGCCGGCACTCAGTTGAGGTTTATGTCGCTTGGCGCGTTCGCGAGCCAACTGACCGGTGGCGGTTGGCGTTCAAGGACGCGTCGCCAGAGATCGGCAGGCTGATTTCCAAACACGTCATTGGTTTCCGCGGCGACAACTATCCAGCCGCCTGCGTCAATCTCTGCTTCGAGTTGGCCAGGGGACCAGCCTGCATAACCGCTAAAAATGCGAATGCCGGCGAAGTGAGGCGAAACTAAGGTTGGGTCGCCGGCGAGGTCAATTGACCAAACTCGATCAGCAATTTGTACTGCGCCATCAATTTCTCCTTGGGTCGACGTCGACGTGACGCCAAGTGCGATGAGTGCAGAGGGGTCAACTGGGCCACCGCTAAAGACCACTGGCGGCTCGGTGAGGGAGTGCTCCCAGCGTGAGATCGGGTCAAGATCAGGGTCAGCGAGTGGACGATTGATTACCACTCCGATAGCACCGTCTTCGTTGTGGTCGATGACGTATACGACTGAGCGGTCAAAGTTCGGGTCATCGAGTGGAGGAGAGGCGACAAGAAGTTGGCTTCTTGTCCTGCCGGTAAACATGAGAAAATTTTACCTCGGGCAAATTTTGCTCGCTAAAAGGCTACGAATTTCTATTCGTAATCCTGTATACTCATTCGTTATGGGTGGGAAAGACATTTCACTTGCAATGAAGTCTGTCGGCGTGGTTGGGGCCTCTGGCTTTACCGGTGCTGAGTTGCTTCGGGTGATCGACCGTCATCCGATCCTGGGAGTTGAGGTGCTTCAGGCAGCTTCTCAGGCGGGCGAACAGATTGCGGATCTCTATCCATCTATGACAGCAGCGCACGGTGGAGGCGCTTTCTCTGAGTTCGACATCGACAAACTCGATGGTCTTGATGTTGTGTTCTTGGGGCTTCCTCACGAAGCATCAATGGAAATTGTCCCTGGTCTGTTGGACCGCGTTGGTCATGTTGTCGACCTCAGCGCAGCGTTTCGCTTGACTGACGCCTCGCAGTACCCGATCTATTACGGGTTTGACCACGATCAGCCTGAGGTGCTTGCCAAAGCGGTGTATGGGCTCCCCGAGTTTCACCGAGACGAACTGCCGGGGGCATCTCTCATTGCGACCCCCGGATGCTATGTGACTGCTGCAATTCTCGCTGTCCGGCCGCTTGTCGATGCCGGACTGATTAGTTCAGACACAGTGATTGTTGACGCGGCAAGTGGCGTGACCGGAGCCGGCCGTAAGGAGGATCTTGCGTACTCATTCACCACAGTCGACGAGAATTTCACTGCATACGGTCTGCTTCGGCACCGGCACACGCCAGAGATGGAGCAAGAGATCGGTGCACGAGTCTTGTTCACGCCACATCTCTTACCGATGAATCGGGGCATCCTCGCCACCTGTTATTCAGCACCGGCTCACGACGGCGCAAGGTCGCAAGAGTCCGTCTTGGAGACGCTTCAGGCGCAATACGCCAATGAACCGTTCGTCAAGGTCATCGACGGTATTCCCGGAACCAAAGCAACCCTTGGCTCCAACCTCGTGCTCGTGACCGGCCGATACGACGAGCGGACAGACACGATCATCACGATCTCGGCGCTCGACAATCTGGCAAAGGGTGCATCGGGTGGGGCGATTCAGGCACTGAATGTTGCCCTTGGAATTTATGAAACATCAGGACTTGACCGGATTGGAGTCGCACCATGACCGATGTCGCTGCTCAGCGGGCCGCAATTCTTGTTGAGGCACTGCCATACATTCGTCGCTTCGCAGGCCGAACAATTGTCGTGAAGTATGGCGGTAATGCCCTCGCAGGTACTTCAGGTGATGATGCCCTCGCAGTGTTCGCAACCGACATCGTGATGATGCGCCTTGTCGGGATGCGTCCAGTTGTTGTTCATGGCGGTGGTCCTCAGATCAGCGAGCTGATGGGTCGACTCGGCAAGACAGCTGAGTTTAAAGATGGCTTGCGGGTTACAGATGCCGAAACGGTTGACATTGCGCGCATGGTGCTGATCGGTCAAGTGAATCCGCAAATCGTTTCCGCAATCAATGTCCACGGTGACTATGCAGTCGGCGTGAGCGGGGAAGATGGTGGGCTGATTAGGGCAGTGGCGCGGAATCCAGAACTGGGATTTGTTGGTGACATTGCATCCATCAACCCTGGCGTTTTGCAGCGGCTGCTCGACGATGAGTTCATCCCAGTGGTCGCAACTGTCGGAGCTGATGCTGATGGTCAGGCCTTCAACATCAACGCAGACACGGTGGCCGGAGAGATCGCAGCTGCGCTTGGGGCAGAAAAACTTGTGTACCTGACCGATATTGACGGACTTCGGCGTGACATCGCTGATGCTGCCTCGCTCATTCGGCAGACCACCCCTTATGAATTAGAGCATCTCATCAACGAAGGGATTATCGACGGTGGGATGATTCCAAAAGTTTTGAGTTGTATATCCGCTGTTCGAAATGGTGTTGGTCGGGCCCACATTCTTGACGGGCGCACACCGCATGCACTGTTGCTTGAACTCTTTACCGATGCTGGCGTTGGAACCATGGTGCACAACTCGGCAGACCAGAACGGAGACTGAAATGGGACACACATTTGATACATCGACAGCTGTTGGGCATTGCCCATTCATGCCGGTGTTCGGACCGCCTGCGCTCATGCTCGAGCGTGGTGCAGGAACCGAGGTGTTCGCAACCGATGGCACCCGCTATCTCGACTTCCTTGCCGGCATTGCTGTTGTGTCACTTGGACACTCCAACCCTGTGATTGCGGATGCGATTGCCGAGCAGGCACGCAAGTTGGTCCATGTGAGTAATTTCTTCGCGAATCCGGTTGCTACGGCAGCTGCGATATCGGTTGACAGCCTTCTCACTGAAGCAACGGGACGACCCGGGCAAGTGTTCTTCACGAACTCTGGCGCCGAGGCGAATGAGTGCGCATTGAAGCTTGCCCGCAAACATGCTGGCCCCGGTCGTCACAAAGTGGTGACGGCGCTTGGCTCATTTCACGGGCGGACTCTCGCAACATTGGCGGC
>JAYNVD010000016.1:34436-41528 GCA_038100275.1 Ilumatobacteraceae bacterium
GTCAACCCGCGAAACATGAACCGTTCGCGCCAATGCCGGATGGTTTTATTCATGTTCCGTGGGGTGATTTGGCTGCGATAGAAGCTGCGGTCGATGAAACTGTTGGGGCGGTTTTCCTCGAACCGGTGCAGGGTGAGGGAGGAGTGAACCCTGCCCCTGATGGCTACCTCGAGGGAGTGCGAGAGATCTGCACTCGTAAAGGGGCACTCATGATGATTGATGAGGTGCAGACAGGTTTTGCCCGCACTGGTGAGTGGTTCGGATTCGAACACTCTGGAGTATCCCCAGATGTGGTGACCCTTGCGAAAGCGATGGGAAATGGTATGCCAATTGGTGCGTGCTGGGCCCCTGTTGAAGTCGCAGCAGCGTTTGTGCCAGGTGACCACGGAAGCACTTACAGCGGAACAGCACTCGCCACTGCAGCAGTTGAGACGGTGATTTCTGAAATGAAACGGCTCGATGCACGGTCGCTCGCTCGTGCGGGAGAAGCCAAGATCCGGAATTTACTGGATGGGGCTGACGGCGTCATCGGGGTTCGTGGCAGTGGGCTGTTGCTCGGCGTTGCACTTGAAGACGGCATTGTTGCAGGAGATGTTGCCGCTGAAGCGCTTGCGAATGGCCTCATCGTTAATGCAGTGAATTCAGCAACAATTCGTCTTGCGCCACCTCTTACCGCGTCTGACGAAGAGATGGAAGAGGCAATGAGCATTCTCACAGCCGCAATTGCGACCGTGCGGAGCAAGTCATGACGGTGCGTCATCTCCTTAACGTCGTTGACCTTTCCGTCGACGAGCTCGCTCTCGTTGGGGATCTTTCAGACCGCGCGATTGCCGATCTTGGACAGCCAATTTCGGGTGGCGGTGTAGCGCTCATCTTCGAGAAGCCATCGAACCGGACCCGCCAGTCAATGGAAATAGCGGTGGTTCAACTTGGTGGGCATCCGGTGTACACCCGAGGCGAAGAGGTCGGGCTCGACACCCGGGAGTCAGTTGAAGATGTCATTCAGATTCTTGAGGGCTATCACGCAATGGTCGCAGCACGGGTCTTCTCCCACGGTGTTGTCGAGCGCATGGCAGCTCTCTCAAAAGTTCCAATCATCAACATGTTGTCCGACTGGTCACATCCTTTGCAGGCCCTTGCGGACCTTCGAACGATGCGTCACGAATTCGGATCGCTTGCCGGTCGAACTGTTGCCTGGGTTGGTGACTACAACAACGTTGCACGGTCGCTTGGCGAGGCATGTCTGATGTCAGGGATGTCGATGTCATTTGCGTGCCCAGATGGATTTCAGCCGTCCGCGCAAGAGTGTGAGCGGCTCTCACAGCTCGGTTCTGGCGATGTTGTATCGACTGACGACCCGATAGCAGCCGTGACAGGTGCCGATGCAGTCCACACTGACACATGGGTATCGATGGGGCAAGAAGATGAGGTTGAAGAACGGCGGCGGATCTTTGCGCCGTACAGCGTGACCGATGAACTCATGGCTACGGCGTCGACCAACGCGATCTTCATGCATTGTCTTCCGGCATACCGTGGCTACGAGGTTGCTGCATCGGTGATTGATGGCCCGGCATCGAGAGTGATTCGTCAAGGCCATGACCGGATGCATGCCGCTCGTGGTGCGCTCGCGTTTCTAGGTGGTGTGAGATGAGTGTGAAAGCCCGTCGCCAGCAGTTGATTTCGCGCTTCATCGAGCAGCAAGAGGTGGGCAATCAGGCGCAACTTGTTGAACTGTTGTTGTCAGAGCAGGTTTCGGCAACTCAAGCGACGGTGTCGCGTGACCTTGACGACCTTGGTGCGATCAAAGTGAGAACAGCTTCAGGGTCGTCGGTCTATGCATTGCCTGAGTTCGCCCCAGATCGGGTTGCTCCTTTAGATCAACTTCGTCGGGTGATGGGCGAGTGGGTTGGTGAGGTGACGAGCTCTTCGAATCTCGTTGTGGTGCGAACCCCTCCGGGTTGCGCCCATGTTGTTGCCTCGGCGCTCGATCGCAGTGCAGTTGTCGGTCTTATCGGCACTGTCGCCGGCGATGACACGGTGTTGTGTATCGCCGCAGAAGAGTCGACGGGACAGGCGCTTGCAGCGGAACTTCGCAAGTTAGCGGGACTCGACGGAGGAGGTCATCATGGGTGAAGGCAAGAGTTCAGAGTCGCTGTGGCATGGTCGATTTGCTGGCGGCCCGGCAGAGGCATTGATGGCGTACACCGCCAGCATTCCGTTTGATCATCGTTTGTGGGAAGTCGATATCCAAGGGTCGAAAGCCCACGTTCGGGGTTTGGGGCGAGCCGGGGTTCTTTCCCCTGCCGAGGTCGAAACTGTCCTGACAGCCCTCGACACCGTCCATGCTGAATTCTCGTCAGGCACGTTTGAGTTTGGCGAAGGTGACGAAGATATCCACACTGCCGTTGAACGGCGTGTGACGGAGATCGCCGGCGATGCCGGGGCTCGTCTGCACACAGCCCGCAGCCGGAACGACCAGGTCGCCACCGACCTCAGACTGTGGACGAAGCAGGCGATCGCAGAGGTCGCATCAGGTGTTGTCAACCTTCAGCGGGTGTTGCTTGAGCGGGCTCGTACTGCCGGCGATGCGTACCTGCCCGGTTATACCCATTTGCAGCGCGCACAGCCGGTCATGCTTGCTCATCATTTGCTGGCACACGCGTGGTCGCTACATCGCGACGTAGATCGTCTCGTGGATGCCTACCGACGGCTCGATGTCTCTCCGCTTGGTGCAGGTGCGCTGGCTGGAACGTCGATTCCGATTGATCCGGTGACAACCGCAGAAGACCTTGGTTTTGCCTCAACGTTCAACAACTCGCTCGATGCGGTGAGCGACCGTGACTTTGTGGCCGAGACATTATTTGCTCTATCGCTCATCGGTATTCACCTCTCGCGAATTGGCGAGGAGTGGGTGCTGTGGACATCTGAAGAGTTCGGATTTGCTCGTCTAGATGACGCCTACGCGACTGGATCGTCGATGTTGCCGCAGAAGAAAAATGCCGACATCGCCGAACTGGCTCGGGGAAAGTCAGGCCGACTTATTGGCAATCTCACCGGTTTGCTTGCAACGTTGAAGGCGCTTCCGCTTGCGTATAACCGTGACTTACAAGAAGACAAGGAACCTTTGTTTGACTCGGTTGAACAGACGGTGCTTGCATTGGCGGCAATTGCCGGCATGATCGATACCGCCGAATTTGATACCGAGCGAATGGCAGCAGGCGCTGATGCTGAACTGCTTGCTGCAACCGATCTTGCTGAGCATTTGGTTCGCGAAGGTGTGCCATTTCGGCAGGCTCATGCCAAAGTGGGGCAACTCGTTCGTCGTCACTTGAGCGGGGAGGCAAATCTTCGGGATCTTGCGGTTGCGGAAATTAGCTCTGAATGTGCGGCGTATTTCGAGCCAGGTGGTGCAACCAAGATGCGCACCTCTCCAGGCGGCGCAGGCCCTTCACCAGTCGCTGTGCAGATTGACGCGTTCGCAAAGGCCTTTGCCGAATCTGTGAGTCGCCTAGACAGATTGGGTTAACGGTATGACGGTCACATTTGGGGCGGTGTTCGTCACGATGCTCGTCATCATGGACCCAATTGGCAACGTTCCGATTTTCTTATCGGTGACCCGCCGCCTCACACCGAAGCAGCGGTCTCGCTCCGCGTTGCTTGCTGTCGTAACAGCGGCCGTAGTGATTGCGGGTTTCGCGGTTGGTGGTCGCCAGGTGCTTGGATTTCTCGACGTGTCAGTTCCTGCGCTTCAAGGTGCTGGTGGGCTGTTGCTGCTGCTCGTCGCGTTGCAACTGTTGATGAGTGCAGATGACGACGGTTCCGAATCGGCGGCAATTGATCATGTTGCAGTTGCAATGGTTCCGCTTGGAACGCCGTTGCTTGCCGGCCCAGGTGCGATTGTTGCCGCAATCGTCTTCGTTCAGAACTCCTCAACCGCTCGTGAGCGCTGGCTGATTGCTGGTGCCCTAGCGGTGGTCCTGGTGTTGGTGTACTTGGCGATGTTGTTTGCCGAGTTGGTGAATCGTCTGATCGGCCAATCGGGCATCATGCTTCTTAGTCGTATTGCTGGATTGCTGCTCGCGGCGATCGCGGTTCAGATGATTGCTGACTCGGTTGCGGGATTCGTCAACGCCGGGGTCTGACACGCCCCAATTGAGTCTGTCAGTAAGTCGCCCGAGCGGTTCCATGTCGTCGCTTTCCTGATGACTGGGCGTTCCTCACCATGGACTCGGGTGGAACCAATAGCCGTGGGGGTGCATCGTTCCAAGGTGTTGCACGTTCATCTCGCCGTTTACCCAATCGATTCGGGTGACTGCAGTGAGTTCAGAGCGCTTTGGGTCGCTCGTGATTGAATCGGGATGCTCCAGCGCTGGAGTAGTGGATGGCTGCTCGAGGTACACCCATGTGAGGTCGCGGCGTTGACCGAGTTGTTCTAGACGTCGTCGATATTCACGCTGATCGTCGTCACTCAGGTATGACAGCACCCACGAGTTGATGATCGTGATGTGTGCATCATTCATCTCCTCAACTTCGTCGAGAGCGGCAAGTGCATCTCGTGCGTGAAGGCCAACCGGGTGTTGCTTCATCCATTCAATGGCTTCCTTAAGTCGTGTAATGCGATCGAGTTGGTCTGGCCAGACACATGCGAGCAACCACCCTGCGTCGGTGGTCTGGACGTCAATGGGGTGGGGGTCGTACCCGATTCGAGATTCAAAGTTTCCGATCTCAACTTCGAGCGGAGTTGCAGACCTCACGCTGCAGCGAAGAGCCGGAGCCGCAGTATTGCCAGCGGAGGTAGCCCAGCTGTCGTCCTCGGCGGAGTACGAGCAGTGGTACGAGTCGAGATGCAAGTTGAGTCCGGCTGAACAGCCGATATCGATCAGTGAGGAGGTTGTGGTGACCGGCCGCTGAGCGAGGGCAAGTCGAAGCACTGCTGAACGCGAGATGTCATTCGTTTGGGTGTGGCGAGTGCTGACGAGGTTGGCGATGTCGTCGTAAAAGTTGTTACAAAATTCGTTGAGGTCGTCAGCTAGGCCAGCAACATCGTGTCCCGAGTTGCGAGCCGTGCCAGTCACCGACGGGTACCGCTGGGCAAGTGGTGAACTCTGGTGTTCAAGCACTAAATGGTGGATCGCTGCAAGCAGCAACATTGGTCGGCGTTGGGGGAGTGGAGCGCTGTTCAGCAGTTCGCGAACATGCGGCTTCGTGTCATGAGCGATTGCTCGGCAAAGGTCTGCGTAGAGCGGTGCCCGTGACCCGACTGAATTGCCGAAGTCACCGAAGAGGGCAGCGAGTTCCTGATCGCTCGTCGGGTCATGAGGCATCCTCATAGCGTAGGTCTCGGGCGATGTCGGTTCTTGAGCCGAGTCGTGGCACGATGTTGGGCGTATGGATTTCATTGCCGAACTTGATGCCCGTGGACTTATTCACGACACCACCGACCGCGAGCAGCTCTCTGCCCGTTTGGCGTCTGGTCCAATCGGTGTGTATGTCGGCTTCGATCCAACGGCCGATTCCTTGCACGTTGGACATCTCCTTGGTCAGGTTGGGCTCCGTCGTTTTCAGTTGAATGGACACAGGGTCTTCCCGCTTGCTGGTGGTGCTACGGGAATGGTTGGTGATCCGAGCGGTCGCTCAGAAGAGCGGAACCTGTTGACCCGCGATGAACTCGAGCACAACGTTCGCAGCATCTCTAATCAACTTGAAGGCATCCTGGATTTCTCTGGCTCGAATCCGGCAACCATGGTGAACAACGCTGACTGGACAGTCCAGATGCCGTTGCTTGATTTCCTTCGTGACATTGGTAAGCACGTATCGGTGCCACAGATGCTCGGCAAGGATTCAGTGAAGTCGCGCCTGTCTGCCGAGTCGGGTCTTTCGTTTACTGAGTTCAGTTACATGCTGTTGCAAGCGAATGATTTCCGCCACCTTCATGCAGCTCACAATGTTGAGTTGCAGATGGGGGGTAGTGATCAGTGGGGAAATATCACCGCTGGTATCGACCTCATCCGGCGTACCGCCAGTGCATCGGCGTTCGGATTGACGTGGCCCTTGCTCACCAAGAGCGATGGCACGAAGTTTGGTAAGACGTCATCGGGTGCGGTGTGGCTTGACCCAGAGCGCACGAGCCCGTACCAGTTCCGACAGTTCTGGCTTCAGACCGATGATGCCGATGTGCGTGACCGCCTCATGCGTTTCAGCTTGACGTCAGTCAAAGAGATCGAAGAGATCCTCACTCAGCACGAAGCCGCTCCGCATGAGCGTGCCGCACAGCGCGCTCTTGCCCACGAGCTCACCGCGATGGTTCACGGTGAACGCGCAGCGAACGCCGCCGATGCGGCGGCGGCTGTGTTGTTCGGGTCTGACCCTCGTGAAGCTGATGCTGAAGCGATGCGTGTTGTCGCAGGCGAGTTGTCACTTACCGAGGTGTCAGCAGCAGAGTGCGAAGACCTGCCGGGCCTCTTGGTTCAGTGCGGTTTGGCGAAGTCGAAAGGCGATGCTCGACGCACCCTGGAGCAGCGCGGTTTTCGATGCAACGGTGAGGTCCTTGACCTCGATTCAAACGTCTCAGAAATCACTCCGCTTGAGGGCGGTTATCGCTTGATGCAAAAGGGACGAACGTCACATCACCTTTTGCAGATTTTTTCTTGAAGCAGGGTTGTGCGCGCACCTCACGAGCAGTAGTGTTTCAACTCGCCCCAAAAACCGAAAGGTTTGAGGGTGACACCAAGTCACGAAAGTGAATGTGTCAGAGCAGTAGCTCCTTGAAAACGGAAGAGAAGACAGAACGCCAGTGCGGGCAGTCGGTCAGGGGGAACTTCGGTTCCTGAGACACGACTGTCTGTCAATTCAGTTGCCGGGTTCCCACCCGGTGACAAACTTAAGTAATAAGTCAAGATTGCAGTCACTGAGTACATTCCACTCACACTGCGCTCGACCATCAGCCGCTCGGTAGAAGAACAACCGTTCAACTATCGACAGGTTTTTGTTGGAGAGTTTGATCCTGGCTCAGGACGAACGCTGGCGGCGTGCTTAATACATGCAAGTCGAACGAGGTCCATCCGATCTTCGGATTGGTGAAGACCTAGTGGC
>JAYNVD010000017.1:0-41240 GCA_038100275.1 Ilumatobacteraceae bacterium
TTAGCGGCGCTCCTTGGCTTAGCTTTACGGGTCTTGGCCGCTCGGCTTGCATCTTTAGGTCCGGGTCGAAAGAGCCGCAAAGTGGGATCTCTTCGGTCATCGATAGTCCAACCCTTAGGAGGAGTCAGCCTCTCGGCATGTGTTCGACAAAGGCCGGACTCAGCATCACCAGTTGGAACCTCAAGCCAGACAACCGCCGAGGCGGGATCAAATCCGTAATGAAGAAACACGGGTTCGGAACAACCGGGGCGATCGCACGATGGCACACCTCAAGCGTACGACAGATCACAGACTCACGAGAACACAACCTGTACGAGTGGGCGATACGGGCCTCGATCCCATGACCTCCACGGTGTGAACGTGGCGCTCTTCCAACTGAGCTAATCGCCCTCAGTTCCGGCGAGGCTACCAGCGGCTTCGCTCGAGAACCGACGTCAACCGAGAGACACGGATAGGCATGCGTAAGGGCCACCTGCAGCTTCCCAAGCCTCAGAATCAGGTAGTAGCGGAAGCACTGACGGTGCGACCTCTAGAAAAGGGTCACATCGTTCATCGACCAGTTCGAGCAATTCGGTCTCCGTCGGATACGTGGCGTTTGGCTCTGCAAGCTGGCCAACTTCCAATACGAATGCTGCTGTGCCGAACCCATTGGCAGCCAGATCGAGCGCCTCATCACAGCCGACGAGTTCGAAAGAGAGGGCGCCATTTTTCATGTCGTCATCGGAGAACACGAAACAGTCGCCGATGGCGAGATCCTGAATTGTTACCTCACGATTCTGAGATCCAATTAGAGCGAATACCCCAACAACGGTGACAACAAGAACGAAACCGCCGAGGCGTGTCACTCGAGACATACACGACCCATGCCGAGACGATCCAAATAACCATTCGAACCATCAGCACAGCGAGCATCTAGTGGCACCAGTTGGCTTACGACTGCATGGGCGGGATCGTCACAGGAAACCTCGATGGCGAGCAGACTTTCATTGATCTGCACACAAGATCCCGCCTGGATAACGCCATCGGGTGGACTATCGACGGCCGGTCCAGCAAACAACGACAGCGCAACAATCGCACTACCACCCACGACAGAAGCTGCGATGATTCCCCGCCAAGGGAAGGCAACTGGTCGGCTCAACCTCGTTGCTGGGTCATTCTCAGCAATCGCGGAATCGGCACTACGCGAATGTGGAAGTGGCGCATCGCTTGCTTTTGCACTGACCGACAATTGCCGATAGGCATCGTTAATGACCGCCATCTGGTCCGAATAGCCATCCCGACTGAGATCTGGGTGAGATTGCCTTGCGAGTCGTCGATACGCCTTTCGAATTTCGACCTGCGACGCGCCCCGCGACAGTCCCAACACCTCGTACGGGTCTCGCTGCTTACTCATCTACGAACTAAGAGAGTCGTCACTCAGCGATGTTGATCATCACATGCTTGATGCGCGTGTAGTCCTCTAACGCATATGTAGACAGGTCTTTTCCGTAACCAGACTTCTTATACCCACCATGCGGCATTTCAGCGACGATTGGAATGTGAGTGTTCACCCAGACACAACCAAAGTCAAGATCACGAGAGCACCGCATTGCCCGAGCAACATCGGCAGTCCACACGCTTGAGGCGAGCCCATACTCAACACCATTGGCATAGCCGAGAGCCTCGCTCTCGTGAGTGAATTCTTGAACAGTGATCACCGGTCCAAAGATTTCACGCTGGCTCATTTCGTCATCTTGACGAAGTCCTGAAACAACTGTCGGAGCCACGAAGAAACCTTCCGAGCCGACCTGTCCTCCACCGGCGGTAATTGAGGCATGAGTTGGCACGCGATCGAGGAAGCCGAGGACATGGGCCAATTGGTTGCTGTTATTTACAGGCCCACACAATACGTCCGCTTCAAACGGGCTACCAACTTTCGCGTCGCGAGCTTGCTGTGAAAGCGCATCAACAAAATCTTGACGGATAGATGAGTGCACCAACACACGCGTTGCGGCTGTGCAATCCTGACCCGAGTTGAAGTATCCGGCAACTGCAATCGCCTCGGCTGCTGCAGCGATGTCAGCGTCGTCAAAGACTATGACGGGCGCCTTACCACCAAGTTCTAGATGAACTCGTTTCAGGTCCGCCGATGCTGCTTGAGCCACCTCGGTTCCTGCGCGTACCGACCCGGTTACCGACACCATCGCAGGGGTGGAGTGGCTGACCATCATTCGGCCTGTGTCGCGATCACCACAAACAACATTGAACACACCCGGAGGAAGATGCTCAGCAGCAAGCTCCGCAAGCATTGTGGTCGTCACCGGTGTCGTGTCGCTCGGCTTCAACACAATGGTGTTGCCGGCAGCGATTGCTGGAGCAAGTTTCCACATCGCCATCATCATCGGATAGTTCCACGGCGCAACTTGCGCGCAGACACCAACTGGTTCACGACGGATGATCGACGTCATATCCTCCATGTACTCGCCGGCCGCCTTCCCTTCGAGATGACGAGCTGCACCGGCGAAGAAACGCAGCTGATCAACCATCGGCCCCACCTCTTCACCGCGATGCAGATCGTAGGGCTTCCCACAGTTCTTGGATTCAGCAGCCATCAGATCATCACCTGCAGCTTCGACCGCATCGGCAAATTTCAGCAATGCCAATGAACGCTGAGATGGTGTTGTGCGTTTCCAACTTGAGAATGCCGAGCTTGCGGCATCCATCGCTCGATCGATATCGGCCGAGGTTGATACAACTGCTTCGGCATAGACCTGACCTGTACTGGGGTCAATGAGGTTGCTTCGTCCACCATTGACAGCATCACACCACTCACCGTTGATGAAGTTTTTTACTAGAGAATGATTTACAGACATACCCGTGGTTTATCACCGATTTGAACCGTCGCGTACCACTCTGAGAATGAATCGAGTTTCGGTGCGGGCCACGGCGGGATCTGCACGAAGCCAACGAACAAGTGCGTCGAGACCGTCCGAACCTTTGCACTCACATTGCAACGAATAATCAGAAGATCCAGTGACGTACGCAGCGAAGGCGATTTCGTCACGAGTTCGAAGCCGTGTCTCGAACTCTTCGGCATGTGCCCCGGCAATGAGACCGACCTCGATGACAGCTCTCGTCGTTCTTCCGTACGCAGCTGGATCTACTTCGGCCCGGTAGCCGCGGATCGTGCCTTGCCGTTCCATTCGTCTAACCCGGTCAGCCACAGCGGTTGGTGAGAGGTGAACCTCGCTCGACAGCTCAGCCCATGAGATTCGTCCCTTCGATTCCAATACGCCGAGTATTCGAGCGTCAAATTGATCAACTTCACTCATAACGAGTGACATTAGTCGTTCTAGTTGGCAAAAACGCCCGGAAATCGGTCGAGCATTCATGCACAATTCGCCTATGACCACAGTGACACCACCCGCCATTCGCAACATCGGAGTGCCAAAAGAAATTAAGGGGGACGAGCGACGTGTCGCACTTACCCCAGACGGGGCCTCCGAACTCATCGCACATGGATGCCGTGTCTCGGTTGAGCAAAACGCTGGCCTCGGATCAGGTTTTTCGGACGACCAATATGTCGCCGTTGGTGCAACGATTGTGGATACAGCCGATGACGCTTGGGCTGCCGATCTGGTTGTCAAGGTGAAGGAACCTCAGGAATCTGAATTCGCATTTCTTCGCCCCGACCTCACTCTCTTCACCTATCTTCACTTAGCGGCTTACCCAAAGGTCGCTGATGCTCTGGTGAAAGCCGGCACCAGAGCGTTTGCATATGAGACCGTCACAGACGCCAATGGTGGGTTACCGCTCCTTGCACCGATGTCTGAAATTGCTGGGAAGCTGGCAACTCAGATGGGGGCCCACCACCTCTCGGCCCACCTTGGAGGAGCTGGCGTTCTTCTCGGTGGGGCCCCGGGGGTGGCGCCAGCATCTGTCGTGGTCATCGGCGGAGGGAATGTTGGTTGGGCCGCGGCAACAATGGCTCTTGGCCTAGGCGCTCACGTCACTGTGATCGATGCCTCACTCGATCGTTTGCGATGGATCGATGAGCACTCATTCGGTCGACTCATTCACTTGGCCTCAAACCGTTCGACCATCGCCCGATCGGTGGCTTCTGCAGATCTCGTCATTGGAGCCGTACTGGTGGCCGGAGACAAGGCGCCTGTTGTGGTTACCGAGCAGATGATTTCATCTATGCGGTCGGGCTCGGTCGTCGTCGATGTCGCAATTGACCAAGGTGGCTGCATCGAGACCTCTGAAGAGACATCTCATGCAAACCCAACGAGAATTGTGCACGGCGTCATTCACTACGCCGTTGGAAATATGCCGGGGGCAGTTCCTCAAACATCAACTTTGGCACTCACCAACGCAACGCTTCCTCGAATTGCGAAATTGGCGATGCACGGACGTGCGGTGGTGGACCTTGATCAACACATGGCAGAGGGACTCAACATCGAAGATGGGAAGATCGTGAATCAGACTGTGGCGCAATCGATGTCGTAGCCACTCACCTCGAATCACAGAACCGCACACCTCGAGGTTCTGTCCTACAGTGAGACGATGTCACTCAAACTTGCATACGGAGTTGGATATTGGTCGGCAGGGCCTCCGAAAGGGGCGCTTGACAGCATCATTGAAGCTGAGCGCTTGGGATTCGAATCAGTGTGGTCCGCTGAGGCTTATGGCTCTGATGCACTCACTCCCCTCGCATGGTGGGGTGCGTCAACTTCATCGATCAAGCTCGGGACCGGCATCATCCAGATGTCGGCAAGAACCCCATCTGCTACTGCTATGGCAGCAATGACGCTCGACCATCTTTCGAATGGGCGGTTCATTCTCGGGCTCGGCGTTTCAGGCCCCCAGGTCGTCGAGGGTTGGTACGGCGAGCCATACAGACGACCACTCGAGCGCACCCGTGAGTACATCTCCATCATTCGATCAATCATTCAAAGAGATCAGCCAGTTACGCACAGCGGGAATCAGTATCAACTGCCCTACGACGGAGAACACGCAAGCGGATTAGGGAAACCACTGAAATCAACCGTTCACCCATTGAGAAACAACATCCCGATCTATTTGGGAGCCGAAGGCCCCAAGAATGTGTCGCTCGCTGCAGAAATTTGTGACGGTTGGCTACCACTCTTCTTCTCACCGTCCGAAAACGACTTTTATCTTTCATGCCTCAACGAGGGGTTCTCTGCATCTGGCGATCCGTCGAAGGCCAATGATTTCGAGGTCGTTGCTCCGGTAACGGTCATTCCAGGAAATGATGTCGAAGCATGTGCCGACATGGTTCGGCCGATGCTCGCTCTGTACGCCGGCGGCATGGGAGCTAAGGGTGCCAACTTCCACTTCGACGTGTTTGCCCGCATGGGATATGAGGACGTTGCGCTCAAGGTCCAAGAGCTGTACCTAGAGGGCAAAAAGGATGAGGCGGCCGCCGCGATTCCTCTCAAAATGGTTGAAGATGTCGCCCTTGTCGGACCCGCTGAGAAGATCAAGGAAGAGCTCAATCGATGGGATGACACGGTACTTACAACTCTTCTGCTCTCGGGCCCGCGATCGATGCTGACGACGTACGTTGACATTCTCTCCTAACTAGCCACAGACCGCATTTCCATAGCGATTGCCTTGGCGAAGCCGAGGAAACATGTCGCAACAAACCATGTCGCAAGCGAACCGTTCATGTAGGTTTGCGATGCCCCCATGAGTACCTCCACATCAACGCGCCGCCCTGGAACTGCGCGTTCCGCGCTCCAGCACCGACATTTCAGGGTGTTGTTTATCGGCGCGTCACTTTCAAATGTTGGTACATGGATGCAGAACTTCATGCTCCCCGCCTATCTCGACGTTCGGACTGGATCGGCGGCATTTGTAGGCCTGCTGGTGTTTGCTCAGCTCGGACCAATGCTGTTCGGGTCGGTGCCAGCGGGGGTACTTGCAGACCGAGTCAATCGAACACATTTGATCCTTGCAATGCAAGCGTCAATGATGACGCTCTCACTCGTCCTCAGCGGTCTCGCAAAATGGCACGCACCTATTTGGACAATTTTTGCGATTCAGCTAGCCATCGGCATCTCGAACACGGTTCAAGCACCCGCGTTTAATGCGAGCCTCCCGACGCTTGTGCCTAGGGAGGATATTGGTGGTGCGGTAAGCCTCAATTCCGCAATGATCAATGGAAGCCGAATTGCTGGTCCTTCGCTCGCAGCTTTTCTTGGTTGGGTCGGTCTTGATCTCTGGCAACTCTTCCTCATCAATGCCGCGACGTACTCATTTGTGATGATCCCATTGGCGAGAAATCACCTGCCAGTAATCAAGGGCATGAACACCGCCAAAGGCTTGCGGGCCCTCACCACCGGGGTCGGACTTGCGAGACGAAGAAGAGTGCTCCTGGTTCTTCTGCGGTCAATGTTTATTTTTTCGATTGTGAGCCTTCCGTATATCGGACTGTTTCCCTCGGTGGCAAGGCTGAACCTCGGGTTAGCGGCAGACAGCGGTTCGTACAAGATCCTCTACATCATCTGGGGATTGGGGGCGTTTCTGGGGGCACTCTCCGTCGGAACCGTCTTCTCAGACGTTTCACGACACCTACTGATTCGCTGGAGTTTCAGGCTCTTTGCCGTATTCCTTTTGCTCTTCGCTCTCACCAGCAGCTTCGCACTTGCACTTCCGGTGTCATTTCTACTCGGAGCTGTCTACTTCCTCCTTGCGACCGCGATGATGACCGAACTCCAACACAACCTCACCGATGGTGAACGGGCATCGATCATGCCGCTGTGGTTCATGTCGTTTGGCGGATCGATACCGATTGGCAACTTGCTTGGAGGGCCAATCATGGACGCTGTCGGAGCCCGATGGGTCCTTGCAGTTGGCGCCCTCGCAGCTGCTGCGAATGGCGCGTGGTCAGACCTGCGTCGGCTCGGCCCGAACGACTTCCTCGACGGCGAGCCAACCTCGATTCCCGAGACTGGACCAAGTCGCCTGCACTAACTGGTTTTTAAGCTGTCCACAATTCGTTCAAGGCCTGCAACACGACTGCCTTTCACTACCACCGCAGCATTACCGCTCGCGAGTGCGTTGCGCACAACATCCGGCACCTCGTGATAGGCAGGAACCCCGTACAGATCAGTGCCGATGGCCACTACGTCGATGCCAAACTCCTCAGCGAGCCTCGCGACATATTTGTGGGCACGTTCAGGATCATCGACTTCGGCCATCTCACCCAGAACCGCGATCTTGTGCTCGAGGCCGAGGTTGGCAACGGTCTGCAATACGGCGGCGACCGACGTCGGGTTTGCGTTGTAACAGTCGTCAATCAGCACCGAGCCCGATTCAAACGGATACAGAACCATTCGATGATCCTCAGCGACGACCGTTTGAACGCCAGCAACGATGTCGTCGATCGGAACGGACTGCACTCCCCCGACGGCAATCGCAGCAAGGGCGTTCTGCATCATGTGTTGACCAGGCACCTGCAGTCCAATCTCTCCTGTCCCCCACGGCGAAGAGAACTCAAACTGATACCGGCCAAACTCATCGGACTGAAACCGCGACACTGATACATCAGCACGGCCTCCGTATGTAACGACCGATCCAGAACATTGATCTGCCATCCCGGCCACGCGTTCGTCATCCGCATTCAACACCGCTGTTCCATGTGCAGGCAACGCTTCAACAAGTTCCGACTTCGCCTTCGCCACACCATCAATGCCTCCAAGGCGGGCGGTATGGGCCTCACCCACACAAGTCACGACACCAATCGTTGGCTGAGCGATCGCGCACAGATGCGAAATTTCGCCTAATCCGCGCATCCCCATCTCCACTACAACTATCTCAGAGTCGCCGGGCGCATTCAGAATGGTAAATGGAACACCTTGCTCGTTATTAAAACTCTTCAAACTTGACGACACCGTCAAGGACGAGAGAGCACCGGCAATCAGATTCTTCGTCGAGGTTTTCCCAACGCTCCCTGTCACCCCAACGACATCTGCACTCGCCAGTTCGGACCGTCGAACTTCACGCGCAAGAGACGTGAACGCTTGCAAAGTGTCGTCAACCACCACCAGCGACCCTTGCTGATCGCCAAGGGATTGCGAAACAAGGGCACATGTAGCACCCATCGAAAACGCGTGGGAAACAAAATCATGACCGTTGCGCTCCGCCTCAATCGCAACAAAGAGACGACCTTCGATGTCCGCTCGGGAATCGAATTGCACGCCATCAACGAGGACGTCTTCTCCAACAAGTCGACCATCGACGAGTGCCGCAATTCTGGATGCCTTTAACTGCACAACTATGGACAGTACCGTGAGGGTCGTGGTCAATCTTCGCACCCATCTCGTCGTCCTGTTTGGTGGCCGATCAGCAGAGCACGACGTAAGTTGCTCAACCGCATGGCACGTGACCGCAGCAATTGACCGAAATCGACACGATGTCACACTCGTCGGAATATCTCGAGAGGGCGAGTGGAACATCATCGAGGATCCATTTTCTGGTCCCGGAACTGTCATTCCGAACGACAGAGTCCTCTCGCCTCACGGCGAAAGGACGAATCCATTTGATGTCGTTGCTCGACTGCGTTCGGCAACAACTGACCCGATCGTCGTAGTACCGCTTCTACACGGCCCTCTTGGCGAGGATGGAACCATCCAAGGACTGCTCGAAGTTCTTGATGTCGCCTACGTTGGCTCCGGAGTGCTCGGCTCTGCTGCCGCGATGGATAAGTCAGTTGCCAAAACAGTCGTAACGGCTGCCGGTATCCCCATCCCGAAACACCTCACCCTTCACTTCGCAGATCAAATTCAGATCGACAGTATTTCCGCAACCGTCGCCGAGGAATTTGGCTATCCATGTTTTGTGAAGCCAGCGAACATGGGATCTTCAGTTGGCGTTTCACGTGTTGACAACGACGACGAGCTCGCAGCCGCTGTGGACACGGCATTTTCCTATGACTCAACCATCCTCATCGAAGAAGGAATTATCGGACGCGAAATCGAAGTGGCGATTCTTGGCAATGACGATGCCGTCGCATTCCCTCCGGGTGAGGTAATTCCGGCAGATCGCTTTTACTCGTACTCAGATAAGTACCTTGACGGAAAGTCATCGTCAGCGATCCCTGCAGAACTACCTGTATCGGATGCAGAAGAAATCAAGCGGCTGGCTGTCGCAGCATTTCATGCGCTCGGATGCTCCGGTCTTGCTCGTTGCGACTTTTTTTATGAGCAGCCCGGACGCGGAATTCTGTTCAACGAGATCAACACCATGCCCGGCTTCACCCCAATTTCGATGTACCCAAAAATGGTGACCGAAGGCGGCATGTCGTACACAGAACTCATCGACCGGCTTGTTGAACTTGCGCTTCAACGTCATGCCGGTCGGATCCGAAACACCGGCAATTGATCTCATCTCAGCTAATGGCTCGGCAGCAAGGCCGCTCTTATAAATCCACGAAGTTCGCGGCGAACCTGCCTGAGACCTACAGCATCTGCGCGCCATCCAAATGTTTCAAGCACGATCGGCTCGGTTCCAGTCCCAGACACTGTCGAGTAGAGAATTCCGGCAAGCAACATCGGGTCACACTTACGTAAACGCCCATTCTCCATCTCGACTGTCAAATACGACACACAACGCTCCACCACCACGGCGAGCCTGGAGCGCAGATGGATGATGTGATGTTCCTCAAGGCGAATCACTTCCCGAATGAGACCAAGGAGCGCTGGGCGTCGCACGACAGGTCGAAACACTGCGCATACAACCGCGTCTACTCGCTCGATTGGGTCGTCGCCTTTTGAGCGAATCGCCGCCTCAACAACAACGAGTAGTTCGTCGGCGGCATGATCCAGCACCGCATCAATGAGTCCACTTCGAGATTTAAACCAATACAGGACCGTCTGCTTTCTCACCCCAACTGCATCAGCGATGTCGTCAAGCGACACCGCTCCAACTCCTCGAGAACCGAACAGATCGAGGGCGGTATCAAGTATGCGAAGACGCGTTGACCTGCCGACCACAAGGCAGTTGTAGCAGGTTTGTCTACCAAATGGTAGAGACGTGATAGAAAGAGAGATGTGATTTCTGAGTCACTGTCAAAACGGCGCATTGCGATCACTGGTTCAACCGGCTTTGTCGGTACTGCTCTTGTCGAGCGGCTGTTACGCGGTGTACCGGACTGCGAACTTATTCTTCTTGTGCGTGACGGACGGCGTACTCCCGCGGCACGACGCACGACGCGAGAAATCCTCTCAAACGATGCGTTCGACAGGTTGAAAGAACTCCACGCAAACGCCGCCGAGTCATTTGAAGAAATGTGCGAACGAAGGATCACCACGATTGCCGGTGACGTCAGCGCAGACGGCCTTGGACTCTCTGATGAAGACCGACTCATCTTCTCGACGGCAGACACGGTCATTCACTCTGCCGCAACCGTCTCATTCGACTCCCCACTTGACCAAGCAGTAGAGATCAATCTTCTTGGGCCAGTTCGTATTGCTGAGCTCTGCAACGACCTCGGTATCACACCTCACCTCGTAGCCGTATCAACTTGCTACGTCGCGGGAAATAGGCGTGGCACCGCACCAGAGGAACTTGTCTCAGAAGGTCCGTTCTCTATCGGGCTCGACTGGCGATCAGAAGTTACATCCGCCCGTCGCCTAAAGGGCGATGCTGAAGCTGCCTCACGTCAGCCGGACAAACTCAGCGAATTCCGAAAGCGAGCTCGAAGCGAGTTAGGTGCTGCAGGTGCACCAGCTTTAGCCGCCAAAACTGAACAACTCAGAGAGCGCTGGGTGAGAGATCAACTTGTCGATGCTGGGCGTTCGCGAGCGGCGTCAGTTGGCTGGCCCGACGCATACGCCTTTACAAAGGCGTTGGGAGAACAAGCGCTTACAGAGTCAAAGGGAAATGTTCCGGTCTCAATCGTTCGACCATCGATCATCGAATCAGCGTGGGCCGAACCTCGACCTGGGTGGATTCGTGGTTTCCGAATGGCCGAACCGGTCATTATTAGCTACGCCCGTGGTCTCCTCAAAGAATTCCCAGGTGTACCTGAGGGAACAATCGACGTCATTCCGGTGGACATCGTTGTCGCCGCAATTATCGCAGTTGCTGCAGCAGGACCGGACGAAGCACCATTCATCACCCAAGTTGCGTCAGGTGGAATCAACCCGTTGCGCTATCGGACACTTGTGAACCACGTCAGCAGCTGGTTCACCGCGCATCCGTTATATGACAATGACGGCCAGCCGATTGTCGTTCCCGAGTGGCGGTTCCCTGGTCGGGGGAAGGTGCAAACGCAGTTATCTCGGGCAAAGACAGCCATCGAACGAGCCGAGCAAACGATGCAGATGCTGCCACTACGGGGGCGCCAAGCTGAGTTTGCAGCCACGCTGGAGACCCGTCGATTAGAGGTCGAACGAGCACTCGAATACGTCGAGTTATACGGCCTCTACACCGAATGCGAAGCGATCTACCAAGTCGACAACCTCATGTCACTTTGGGAAGGCCTATCAGAATCCGATCAAGAGGCATTTTGCTTCGACCCTCGCGTCGTGGATTGGACCCACTACGTCCACGAGATCCACTTACCGTCAATCATTGAGCATGCCCGAGTAAAAAGCACCCCGGGCAAGGTCAAGACGACTGATCGCATGACGCGTCTCCGCAGCCAAGTACTTGACCCTAAACGACAAGTTGCGGCATTTGACCTCGAAAACACCCTGATCGCGTCGAATGTCGTAGAGAGTTATTCATGGCTTGCAACCCGTCGCCTCGATAGCCGGGAGCGATTGAAATACGTCGCAAGAACGCTTGCTGAAGCTCCTGGACTTCTGAGAATGGATCGACGAGATCGCACAGATTTCCTTCGCCATTTCTATCGGCGCTACGCCGATGCCCCAGTCGAGCAGATTGAGACCGATGTAGATGCAATGTTGACGGGACTGATCATTTCGAAGTGTTTCCCAGAAGGCATTCGTCGAGTCAGGGCCCACCGGGCAGCCGGACACCGGACAGTACTCATCACCGGCGCACTGTCATTCAATGTCGCAGGACTCAAACCACTCTTTGACGAAATCGTCGCTGCCGAAATGACTGTGCGGCCCGATGGCACCTTGTCTGGCGAAATGAATAGTGTTCCCCCAACAGGTGAGGCGAGGGCTCAAATCCTTGCTGATTACTGTGACGCCGAGAACCTACAACTCGATGAATGCATTGCGTACGCTGACTCATCTTCTGACCTCCCCTTGTTTGAGGCGGTTGGCTTTCCGGTCGCCGTCAATCCAGAGACGAGACTTGCCGCAATTGCTCGCAAACGTGGCTGGCTCGTTGAGCACTGGTCGAAAGCAAGAGGAGGCCCGAGGAATCTCCTTCCAATCGGCCCAATGCTTTCAGAACGCGAACAACGGAGACAGTTCCTGTGAGAGCCCTCCAAGTACGCCACAACGTTCGAAGGTTTGGCGCTGCTCGTCTGCTCTCAGTAACGAGCCCCAAGGCGTCGGCGCGCATAGCCCCTGTTGACCTTCGCAATGTCGAAGACCCAAGCGAACCAACCGGACCTGGCTGGTCGAAGGTTCGCACTCGCCTTTCCGGAATTTGCGGGTCAGACCTCGCACTCATCGATGGGCACGCTTCGACGTATTTCGAGGATTTCGTCTCATTCCCTTTCATACCCGGACACGAGATCGTCGGAGAACTAGACAACGGCCAGCGCGTTGTTATCGAACCCGTGTTGGGTCATGCAGCGCGCGGGGCGGTTCCGCCTTGGGAATCTGCAGCACCAGCCGACGGCGACGATTACGCCCACCTGGTTCGGGGTCATCTGAAACCTGGAATTCAGACAGGGTTTTGCTGCTCGACCGGTGGCGGATGGGCGCCTTGGTTCTGGGCTCACGACTCGCAAATTCACCATGTGCCAGACGACATGAGCGACGAAACTGCAGTGCTCGTTGAACCGCTCGCCGGGTCAGTGCATGCGGCATTGATGGCAGCACAGCACACCAATCATCACCTCACCGATACTGAGTCACCGATCTTTGCCGTGCTAGGTGCGGGGACGATGGGTCTTGGTGCAATTGCAGCTGTTCGTGGTGCCGTACCGAATGCTCGAATTGTTGCGGGGGCGCGATATCCGCACCAGATGAGGTTCGCAAAAGGCCTTGGCGCAGATGTCGTTGCACCGGGAGACGAAGTTGCCCGGGCCGTTCGACGCATGTCAGGAGCCCATCGAATCGGCGCGAGCCTCTCCTCAGGCGCTCATGCAACGATCAATGCTGTTGGAGACAGCTCCTCGATTGGCCTTTCGATCAATATTACGCGGCCTCGTGGTGCTGCCGTCCTGCTCGGCATGCCCGGAGATACAAAACTTGACCTCACTCCCCTCTGGCATCGTGAGGTCGCGTTGTTGGGCGCATACACCTACGGCACCGAACACATTGAAGGAAACGATGTTCGAACATTTGATCTCGCCATCGAACTTGCCGCCCGGATTCAAGCAGAGAGATTGCTCTCTGCGACCTATCGCCTTGACCAACATGTCGAGGCACTTGCCCATGCGGCTGCCGCAGGCCGACGTGGTGCAGTGAAAATCGCGTTTGACGTTAGAGAGGACCAGTAATGCCACGTCCAGGATTTGTTCTCGATGTAGATCGATCAACTCCGCCAATGCTGTTTTGGCATGGTGAGAAATTCAGTTTGGAACGTTTGCCGTCAGATCGAAGCCGAGTGATTTACCCAGCAGAGTCGTTCCCTGGTTTGAAAGACCCACAAGGCGCGATCCGCGATGCTCTTGAGAACCCTCTCGACATGGAGCCACTGCGGGCCCTATTGCACGCCGACATGAAATTGACCATCTGCTTTGACGATGCAAGTTTGTCCCTCCCAAAGATGCGCAGGCCAGATTCGCGCCAACGGATCATCGAAGCAGTTCTTGACCTTGCAGCGGAAGCAGGGGTTGATGATGTACACATCATTGCCGCCCTCGGACTCCACCGTCGCATGCACGATTACGAACTTCGTCATGTGCTCGGCGACCGGATCTTTGATGCATTCGCCCCAAATGGGACGTTGTACCAACACGATGCCGAGGACCCCGAGAATCTTGCAGTGTTGGGTGAAACTGATCATGGTGAAGTACTTGAGATCAACAAGCGTGTTGCTGAGTCAGATCTCGTGGTGTACGCCAATGTGAACCAGGTTGCAATGGATGGCGGCTGGAAGTCACTTGTTACCGGCGTGGCTTCGTATCGCTGTCTCAGCTATCACCACAATCCGGAATCACTGCAAAACACACGCAGCCTGATGGATCGCCACCACTCAGCCCTTCACCACTCGATTTGGCGTCTCGGTAAGGTTCTGCGGGACAACGGGCCCAAGGTCTTTCAGATCGAATCAACAATCAATACAGACGCGTTCCCATCACCCTTCGAATTTCTCTCCAAGCGTGAATGGGAATGGACCGCCCGAGATCGCATGACATACCTGGCGACATCCAAGGCCCTCAATCGAATGCCTCGTCGTGCCGCCCGAAAGATCTTTCACGGAATTGAAGCTCCCTACGCGATGACGGGCGTTTATGCCGGTTTCACGGAGAGCGTTCACGAACGTACCCTCGAAGACGTTTATCGTCAGCACATCGTTGAAGTCGAGGGTCAAACCGACATCTTGACGCTTGGCGTGCCGTTCATCAGCCCGTACAACCCTGAGTCGATCATGAATCCGATCCTGGTGATGTGTATGGGCTTGGGTTACATGTTCAACATGTACCGCAATAAGCCGCTTGTTCGTGAGGGCGGTGTCATCATCATGACGCATCCGACGTACCGAGATTTCCACCCGGTGCATCACCCGAGTTACATCGACTTCTTTGATGAGGTGCTCGCAGACACCACCGACCCGGCGGTGATGTCTGAAAAGTGGGAAAAGCGATATGCCGAGGACGAGTGGTACCGCCATTTGTACAGAACCGGAAATGCGTATCACGGTGTTCACCCGTTTTACGCCTGGTACTGGGGTGCGCACGGTCAGCAATGGGCAGGAAAGGTCATCATTGTTGGCGGAGACCCGACCGCTGTTCGAAGAATGGGGTTCACCCCTGCGTCAACAATGGATGACGCGTTTGAACTTGCCTCAGATGTCGTCGGCCGATCGCCGTCAATCACTCACCTACATGTGCCATCCGTTCTTGTCGCCGATGTGAAATAGCAGCGATGTCGTCAAAACGCCATATCACCAGACGCGCCCAACAAGTAGCAGCGCGGACTGAACAGGCCATTCGGTCTGTTGCAAAACCGCTTGCGAAATATGGCTTCCCGTTCCGGGCACCGACCGTTCCCCGAGGAATCACCGTCCCTGAGAAACCCAACACATTGGGAAGCAACTTCGAAACAGACTGGGCAAGACGCCCGCTTGCATCTGTTGTACGTTCTGCATTCACCGCTGGGCCAATGAAACTCATGACATCTGCACTCGCGCGACCTGAAGTTCTTGGTTTAGACCGTCTTTCCGATCTTGCTCGTCTCGAGGACCCACCACCACTGATCTTTGCCCCAGATCACCACAGCCACCTTGATACCTCGGTGATGATCAGAGCAATCCCCCGAGCATGGAGACAAGATCTCGTAGTGGCGGCTGCGGCCGACTATTTCTTCGATAAGCGCTGGAAGGCTGCTTTCTCTGCTCTCGCTCTGAACGCGATTCCAATTGATCGCGAAGTGACCGGTCGCCAATCAGCAGAACTGTTCCGTGATCTCATCGACGATGGACGCAGTTTGCTGATTTACCCAGAAGGCGGTCGCTCCCCTGATGGATGGGCACAGCCCTTCAAAGGCGGTGCCGCCTACCTTTCCGCAAAGACGGGTGTCGCAGTCGTTCCAGTACATATCGAAGGAACTGGCGCAATCTTCGGCAAAGGAATGAAGAAACCACGTCCTGGTCGAACCCGGGTGATCTTTGGCGAACCACTCACTGCCATCGAAGGTGAGAACACCCGCCGCTACAACGCCCGGATTGAATCTGCTGTGGGACGTCTTTCGGAGGAGTCAGTGAGCGACTACTGGACAGCAGCCAGAAAGGCTGCGTTAGGTTCAGCAGATCGCCTTGCCGGCCCCGAAACGTTTAGTTGGCGCCGCAAATGGCAACTCACAGAACGCAGACGACGTGAGGTTTCGGGAAGGAATAGTCGTCCCGAACGGGCATGGCCGAATCTAGGCCCTCGTCAGAGGTAGCGCGAGACAAGGTCAGCAGTCGCCGACAGGAATCGCAATCGTTCCGCCGAGCAAGAAACTGAGATAGGTGGCATTCGTCGCGTTTGCTCGAGCTAAATTCTCGACCGAAATGGAGTATTGCTCAGCCACCACGGTTGGGTTATCGCCGAGCACGATGACATGCTCAAGGATTGAACAGCCCGTTGATGACCCACTGCTTGCATTTTGACTATTCAGAACCAACGCCGCATTCGGCATGATCGCGCCCGCTGGAATGATCACTGTCCCACCGACAGGAAAGGCGGAGTAGTCAGGGTTCGACCGATTTGCCTCGTTAAGTTGAGCGAGCGAGATGTTGTATAGGTCTGCCAAATAGGACGGATTGTCATTTAATACAATGGTGTGTTGATACGGCTCAACAATTTGTCCGGGCACAGTGGTCGTCGTCGTAGGAGCAATCGTTGTCGTGGTCGTAACAAGTTCCTTTACGACATATGAGGTGGGCTGAATTGGAGCGACAGTTGCAGCACTCGATGCCGCTCCCCCAGCGCAACCAGCTGAAAGCATGGCAAGAACAAGAGCACCCGTAAGACCGACGACAATGCGGGGAGACATGGCTACAGCGTAGGCGTTTTGAGGGTTCCACGCATGGCACTCACCGCGCTGCGGGGTCAGAATGACTATCTGCCTTACATCAGTGGGCGATCACCCGGTTTGATTGGAATTGGTAGTCGTGACTGACTCATCAAGTACGTGTCGACACCAGCAGCAGCGGACCGACCTTCAGCGATTGCCCACACGATCAAACTTTGCCCACGGCCCATATCACCGGCAACAAATACTCCTGGCACAGAACTCATAAAGGCGTCATCGCGAGCGACATTTCCTCGTTCGTCCAGCTCGACACCGAGGGTGTCAAGCCAGGAGCCCTTCTCAGGCCCAACGAATCCCATTGCAAGGAAGACATAATCAGCTTGAATCTCTCGCTCGGTGCCTTCAATCTTCTGGAACCCGCCGTTGACGAATTCAACCTCGTGAATAGCGAGCGCCTTCACATTCCCGTTTCCATCGTCGATGAAACGCTCGGTATTGACGCTGTACATCCGCTCGCCACCCTCTTCGTGAGCAGATGACACCCGATAAATCATTGCGTACTGTGGCCATGGATTGCCTGCGCCACGTGTTTCGGGTGGTTGCGGCATGATCTCGAGTTGAGTCACCGATGCTGCACCCTGTCTGAGCGCGGTTCCGAGACAGTCAGCCCCAGTGTCGCCTCCGCCGATGATCACCACATGACCGCCGTTCACGTCAATTGGTGATTTCTCCATGTCGCCGAGTTGAACTCGGTTCGCATGCGGGAGGTATTCCATTGCCTGATAGATGTTGTTCAGCTCACGACCAGGGACGGGAAGTTCACGCCATGCGGTTGCACCGCAAGCGAGGACGATTGCGTCATTTGATGCTCGCAGAACGTCAATATCAACGTTGTCACCGACAATCGCGCCAGTCCTGAATTCCGTGCCTTCAGCCGACATCTGATCGATCCGACGATCGATATGATGCTTCTCCATCTTGAATTCTGGAATTCCGTAGCGAAGCAATCCGCCGATTCGGTCAGCCCGTTCGAGCACCGTCACACTGTGGCCCGCACGGGTCAACTGTTGGGCTGCGGCAAGACCAGCAGGTCCAGACCCAATAACTGCGACCCGACGACCGGTTAAAGAAGTTGGTATCTGAGGGGTGATCCACCCCTCGTCAAACGCCCGATCAACGATTTCAACCTCAACCTGTTTGATCGCCACCGCCGGCTGATTAATGCCAACAACGCAAGCTGATTCACACGGTGCTGGACAGAGCCGTCCTGTGAATTCTGGGAAGTTGTTGGTGGCGTGGAGACGCTCAATCGCCTGACGCCAATGATCGCGATATACAAGATCATTCCAATCTGGGATCAGATTGCCGAGTGGGCAACCGTTATTACAGAACGGAATACCGCAGTCCATGCACCGTCCGGCTTGGGTGCGAACCTCATCAGCCGGAAAGTCCTCATACACCTCTTTCCAGTCACGCAACCTGACAGGCACCGGGCGTCGCTGAGGTAGCTGGCGCTCCCATTGCAGAAATCCTGTTGTCTCACCCACGAGCAGCCTCCATTACTCGATCGATCGCCTCGGCTTCACTCAAGCCCTCGCGTTCTGCTGTCTCAAGCACCTCTAGTACCCGGCGATAGTCAGTTGGCATGATCTTCCTGAATTTGCTGACCTCAACACTCCAAGACGCCAGCATCCGCTCGGCGGTCTTGCTTCCCGTCATTTCAAGATGTCGCTCAACAAGGGCCTTCAGCTGCTCCCTGTCAGCATCGCTCAAGGTTTCAATCGCAACCATCTCAGCATTCACCCTGCGATCAACGTCACCGTCGCGGTCATACAGGTAGGCAATTCCACCCGACATTCCTGCACCAAAGTTCCGACCCGTGTTACCGAGCACGACCACGGTTCCACCGGTCATATATTCGCAGCCGTGATCGCCAACTCCTTCAACGATTGCGGTTGCACCCGAGTTACGCACGCAGAACCGTTCACCAACAAGACCGCGAATGAAGATCTCCCCGCCTGTTGCTCCGTAGCCAATGACATTTCCAGCTATGACCTGATCTTCGGCAACAAACGGCGCAGTCTCATCGGGACGGATCACAATGCGTCCTCCAGAGAGGCCCTTTCCGACGTAGTCATTTGCATCACCCGATAGGCGAATGTCAACACCCTTTGGAACAAACGCCCCAAGGCTTTGACCAGCCGACCCAGACAAATTGATGGTGATCGTCCCATCCGGCAGACCCTCGTCACGCCACCTCTTGGTGATCTCGTGCCCGAGGAGTGTGCCAACCGTTCGATTGACATTACGAATTTCTGAGTTAATGACAACGGGAATGGCGTCATCAATCGCAATCCGGGATTGGGCAATGAGTTCTTGGTCAAGAGCTTCATCGAGGCCATGATCCTGTGATGTCGTGCAGTAGAACGATTGGTCGTATCGGTTATCTGCCGCAATCAAAATTGGTGAAATATCGAGCCCGGATGCCTTCCAGTGATCAACCGCTGGCTGTATATCGAGGGCATCGACTCGACCAATCATTTCGTCGATCGTGCGGAACCCGAGTTGGGCCATGAGTTCACGAACCTCTTCGGCGACGAATTCAAAGAAGTTGACGACGAATTCTGGTTTTCCAGAGAAACGTTCGCGAAGCACAGGGTTCTGCGTTGCAATTCCGACAGGGCAGGTATCGAGGTGGCACACCCGCATCATCACGCAACCAGATACAACGAGTGGCGCAGTAGCAAAGCCGTACTCCTCCGCGCCCAGCAATGCAGCAATCACGACATCGCGACCAGTTTTCAATTGACCATCGGTCTGAACGACAATACGATCGCGCAGCCCGTTCATCACCAGTGTTTGCTGTGTCTCGGCAAGGCCAAGTTCCCATGGGCCGCCAGCGTGCTTCAGTGAGGTAAGCGGTGACGCTCCAGTTCCTCCGTCGTGCCCGCTAATCAGTACGACATCGGCTTTGGCTTTTGAAACGCCAGCCGCAACCGTGCCGACACCCATCTCGGCGACCAACTTCACATGGATACGCGCCACCGGGTTCGCATTCTTCAGGTCGTGAATTAGTTGCTTCAGATCCTCAATTGAGTAGATGTCGTGATGCGGCGGCGGGCTAATCAGGCCAACACCAGGAGTCGAATGACGGGTCTTTGCGACCCACGGGTACACCTTGTGACCAGGCAACTGACCGCCCTCGCCCGGTTTTGCACCTTGAGCCATTTTGATCTGAATGTCATCTGAGTTTGTGAGGTATTCAGCCGTGACACCAAAACGTCCCGAGGCGACTTGCTTGATCGACGAGCGTCGCTGCGGGTCGTGGAGACGGTCAGAGTCTTCGCCGCCTTCGCCAGTATTTGACTTCGCCCCGATTGAGTTCATCGCTACCGCAAGCGTCTCATGTGCTTCGGCTGAGATTGATCCGTATGACATTGCACCGGTCGAGAAACGCTTCATAATTTCCGACGCTGGTTCAACTTCGTCAAGCGGAATTGGATTACGGCCCTCAGCAAATTTGAACAGACCGCGCAACGTCGCAAGACGCTCAGATTGGTCATCAACGCGCGAGCTGTATTCCTTGAAGACATCCCAGCGCTTCTCACGTGTCGCGTGCTGGAGTTTGAACACAGTCTCCGGGTTGAACAGGTGGTACTCGCCCTCACGACGCCACTGGTATTCGCCGCCAACTTCGAGTTGACGGTGAGCGCGCTGCTCTGGTCGTTCCGGATGCGCCGAGCGGTGGCGCAATGCAACCGCATTCGCAATTTCATCAAGGCCGATACCGCTCAGGCGACTCACCGTTCCGGTGAAATAGCGCTCGATCGTTTCTTCACCAATACCGATTGCCTCGAAGATCTGTGCCCCCGTGTACGAGGCAACGGTAGAGACTCCCATCTTCGACATCACCTTCACCACACCCTTGCCACATGACTTGATGTAGCGGCGGATCGCAACTGCTGGGTCTTCTCCTCCCAGTCCATGCATTCCTGCTGAGATGAGATCCTCAATACTCTCGAATGCCAAATAGGGGTTGATTGCTCCAGCGCCGTAACCGATGAGCAGAGCCATATGGTGAACCTCACGCGCGTCACCAGACTCAACGACGAGGCCAACCTGGGTGCGCTGCTGAGTGCGAACGAGGTGGTGGTGAACAGCCGCAGTCACGAGAAGAGATGGAATCGGCGCAAGCGTCTCATCGGCGTTGCGATCAGAAAGAACAATGATGCGCGCGCCTTGAACGATTGACGCGCTTACTTCTTCGAAGATTTCTTCGAGTCGACGCTCGAGCCCAACTCCCCCAGCAGCGACTGGGTAAAGCGCTCGAACGGTGTGCGAGATGAATTCGCTACGACCACCCTCGTCTGCGGCGTGAACAATCTTCGCAAGTTCGTCGTTATCGATAATTGGGAATGGCAGAACAAGTTGACGGCAGTTCTCAGGCCCCGGTTGCAACAGGTTTGCCTCTGGCCCGATCGTTGAGCCAATCGCTGTGACGACCTCTTCACGAATTGCATCGAGAGGTGGGTTAGTCACCTGAGCAAATAATTGTTGGAAATAGTCAAAGAGCAGGCGCGGACGATCAGACAGCACTGCGAGCGGCGTGTCGGTACCCATTGAGCCAATTGGTTCGATTCCACTCTTTGCCATCGGCGCAAGAATGATCTTTAGCTCTTCATGGGTGTATCCAAAGATTTGCTGGCGCCGACGGACACTGTCTGGACTGAACACCACGTGTTCCCGATCGGGTAAGTCTTCGAGATTGACCATTCCCTGCGCTAGCCATTCCGCATAAGGCTGTTCAGACGCAAGGCGCTTCTTGATCTCTTCGTCGTCAACGATGCGCCCTTCCCTTGTGTCAATCAGGAACATTCGGCCGGGCTGTAAACGACCCTTGGTAACAATCTTCGCTGGGTCGATATCGATGACCCCCACCTCAGAGGCCATGACCACAAGATCATCGTCGGTAACCCAATAGCGACTTGGGCGTAAACCGTTTCGGTCGAGTACCGCACCAATGACTTCTCCATCGGTGAAGGTCACGCTTGCCGGTCCGTCCCACGGTTCCATCAGCGCTGCGTGGTAGCGATAAAAGTCTCGACGATCTTGATCCATGTCAGCATTGTTTTCCCATGCCTCAGGAATCATCATGAGAACGGCGTGCTCAATTGAGCGACCACCGAGGTGAAGAAGTTCAAGCGCTTCGTCAAAGCGAGCAGTATCAGATCCACCGGGCGTACAAATCGGCAGCGCGCGCTCGAGCCCAGGGAGATGCTTGCTGGAGGCAAGAGCCTCACGGGCGCGCATCCAATTCTGGTTGCCTTGAACGGTGTTGATTTCGCCGTTATGAGCAACAAAACGATATGGGTGCGCCAAGGGCCACGATGGGAACGTGTTAGTCGAAAAGCGTGAGTGCACGAGGAGTAGCGCACTCTCGATTCGGGGGTCGGTGAGATCAGGGAAAAAAGCGCTCAACTGTGGCGTCGTCAACATGCCTTTGTAGACGATTGTTCTTGACGAAAGCGAAGGGAAATACACGTCTTCGAGTTCGTGTTCGATCCTCTTTCGAGCGATAAATGTCAGCCTGTCGAGCTCGATTCCCGACCGACGATCAGGTGCCGCGCAGAACAGTTGCCAGAACGACGGCATTGCCTCACGAGCGGTTGCGCCAAGTGTGCTCGGGTCAACCGGAAGCTCTCGCCAAGCAAGAAACTCAAGACCTTCCTCGGTGAGAATTCGCTCAATTGATGCCCTAGCTGCCGACGAGGCCTCGTCGCTCGACGGAAGAAACCCGATGCCTGCTGAGTACGACCCGAGGGCAGGCAAGTCGACGGGAACGACGCTACGGAAGAGGCGATCTGGGATCTGAATGAGAATTCCCGCACCATCACCAGTATCCGGTTCAGCGCCAGTGGCGCCTCGATGTTCCATATTTGTCAGTGCGAGAAGTCCTGTTTGAACCAGTTCGTTTGACTTTTCTCCACGAAGGTTCGCCACGAAGGAAACACCACATGAATCGTGTTCAAATCGCGGGTCGTACAGACCTCGCGCCGGCATATAGCTCGACATCGTCGTTTCTCCACTACTTAGTTTTGGGGGGATGTAGCTCCGGGACGACGTTGGCCCAGAAAGCAGATTCTACTCTGATTCTGCCGAAATGCCTAAATACCGTCAGTCGTTAAGGACAGGCGTTCGCTTCTCAAGGTTCGCCTGAATGACCTCAATTTGGTTTGGTGTTCCGATGAGGGCTGATACCTCGGTCCGCTCGGCAGCGAACTGAGTACCTGCTCCATCAACAAATGATGTTGACAACAACCTTTTCGCTGCACGGACCGCATGAGGATTGCGGGCCGCGATTTCACGAGCCATTTCAAGGGCATCGTCCAACGGCGACTCCGACAATTTTGTCACCAATCCAATTGACGCACCTTCTCGAGCATCGAGAACTCGCGCGGTGTAGGTGAGTTCACGAGCGACGTCTGGCCGGACGAGACGATCAAGTACATGGGTGCCAGTCATGTCAGGGATGATTCCCCAGTGAACCTCGCGTACTGACAGTTGCGTATCCGGGTGCGCTATGCGGATGTCTGCGCCAAGTGCGATCTGCAGCCCGCCACCGAGAGCGTGTCCATGCATCGCAGCGATAACTGGCACTTCGAGTTCTTGCCAGACCCAGCACACCTGCTGACCAAGATGCGTAAGTCCTGATTCTGTCAAACGGCCTGGACTATTCGGATCGCCTGCCATGGAAGGACCGTCGCCCATCATCGACGCGAACCCAGAGAAATCGAGTCCTGCGCAGAAAGAGGCTCCATCACCATGCAGAACGACCACCCTGACGTCGTTCATTTCCTTCAGCTTTGCCCCAGCGGCTGCAATGGCAGCGAACTGTTCCCCGTCGAGCGCGTTGCGTTTGTCGGCCCTATCAAAGGTTACGAGTGCAACATGATCGTGAACAGCAATCGAGACACGTCCAGATGCATCGACACTTTCGCCGTTAAAACCTTCGGGCAGCGTTGTTGAGGTGGAGCTCATCTTGCAATGCTCCCAGATGTGTGATGGAGCACACGAATTCTGAAACGCTTCGCTACGCCCACGAACCCCACGTTCTGGCAATATCTCGTCATGACCAAACTGAATCTCTCCGCCGACGAAGTGTTAACTACCACTCGAAGCGTCCGTAAACGCCTCGATTTCGACCGTGAGGTCTCTACAGATGTGATCATGGAGTGCCTCGAAATAGCGCTTCAAGCTCCGTCGGGATCAAATCGTCAAGGATGGCAATGGATGTTCATCACTGATGAAAGCGACCGCACCGCACTCAAAGAGATTTACGCGGAGAACTTTGCCGCATACCGCCAGATGCCAAGACCCGAATATGCAGCAGATGATCCACGGACCGCAGCGACTCCTCGCGTTGTCGATTCTGCCCAATACCTCGCAGACAATTTCGAAAAGGCTCCTGTGCTTCTCATCCCATGTCTCGAGGGTCGGACCGACGCAGATAACTCCGCGGCATTCTGGGGCTCCCTCCTGCCCGCCGTGTGGAGTTTCATGCTCGCGCTTCGCGAACGTGGTCTTGGGTCAGCGTGGACCACGCTGCATCTACCGAATGGTGGCGAGAAAAAGGCAGCTGACCTCCTCGGCATTCCATTCGACCGCTACTCCCAAGCCGGGTTGTTCCCGATCGCACACACAATTGGAACCGACTTCAAACTTGCCTCACGACTTCCAGCATCCGAGGTCACCCATTGGGGCAAATGGGGCGAGCGTCTCAGTTAAGTTCAATCTTCGCTGAGAGGCCTTGCGTCCGTATAGTGGTCGCATGTCCGTGAGCGCATCAACACCGATTGAACTCGTCAATGCTGTCTACGCATCCCTGCCTGAAAGGGTTGCGATCGGCCGGAGCCGGTTGGGGCGCCCCCTAACGCTCGCAGAGAAAATTCTCATCAACCATCTTGCTGACCCTGAAGGGCAGGAGATGGAGCGCGGAGTCTCGTACGCTGACTTCAACCCAGATCGCGTCGCGATGCAGGACGCAACTGCCCAGATGGCCCTACTCCAGTTCATGACTGCAGGGCTCCCCGAGGCAGCGGTGCCATCAACAGTGCATTGCGATCACCTGATTCAAGCAAAAGTGGGCGCATCGATCGACCTCGGTGTCGCAGTCGACACGAACCGCGAGGTGTACGACTTCCTTCGAAGCGTTTCAGCAAAGTACGGCATTGGGTTCTGGGGCCCAGGTTCCGGAATTATTCACCAAGTTGTTCTCGAAAACTATGCGTTCCCAGGCGGAATGATGATCGGGACTGACTCGCACACACCAAATGCCGGTGGTCTCGGAATGGTTGCGATCGGAGTTGGTGGAGCCGATGCTGTCGACGTAATGACCGGCTTTCCTTGGAATGTCCGTTGGCCGAAAGTCATCGGAATCCATCTCACCGGCTCGTTGAGTGGATGGTCGTCACCAAAGGACGTCATCCTCGAGGTTGCCCGCCAACTCACTGTCGAAGGCGGAACCGGAGCCATTGTCGAATATCACGGACCAGGGGCCGACTCGATTTCAGCAACCGGCAAGGCCACCATCTGCAACATGGGTGCAGAGATCGGCGCCACGACATCGGTCTTCGCATACGACTCGAACATGGCCGATTACCTGCGTTCAACCGGACGAGCTGCCATCGCTGATGCGGCTGACGCTGTTGCTGGTGATCTCCGACCCGATGAGGGTGCAAGTTACGACCAGGTCATTGAGATCAACCTCAGCGATCTTCGCCCGATGATTAATGGCCCCCACTCCCCTGACCGTGCTCATCGAACCGGCGCCGAGGTTGGTGCTGCAGCGAATGAGAACGGTTGGCCAGTAGAGGTCTCCGCTGCACTCATTGGCTCGTGCACGAACTCCTCGTATGAGGACCTCACACGTGCAGCATCGATCGCGCGCCAGGCTGCAGCACATGGCTTGACCTGCAAGGTTGATCTCCTCATTACGCCCGGCTCAGAGCAGACTCGGGCGACCATTGAGCGTGACGGGATTCTTGCTGATCTTGAAGCAGTTGGAGCGACGGTCTTGGCGAATGCGTGTGGACCATGCATCGGACAATGGAGTCGACCGGAAGAGGCGACCTCGGTTCCAAACACCATCGTCAACTCATTCAACAGAAACTTCCCAAAGCGAAATGACGGTTCGCCCAATACGTTCTCGTTTGTGACTTCACCCGACACCGTGATGGCGATCGCTCTTTCAGGTCGTCTCGACTTCGATCCAGTCACCGACACGATCACTGCTCCAGATGGGTCCGAGGTATCCCTCAATGCCCCCGTGGGCGAGGTGTTGCCTGCTTCGGGATATGACCCAGGCGAGGACACCTTCACCGCTCCCCCTGCAGACCGCAGCGGCGTCGATGTTGTCGTTGCACCTACAAGCGATCGCCTACAGCTCCTCGAGTCGTTTAAGCCATGGGATGGCCATGATTACGCGGATCTTCCAGTTCTGATGAAGGCACAAGGAAAGTGCACTACCGATCACATCTCTGCTGCGGGTCCGTGGTTGAAGTACCGAGGCCACCTCGAGAACATTTCAGGAAACCTGTTTGCAGGAGCGGTCAACGCATTCGATGATGCTGTTGGAATTGGTCTTGACAGCACTGATGGTGACCGCCGCACATATCCCGAAATCGCCCGTCGTTATCACGAAGCTGGGATCCAGTGGGTTGCCATCGGCGACCGCAACTATGGTGAGGGATCCTCGCGTGAGCACGCAGCAATGGAACCTCGATTCCGCAACGGTGTTGCGGTCATCGCACGGTCGTTTGCACGCATTCACGAAACGAACCTAAAGAAGCAAGGCCTGCTTCCGCTGACATTTGCTGACCCTGACTCGTACGAGCAGATTGGCGAAGAGGATCGGATTGCCATTTGTGATCTTCCTCCGATTCCGGGCAAAAACGTTCGGTGTGTCGCTACTCGCCCAGACGGCTCAACCTACGAGTTTGAAACGACACATACGTTCAGCCCCGAGCAGGTCGAGTGGTTCGTCGCCGGATCGGCTCTGAACATCGTCCGCGCGAAGGTTGCTGCCGAGGCGTAATACGGCGGCGAGCAACTGACTCGTCTCCCAGCCGATCTGCAGATGCAAACGACATGTGGCGTCAAAACGCGTCCGTCGTGGTGCGCGCAACCCAACATTCGCGCTCAACCCAATATTCGACGTCTGCTTTTCGCCAACTGCCGAGCTTGATCCCTACTGCCTGTACGTGAAAACGGGAAACGCCCCGATGGGGGGCCGGGGCGTCTCAACCAGGAATCCCTAGTGGGTTCCTCGAGCGGTTCGTTGGGGGGTGATCCGCATCGATATTTGCTTGTGAAAGTATGCACGTGATTTTGTGTATCTTGCAAGCATATATCAGAGATATCTCGTATCATTTTTAGAGATGGATCTTCGTCAACTCGCCACCCTTATCGCGATAGCCGATCACGGAAGCTTTTCGGCCGCCGCTCGATCGCTATTCACGGTGCAATCAAATGTCTCTGCGCATATCAGTCGTCTAGAGAAGGAACTCGGTTCAACATTGATCGATCGCCAAACCGGTCGAATGACCGAGGACGGCAACCGGGTTCTGGAACGTGCTCGCAGGATCATGCACGAGATGGATGACATCCGCTCAGACATGGAATCAAACGACCACGACGTGAGTGGTGACGTGCGTCTTGGCGTCATCGGAACCATCGCCAGATGGGCAATTCCGCCCATGCTGCGACAAATGTCCGACAGTCATCCGAGAGTGCACACAGTTGTCACCGAGGGAAGTTCCTCAGCACTTGCGCCGAATGTCGTTTCGGGACTCCTCAATGCCGCAATTTTGCACCTTCCAATCGATGATCCAGACCTTATCGTCGAACCATTATTTGATGAAGAGTTATTGCTTCTCGCACCAAAAGAACATCCGCTAGCGAATCGCGATTCCGTCGACATCACTGATCTTGACGGTGTTCCATTGCTCCTCCCCCCGGCTGGGGCAGGCCTGCGCAGAATCATTGAGAGAGCGTCGCTCGAGCGAGGGGTTTCTCTCACTTCAATTGCCGAGGTCGACAGTATGCGTCTTCTTGCGGCCCTCGCAGTCGACGGGCATGGCGCCACGATTGTTCCCGCTACTGCACTTTCTGAGACAGAGCTCGCCGGTGCCGCAATGGTTCACGTCAGTGGGCTGCCGAAGCGAAGAGTTGCCTGGGTCCGCAGGCAGCGGCCTAATCCATCAGCAGCAACTCGCGCTGTTCATGACGTCATGACAGACGTCATTGGTCGTCGAATTAGCGAAGACCAAGGATTGCACACCAGCGCCGAATGACTCATCACAGTGGGTTCAGCGACATGAACCACTCCCCCCTTACCGCAACGTCGCTATCGGTCCGTGAAGCACTTCAACGTCTAGTCTCTACAACATGACAATTGACGAGGTCGGAATTGCGACAGGTATCCCTGCGCCGGTTATTGCCCGCGTCATCCGGCTTGATGGCCGAAAGGTCATGTGGATCGAATTCAATCCAAGCGAGGTCGCACATCCTCTTTCCTCACAGATGACCACGGTCATGTCTGAAGGACTTCGCACCGCTCTCGAGGAACTCATCCCTGTTGTGATCGTGGTGAATAGTTCTGGGGCTGACATCGCAGAGGGTGTTGCGCCACTTCACGGCTGGGGTATCGCCGCTCGACTCCTTACAAAGTGTTCAGGTCGAGTTCCAACCTTTGCCATCGTCGACGGCCCGGCTGTTTCCGGACCAGCCCTTCTCTTAGGTCTTGTTGACTTCGTCGTCATGACCTCAACCTCCTATGCGTTCGTCAATGGACCTCTCATGATCCGCCAGTTCACTGGAGTTGAAATATCTAAAGATGAACTCGGAAGCGCATCAACGATGGAGCGGTCTGCTGGGCTTGCAACTGCGGTCGTTGAAAATCGCGACCAGGGTCGAGAGGTGATCAGCGAAATCTTGACCTACCTGCCCGACCGCATCGACTCGGAATCTCCTCGCCTTCCCAGTTCAGATCCGGCACATCGGCCTACCCCAGAAGCGGGGGAATATATTCCAGAAACTGCGACTGGTAGTTATGACGTTCGGTCGGTCATCGAGTCGATCGTCGACGATGGCGAATTTACCGAAATTCGTCCGCAATGGGCCCTTAACATCGTGACTGCGCTTGCCGCTATCGATGGCCGTCCAGTGGGAATTGTTGCCAATCAACCGATGGCACTTGCAGGCACCCTCGATATTCCAGCGTCGCAAAAGGCCGCTCGCTTTGTGAATTTCTGTGATGCGTTCAACATTCCCATCATCACGCTTGTCGACACCCCCGGCTTCTACCCGGGCAAGGATCTCGAGTGGCGAGGCATGATCCGACACGGCGCCCAATTGGTGTACGCATACGGGCAGGCCACAGTCCCAAGAATCTGCGTGATCCTCCGCAAGAGTTACGGCGGCGCATACATCGTGATGGATTCGAAGAAGATGGGCAACGATGTCTGTCTCGCATGGCCATGGGCCGAACTCGCTGTCATGGGTGCCGGACAAGCGTCAGCGATTCTGCGGCGTGGAGCGACGGATGAAGACCGCATCGCATTCGAAACCGACTACACCGAGCGCCTTCTTAACCCATATATCGCTGCCGAACGTGGCTACGTCGATGACGTTATTGATCCCGCTGACACTCGTTCGACGATTGCGGCCTCACTCGCAATGCTTGCAAACAAGAGGGATCAGCGCCCACACCGCCGACATGGCAACTCTCCGCTGTAGAGGACGCAGTCAAAGTTCTTCCAGCGTTAGTTCCATCATCGCTAAAAACGGTACATTGACAGGGACGTAAGCCCTACAAAGTTGGAGGAAGCCACCGTGGCTGAGACGATTACGATTACAGACGACAGGACTGGCCAGACCGTCACCGTACCGATTGAAGGTGGGGTGTTTCCTGCGTCGGCAATTCGTTCGTTAGATCCTTCGCTCTTTGTCTATGACCCGGCCTACATGCAGACAGCGTCGTGCAAGTCAGCAATCACGTATCTTGACGGCGAAAACGGCATCCTTCGATACCGCGGTTATCCAATCGAGCAACTCGCTGAAAAGTCAACATTCCTTGAAGTTGCATACCTCCTCCTTGAAGGCGAGCTCCCTAACGCTGATCAGTTGGCGACCTGGACTCACGACATCACGCACCATACGTTCATCCATGAGAACATGCGCAAGCGTTTCGTCGATGGCTTCCACTACGACGCACATCCAATGGGAATGTTCGTATCCGCTCTTGCTGCTCTTGGAACCTTCTACGACGGTGCGAAAGACATCGATGACGCGGAGAGTCGCCACAAGCAGGTTCTTCGACTCATCGCAAAGACCCCAACCATCGCTGCCATGTGTTACCGATTTAGCGTCGGTCTCCCCTTCAACTACCCGAACAACGACATTTCATTCCCAGCCAACTTCCTTTCGATGATGTGGAAGATCGGCGAGGACTACGATCTCGACCCAGTTCTGGAGAAGGCAATGGACGTGTTGTTCATCCTTCATGCTGACCATGAGCAAAACTGCGGAACTACCGCAATGCGCGTTGTCGGTTCGTCGAACGCAGACCCGTACTCTTCAGCCGCTGCAGCATCTAGCGCCCTCTACGGCCCTCTTCATGGTGGCGCCAACGAAGCTGTCGTCAGAATGCTCAACGACATCGGTTCAATCGATAACGTGCCTGCGTTTATCCAGTCAGTGAAAGACGGTGAAGGCCGCCTCATGGGATTTGGCCACCGGGTGTACAAGAACTACGACCCACGGGCAAAGATCATCAAGCAGACCGCCTACGACGTGTTCGAGGTGACTGGCAAGAATCCTCTCCTCGATATCGCACTCAAGCTCGAAGAGGTAGCGCTTCAGGACCCATACTTCGTCGACCGTAAGTTGTACCCAAACGTTGACTTCTACTCCGGCCTGATTTACCAAGCAATGGGTTTCCCTGTCGAGATGTTCACGGTTCTCTTCGCTATCCCACGTACGGCAGGGTGGCTTGCTCATTGGCAGGAACTCCTCGCCGACAAGGAGCAGAAGATTTCACGCCCTCGCCAGTGGTATGTCGGCCCTGAGACGCGTGACTACGTGCCAATGGCCTCACGGAGCTGAACACATGGAATTCGCCTGGACCGAAGAGCAGCAGGTCCTCCGCAAGGAGGCACGAGAGTTCGCCCTCGCTGCCGTTGAAAAGCACGGATGGCACGCGGATTCTTGGATCAACGGCTACTCGAAAGAGTTCGCGAGAGAACTTGGCGCTAAAGGCTGGATTGGTCTGACATGGCCGACCGAGTACGGCGGTGGTGGACGCCCTGCGATTGATCGTCTCATCATTGGCGAAGAACTCATCGCAGCCGGTGCCCCAATCGCTGCAATGTGGTTTGCCGACCGCCAAATGGGTCCGGCCCTCATCACATTCGGACGAGAAGATCAACAGGCAGAGTTCTTGCCCGACATGCTCGCTGGCGAATCCACTTGGTGCATCGGCATGTCCGAGCCCAATTCAGGGAGCGACTTGGCCTCACTCACCACCTCTGCTCGACGCGAGGGCGATGAATTCGTCATCAACGGGCAGAAGATTTGGACCTCCTTCGGTGCGCTAGCCGACTACTGCTACGTCATCTGTCGCACATCATCGGATGGCCCGCCCCATGCAGGAATCAGCGAGATCATCGTCCCAATGGACTCTGATGGAATTGAAGTCCGCACGATTAAGGACATGACGACCAATCGTCACTTCACTGAGGTGTTCTTCACCGATGTTCGTGTGCCAGTCCACAACCTTGTTGGCGTCGAAGGCAATGCGTTCAAACAGACGATGCGCCAGCTCGAACATGAACGCGGCGGCATTGACCGCCTGGTGTCAAATCAAGCGATTTATCAAATGGCAGTCGACCGGGCGGACAAGTCAGACCCTCGCATCCGCCAAGAAATAGCAGCCCTCGAGTCGGCCTATCGCATTGGGCGCATTCTCGTCATCCGCGAGGTACTCCACCAGGCGCCATCAGGCTTCTCGGCTGCAACCAAGTGCTTCTGCACAGAACACGAATGGCGCGTTGCGCAGTTCGTCGCGAAGGTGCTTGGGCCAGAGGCAACCCTGTGGAACGAGACCACAAAGGCAATTACCTACGCTCCCGGTTACACCATCATGGGTGGAACCTCGAATGTGATGCGAAACATTCTGGGCGAGCGGGTTCTCGGTCTTCCGCGCGAACCTCGCTAAGCGTTAAACGTTCGATCGCTCCGAAGCAACTCACGCTCTCATTTGATGACACCGCGGGAAGACCTGACCTTCCCGAGGCACCCGTACACGGTGCTTAGTCCAGTATCTCGCGGAGTTTCTCGACGGTCTGAACTGAATCTCCACCGACCGGCGAAACAGAAAGGTGCGTCACACCCGCTTCTTTGTATGCGGCTAGACGCTCTTTGATCTCCCCAGCAGGACCAACAAGGTTCGTCTTCTCAAGCATCTCAGCAGGAACAGCGGCAGCGGCACCAGCCTTGTCACCCGACAAGTAGCGATCCTGAATTTCGATCGCTTCATCGACATAGCCATACTTCTGGCAAATGGTGTTGTAGAAGTTCTTATCTCTAGCACCCATACCGCCGACGTAGAGGGCGATATTTGGCCGAGCCATGTCAAGAATCTGCTGCTTCTTTTCGCCAACGAATTCATCACCGATAGCGACCATTCCACCCGCCGAAATCTGCAATTGACCACGATCAGCATCGCGCTTTGCTGTTCCTGCCTTCAATTCATCGCCCCACACCTGATGGAACTTCTCAGGGTCAAAGAAAATTGGCAGCCAACCATCTGCGTACTGTGCCGTTGCGGTCACCGAGAGGCCCATCAACGAAGCCCAAAAAATCGGGATGTCGCTGCGAACCGGATGATTAATGATCTTGAGCGGCTTTGCGAGGCCTGTGCCTTGGCCCTCAGGAAGCGGCACCTGCACAGTGGCGCCGTCATACACAACTGGCTCACGCTTCCAGGTCATACGACAGACGTTGATGTAGTCTCGGATACGGGCCATCGGCTTCTCATATGGAACTCCGTGGAACCCTTCGATGACCTGTGGCCCCGACGCACCTAGACCGAGGACGAAACGGCCGCCGCTGACGAAATCAAGCCCTGCAGCAGTTTGCGCAACACAGGTGGCAGTGCGGGAATAGACGTTGATAATTCCGGTACCAATCTCAATCTTCGAAGTTTTCGCCGCGAGGTAGCCCAACTGACTGATTGCGTCGAAGCTGTACGCCTCGGGAACCCAAACGAGATCAAGACCCGCATTTTCCAATTCGCAAACTTTCTGCACGTCAGCATGAAAGTCACCCGAGTAGTTGATCATCATCGAAAGCTTCATGCCGATGACGCTACGCCGTCCGGACGAGCGCTACCCAATTGGACGACGCCGTACGAACCGAATTGGGTCTGGACCTACGACTTAGGCGGCCTGGGGATGAACGCGCTAGTTCGCTCTACGTACGCCTGGTAGTCGGGCTTACGCCGAACGAGGGAACGCTCAAGGAGCGCCACACCAGACACTTTGAGCAGCAACAGATTCATGACGAGCGCTCCAATGAGCCCCCAGCGTCCAACGCTCACTGAGCAGGCTGCAAGAGCGATGCCCCACCACACGCAGGCGTCGCCGAAGTAATTCGGGTGACGCGTGTAACGCCACAAGCCAGTATCAAGGACTTTTCCTTCATTCGAAGGGTCAGCCTTGAAACGAGTCAACTGAAGGTCTCCAACCGACTCGAAGTACACACCGACGAACCAAAGAGCGAAGCCAATCACCGCAAGTATGCCGATCGAGCCCTCTTGCCGGTGAGACAGTTGGACCGGCAACGAAACAACCCACATCAGCGACCCTTGCAGGGTGTACACCGTGAGGAAACTGATCACTGGGAACGCCGACCCCCACCGCTTTCGCATCGCCACGTAGCGATAATCCTCCCCATGCCCGAGGTTTCGACGAGCAAGGTACAGGCAGAGACGCAGGCCCCACATCAACGTCATGAGCCAAAGGAGCGTGTCGAGACTCGAACGAGAATCGTCCGCAATCCAAAGCACCGTGGCGACGGTCGCAAAACCAAGTCCCCAGGTGATGTCAACGATTGATGCGTCCTTAATGACAACGCTGATCAACCATGTGCCGATCATCAATACTGCGATCGTCAGCGCGGCTAGCAATAGTTCGTTCATGATGATTTCCTTAGTTGCTCGTCGACCTCATCATCCATCTTTGCCCAAATTTCATCAAGCCAGGTGACTCCTACATTCACTATCGAAGAACGATCGATTCTGTGGGCGCGAAAGACAATCTCAATGTCATCTCCGATCATCGCTCGTAACACCCCACCAAATGTCGACAATCCGTCGAAACCGGTATGCCAAGCAACAACGACATCAGCGGAAGGGGCACCGTTCAACAATGCAAGAGATCCGCTCGGTCGCACCGGGATGAGATGCTGAAGCTGTTCGGTGGCGTGAAGTCGCTCCGGGGAATGTTCCCGAATTCGCGTTAGAGCAGAGGCACGTTTTGCAGAACTTGATCGAGTTCCCTCAGGAAAAATCACCGCGATATCAGACCCCTGTAGATCAGCTCCAAGTTTCGCCACCGATGCAAGCTCATCCTCGGATTGCTGAGACCCCCTATCAACGAAATAGTTCGGTACTCGCAGACCAACAATGTCGAGGCATGGATCCCACAGCAACTCACGTTTCAAGACATACCTCGGGTGAAGACCTCTACGGGTGCAAACAATCCACGCGGAAAGCAAAGAATCAGCCAGACTGGCATGACGACACAGCAGAATTGCCTGACCCGAATCAAACGCTCCATCGTCAGTCACATCGATTGTTGCCCGCAACATCACTCGCAGACCCGACATCAATTTCCCAGCCCACCAGCCCATCAAGCGGTAATGCAATCGATGGTTCGAAGACTGCCCTGCGATCCACAACGCAAGAGAAATCAGTACTCCAGCACTCTCAATGATCGACCAGTACCAGCCGAAGAGAAGGAGTCGTGTCAGCGGCAGTGTCCAGCGGAATCGAATGAGGTCGATGAGCACGACCAAAACAAGCCACACCGGCACGCTGACCGTGATGAGCGCCGCAAGCAGAAATAAGGCCGTCACGCTGATCACCCGGCGTTGTAACCGGGCTACTAGCGATGCGTAATCAGGTGTAAGGGGCCGGCCCATTCGGATTTAACGATCCTGATCGAAAGCCACCAATGTCGACGGTGACGTAACGAAAACCGAGAGCGAGCAGTCGCTCCTCGACGTGCGAACGAGCTTCGATGACCCGCTGTAGGTCGCTGTCTTCAACCTCGATGCGAGCAATATCTCCGTGGTGCCGAACGCGACACGACCGGACACCAATGTCATGAAGTACCTGTTCTGCGCGTTCGACTCTGGAGAGAATTTCGACAGTCACCTCAGTTCCGAACGGAATGCGGCTTGCCAAACATGCAGCGGCGGGCTTATCCCAGGTTTCGAGACCGTACGCTCGAGATAGTTCACGAATTTCAGATTTCGTAAGGCCAACCTCGACAAACGGGAACCGTGCACCAGCTTCAGCCGCAGCAACCTGGCCGGGCCGATGATCGTCGAGATCGTCGACATTCACGCCAAGAACAACGGTCATTCCCCTATCCACAAAGGGCTGAAGCGCATCCATGAGGGCCGATTTACAGTGAAAGCACCGATCAACATCATTTCGTCGGTACGCAGCCTGCTCCATCTCATCGGTCGTCACTGCCACCCAATCAAGGTTCCATACCTCCGCAAGGCGCGAGCAATCATCGAACTCCGTTCCCGCAAGCGACGGAGAGACAGCAGTTACGGACGTCGCCAAAATGCCTTCGGCTGATGCTGCGACATACGCCAAAAGCGACGAGTCGGCACCTCCGCTGAATGCAACGCATACATGACCCATCTCGCGCAGAACAGACTTCAACTGTTCGAGCTTGAGTGACAGTGTGTCGCTCAATAACGGACTTGCGGCGGCCGGACCCACGTCCCCATCCTGCCAGATCGGCGTACGCCGGTTATGACGATGCTCGGGCCCGAGCGTGACGAATACGTTCTTGAGGGTCGAGATATACCTTCCGAAGCCGAACGTGTACCGGCGTGACCTCGACACACTCATCTTCGGCGATGAATTCGAGAGCCTGCTCCAAGGACAACTGACGATGAGGGGTGAGTTTCACCGTCTCGTCTGCCGAAGAAGCTCGCATGTTGGTGAGTTTCTTTTCACGGCAGATATTCACTTCCATATCTCCGGCACGCGAGTTTTCTCCGACGATCATTCCTTCGTACACCTCGGTACTCGGCGGAATGAGCATTGTTGAACGTTCCTGGAGATTGATCATCGCGTACGTCGTTGCTGGTCCCTTTCGGTCAGCCACCAGGGAACCCCGTTCACGAGATCGAATCTCACCTGCCCAGGGCTCGTAACCTTCAAACACATGGCTAATGACGCCAGTTCCTCGCGTTTCGGTAAGGAACTCTGTTCTAAACCCAATCAGACCGCGAGCCGGGACAAGGTATTCCAATCGCACCCAGCCGAGCCCATGGTTGGCCATATTTTCCATACGGCCACGGCGCACTGCGAGCAACTGTGTGATGGTTCCGAGGTGCTCCTCAGGAACATCAATGGTGACTCGTTCGACAGGTTCATGACGCTTATCGTCGATCGTTCGGGTGACGACCTCCGGCTTTCCAACAGTCAGCTCAAAGCCTTCGCGACGCATGGTTTCAATGAGCACGGCGAGTTGCAGTTCGCCTCGAGCTAGGACTTCCCACGCATCAGGTCGATCGGTCTGGTTCACCCGAAGCGACACATTGCCAACCAGTTCTTGGTCGAGACGACTCTTCACCAATCGAGCGGTCAGCCGATCGCCGTCACGACCTGCCAGAGGAGATGTATTAATCCCAATGGTCATCGAAAGCGCTGGTTCATCAACTGTGATACGAGGCAACGCAACAGGATGCTCAACATCTGCAAGGGTCTCACCGATCGTGATGTCGTCGATTCCCGCTACCGCAACAAGGTCGCCGGCAGACGCTGATTCGACCGAGACACGCTCTAAGTGCTGCGTAAGGAATAGCTCTGCAACCTTAGCTCTCTCAATTGATCCATCAGCACGGCACCATGCGACCTGCTGATTCCGACGAATTTCGCCTTCCACGACTCGACAGAGGGCGAGTCGCCCGAGATACGGGCTTGCATCGAGGTTCGTTACCCATGCCTGCAATGGAGCGCCCGGAGTAAACGCCGGGGCCGGAACAGTCGACATGATGACCTCAAACAGCGGCGCGAGGTCCTCTCCGGTTTCGTTCTCGACAGTGGTGGCCCATCCTGCTCGCCCCGAGGAGTAGATGATTGGGAAATCAAGTTGATTGGCATCAGCATCAAGGTCGAGGAAGAGCTCATACACCTCATCGACGACCGCTGCGATACGAGCATCCGGACGGTCAACCTTGTTAATGACCAAAATCACTGGAAGGTGTCGCGATAACGCCTTGCGCAGAACGAATCGAGTCTGCGGCAATGGGCCCTCAGCAGCATCAACAAGCAGAATGATCCCATCCACCATGGTTAACGCACGCTCAACCTCACCACCGAAATCGGCGTGTCCGGGCGTGTCAACAATGTTCAGAGTGGTGCCGTTCCACACCAGCGAGGTGTTCTTCGCAAGGATGGTGATTCCCTTTTCACGCTCAAGATCCATCGAGTCCATCACGCGCTCGGCAACCGTCTCATTTGACCGGAACGCTCCAGACTGCTGAAGCATCGAGTCGACAAGAGTTGTCTTTCCGTGGTCTACGTGGGCGACGATGGCAATGTTTCGGAGATCTTCTCTCCTCGAGGTGGGGGGCACAAGGAGAGGACGCTATCGACTTAGTCGAGCGTTGGGCGCTCGCCGTATCGATCGAGATGAATCGACCGACGTACATCCTTTCGAGGCGCTCTTCCGAAACTGCCCGTCGGATAGCCAAGCGGAATGTGTGCGGCGATCTCAAACCGATCTGGATCTGCGCCGATGACCTCCAAGGCCTCGCGCTGGTAGACCCTAATTACCGTCGTAAATGCAGTTCCAAGTCCGAGACTCCGCGCTGCGATACAGAAGTTTTGCACCGCCGGAAACACGCTGCCATCGAGGCGACCAATGTCGACGACTCCCTCTTCATCGTGGAATCCCCAAGGGATAATCGGCTGCAGAAACAACACGTGCACTGGAACATCACCGATCGTTCTTGCCAGATCTTGAGATGCCTTTCGGGTTCGTTCGTAGGTGGCTCGATCGGCATCCGTTCGGAAAACCGGCTCCGGCAGACAGCGCTCATACCGATCAAATGCCTTGCGGTAAATCTCCGAGAGTGCGTTTCTCACCTCGGGCGAGCGAACAACGACGTATTGCTGCGGTTGAACGTTTCCCCCTGACGGCGCCTGCTGGGCAGCCTCAAGGCACTGCATGACAAGATCGTCCGCGACCGGCTCGTCGGAATACCGCCGCATGGCTCGCGTTGTCAAAATTGCTTCCATTGCATCCACGCTGAGCTCCTTTAGATCATCGCTGCGTCAAATTCGAGGCCGAGGTGATGTCGGCCGAGGCTTTCAAACAACCGGGGTGCAACCATGATGTGCTGCGGAATGACGGAGAGATTTCTCAGACATCGCCCCAACACACTCGAGTCATAGACCGCGGCACCGCCGGCGAGGCGGAACATCTCATTCGCAACAGCGGACGATTCCTCGACCGCGTGTGCCGCTGCACCACGAATTCGGACTCGTGACGCGACCGGCACCTTTTCACCGTCCAACACCAATTCATACGCATGTTCAACACTGCGGAAAAGTTCACCTCCTGCAGCATCAAGTCGTGACCGCGAACGGGCAATGGCCGCTTGGACCGAGGCTTGCTGGGAGAGCAACCGACGCGAGAACTGCGGCGATCGTTCATTTGCAAGATTCACGGCTTCGCTCCAGGCGCGCTCGGCAACGCCGAGCGCAACAGCAGCAACCCCCGCGCCAAGGATTGAAAAGTTCGGAAGTCGCACAAGAGGATCAGACGAAATGGGCTCTGCCCCAATCTGAGGAATCAAACGATTATCTGGGACGACGGCATTATCAATCGTGAAATCAACCGAACCAGTTCCTCGCATGCCGACGGTCTGCCAGGTGTCGTGCAGCGTCACCACATCTTTCGGGACGACGATGGTCACCCTCTCACCATCGTCGAGTGCGGCACCAGCGACAACCCAGTCACAGTGATGCAAACCGCTTCCCCACTGCCAACGTCCAGAAACCAACGCCCCGCCATCACTTCGACGCCCGGACCCATTTGGAGCAAACACACCACCCACGGCAGTGGCCTGTCCAAATGTGGATTGGGCAGTATCAGTGTCGAGAAATCCAGCAAGAAGGCATGTCGTCGATGAGATCATCGAACACCAGCCGGCAGCGCCATCATGAGCAGCGATTGCACTCATTGCAGCGAGTGCAGCTGCGGGAACGTGACCCGGTCCGCCGACATCAAGGGGAAGCAACAGCGAAAGAAGACCTTCGGCACTGAGGGATTCGACAGTTTGGGCCGACAGCCTCCGGAGGTTGTCGGCTTCGTCGGCATTGTTCCTTACCGTCATGGAAACCCGATTGACCGCGTCGGAGAGATCGTTTGTCAGCCAGTCGTCGTACGAGACATGTGCCACCACCAAAGAGTAGATGAGAACCCAAACTGATCACGTCCTCGGAAACTTCGCGCCAGCACGGTCTGGCCGCTACCGTCTCAACGGTGAACGGTTGGAATATCGCAAACATCTTCGAAGAAATCGCTGCAGCAATCCCAGATGCTCCGGCACTTGCCCACGGTGATGCCATGCTGTCCTGGGGTGAGATGAATGCTCGAGCGAATGGCGTCGCGCAGCGCTTGCTTGATTGTGGTCTCGTAGAGCAAGACAAGGTTGCTCAATATCTCTACAACTCTCCTCACTACATGGAGAGCGTCTTTGCATCGTTTAAGGCAGGAATGGCGATCGTCAACACCAACTACCGGTATGCCGCCGATGAGTTGGTCTACCTGTGGGACAACGCCGACGTCTGCGCGGTTGTCTTTCATTCCACATTTATTCCCCAGATCGAAGAGATTAAAGATCGCCTTCCTAACATTCGTGCGTGGCTGTGGGTCGATGACGGTTCGCACCCGTGCCCCTCGTGGGCAATCGATTACGAATCGGCCGCAACGGCCACAACTGATGGAAATGTTGAGGGACCTTGGGGCCGGAGCGGAGACCATCTCATGCTCCTTTACACGGGTGGTACCACCGGCATGCCAAAGGGTGTGATGTGGCGCCAAGATGACCTCGTCGGCGCACTCGAGTCGAGCAACCGCAACAAACTTCCCGAGAACCCGGTTCAAGGCGCTGCCGCTGAACGTCTCAAAGGGGATGGACCAAAAGGGTTGCCCGGGGCTCCACTCATGCACGGCACCGGTTTTTTTAATTCGCTGTCGACAATGTTGCTCGGCGGTTCAACCACGACTCTTACGGGTCGTAATTTCGATGTTGAAGAATTGCTCACCACTATCGAGACAGCCAGGATCAACTCAATATCGATTGTCGGAGACGCATTCGCGAAGCCAATGCTCCGTGCCCTCGACTCCGAGCCAAACCGCTGGGATCTGTCGAGCCTTCGGGTGATTATCTCCTCCGGCGTGATGTGGTCCCGCGAAACAAAAGAGGGCCTATTGCGCCACAACGACCGCCTCATCATGGTTGATTCGCTGGGTTCAAGCGAAGCCATTGGAATGGCGAGCAACGTGTCGACAAAAGATTCTGATGAGTCGAGCACCGGTAGCTTTTCCCTTGGTCCAAACACACGTGTCGTCACCGAAGATGGCAGAGATGTTGAACCGGGGTCAGGAGAACGTGGTCGGGTCGCTCTCCGGGGTCGAACACCAATCGGTTATTACAAAGACGAAGAAAAGTCTGCGGCAACCTTCCAGATCATTGACGGGGTCCGCTACTCAATTCCTGGCGACTGGGCAGAAGTTCGCGCCGATGGCTCGGTTGCGCTTCTCGGCCGTGGAAGCCAGTGCATCAATACCGGCGGCGAGAAGGTGTACCCCGAAGAGGTCGAAGAAACCATGAAAACCCACAGCGCTGTGGCCGATTGCGCGGTAGTCGGCGTGCCAGACGAGCGATTCGGACAAGCCATCTGCGCAATAGTTGAACTACTCGACACTTCGATCGACAACGACGATCTCGTCGATCACGTCCGGGCAAAAATTGCACGTTACAAAGCACCAAAGCATGTGATCCGTGTCGAAACAGTCGGCCGGGCAGTGAACGGGAAGCTCGACTACAAGCGGCTCACCGCCTTGGCACTCGAGAGCGTGA
>JAYNVD010000054.1:0-7959 GCA_038100275.1 Ilumatobacteraceae bacterium
GCGCTGATCGCGTCGATTGCATCGCTCATTGCGCCGATGAAGGCGTCACATTGCTCATCGGTGATTGCGAGCGACAGAGCGATAAACCCTCGTGGCGCGAAGTAGCAGCCCCTATGCAACATCTCATGAAAGAGCAGTTGCTTCAGTTCATGATCTGAGTGTTCAAGATCGTGCGGGCCGCTGACAGGCCCATCGACCGCGTGAATCGCCATCATCGACCCGACACCCGTTGCTACGAGGGGCAACGTTGAAGTCTGAAACAACTCATTCAGCCGTGATCGGAGAGCTTCCCCACGGGCAAAGAGTTGAGACAGCGACTCTTCGGAGAGCATTTCGCTCAGCGCAGCAGTCGCCGCCGCCATCGACACCACGTTGTTGTTGAAGGTTCCACCATGGGTCAGCGTCCCGCCTCGCGCTGGGTCGAATGCTGCCATGACATCGGACCGACCACCGAATGCTCCGAAGGTCATTCCTCCTGCGAGATACTTGCCAAGGGTGGTGAGATCAGGCATCAGGCCAGTTCGTTGCTGAAGACCGCCCGCGCTCATTCGTGACGTCATTACTTCATCGAAGATGAGGAGTGCACCCGATTCGTCGCAGCGGCGACGAAGTGCCTCGAGATATTCCTGGCTTGCAGGGATGCAACCTCCCGCTCCCATCATTGGCTCGACGAGAACCGCGGCGATGCTTGCATCGACGACCGATAATTCCTCACTGTCGTTGTACTTCACCCTTGTGAAATCGAACGGAGCAAGAAGTGATTCGCCTCCATGGCCGAAGTAGAGCAATCCGCCGTGATAAGCACCATCGCACACCACGATCCGGTTGCGCCCCGTGTGATGACGAGCGAGTTGTAATGCCATCAAGTTGGCTTCGGTTCCTGAGTTAGTGAATCGCACCTGCTCAATCGATGGAAAGCGGTTGACGACGGCCTCTGCTGCACGTATCTCATCGGTATGCACCCCACCGAAACTCCAGCCGTTCTCGAGGGCTGCATGTACGGCAGCCCTCACTGGGGCCGGATCGTGTCCGAGCAGGCCTGCGGAGTAATCACCAAGAAAATCAATGTAGGTAAGTCCGTCAACATCGGTTAATTGGCAACCTGCAGCACTTGCAACCCGAAACGGGAATGGTTGCACATCAAGTACCGATCGTGTTGAGCCTCCGGGCATGACCGTTGACGCCCGGTCGAACAGTTCTTTAGAGAGCGGTCGTTTCTCGGCGTAGCGGGATTCTGCAGCCGTGCGCTGCTCTACGAACGTTGACATGGTCACATTGTGGCTCCTGCTGGAAGCACGGGCTCAAGCGGCACCTGCGAGTTACTCATTCAACGGGTTGGAGTTCACTGCTGAGGCGTCGTGCTGATCGGGCGAGGAAGAGCGCAACCCCAACAATGAGCACCCCTGAAACTGCTATGAGTAACGGCGCTCGGCCTTCGCCCGGGAAGAAATGCGCAATGGACCACGGCACGTAAATCAGCAGCGATCCAGCTCCGATGAACGAGAGCACAACACGACCAGGCGTTGCGCCAATTGCCAAACAGCCGACCGCCGAACACAAGCCGAGGAGAGTGCCGATATTGGTCGATTCAATTGCGAGGATTGCCGGGCCCGCGATCATTGACGCTCCGCCAATGGCGAGTAGCACGGTCGGTACGCGAGCAGTACCTCGCTCGCCAAGCCAGTACGTGAGAATTCCGATCAGCCAGATGGCGGCACCCGCTTGGAGTACGTCATCGTTGAACCGAATAAGTGTCGTCGGGATCGTGACAACCAATGACAGGACGCCGGCGATGAGTAGCGCTGACACGAGGGCATCGTCCTCCTCGCTCGCGGGCCGCTCCCCAAAACCGATGAGCACTGCTGATGTTGCGACGAGGAATATCGACCCTGCGGTCTCCCATTGGTCGATCATCATCATCGACCCGACGATCATTGTGAAGCCTCCCATGAGGCCGGTGATTACTGGGTACGTGCCTATTTCACGCTGTGCGATCAGCAGCATCGCGGCACCTGAAACCCATGCCACAAGTCCCACGACTGAGAGTTCCCACCATTCATTCGCAACCGCCCCTAACGAAAAGGCAAGACCGCCAAGGAAGGTCAGTTGTTGCAATGGTCGGGGCTTCCCGCGCCAAAGTGCAGCACTCAACAACGCGACAAGACTTGCGGCTCCAGCAATAACACGGTGCTCTTCGTTCCATCCGTACGTGGGGACCGGCCCCATCGAGTCATAGATCGCGACCCCACCAGCGGCTCCGATTCCAGCTGTGCCCACAAGCCACAAACTCCACTTCAGACGCCGTAAGGCGTCATCGGCGTGTTCGTTCACCAACGCACCTCCAGCCACCCCGGCGGCTGCCACCGCAGACGGCAACCCGACACGCCAACCGGTTGCAAGGTCTGGCCAATAACGAGCAACGAGCATGATCACACCGATCGCCGAAAGCAATCCGCCGAGATATCCGAGTGCCTCTGCGATAAGGGGCATCTTTCGCTCTTCGCTTTCGGTATCGGCATCGCTCGCGGCAGCGACCTTCTCGTTGTTCTGCTCGAACGCAATGATCGAGTCAACTTCATCAACTGAGATAAGACCGGCCGTTTCCCAACGCCGGAGCCAAGTCAGAAGCACCTCGTTCACAGGTGCCGGTGCGGTTTCAGCTTTCTTGGCTCGCGAGCGTCGCGTGAGCCAGATAACGATGCCGATGACCGCGATGATCTCGAATCCGCCGAAGAACATTGCTCTCCTTTCGTGACCACCAGCATGTCATAGCGGCGGTGGCGCCACAGGCCAGTTCAGGCGTTAACGGGAACCCTGCCCATCGTCAACTCGAATCACCGTCCCGGTGACTGCATCAGATGCAGGTGAGCAGAGGTAGAGCAATGTGCTGTCGAGCTGCGCCGGGTTTGCGATTCGCTTCCGTGGGAAATGCTGCGAAATATCTCCCATGCGCTCGAGCATTCCGTCCATCATTTCTGACTCGAATGCTCCAGGAGCGATGCAGTTGACATTGATGCCATAACGGCTCCATTCGACGGCGAGCACCTCGCTCATGCGGGCGATGGCTGCTTTTGACACCGAGTACAGCGCCGCTCCTTGGCCGGCGTAATGGAACGCCGCAATGCTCGCAATATTGACGATTCGACCCTGCTTCTCAGCAGCGATGAGGCGTCGCGCTACCTCACAAGCGAGGATCCACGGGCCTCTCACATTCGTGTCAAGCACGCTGTCAATGAGTTCTGTTGACATCTTGTGGGCTCGTTGCGCATCGGGGACACCCGCATTGTTGACCGCAATCGTCACTGTTCCGCAGGCTTCCTCGGCGGCCGCGATTCCCTCGATAATTGAGTCTGCACTTGTCGTATCCATTACGACTGGATGAGCATGCCCACCCTCTGATTCAACCAGTCGAGCGATCTCTTCGAGTCGCTCTTTGCGGCGACCAGTGGGCACCACGATCGCCCCTGCGTTGGCAAGCACCCGGGTGAAGCGCCATCCGAGCCCCGAGGTTCCGCCAGTCACGACGGCGACCTGCCCAGAAAGATCATGAGAAATATTCGGAAGTGGATAATCGGCCATATCGACATCCTTACCGACGTCGACAGACACCAGCGTGTCGGCCGGTCAACGATCAGTGATCAGAGAATCTGAGAGAGGAACAGTTTCGTGCGCTCTTCACGAGGATTCGTAAAGAAGTGTTCTGGTGTCCCAACCTCAACAACTTCACCTGATTCCATGAACACCAAACGGTCTGCAACCTCACGGGCAAAACCCATCTCGTGGGTGACCACCATCATGGTCATTCCACCTAGAGCGAGGTCTTTCATCACATCGAGAACTTCTGCAATCATCTCAGGGTCAAGAGCTGAGGTTGGCTCGTCGAACAGCATGACCTTGGGCTCCATCGCAAGACTTCGCGCAATCGCAACGCGCTGCTGCTGACCTCCAGACAATTGTCCCGGATACTTCTGTGCTTGTTCGGGAATTCCGACCCGCTCCAACAGTTCCATTGCTTTTTGCTCAGCCTCAACTTTTGACTTTTTTCGCACCCACACCGGCGCAAGGGTGATGTTGTCGAGCACGCTGAGGTGCGGGAACAAGTTGAACTGTTGAAAGACCATGCCAACTTCAGAGCGAATGCGCTCGATATTTCTAGTGTCGTTCGTGAGCTCGATCCCGTCAACGACAATGGACCCTTCTTGATGAACTTCGAGTCGGTTAATGCATCGGATGAGCGTTGATTTCCCTGAGCCCGATGGTCCAAGCACGACCATCACTTCGCGGTCCTTCACGGTCACATCGACGCCTTTCAACGCTTGAAAGTCGTCAAACCACTTACTTACGCCCTTGCACACGATCATGTCGTCTCGTGATGCGAGGTCCTCCGTCAGAGCCTGATCGGCGATGCTCATGAGATCTCCTTTACCTGAAGTACAAACGTGGTCATCGTGCCTGAGCGTCTTTCAGTCGTGCTTCCAACCGCTGTGAGGATTTCGACATGCTGTACGCAAAGACGAAGTACACGAGACTGATGAACAGCAAACCTGGCCGTTTCTGCCCGAGGAAGTCCGGCTGATTCGGAATCGTTGAGTTTGCGATACGCAAGAGGTCGAATCCGCCCACGATTGCAATAAGTGAGGTTTCCTTGAACACCGCAATCGCTTGGCCAACAAGATTAGGAATGGAAACCCGCAACGCTTGCGGCAGCACAATCAGCGAAGTTCGCTGAACGGTGGTGAGACCGAGAGCATCTGCAGCCTCATATTGACCTCGGCGCACACTTTGCAGGCCGCCGCGCACGTTTTCGGCCATGTACGCCGCGGAGAAAACGGTGTAGCCCGCGAATACCGCTGCAAGATCGCTAATGCCCATTCCCTTGGGGAGGAAGAGCGGCAGCATGATTGAGAAGAAGAACAGCACGGTGATGAGAGGAACGCCGCGGATCACTTCGATGTAGCCAGTTGACATCACCCGGAAAATGGGCAGTTTTGAGGTTCGGGCAAGAGAGAGCAGCACGCCTAGCGGGAATGATGCGAGCATGACGTAGTAGGCGATACCAACGGTCAGCACAAATCCGCCCAAGAACGGTGGAGCGGTGATCACCAATGTCGATTCGGTGTTGATCGCTGTGATGAGCCAATGCAGAACAAGCATGCCCGCGACCCATCCACCGGCCACACGTCGACGCGTCGAGCGATCTCCTGCAAACGCGGGGACAAGCATCACAACGATGGCGAAAATCAGGAACGAGATTCGAACCTTCTGCAGCATCGGGTACCACCCAAAAAATGCTGCCACCCAGTTGAATACCGAGAACACAAGCATGATTGCGCCGAGACCCCGTGCGAGCTCAGACTTTCCTGGAGCGGCAACGAAGTAGATCACGAGTCCGCCACCAAGAGCGAACACGAATGCGAGTGGGATGTCGGTGGACCAGACATGTGCCCAGTCAAACGCTGGATCGCGAAGAATAACGAAGATGACAAATGCTGGGCCAATCACCCAGAACGCCGCCAATGCCGCTCTTAGCGAGCCGCCAAGCAGCCGCCCAAGCAAGACCCCTACCCGGTGGCTCAGTACCACGATGATGAGCAAGATCGTCCATGGAACCTTCGTCGACGATGCGACGGTTGTTCCCGTCTCGGCAACGAGCACGCCGTCAACGAGACCATATTGGCCAAACGGAACAAGCCACAGCACCGCCAAGGCCACTGCCGCGAATCCACCCAACACTGTTCCAAAACCCATTACACGGTTACCCGAGCTATCCGCCCGCCGAACCGCCAAACCGATGGCCAGGCTTACAACGCCAACTACGACAAGCCCGGTTCGAATTGCGTCGGGGGCATGGACTGGCAACAGAAGTCGAAGCACTAGCGAGAACACTCCTACGCCAACAAGATGCCGGCCAAGACGTCCGACGGTGTAGCCGGGCTCGACCCTCCACGCACCAAGGCTGAGGCCAGCCGCGAACAGCACGACTCCGGCAGAGACCCAAATTCGAATGATTTGATCCGCTGGGTAGTTGTAGATCATCAGCAGGCGAAGGTTCGTCGCAACCGACGACCAGTCGGCCTCTTCGGAGAACATCTGGCCGAGCAACGCCTTCACCAGGCCCAAGGTGATTGCGGTAAACACAACCGTTTGGATGGTGTTCGATACCGAGGAGAACAGATTTACCTTCGCCCATTGCAAGGGGGAAGTTCGAGCCGTCGTTGTGTCAACCGGAGGCTGAGGAGTCATCGCAATGTCAGTCATTGATCAACGCTCCACAATCGCAAGACGCCGGTTAATTGTGTTCACCACAGCGGAGATTGAAAGAGAACATGAGAGATAAAAGATCATGTAGATGCTGAAAACCGCCAACGTTTGAGAATTCTTGTTGTAGACGGTTTGGCCGACCTGCACGATTTCTGAGAAACCCACTGCGATACCGAGAGAAGTGTTCTTCGTAATGTTGAGGTATTGGTTACCAAGGGGCGGCATGATTACTCGGAATGCCTGCGGGAGCACCACTTTTCGCAACGCTTGCGCTCGGGAGAGCCCAAGTGCAGCGGCAGCCTCGGATTGGCCTGATGGCACTGCAAGAATTCCACCTCGAACGACTTCAGCAATAAACGCCGAGGTGTAAAAGACCAATCCAAGGAAAATTGACGCGTAGAAGACAGTCAGTGTGAGGCCAGTGTCGCCGAAGTTGACAAATCGTCCCTCGGTGAGCGTTGGTCGCATCGCGTCAAACGGCTTTGCTCCACGCCCATCTCCATATTTGTCAGAGAGCACTCCCCAAAAGTCACTGCCCGAGTTAATAATCCAGCTCGAGAGACCAGGCCATCCCTTCACCACGACGAAAACGGCAACCAGCCCGATGAATCCCGAGAAGATCATCCTGAACCAGTCATCATCAGTGAGTTTTGCCAGCCCGGCTGGACTTCGTTTCGAGTCAAGGAACTTTCGGATCCAGGCGACCACTGCTACCACTGCGGCCACGGAAAGCAGTATCTGCATAGCCGCCTGAGGAACAGCTCCCCACGCATCCTCGACGGCACCAAAGACTGGTCCGAGAAATGCCATGACGGGGTTGATGACCCATGCAACGACAGCGGAAATGACGAACGTTACGAACGTCCAGAGCCCAATACGTTGATCACCGCCATCTCGATCCTGCCGCTTTTTCAGCTGTCGACGCATCACAACGATGCCACCCATAAACACCAGCATGAGCGCCGCAAACTGATAAAAACCGTCGGCAAGGAACACACGCGGCAACGAGATTCCTTTTTGGGAGACGATGACCCACCCTGGTATTGGTCCGGTCTCGGGGGTCAGCTTGCCAAGCGAGCCGAGGATCGCAAGCCAGAGGATGATCTGAACGAGAACCGGGATGTTACGAAGCCCCTCGACATAGGCCGACGAAAAGCGCTGAGCGACAAAGTTTTTTGACAAGCGAGAAATTCCGACGAGAACACCGAGAATCGTTGAGAAGATGATTCCGAGAGCGGCAATTCGGAGGGTGTTGACCATCCCAACCCACAGTGCTCGACTCATCGTCAATGCACGTTCTGGCGTGTCAACAGTTTGGATACCTTCGCCGAGTTGGAAATTCGCTGGATTGTCGAGCCAGTCATACCCGACTGGAATGCTTTTCGCCGCGAGGTTTGTTCGAGCCTCCGCAATCAAGAACCAAAATACAGCGAGCACTCCGATGAGTACTGCGAGCTGTGCGAACCACTTAAGAACGGCGGCATTGCGCCAGAGCGGGGGCTTCGTGGTTCCGTAGCGAATGGCAGATGACGTTGATGCTTCAGACACGCTGCCAGCCCCCCCTTTTTTATTTAACAACGAAAACGGATACTGAAACGAGGAGGGTTGGGGGGGGCCACCGCCCCGCCCCCCCCCACCACACGGGATGATATGTTTGTTGAACAGGACCCGGGGGGGGGCGCCAACCCACCCACAGCA